>JBGCEZ010000012.1:0-198563 GCA_045106735.1 Phycisphaerales bacterium | reverse complement strand
GGGAAGGAGTCGCCGAATCGACGTGAGCGTTCACTGGTCCCCGGCCGAGCTTCCGCTCCCGGGCTCATCGAAGCCGCCATGCCTCCTTCGGTCGACCCGCACCCACTCAGGGACCCCGTCATGACCACGGCCACGACCGAGACCAGCACCAGCGACAGCGCCACGGCGGCGCTTCTCGTCGGCTTGCTGGCCACCGCGGTCCCGGAAGCGGATTCGCGTCGGGTGTTCAAATTGGATCGGCGTCGGAATGAGCTCATCGAGCGGGGACTCCGGGAATCAGCATGACTTCAGGGTGAATCGGTTGGCCGTCGGCATCCGCCGCGGCATCAAGTTGGGCGGTGAATGGCACGGCGATGCCGACCGGAACCTGCAGGTGCAGCGTGGCCACGTGGGCCCGGCCGGCGATCAGTGCGTCGCGCGTTCCGAGGTGCCAGGCCCCGAGGATCAAGACGTCCTGGCTCAGGGCAGCGGGATCGTGTCGCGGCGGCGCGGTCCAAGGTGGTGCGTGGCCGCCTTCCAATCCGACGATGGTGCTGGACCGGCGAGGGGCGCCGCCGGCGACCGCGTCTGCGTCTGAGTCGGCATCGGCATCGGCGTTCCGCCGCACCGTCACCTGCCATGCGGCGACTGGTGTGTCGGAGACGAGCACGAGCGACACGGTGGTGAACCGCATGGCGGGAACCGGTGCCTTCGGTTCGTCGGCATTGTCGGTGCGGTGTGCAATTTCTTCGTCGGTCGCCGCCGTCGCCGCCGCTCGCTCAGTCGTCGGCGCCGGCGGCACGATCTGCGGCGCCGTCCATGCCACCAAGAGCAGGATGATCAGACCTGGCAGCACGCGCATCATTGGACCGCGCCCCGGACCACAAGGTCGGCGAGCCGTTCGGCGTCGCGCACGCTCGCGAACCCGTCGCCATCGAGATCGACGTGGGCGTACAGAGCAGCCGTCTCTTGGTCAGCGGACTCGATCGAGCGGGCCAGGACGAACGCATCGACCAGCGTGATCCGCCCATCGTTGTCCAGATCGTGGGCGAGTTGAACGGCGGCGTTGCGTTCCGGTTCCACGCGATCTGCTCGCGCTTCGTGTTCGACTCGGTCAGCCGAACGCTCGCCCGGACTCCCGGAAAGCACGCCGGGCAAGAGCGCCAGGAGCAATGCCGCGGCCACGCCGAGTCCCGTCCACGGGCGAATCCGCGCGAGCACGCCCGGAGCCGCCGCCGCTGGCGCCCCGGTCCCCGAACCACCGAAGGCCGCCCGGAAGTGGGCCTCCGCCGTATCCATGACGGCCGCGTCGGTGCGGGCCAGGGCTTCCGCATCCGGATCCGCGCCGCTTGCCCGGCCCGGATCGGCCGCCGTCGCCAATCCTCGGCGCAGCTCCGCCCCGATCGCCAGCGGCGGATCGATCGGGCTTGGTTCGACCGAACTCGGATCGATCGAACTCAGTTGGTCGGCTGAATCGTGGGGCATCACCATCGGCAGGGCACGGCCGGCCCTCGGGTTCACGGCAATTCCGACGATTGGAGGCCGGAATTCTCCCGAAGGCGTCGCAAGCCGTTGTGCAGCCGCGATTTGACGGTCCCGACGGGGATCTGCAGGGCGACCGAGATATCGGCCAGGCTCAGCTCGTCCACGTACCGCAGGATCAGTGCGTCTCGCGTCTCCGGCGGGAGGCGGTCGATGGCCGCGGCCAGGGCGTTCGCGGTTCGGGCTGCGTCGTCGCCGGTCCGCTCAGGCGTCGCCGCCGCCGGTTCCGCTGCCGCCGCGGCGTCCAGTCGCATCGCCCGCCGCGTCCGCCGGCGGGCGCGTGCGTCGCGGGCCAGATGCACCACCACCGGATACAGGACGGACTTCACGTGGGCCCGCAGCTCGAAGCCAGGAAACTTGCGCAGCAGCCAGAGCCACGCATCCTGCATCACGTCCAGGGCAAGTTCTTCGTCGCCGGTATGGCGCCCGGCGAGCCCGAGTGTCCAATCACGGTGGCGGGCGTAGAGCGCATCGAACGCGCCGCGATCACCCGCGTTCGCTGCCGCTACCAGTTCGTGGTCGTCCCGGTGGTCCACCGCCGGAGCGTAGCGAGCCGATCGCGATCGCGCGGGCGAGCCACGACAACCGCCCCGCGCCGCCTGGGAGTCGGCGATGCGGGGCGGCGTGGTCCGTGCGGCGTCGCACGGTTGAAGAGTGGCGGTCCAGCTCCAAGGCCGAGGACGCCCCGGCGACGGTGCACGCATGCGCGTCGCCGGGGCGGATCCCGATGGTGGGTTGCATCGGGTACGGCCTCGGGGCGGGAACCCCCGAGTCGGGTCCGGCGTGCGACTTACGGGCAGGGACCGAAGGCCGACAGGACGGTCAGCAGGTCGCTGAAGTCGACGGCGCCACTGTTGTCGAAGTCGGCCGGGCAATCGCCGGAGCAGTCACCGAAGGCCGAGAGCACACTCAGAATGTCGGCGAAGTCCACCGCGTTCGACATGTCGAGGTCGGCCGGGCAGGCCGGGGGCGGCGGAACCGGACCCGAGAAGTGACTCAGCCGCAGGCAGCCGGAGAGGCCGATGGTGTCTTCGTCGTTGCTGCCGGAGACGCGGATCTCGAACTGTTCACCGGAGAAGCCGAGTTCTTCGAACAGTTCGCCATCGACGGTGAAGACGCCGGCGGTACCGGTCGACGGCTGAAGCGAGACAATGAACTCGCCGCCCACCGGATTGATGAACGCGAGTTCCACCGAGACGTCCGCGCCCACCGTGCCGTGATCACCGATCAACTCCCACTGGAAGGAGAAGCCGCCTTCGGCGGCGACGGGCACCGACCAGCTGGCCGTCACCGGGGCGATGCCGCCGGACTGGGCCGGTACCTCGTAGCACAGATCGAGACCGTCGTTGCAGTTGATCTCGGTCGTTCCGTCCGCGATGCCCTGGTCATTCAGGTTCTCGGGAGCGAAGCCACCACTGAAGTCCCGCTGGGTCGCTGTGAGGTTGGTAAGCACGACGTCGCCGACCAGGATGCTGTTCGAATCAGCGTTCTCGCCGGAGGCGATCAATCCCCAAGACTGGCCCGCCCGCACATCGATCGAGGCGGTCCCGGCGAAACTGAACGCTCCGTTCGTCGTGACGAACGGAACGAGTTCGACGATGACCGGCGGCTGGCCATCCGGCTGGTGCGCGATCGCCTGCAAGCCGGCAGATGCAAAAAAGAACGAGTGGAATCCGTCGTACGTCCAGTCGAACGTGATCGTCTCGTCCGCCGCCGCCGCCGTCGTGGTCAACTCCATGGATTGGAAAAGCACGCCGGAACCAGGATTGCCTTCGTTGATGTCGTAGTTCCACGCCAGAAAGTTTGACTCGCCCGGCGGGGGGTCGATCGTCGTGAACCCGTTGAACGGCTGCGGGCTCATCCAGTTGCCGGGATCGTACGGACCGACAAAGTCGTCGGCGCTGACTTTCCAATTGCTCAGGGTCAATGTGCCGTTGGCCACGGAGTTCGAGTCGTTGTTGTCGGCGATCACTCGAACGGTGACCATCATGCCCGCTTCAACGGGGATCGATGCCGCGGCGTCGAGCGTGAAGTTGGAGGACACTGGCTGCTGCGGGATCACGAGGAACGTGGTCGTCACGCCGTCCAGCTCGAGATCGACCTCAACGCCGGCGAATGCGCCCGCGAACGCGTGGAAGCCGGCGAGCTCGCAATCGAACGTCAAGACGCCGGACCGGTCGATCGTGCCGGAGAAGACCGCCTGGGTCCCGAAGGGCACGCCGTCTCCTGGGTTGCCAAGGTCGACGTCGTACGAGTATTCGAGAACCGTGCACGCCCCTTCTTCGATGGTCGTGGTGCCCCCCGAGACGCCCCCATTTGTCCATTCTGACAGAGCGTACGGGCCTTCAAATTGGCCAAGGGCGGACGGGCCGGCGGCGATGGCGGCGACAAGAGCCGGCGCGGCAAGCACGGAGCGGTGGGAAATCATCGGGATCCTCCAGGATTCGGGGTACTCGGACGGGCGGCGCTCCGCCTCTGTCCTGAACCACCGGAATTGCGAAGGAGTCGCGCAAGCCGAGTTCGAATTTCTTGTTTCGCCGGCCATACTGAGCCCATGGACGCCACGACGCCCCTTGATCACGAGGTTTACGATTTGCTCCGCGGCATCGCGGGGTCGCTGATGCGTGGCCGAGGTCCCGGGGGGCCAGGGGCGGCCACGCTCCAGCCGACGGCCGTCGTCCACGAAGCGTGGATGAAGCTCGACCGGGCGGGAGAGGGCCAGACCGGCCAGCTCGGCGAGCCCGCTCCCACGGGAACCACGAGGCCAAAGGAGGGGATCGCCCCGGCTCGCTTCAAGAGTCGTGGACACTTCGTGGCCACCGCCGCCCGGGCCATGCGGCAGATTCTGATCAACCACGCCGAGCACCGGCAGGCGGCCCGTCGCGGCGGGGGACGCCAGCGCGTCACCATTGACACGTCCGTCGCCGACGTCGGCGGTCCGGCCCGGCTCGACGTCCTGGAACTGGAGGAAGCCCTGCGGGCGCTCGAGGCCCTCGACCCGCGGCAGGCCCAGGTCGTCGAGCTTCGATACTTCGGCGGCATGGGCGTGGACGAGATCGCGGCCTACCTCGACGTCTCGCCGCGCACCGTGCAGCTCGACTGGCGGATGGCTCGCTCGTGGCTGCGACTGCGGCTGGCCACGGATGAGGGCGATGACGAAGCCAATGAACGAGCCGAGGACGCTGCCGATGGACGCTGAGCGGTACGCCCGGCTCCGGGCCTTACACCACGATCTGGCCGATCGTCCGGCCGCCGAACGTGCAGCGGCATTGGCCGGGATCGGCGACGTGACGCTGCGCGACGAACTCGCGGCGCTGCTGCAGGACGACGCTTCCGGCGACGATGGACTTGCTCCGCTCGATGAAGCGGCGGTGCAAGCGGCCGCGGTGGACGCCGGCGTCGCCGGCTTGGAGATCCCGGGCTACCGCATCACCGGCTTGCTCGGCACCGGCGGCATGGGCGCGGTCTATGCGGCCGAACAACTGGCGCCGCGCCGGGCGGTGGCCATCAAGCTGCTCCGCTCACCGGGGCTCGGCGAAGCCGTGGTGCGGCGATTCCAACGGGAAGCCGAGGCCCTCGGGCGCCTCGAACATCCCGGCGTCGCCCGCATCTACGAAACTGGCATGGTGAAGACCCGCGGCGGCGAAGAGCCGTTCATCGCGATGGAGCTGGTCCGCGGCTTGCCGATCGACACGTGGGCGGCGACGCATCGGCCGGACACGCGAACCCGTTTGCAACTGGTGGCCGATGTCTGTGAATCGATCGCCGCGGCGCACGCGGTCGGCGTGGTGCACCGCGACCTGAAACCGGCGAACATTCTGGTGGAGGACGCCGCGGCGCGGACGCGGACCGAATCCGGCACCGGCGTTCGTCCGGGGGCTTCGGCGGCAACCCGAGCCGGTCGCACCCGCGACGGACGGACCGCCGCGAGGCCCCGCCCCCGCGTGCTCGACTTCGGGGTGGCCCAGCTCACCGGAGCCACGCATGGCGGGACGCTGCTGACCGCGCCGGGCGGCGTCATCGGCACGCTCGGCTACATGGCGCCGGAGCAGCTCAATGGTTCGGCCGAAGCCGGCGCGGCGAGCGATGTGTACGCCCTCGGCGTCCTGCTCTATGAGCTGCTGACCGGGCGGCTCCCGGTGGACGTGAGCGGGCTCGCGGTCCCGGAGGCCGCGCGCCGGCTGACGGAGACCGTGGCGCCATCCCTGGCCACCGTTGACACGAAATTCCGGGGCGACGTCGCCACGATCGTGGCCAAGGCGATGGAGTCCGACGTCGCCCGTCGGTACGCATCGGCCGACGAACTCCGCGAGGACATCGAACGGCACCTGAGCGATCAGCCGATTGCCGCCCGTCCGCCTTCGGCCGCGTACCGCACCCGCAAGTTCGTGCGCCGGCACCGCACGCTGGTCGCCGCCACCGCGGCCGTCGTCGGCGTGCTGGTGGCGAGCACCATCTCGCTGGGCGTGCTCCTGGTGCGGACGGACGCGGCGCGGGCCGATGCCGTGACCGCTCGGCAACGGGCCGACGATGCCCGAACCGCCGCCGAAGCGGCGCAGCGCGAGGAAGCTGCGGCGCGCCAGGTGGCGACCGAAGCGCAGGCCCAAGCCGAGCGCGAACTCGAACGGTCCAATGCCTACCGCGATTTCCTTTTCGAGGACCTGCTTCCTGCGGAGAGCACGATCGACCTGGGCATCGAGACGCCGTTCGTCGAAGTCCTGCGACAGGCCGACGGGCGCGTCGACGGGCGGTTCGGCGATGACCCGGAAATTGCCGGCCGTTTGCACCGGGAGACCGGCGTGATGTTGCTGGCCCTCGGCGACTATCCGGCGTCGATCGCCGCCCTCGAGCGGTCCACCGAGTTGCTGGCCGAAGGACTCGGGCCCGGCGCCACCCTCGCCCTGCAAACCAAGGGGACATTGGCCGAGGCGCTTGGGAGTCAGGGGCGGTGGGCGGACGCGGAAACGATCGCCCGGGAAGCCATGAACGGCCTGTCCCGCACCGTGGGGGCGGACGCGCGGGAGACGCTGCAGGCATCGATCGTGTTGGCCGATGCGCTCCAAGTGCAGCACCGGCACGACGAAGCGCGTCCCATTCTTGAACGCGTCATCGACGGGCGTGAACTCGGTGATCCGCTGATGACCCAGGCACTCCAGGCCCTTGGCGGGTCGTTGATCGCCACGCGCGAGTTCGCCGAGGCCGAGCCGGTGATGCGGCGGATGCTCGCATCGATCGAAGCCCGCGACGGTGCATTGACGGTGCGGCTGGCATCCGGTTGGAACAACCTCGCCGACTGCCTCCTGTACCTCAAGAAGTACGACGAAGCGTCCGATGCGGCGTCCCGGAGCGCGGAGATCGCCCGGACGACGTTGCCGGACGACCATCCAAGTCTCGCCTTCATCCTGAACACGCTCGGCACCACGCACGCCTACGGTGGCCGGCGGGCGGAGGCCGCGGCCGCGTACCTCGAAGCGTTCGAGGTGTTCGCCGCCAGCCGCGGGTTGACGGACTTCCGGACGGTGCGCGCGATGCGCTCCCACGTGCTGCAGACGTTCTTCGGCGGCGTCATCGATGAAGGGCTTGCGGCCGGCGCCGACTACGAGGGGCGGGTTGATGCCGCCGAGCTTGGCTGGCACCAGGAGTGGATCGACGCGCGGATGGATCACTCCATGATGCTGCGGGACGCGGACCGCGTGGCCGACGGTCTGGCCCGCGCACGCGCGACGGCGGCGATTGCCCGCGAGCATCTCCCGCCGGACAACGCCCGGCACGCTCAGGCCGCGGCGCTGATCGCGTCGCTTGAGGCGATGGTGGGCGAGTAAGCGGCCGGCGATCGCGACGATGACGGGCGCGCGGTGGCGTCGGGCGCGCGGCGGTGGCGAGCCGCCGGCAGCTCGTCGCGTCCCGGCGGACCCAAAAACGAAAATCGGCCCGAAGCCGAAGCTTCGAGCCGATTCCTGAAAGCGGGTGAGGCGATTCGAACGCCCGACATTCACGTTGGCAACGTGACGCTCTACCACTGAGCTACACCCGCGATGTCGCTCCCCGAGGGAAGCGTCCGGTCCGTCCGGGCCATGCCGAGGCAGTGGTCGGGGCGAAGCGGAGACGAAAAGAATAGCACCTCTCCCGCGGCTGGCAAGTCGATCACCCGGCTCCATCGCAGGACTTTCGGATCGCGTGGTTTGGCAGGGACTTGCGGCCGTCGAAAGGCCGAATCTGGAGCGGTGGCCGCGGTCGGGGGGCGAGGTTGATTCGAACCTCCGGGCCAGACCCAGGCCAGACCCGGTCCGTGACTCAGCCAGCCCGTGGCCGTTGCCTCGCGATCCGGCGGCAGATGGCCTCAGGCCGCCGACCTCTCGGACCGGGGATTCGGCCGTCCGCCCGTTCGGATGCGGCGGTGGGTCCACGGTGGAGGCCCAGTGACCCCGCCGCCCGCGAGCTCGCTGAGAACCTGCCGCCCGCCTCGCCGGTCGCCCGCCCGCCGCCCCTACGTCCGCCTCGCCGGCACGCCCCCAGCCTCGCCCGCCGCCGGCGGTACCGTGTCGGGTTTCCGGACCCCGCGTGGGGGTCCGCCGTCGCCCCGGACGCTGCCCATGCCCTGGACCGTCACCGAGTTCGAGGACACGCCGAACCCCAACGCCATGAAGTGCTGGCTCGACGCCCCGATCAGTGACGGGCCGCAGAGCTTCCGCGACGCGGCGTCCGCCGCCGCCCATCCCGTGGTCGCGGCGCTCTTCGACCGCGCCGGCGTGACCTGCGTCCTGCTGCTTGGCAATTGGCTGACCGTCAACAAGCCGCCCTCGGCCCGCTGGCCCAAGGTCAAGACCGCGGTCAAGGCGGTGCTTGCCGATGCGTCCCTGGGCGACGCCGCCACCGAGTCATCACCGGACGCCGCGCCGCCAACCGGGGCCGGCCCGTGAGGGAACCTGTCGCCGACCCGCTGACGCCGGGCGATTCCACGCCCGGCCGCGACGCCGCGATCACCACCGGACTTGAGACGTGGTTCCCGTCCGCCGCCCGTGACCTGCCGTGGCGTGGCCCGCGCACCGGATGGACCGGCCTGGTGTCCGAGGCGATGCTGCAGCAGACGCAGGTCGCCCGCGTCGTCCCCGCCTTCGAACGGTTCATGGCGAGCTTCCCCACGCCGGCCGCCCTCGCCGCCGCCGACGAAGAAGCCGTCCTCAGCCACTGGCAAGGGCTGGGCTACTACCGGCGCGCCCGCATGCTGCATCGCGCGGCGCAGGTCATCGTCGACGAGCACGCCGGCGACGTTCCCTCAGACGCCGATGCGCTCGAGACGTTGCCGGGCGTCGGCCGCTACACCGCTGGCGCCGTCGCGTCGATCGTCTTTGGTCGCCGCAGTCCGATCGTGGACGGCAACGTGCGCCGCGTCATCGCCCGGCTCGACTTGGATGCTCGGCCGCCGCAGGATCGGGCCGTCGAACGGCGAGCCTGGAAGCGAGCGGGCGAACTGGTGGAGGCCGCGTCCGACCCCGCCGTCTTCAACGAATCGCTCATGGAACTCGGGGCCACCGTCTGCACGCCGGCCGCGCCGCGCTGCGGAGCGTGCCCGGTGGCCAGCGAATGCCGGGCCTACGCCGCCGGCCTGGCCGCCGAGGTCCCGCCGCCGGCCAAACCGGCCGCGCGGACCGAGGTCCACTTGCACGTCGTCATCGCGGAGCGTGGCGGGCGTACGCTGGTGGAACAGCGCGGCGAGTCCGGCCTCTGGGCCCGCATGTGGCAGATGCCGACGGTGGAAGCGGCGGACCGGCTGACATGGGAGAGCATCGCGGCCGAGCTCGACGGGACGTTCACCGGTCCGGAACACCGCGGGGGATTCCTGCACCGGACGACGCACCGCGATGTGCACTTTGACGTGTGGACGGCGCGGACGCGCCGGCGAAGCGGCCGATGGGTGGACGCCGAAGAACTCGCGGCGCTGCCGGTGGCCAACGGCCACCGAAAGGCGTTGGCCCTGCGGTCCGCCGAGAAGAGCGTCTTCGGATGAATCGCCTGGCGATGGCCTGGCCGCCTTGGTGCGTGGCTGCCGGACCGCCGCGCCGCGTCATCGCCGCCGCATTGCCGTCTCGCCCCCGCGCCCCGAACGACCCACCGCGCGGCCCGCGATGCCCCCAGCGCGCTACGCCGGCTTGATTGACCGCGCCGCGGCCGCCGAGTCCTGGCCATCGCCGCTCAACCGCGTGTCCGTGACCCGGCGCTTGCGTCCGTTGCGACGCGATCCGTCACCGCTCGACGGGGCGGCGTCGCCATTGCCATCGCCGCCTCCGCTGCCACCGTCGTCGTTGCCGTCGCCGCCCGAACGGTTGTTGTTCCGGCTCTCGCTGCGAGCGTCGCTCCCATCGCCGCCTTCGGTCGAGGTCGCGTCCCCGTCGGACTCATCGTCGCGGGCGGCCGCCTTGGGATACTTCACGCGGCCGTGGTGGACCGCGGTGAGCCGGGCGATCATGGCGTCCTCGATCAGGGCGAGCTCGCGGAAGGTCAGCGTCGACTCGTCGAGCTGGTGATCGAGCAAACGCTTGCGGGTGAGTTCGCGGACGACCTGCTCAATGCGGGCCGGGTTCGGTTCACTCATCGCGCGGGTGGCCGACTCGACCGCGTCGCACAGCATGAGGATCGCCGCTTCCTTGGTCCGCGGGCGCGGGCCGGGGTAGCGGAACTCGAACTCGTCCACGCTGACGTTCTCATCCTGGTCGGCCTCGGCCTTGGCCGAGTGGTAGAAGTACTCGACCAACGACGTGCCGTGGTGCGACTCGATGAAGTGCTGAATCGGCCGCGGCAGGTTGTACTCGCGGGCCAGTTCGATTCCGTCTTTCACGTGGCCGAAGATCAGCAGGACGCTCATGGACGGCGTCAGCTTGTCGTGCCGGTTCACGCCGTCGGACTGATTCTCGACGAAGTAGTGCGGCTTGTTCATCTTGCCGATGTCGTGGTACAGCGCGCCCACGTACACGAGCAGACTGTCGGCGCCGATCTTCTCGGCCGCGGCTTCGGCGATCGTGGCCACGGACAGCGAGTGGTTGTACGTGCCGGGAGCCCGAAGACTCAACTCGCGCAGCAGATCCTGGCTCGGATCGCGCAGTTCGGCCAGCGTCATGCCGGTGATGATGTCGCCCATGCGTTCGATGGACGGCAGCAGGCCGAGCATCATGAACGCCACGGTCACGCCGGTCGAAGCGGCCCAGCCGCCGGCGGACAAGACCGCACTGAGGACGCCGGGCACGTTCGGGGTGACGAGCAACTCGTGCACCATCGCCGCGACGCCGAGCACGCCGGCGGTGATCAAGCCCGCGCGCACCAAGCTGTTTCGGTTGCGCAGCCGGCCGACGGCGAGCACCAGGGTCGCCGCGCCGAGCCAGAGCACCAGCGCCAGGCCAACGCCGCCGTCCAGGGCCAGGGTGGCGATGGCCGATTGCACCGCGGCCAGGAAGTAGGCGAGCCGGTGGTCGTAGGCCAAACGGACGACCAGGGCGATCACGAGCACCGGTCCGATCGCCGCCGGCAACGCGATGGCCGCGACTTCGACGGCCCCGAGGCTGGTGATCGCGCAGCCGGCGACCATCATCCCGCCGAGGGCCAGAAGCCGGGTGCGGCGTTCAATGATGCGCGGATACTGGCTGTGCAGGAAGAACCCGATGAACGTCACCAGCATCAAGCAGATGCCGGCGGCGCCGAGGCGCTGCGTGAACTGGTCGGTGCGCTGATCGCTTGAGGCCCGCAACGCCCGGCGTTCGGCCACGAGTTCTTGCAACTGGTCGATGGTCAGGACATCGCCGCGCTTGTGGATGGCGAGTCCGGCTTGTCGCGCGAACAGTGCGTCTTCGACCGTCGATGCAGCGATCTCCGAGAATTCGTTGGTGATCTCTTGGTCGAAGCTGAGGGATGACACCGGAGGATCGGTCGACGTCAGGATCTCCCAGATCGCGTCGGCGACAACCGGGTCCAAGTCGTCACCCGGGACCTCGTCACTGATCGCGAGACGCAAGCGATTGCGCTGCCGCTCTTGCTCGGCCGCGTCTTCGAGGTTCGTCACGATCGGTATGCCGCGCACGACAGCGGCGGTGTCGAGGGCTGAGTCGCCGAGAATGACAATCGTCTCGCCCGGCGCGCTTTGCCAACGGGCGAAATCGGAACGCACGAGCACCGGGTGTTCTGAGAGAAGGCCCGCAATGACGCGATCGACGGTCTCCGTCCAACTTGCGATCAACTCGGCGGTGGAATTGGTCGCGGCGACCGCATCCAACTGCCGCTTGGTCAGCGGGGTCCGGCCGGGGAACACTTCAACGGAGCCAATCGAGTTGGCCGGGGCGTCGGACTCGGCCACCCGGGTGGCTAAATTGATCAGCGGGTCTCGGAGCCGGGCGCCGAATTCGCGGTTCGGGACCCATGCGTTCTCGGCGTTGAGGCGAGCTTCGTCCCGCAAGCGTTCGGTGGCGACCGGATCGACTTCTTCGACGTCAATCTGCCAGGCGTGGTCCACGCGCATGATGTCGCCGACGGCCGGAAGCCGAGTCTCGCGGGTCCAGATCACCATCAGCGACACGAGGATCGCCACCAGGGCGAGAATCAGACTCGCCATGGTGATGTGTGGATCCCGGGCTACGCGGATGATCGCCTGGGTCGGGCGGGGGATGGCCTTGCGGACACCCTCGCGCCGATTGCGGGGACCAGCCGGCTTGCCGTTGGCGCGGGGCTTGGCGGGATTGGCCATTCGAGGGGCTCGCCGTCGCGGCCGAGTCATGGAGGTCACTCGGGACCTCGGACGCCGGCTGCCGGAAACGAACTGAATCGAGGGAGGATATCGTCGGCATCGGAGCGAAGGAACCGCCGGCGGAATGCCGAGGAAGCCTTGGTTGTCGTCCGATAGCCCACCGGAGTCGTGCCGTGAATGAGCGTAAAGTAAGCCTGAGCAGCGATTTGAGTCGTGGCGAAGGCGTCGCCCGCCCTTTGGGTATCGGCAGAATCGGGCTTCAGGGAATCGTCATCGGCCTCGCAATCGTCGCCTTTGGCTGCTCCAGCACGCAGCCGGTGCTGTCCGAGGCCGATCCGGTGGGCGTTCCCGGGCGAGCGGCCGAGCGCGGGCTGCTGGGTTCTGAGGACCGCCAGCGGGTCCTGGGCGTGGCCGAATCCTTGGTGGGCGGGGCGGCGGTCCGGCCGGGCTTGGTGGACGGATCGGGCGCGGCAGACGGCTCGGACGGGTCGGACGTGATGGACGGTGCGGGCCGGACACCCCGAGCGGGCCGCGGGGGCGACGACTCGGCGAGCCGAATCGGCATCAGCGCCGGGATCAGTGCGTGGCCCGATGCGATCCGCGTGGTGTCGGAGGCGGGGGATGCTCCGGGCGTCGAGTGCGTGGTCGTGGACTGGGAGGCCGACGGAGACGACGCGACGATCGAGCTGCGAACGGTCGATCGTCGGACTGGCCGCGTGATCCTCCGCCGCGAGCTGCGTTCGGACGGACCGGTGGCGTTCACGGTGGTCTCGGCGACGATCGGCCGGGATGGGGCGCCGGCGCGGCCGGCTCTGCAGCGCCGGGCGGACCGCCTCCGGGCGGAAATCGAACGCGGGTTCGTCGCCGCCCAGTCGGTGCCGCGTTTCGCTTCGCCGGACGGGAACGCGCTGCCGATCTCGACACCGGCGCGACCGTTTGGTTGACGCGGACGACGTCGACGCCCATGACATCGGCGCAGTCACTCGTTCGAACGAAAACGCCCCGTCCGCCGCGATTGAACGCAAGGCGAACGGGGCGTGATTCATTGAACGTGGCGCGGGCCTCAGCCGCCGCTGTCCATCGCGCCGCCGCGGGCTGCTTCGCCGCCGCCCATTCCGGCGCCGCTGCGGCCGTTTTCCTTATGGTTTCCTGGCAGGTTGCCGCCGCCCATTCCGGCGCCGCTGCGGCCATTTTCCTTGTGGCTTCCGGGGACGTTGCCGCCGCTCACACCGCTGCTTGACGTTCGATCGATCCCGCCGCCGCCACTCTCCTTCGGGGCGGGCGTACCTCCGCCGCCGCTGTGTGTCCCGCGCACGGAATCACTGTGGATGTCTCCGCCACCATCGCCGACTCCGGTGCGGGAGTCGCCACCATCGCCGACACCAGTTTGCGTATCGCCACCATCGCCGGTGCCGGTGCGGGAGTCGCCACCATCGCCGGTGCCAACACTCGCCGAGAGAACTCGGACATCGCCGGGCGAATCGGCGGTGGCCGCGGCGGCGAGGGAAACAACCGCAATCATCGCGGTGGCCAACAGAACGGGGCGCTTGTGCATCGGGACGAACTCCGTCGGGAAGAATCGTGGGTGGCCCCGGATCACAACTTGGGCTGATCAGGAGGCCATGGAGGTCTACGGGGTTCAGGGGGTTCGGGTTGCATGCGTCCGCGTCGCTCGAAGCGCTGCTCGTCTCGGTCGACGGCCCGAATTCGAGCAGATACTGTGCTGGCGTCACCAGAACGCTGCTTTTTGTCCCCGGGAGCCGCGGGTCTGAGCGGGGGCGTTCCACCGTTCGCCGGCGACGATGCGGCCAGTGGAGACCGCCCCGGGGCGTCCATTGCATTGGATGCCCGCCGCGGTTCGCCGTGGTCCGCTGCCCGGCAAGCGGCGTCCGGCGCGATCCGCCGGGCAATCCGCCGGGCGATCGACGCCCGCGATTCAGCCGCCGCTGTCCATCGCGCCGCCGCGGGCTGCCGCTCCGCGGCGGGCGACTTCCACCGCCAGCGCTGCCGCGCCGTACACGCCGGCTCGCTCGCGCAGCCGCGTCATCTCCACCGGCACGTCGGCCAGGTGCTCGGGGAAGACCATGTCTCGGAAGTGTCCGGCGATCGCGTCAACCCACGCCTGGTCCCAGGCCTCGGTCATGCCGCCGCCGATGACCACGCGCTGGACCGACAGAACCGTGACGCATGAAGAGATGGCCGAACCGAGCAGGAGCGCGGCGTCGGCTTGAAGGGCGAGGGCGAGGGCATCGCCAGCCGCGGCGGCGGCCTTGAAGTCGGCGGCGTTCGGGGCGCGGTCCGGCTCTTCCGCCGCCCGCCGAACCAGTGGCGACGCCGGGTGTTCGGCCGCGGCCTCGCGCACGCGGCGCTGTAGACCGCGTCGGCCGCACAGGTGCTCGATCGCTCGCGCGCCGCCGGGAGCATTCGGCCGCGCGATCATGTGTCCGACTTCGCCCGCGGTGCCGCGGGCGCCGTGGAAAGGCTGGCCGTCGATCACGATGCCGCCGCCGACACCGGTCCCGACCCAGACGGCCAGCAGGTCGCCGGCATCCGGGCCGCCGGCGACGAACTCGCCGTACGCCGCCGCGTTGACGTCGTTCTCCATCGTGACGGGCAGGCCGGTGCGCTTCGCGAGCATCGACCGCAGCGGGACGTCTCGCCACTGCAGGTTGGGCGACTGGAGCACCGTGCCACCGGCGACGTCGAGCGCCCCGGCGGCGGCAATGCCAATCGGTGGCACGTCTGGCGTGCCCGCGTTCCGCGTGCGTGCGGCGCTTTGCTCGCGCTCCGCTCCCGCCGCGGCCTCACCCGCCTCGGCCCGCACCGCCACCACGCATTCGGCAATCGTCTCGACCACCGCCGCCGGATCACCGATCGCGGTCTCGGCGTGCCGCCGCGCGAGTGGCCGCAGGCCGGCGTCTTCCGGCGGGCCGTCGGTGGCCAGCAGGGATACGTTCAGGTTCGTGCCGCCCAGGTCGACGCCGATGACGGTGGATGGGGCCGGCGCGGTCATGAGGCGACCGGGGCCGAGCGGAGATGGAAGGACGTCGCCCGTTCGAACATGCGCGCGGCCCGGAGCAGCGTGCCCTCGTCAAAGGCCTTGGCTTGCAGTTGCAGGCCGAGCGGAAGCTCACGTCCTTCGACGGTGGCAAACCCGCCGGGGATGCTGATCGCGGGGATGCCGGCGATGTTCGTGTTGGCCGTGTACACGTCGCAGAGATACATGGACACGGGGTCGCTGCGTTCGCCGCGGCGGAATGCCGGCGTGGGCGTCGTCGGCCCCAGGATGACGTGGCAGGACTCGAAGGCGCGGGCGTACTCCTCGGCGATCAGCCGGCGAACCTTGAGGGCCCGCGTGTAGTACGCGTCGTAGTAGCCGGCGGAAAGCACGTACGTGCCGAGCATGATGCGGCGCTGGACTTCCGGGCCAAAGCCCTCGGCCCGCGAACGTCCGTACAAATCTTCCAGGTCTTCGCCGGGGCGGGCTTCCGCGCGGCGCCCGTAGCGAATGCCATCAAAGCGGGCGAGGTTGCTGGAGGCTTCCGCCGGCGCAATGACGTAGTACGTGGCGATGCCCGCGTCGGTCAACGGAAGTTCGACGTCGACGATCTCCGCCCCGAGTTCGCGGTAGGTGGCGATCGCGTCGTCGAGCATGGCTTCGACCGCCGGGTCATTGTCGGCGGTGCGGTACGCGCGGGGCACGCCGATGCGGAGGCCCTCGATCGGTTCCTCCAGCCGTTCGCCCAGTTGGGGCGCGTGCATGTCGACGCTGGTCGAATCCAGCGGGTCGCGCCCCATCATGGCGTTGAAGACCGTGGCCGCATCGCCAACGGTCCGCGAGAACGGGCCGACCTGGTCGAGGCTCGAGCCGAACGCGATCAGGCCGTAGCGGCTGACCCGGCCATACGTCGGCTTCAGTCCGACGATGCCGCAGAGGGCGGCCGGCTGTCGAATGGAGCCGCCGGTGTCCGAGCCAAGGCTCACCGGGCAAATGCCCGCGGCCACGGCCGCCGCGCTGCCGCCGGACGAGCCGCCGGGCACGCGCTCGTGGTCCCAGGGATTGCGGCTCTGGCCGTACGCACAGTGCTCGGTCGACGAGCCCATCGCGAACTCGTCGCAGTTGGTTTTCCCGAAGGCGATCCCGCCGGCGTCCATGAGTCGCTGCACGCTCGTGGCGGTGAACGGGCTGCGGTAGCCCTCGAGAATCTTCGACCCGGCGCACGTGGTGCCGAACTCGGTGACGAGGTTGTCCTTGATCGCCACCGGCACGCCGGCCAGGGGGCCGGGATCGTCGCCCCGGGCGACGGCGGCGTCGACCGCTTCAGCCTGCGCGCGGGCGGCGTCGTCATCGCACTCGCGAAAGGCAAGCAGCTCACCATCGCGTTCGCGCATGCGGGTCAGGGTCTCGTCGAGGACGTCGGTCGCCCGTCGCTCGCCGCGCCGGACGGCGCCGGCAATCATCTCGATGGTTTCAGGCTGATCGGTGGAAGACACGCGGGGAATCCAGTCTCGGGATGGGGAAGCGGTGGGCCAGCGGGGTGGCGGCCCCGGGAGCGAGGTGGGCGAGGAGCCTCAGAGGCGAGCTGGAGGGCGGGGCGGCGACCGCGCAGCCTCGTCTCAGCCGCCGACTCGGCGATCAGCCGCCGTCGCCGTCGAGGACCTTGGGCACGGCCAAGAAATCGCCTTCGACCGCCGGAGCATTGCGAAGAAAGTCCGCCACCGGCATCGACGGACCGATTTCGTCCGCGGCCAGGCGGTTGCTCAGGTCGAGCGGGTGCGACATGGGCTCAACATCATCGGTATCGATCGCTTGGAGCCGGGCCACGTGCGTGAGGATGCCCTCAAGCTCGTCGCGGATGGGTTCCACGCGCTGCTCATCGAGCCGCAATCGGGCGAGGGCGGCGACCTTGCGGACCGCGTCGGGCGTCAGTGAATCGCTCATCCCCGGAGAATACCCCGGCCGGGCATCGGCCGCCGCCGTCCGCCGTCCGCTGCGTCCGCCGCCGCCTGGCTTCCGGGAAGGCGCTCGCGGCTCGCCCCGTCGGCCTTGGTCGGTCTGCCCGCCCGTCGGCCCGGTCAATCCGCCCCACCCGTCCGCCCGCCTCGCGGCCCCACGAGGCGATCCCCTGAATTGATGAACCGTCGGCCGTCGAAACCTGACAAGGGCTCGGGGGACTCCTATCGTTCCGATTCCGGCCGCGTCCTCCTCCCATGGCGCGCGATGTCTCAGCCCACCGCGAAATCCGGTGGCGCTCATGGAGCTTCCCTTGAGCAGGAGATCCAACCGTCTCCCCCGCACGCTGATCGCCTTCGTGGTACGCACCGTCGTTGCCCTGATCGTGCTCGCGATTGCCGTCGGGATCTTCCAGCAGCTCAAAGCCACGCGTCCGGCTCCCGGTCGCGTCGACACCGACGCCGAGCGGCTCCGGGTTCCCGTGCTGGCCCTCGATGCCGTCCCGGTGCGCCGGACGTGGGTGGGATACGGCACCGCGCGGGCGATGAACGCCGCCGATGTGCCGGCCCGGGTTGCGGCCACCGTCGCGTCCATCCCGGCCTCCGTCGAAGAAGGAGCGCCCATCGACCCCGGGGCGGTTCTGGCCCAGTTGGACGATCGGGACTTCCGCGCCGCGGTCGAAGCCGCCCGCCAGCGGGTCGCCGAGTTGGATGCCCGGCTGTCCGGCTTGGATGTCGATGCCCGCGTGCTCCGCGATCAGCTCGAACTCGCCGACGAACGCGTGACCGTCGCCCAGAATGACCTGCGCCGCGTGCAAGAAGCATCCGATCGCGGGGCCGCCCGCGACCGGGAAATCGATGCGGCCATCAGCGCGTTGTCGAGCGTCCGAAGCGATCGCGCCCGCACGCAGGCCGAACTCGACCGGATTCCCTCGGCCCGAGCGTCGGTCGTCGCCACGCGGGCCTCGGCCCTGGCCGACGTCAGCGTCACCGAACTCGCGCTGGAGCGGACGGTCATCGTCAACCCGTTCGGCGCGGCAGGCGAGCCCGGGCCGCCGCCGGCATTCGTCATCCAGTCGATGGACGTGGAGCCCGGCGAATCGGTCGTCCCCGGGCAACGCGTGGCCCGGATCGTCGACCCCGGCCGGCTCGAAATTCCGATCCGCGTCCCCGCGTCGGCCCGACGCACACTCGGTCCTGGCGATCCCGTGGCCCTGTACGAGCCGGGCGATCCGCCGGGCGAGCCGTCCTTCCAGACCACCATCGCCCGCATTGCCCCGGAAGACTCCGTCGAGACCAGGACGACGCTCGTATACGCCGAACTCCGCCAGGCTCCGAATGATCTTTCCGGCTTGGCTCCCGGCCGCTTCGTGCGGGCGGAGATCGCCGCCGGTGAGCCGGAACGCCGGGTCATCGTGCCGCGCCGCAGCCTCGACGGCGACCGGATGCTGATCGTGGGCGAGGGCGGCATGCTCCGGCAGATCGACGCGCGTCCGCTGTACGGCGTGACGATGCTCCGTCCCGAGACTGGCCTGCCGGATACCGATTGGGTCGTCTTGGCTGATCCACCGCCCGATGGCACGCAGGTCGTGCTGAGTCCCAGCCGCCGACTCGTGGACGGCCGCGTGGTGGATCCGGCGCCCGTTCGTGAGCGAGTCAATGCGGCGGAGGTGCAGCCGTGAGTCTGGCCCGCTTCGGCGTCCTGAATCCGGTCCCCGTCAACCTGTTGATGGTGGCGCTGTTGGTGGCCGGGATCTACAGCGGACTGACGATGACGCGGGAGTTCTTCCCCGACACGTCGCCCGAATCGGCCATCGTCAGCTTCGTGTATCCGGGGGCGACGCCCGAAGAGATCGAAGAGAGCCTCGTCCGCAAGATCGAGGACGCGATCTTTGATCTGGACGAGGTCGAACAGATCCGGACGTCGGTGGCCGAAGGCGGCGGCACGATCACGGTCGAATTTCGCGATGGCATCCGCAGCGTCAGTCGGGCGACCGACGAAGTCGAGCGAGCGATCGACGCCCTGACCGACATTCCGACCGAAGTTGAACGCATCACCGTCACCGAGTTCGAGCCCGTGCTGCCGGTCATCCAGGTGTCCGTCTACGGCATGGCCGATGAAGCCTCGCTGAAGCAGGCGATCCGCGACATCCGCGATGACCTGGAAGGCCTGCCCAACATGGGCGACATGGTCGAATCGGGCGTGCGCGCGTACGAAGTGCGGGTGGACGTCAACGCCGACATCCTGCAGCGGCACGGCATCAGTCTGCCCGAGGTTGCCGATTCCGTCGGCGGATGGCTGCGCGATGTTCCGGGTGGCACGGTGCGCACCGACGCCGGCAATGTGAACGTGCGCACGCGCGGGGTGACCGAGACAGCTGAGGCGATCCGCGAGATCCCGGTGGGGGGAACGCCCGATGGCCAGATCCTCCGCGTGGACGACGTCGCCCAGGTCAGCGAGAACTTCGTCGACCAGCAGATCAAGACGCGCTTCACCACCCGCGAGGCCACCGGCCCGGCGGCCAACCTGACCGTCTACAAGGTCGGCAACCAGGATGCGGTGCGCATCGCCGAGATGGTGCGGGCGTACGTGGCCGGCCGGCGAGAAGCCGCGGGCCTGACGTCGGACCCCGGCTGGTCGCTCGGTGACCGCGTCGCGGCCCTGGACGACGACGGACGCGACGCGATGCAGACGGTTCGCCAACGCGCCTGGCTCCTCGGGCGCGACCATCCGAATCCGCTGCCGGCGGGCACGTCGATCGATACCAGCAGCGATCTGGCCCGCTTCATCGAGGGGCGTTTGGACCTGCTGCTCCGCAACGCGGCGGCGGGGGGCGTGCTCGTCTTCGCCACGCTGCTGCTGTTCCTGAACTGGCGCACGGCCCTGTGGGTCGGGGTCGGCCTCGCCACCGCCCTCGCCGGCACGTTGCTCTTCATGAAGACGATCGACGTGACGCTGAACCTGCTCACGATGTTCGGCTTGATTGTGGTGATGGGCTTGCTGGTCGACGACGCCATCGTCGTGGCCGAAAACATCCAAGCGCGGCACGACAAACGTGAGCCCGCGCTCGAAGCGGCGATTCGCGGGACCGAACAAGTGCTCTGGCCGGTCGTGGCCACCGTGCTGACCAGCATCGTGGCGTTCAGCCCGCTGACCTTCATCGAGGGGCAGATCGGCGACCTGCTCGATGCGCTGCCCTTGGTGGTGCTGTGCGCGCTTTCCATGAGCTTGCTGGAATCGATCCTGATTCTTCCCGGGCACATGGGCCACGCCCTGGCCGCCCGCGATCGCAGTACGCCGGGTCCCATCGGCCGGGCCCTCGCCCGATTTGAAGCGGCCCGCGACCGGATCATCATGGGCAAGATCATTCCTGGGTTCGGCCGGGTACTTCGGCTGGCCATCAGGTGGCGCTATTTCTCGATCAGCATCGCTTCCGCCGCGTTCATCGCCAGCGCGGGGATGGTCGCCGGCGGCCGCGTGCCCTTTGTCTTCCTGCCGACGTCGGACTCCGAGACGATCATCGCGGAACTGCGCATGCCGATCGGCACGCCGATCGAAGAGACCGAGCGAATCGTCGAGCAGATTGAGCAGGCGGCCATGGCCCAGCCGGAGACGCGCTCGATCAACACGCTCCTGGGCGTCGTTGCGTCGGTCGACGATACGAGCGGCATCACCAATGCCGGGCAGGGGACGCACCTCGGCCAGTTGTTCGTCGAACTCGTTCCGGTGGAGATTCGTCAGGCGGCCGGGCAGCGCGAGAGTTCGCAGGTCATCCAGGCGATCCGCGATGCGGTGGGGCCGATCGACGGGGCGGAAGCGTTCAGCTTCAAGGAGATCCAGGGCGGTCCGGCCGGGGCGGACATCACGGTGCAGGTCACCGGCAATGACACCGAGCTCGTCGATCAGGTCGTCGAACGGATCAAGGATGAATTGGCCAGCCTCGAAGGCGTGTTCGACATTGCCGATGACGATGCGGCCGGGCAGCGCGAGGTGAAGATCGATCTTCGGCCCGGGGCTGCCGCCTTGGGTTACCGCGTGGTCGATGTGGCCCGTCAGGTGCGTGGAGCTTTGTTCGGTCTGGACGCCCACGTGTTCAGCCGAGACCGCGAAGACATTGACGTTCGCATCCGACTGGATGAGAGCAGCCGGCAAAGCCTGCCGGCGATCGAGAGCCTATGGGTCAAGGGGCCGCGCGGATCGTTCGTGCCGCTCGGCGAGATCGCCGACTTGCAGGAGGGCGATTCGTACAACGCGATTCGGCGCGTCGATCGCGAACGCGCGGTCTCGGTGACCGCGGCCACGGCTCCGGGTGTGAGCCCCGAGGACATCGCTCCGGCCCTGGAGCCGACCTTCGCCGCGCTGCGGGCGGAGTTTCCTGAGGTCGGCATCGATACCGCCGGTCGCCAACGCCAGATGCGCAAGGCCTTCGCCTCGTTGCCGGTGGGCTTCGCCGCCGCCTGCGTGATGATCTACTTGATTCTCGCGTGGCTCTTCGCCAGCTACACGCAGCCGATCGCCGTGATGCTCGCGATCCCGTTCGCCACGATTGGCGTCATCTGGGGTCACCTGCTCATGGGCTACGAGATGACGTTCTTGAGCCTCATCGGCTTCGTCGCCCTCAGCGGCATCGTGGTCAACGACTCGTTGATCCTGGTGCAGTTCTACAACGGGCGCCGCGCGGCCGGCGACGATGTGCACGCGGCCCTGGAGTTCGCCGGTCGGCAACGATTGCGCCCCATCTTCTTGACGACCGTCACCACGGTCCTGGGGTTGACCCCACTGATGTTGGAGCAGAGCTTCCAGGCGAAGTTCCTGATCCCCATGGCCGTGTCGATTGCCTTTGGCCTGATCAGTGCGACCTTCCTCATCCTGCTCGTCCTTCCGTGCATCCTGGTTGTCCTTGAGGACGTTCGGGCCGCGGTTCGCTGGGGATGGACGGGCGGAGCGGCGGCGAAGGCCGATCCGCCGGTGCTTCCGACGGTCGAAGACTGAGCCGCAGCCGGTCGTGGTACACTTGCCTGGGTTTGCTGGTCGGTGGTCCACGGTGACCGCGACGTGGCGGGCGTGGATGTGGGCTTTGACCGTCGGGTTTGAGCGTCGACCTTGAACGTCGACGTTGGGCGCCGGCCAGAAGCGTCGGCTCGAACGCGGGCCCGTGAGAGGTTGTTCGCACGATGGAAGCGATTCGCGGCATTCCAGTCGCTCCCGGAGTGGTCTTTGGTCGCGCGTTCATCTTTGAGGATGTGCGCACCAAGATCCCCATGCACTCGATTCCCGCCTCCGAGGTGCCCGGTGAACTGGCCCGCCTTGAAGCGGTGTGGAATGACGTGCTGGCCGCGGTGGAACGCGATCGCGATCACGCGGCCGAACGCTTGGGCGACGAACCGGCGAAGATTTTCGCGTTCCACATCGGCCTGCTCGGTGATCCGTCCTTGGTCGAACCCATCCGGGCGATGATCCGCGACCAACGCCTGGCGGCCACCTACGCGGTCAGCGAGGGCTTCCGGGCGCTGGCCGAGCGATTCCGCGGTCTCGATGGCGAGGTCTTCAAGGAGAAGGCCCACGACGTCATGGACCTGGACAAGCGGATCCTGGCCCGGCTGCTCGGGAACGAACGGGACCGCTTGGCCGCGGTGACCGAGCCGGTCATCGTCGTCGCCCACGAACTCACGCCGGCCGAAGCGGCGAACATGGACACCAGCAAGGTGCTGGCCCTGGCCGTGGACGCCGGCGGCCGAACCGGGCATACGGCGATCGTCGCCGGGGCCCTCGGGATTCCGGTCGTCGTCGGCTGCAAGCGACTCAGTGAGAAGGCGAATGATGGCGACCGGTTGATCGTCGATGGTCACTCGGGCACCGTCGTCATCAACCCCGACGCGGCGACCCGCGAGCAGTTCGAAGCCAGCATGCAGAAGATGGCCGACTATGCGGCCCGCGTGCGCGAGACGGCCGAACTGGAGAGCGTCACGCTCGACGGCACCCGCATCAAGCTGATGGGCAACATCGAGTTCGCCCGCGAGGCGCGCGAGATCGTCGCCCGCGGCGGCGACGGCGTCGGCCTGTTCCGCACCGAGTTCCTGTACCTGACCGCTGGCCGCGAGCCCACCGAGCAGGAGCACTACGACGAGTACCGCACGTGCATTGAGGATCTGGCCGGCCGGCCGCTGACGATCCGCACCGTCGACCTGGGGGCCGACAAGTACACCCAGGAGCAGGCTGAGGAGCCGGAGCGCAATCCCATGCTGGGGCTGCGGTCGATTCGCTACTGCCTCCAGAACCTGGGCATGTTCCGGACCCAGCTTCGGGCCATCCTGCGGGCCAGTGCCCACGGGCCGGTCCGGGTCATGTTCCCGCTGATCTCCACCGCCAACGAGCTCAAGCAGGCCCGGATGATCTTGTCCGACGTCATGGAGGAGCTGCGGGAGGAGGGGGTCGATTTCGACGCCTCCCTCGACGTGGGCATGATGATCGAGGTCCCGTCGGCGGCCCTTTTGGCCTCGACCTTCGCCCGGGAGGTCTCGTTCTTCTCGATCGGGACCAACGACCTCATCCAGTACACCCTGGCCGTGGACCGGGGCAATGCCTCGGTCGCCAACCTCTATTCCGGATCCCATCCAGCGGTCATCCAGCTGGTCAAAGCCATCATCCGGGCCGGCCGGCGATTTGAAGTCGATACTTCTTTGTGTGGAGAGATGGCGGCTGAGCCGATCTACACCATGTTGCTGATCGGACTCGGCTTGCGTACCCTCTCCCTGGTGCCGGGCCAGATCCCGGCGATTAAACGGGTGGTGCGCAGCGTGGACGTCGCGTCCTGCGAGCGGCTCGCCCGAAAAGTTGGATCGTTCGATTCCGAGCGGCAGGTCGTCAAGACGCTCCGCCAGGAACTCGAGAAGGTGATTCCCGGAACCGAGGACGCCTGGGTGCTCGGCACGCGGACATGAACCGCGGAGCCTCCCGGCGGGACCGGCAGACGGGAATCGGACATGTTGACCCGGTTCGCGCAGTTCGTGCGCGGAGCCGAATACGGGTTGGCTGACGCGCCCGAGCGTGCGAGGACCCCCTTCATCGACGCCTCTCCGGAGGTGCAGCGGGAGGGGAGGATCCAAGTCGCACCGCCGCCGTCGCCCCCGCGGTTCCGCCGCTTCCGGATCCGGACGACCCTTCGTCTGGACCGCTGCCCGGCCATTCTCCAGGCCACCTCCGTGCCCCCCGTCTTCTTCGCCCCCCGTGTGACCCTGCCCTTCGATCCGGCTTCCTGCCGCGGTCGGGTGTGTGGTTCGATCGCGGTGGATGCGATGAGTGACGGATGCTCGGCGCTGGCCGGAATCCATCCAAGGAATCCCCATCCGTGTCGAGTGACCAGACGCGCGAGCCCGCCGCCTCCCCGGCGACTGGGCTGACTGATTCGTCGACTTCGCCTGCTTCGGCCTCCGCCGATGCCGTCGACGCCCACGCCCACCAAGACCGCCCCGGCCACGCCCGGGTGATCCGATCGATCGTTTCCGCCGCGCCCATGGCCGCCGGAGATGACGACGACGGGTCCGATGCGCCGCGCAAGAAGACGAGCCGCAAGAAGAAGACGGCCACGGGCAGCAAGAAGAAGACGACGACGAAGAAGAAGACGTCCAAGACGTCCAAGACGTCGAAGACGTCGAAGAAGAAGACCACCTCCAAGAAGAAGACCTCGGGCAAGTCGACCAAGGTCGGCCGCTCGCGCGTCACCAAGCTCACCCGCGAGGAAGCGGAAGCCGGCGTCGCCGCCGCGGCCGCCGAAGACGCGGTCATCGCCGGCGAGACGACGGAAGCGCCCGAGTCGGAGGCAGCCGAGAAGCCCGCGCCCAAGAGCCGTCGCCGCCGTCGCCGCGCCCCGGTCGAGGAAGTGGCGGCGGAAGCCGACGACGCGATCGAGACGTCAGAGGTCGATGACCTCGACGCGGACATTGAAGACTTCGCCTCCCCGTTCGAAGAGGACGACGAAATCGTGCCCCCGGCCGACGATGATGTCGACGACCTCGACGACGCAGAAATCCTGGCCGTCGATGACGACGATGCCGACCTCGAGGCCGCCGACGACGAGGACGCGCTCGAAGAAGCCGCGGCCGACGATGACGACGCCGACGATGACGACGCCGAGGCTGACGCGGACGATGACGACGAATCCCGACCCCGCAAGAAGCGTCGCCGCCGGCGGCGCAAGGGCTCCGGCGATGGCGAAGCGTCGTCCTCCGATGCCTCGGACGCAGATGCCGGCCGCGATCGCTCGCGCTCCGGACGCGGCAAGGGCCGTGGCCGAGACGGTGAAGGCAGCGGCAGTAGCGGCGGCGGACGCGGCGGACGTTCCGGTGGACGCTCCGGCGGCCGGTACGGCAACTCCAGCGAAGTCGAGGCCGTCGCCCCGGATCCCAACGCCGACGAGGTGATGGTGATCAACGACAGCCCCGGCGACGAATGCCGGATCGCGATCCTGGAGAAGGGCCACCTCGAGGAGCTCTTCGTCGAACGCGAGGCCACGGCCACCAACGTCGGCAACATCTACAAGGGTCGCGTGGTCAACGTCGAGCCGGCCATCCAGGCCGCCTTTGTCGACTACGGCGAGGGGGCCAACGGCTTCCTGCACATCAGTGACCTGCACCCGCGGTACTTCCCCGGCTCGGGCAACAAGGAGCGCGTCGGCAAGAAGACCCCGCGCCGCGAACGCCCGGCGATCCAGGACGCGCTCAAGCGCGGCCAGGAAGTGCTCGTCCAGGTGCTCAAGCAGGGCATTGGTTCCAAGGGTCCGACCCTCACCAGCTACCTGTCGATCCCCGGCCGACTGCTCGTCATGATGCCGGAGATGGACCGCGTCGGCGTTTCGCGCAAGGTCGAAGACGAGGACGCTCGCCGCGAAATGCGGAAGATCCTCGACGCCATCGACCTGCCGGAAGGTTTCGGCTTCATCCTGCGGACCGCCGGCATTGGCCGCACGCGGACGGACATCCGCCGCGACGTGGCGTACCTCACCCGGCTTTGGAGTCAGATCGAGAAGCGCATCGACAAGGTCGGCGCGCCCTGCCCGCTCTACACCGAGTCGGACCTGGTCATCCGCACCTGCCGCGACGTGCTCCGGCCGTCGATCAAGGCGGTCATCGTCGACAGCGAGTCGGCCTACAACCGCCTCAGCGCGTTCTTGAAGG
This sequence comes from Phycisphaerales bacterium, assembly GCA_045106735.1. Lineage (GTDB taxonomy): Bacteria > Planctomycetota > Phycisphaerae > Phycisphaerales > SM1A02 > JBGCEZ01. Next base: position 172,186 of record JBGCEZ010000012.1, on the reverse strand, counting down.
TCGTCGCCCCGCGTTCGGCTCCACGCCTGATTCGGTACACCCGCAACACGCCGGTCTTCCACGCCTTTGGCGTCGAGCGGCAGATCGACCTGATCCACTCGCGGGAGGTGCCCTTGCCCTCCGGCGGCGCGCTGGTCATCGAGCAGACCGAGGCCTTGGTGGCGATCGACGTCAACAGTGGCCGCAGTCGTTCGGCCCGCGACAGCGAGACGAATGCCTACCGCACCAACTGCGAAGCGGTCGACGAAATCTGCCGCCAACTGCGGCTGCGCGACCTTGGCGGTCTGGTCGTCAACGACCTCATCGATATGCGGTACACCCGGCACCGCAAGGCGATCGAAGATCGCTTCCGCGACAACCTCAAGCGTGACCGCGCCCGCACGTCGGTCAGCCGCATCAGCGAATTCGGCCTGATGGAGATGACGCGGCAGCGCATGCGGCCGAGCATCCGTTCCGGTCGCTTCACCGCCTGCACCACGTGTGCCGGCCGCGGCGAGATCCACGCTCCGGACGCCCTGGGCTCCGAAGTTTCGCGGCAGATCGCGTTCCTGTTCGACCAGGCCCGTGTCCAGCGGGTTGAGATCGTGTGTTCGCCGCGGGTTGCCTCTGTGCTGCTCAGTCGCAAGCGACGCGAGCTGGTGGACATGGAAGACGAGTGCGACAAGCGCGTCGATGTTCGCGTGAGCGACGACATTCCCGTCGACCGCGTGGACTACTACGCGTACGACGAGCGCAACGCCGACCTTGACCTCAACATGTTCCGTCCCCGCAAGGCCCCGAAGCTCGATGACCTTGAGCGCGAGGCCGACCGAGCCGAAGACGTCGAAGTCGACGACGATCGCGGCGCCGACGAAGATTCGGGCGGCAAGCGTCGTCGCCGTCGCCGTCGTCGCAGTGGACCGGCCGACGCCACCGCGATTGCCTTGTCCGACGGGCTGGAGCAAGAGCTCGCGGCCATCGAGGCGGATGAGGCGTCGGAAGACGAAGCCTCCGAGCGTCGACCGTCGCGTCGCCGTGGCCGCGGACGCGGGCGAGATGCCGAAGCTGATGCGGGTGCTGATTCCGGCCGCGATTCCGGCCGTGATGCTGGCCGCGACGCCGGCGTTGGGGCTGATGATCGCGGCGACTCGGACGAATCGTCGGAGGGCCGTTCTGAATCGCGTTCCGACGAGGATGGCGAATCCGAGGGTGAAGGCGGGGGCCGCAAGCGTCGTCGCCGTCGTCGTCGCCGCCGTAGCGGGCCCGATGATGCCCCGAACGAGGCCGGAAACGCTGGCTCGGGCGAGCAGGAGGAAGCCGCCGCCCCGGTGGTGGAGTTGCCGCCGGCCGAGGCGATGCAGGTCTTCAAGCTGGCCAAGGAGCTTGGCCTCAAGAGCCGCGAGATCATCGACCAGGCCGTGTCCATGGACATCGCCGTCCAGAACCACATGAATCGTTTGGAAGCTGATGACGTGCAGCGACTGCGCGTGCATTTCGCTCCGGAACCCGAGCCGATCGTGGCTCCGGCCCGAGCGGAAGTTGACGCGGACGACGATGGTGCCGCCGATCGGGTTGAGGCGGAAGACCGCGGTGGCCGCGGCTCCGGTGGCGGTTCTGGCCGCGGTTCTGGCCGCGGAGACGACGCCCATGACGATGACGACGAAGACGGTGAGGATGGGGCGCGCCGCAAGCGTCGCCGTCGCCGCCGCCGACGTCGCCGCGATGGGGACGCTGAGTCGGAGGCCGGGGGTACGTCAGGGGACGAAGCCGATCGCGCCGGTGGACGCGACAACGGTCGACGCTCAAGCCGCGACCGCGGCGACGGCGACGATCAACGGGATGCCGGGGCCGAGGCCGCCGAAGATCGAGCCGAGGCTCGCGACGGCGGAGACCGTGATCGCGACCGTGATCGCGACGGCGACAAGGACGCCGACGGCGACCGCGGCGGACGTGGCCGCGGCCGCGGACGGCGGCGTGGTCGACGGGGCGGTGGCGACGGTGATGGCGGCGGCGATGGCGAACGCTCCGGTCGTGAGGATCGGGCCCCGCGTGCGTCGTCGGCCGCTGAATCCAAGGAGTCCAGCCCGGCCAAGTCGGCGGCCGAAGATCCCCCCGCCAAGCCGCGACGTCGATCGCTCTATCGCAACCGCAAGCCGGTCTCGCGGGCGACGATTGAGTCGGCCGGCGCATGACCGAATCGCGCCGCGTCATCTTGCTCGGCGCCTCGGGTTCGATCGGGTCGAGCACGCTCGACGTGATGGATCATCTGGCCGCCGAACGGCGGGCGATCGCACCGTCAGATCCGCCGCCGTTTGAATTGGTCGCCGCGGCCGGCGGCCAGGACGCCGAGGCGCTGGCCGTGATGGCGCGCCTGCGCGGCGTTCGTCATCTCGCCCTCGCCGCGCCGCCGGAGGGCGGGAAGCTGCCGGACGTGCCCGAGGGCACGCGGTGGTACCTCGGCCCGGACGCGGCGACCGAAATGGTGACCGAGGTTGCGCGGGCCGGCGACCTCACCGTCTCGGCCATCGTCGGCCTCGCGGGACTGCGGCCGACACTCGCCGCGATCCACGCCGGCTGCGACATCGCCCTGGCCAACAAGGAAACGTTGGTGGCGGCGGGGGCGGTGGTCATTCCGGCCGTCGCCGACGCTGGCGTGCGGCTGTTGCCGGTAGACTCGGAACACGCGGCCATTGCCCAGTGCCTGCTCGCCTCGGAAGACGGCCTGGACATCGAACGGCTGGTCCTCACGGCCAGCGGTGGGCCATTTCGCACCTGGGACCACGCGTCGATGGCCAACGCCAGCGTCGAAGCGGCCCTCGCCCATCCAACCTGGGCCATGGGGGCGAAGGTCTCGATCGACTCGGCGTCCCTCATGAACAAGGCCCTCGAGCTCATTGAGGCCCACCACCTCTTCGGAATCGGTTCCGAGCGGCTGGAGGTGCTCGTCCATCCCCAGTCGATCGTGCACGGGCTCGTCGAGTTCGTGGACGGCTCGGTGCTCGCGTCCATGGCCGCCCCGGACATGCGGACGCCAATCCAGCAGGCCATGACCTGGCCGGAGCGGCACGCGGCCGCCGGACGTCGGATGGACTGGTCCACGCTGAGCCAGCTGGACTTCGCCGCCGTCGACCCCGAGCGATTCCCGGCGCCGGGTCTGGCCTTTGACGCGATCGACCGCGGCGGGACGGCCGGGGCCATCTTGAACGCGGTGGACGAAGTCGCGGTCGCGGCGTTTCTGGCCGGCGGTCTGCCCTTTGGCGGGATCGTCGAACTCGTGGCCGACGCCGCGGCCGAGCTGCCGGTCTCCGGCGTCGACTGCCTGGACGACGTCATGCAGGCCGACGAAGTTGCTCGTGCCTGGGCGACCGCCGAATTGCACCGACGTGCTCCTGGGTCGATTCACTGATTGGCGCGGCGATGATCCGCCTGGGCGTCTCAGTGGGCGTCTCACTGGGCGTCTCAGTGGGCGACCCCGGGATTCCGAACCCGTCGGCCTCACCGGCCTCACCGGCCTCACTGGCCTCGCCGGCCTCGCCGCACGCGTCGCCCCGATCCGGCGACTACGCTTCCGCACCGACGGGCCCGGTTTCTCCGCCGCCCGATTCCCGCTCCGGAGTTTCCCCCCGTGCTGCTGACCATTCTCAGCATCGTCCCGATGATCCTCGGCTTCGGCTTCCTGATCTTCGTGCACGAACTCGGCCACTTCATGGCCGCCAAGTGGGCCGGCATCCGCGCCGAGGGGTTCGCCGTCGGCATGGGTCCGGTGGCCGTGTCCTGGCGCCGAGGCGTGGGCCTGCGATGGGGCAGCACCGGCCCCGACCACGCCCGCCGCGTGACCGATTGGCTCACCGCCCAGGAACGTCTTGCGCCGGTGAAAGACTGGTCGGACCCGCCGACCGTACCCATCGGCGACATCATCGATGCCGAGACGGCGCTGGGGATCGGCGAGACCGAGTATTCGCTCCGGTGGCTGCCGATCGGCGGCTTCGTGAAGATGCTCGGCCAAGAAGACCTGGATCCCTCGGCCAGCAGCGCTCACCCGCGCAGCTTCGGGCGGGCGTCAATTCCCAAGCGCATGGTCGTCGTGTCGGCTGGTGTGATCGCGAACCTGATCACCGCCGTCGTGCTCTTCATGATTGCCTTCATGTTCGGGGTGCGCTTTGACGCTCCGATCATTGGCGGGACGATCTCGGGAACGCCCGCCGCTGCGGCCGTCGCTACCAACGCGACTGAACTCGGGCTGGACGAACCCGGCTTCCTGCCCGGCGATGTCGTTGTCTCGATCGGCGGAAAGCCGGTACGCACGTTCCCCGATGTGACCTTGGCTGCGGCCATGAGCCGTCCCGGGCGCACGCTGCCGATGGAGGTGCAGCGTGCCGGGGTCGACGGCCTGCTCCAGTTCGATTTCGAGCCGGCCTTCGACGAACAGATCCGTCTCCGGGCCTTTGGACTCGGTCAGGCCTTGGGTCCGCGTATCACCGATACGTCGCGGGCCCTGGAGCAATTGGCGGCGAGCGTCCCGAATTGGGACGCGCTTGCGGCTGCGGGGCTTGGGCCGGGAATGCAGATCGAGACCTTTGACGGTCAACCGGTCGAAACATGGGACGCGGTCCTGGCCAGCGCCCGCACGCTGGATACGTCGGCCGTATCCACGACGTGGCGCGTGGCGGACGCCAGCGGCACGCCGACCGGCGAGCCGGTCAACATCGACCTGCCACTGGTTCCCCAGTACCAGACCTACGTGGTTCCCATCGGGACACCCGACGCCCCCGACCTCCGGCCGGTCAACGGCTTGATCGGGCTCGGGGCGGTGACCCAGGTGCGCGAAGTCCCCGCGGACTCACACAATGCCGATGCCCTGCGGCCCGGCGACCTCTTCGTCAAGCTCGACGATGCGTCGTGGCCGACGTTCGACGGGTTGGTGCGCGAGCTCAAGGAAAGCTCGGGCACAACGATTGTGGCGGTGCTCCGGCGCGACGGACGGCACGTTCGCGTGCCACTGTCCGTCTCGCGTTCGGGGACCCTCGGCTTTTTCCCCGCCGTGGCCCCGGACCCGGACCAGCCGGCGATCGTGACGCCGGTGGCTGACCACGCGGACGTGGGCCGCTTGGCCAACGATCGTTCGTTGACGCCGTTTGACGTCCTGGGCCCGGCGCCGGCCGGCGCCGGTGCGATCCCCCCTGGCGCGTTGGTCGTGGAAGTCGACGGAGTCGCCGTCCCCACGTGGGCGCTGTTCCGCTCGCAGTTGATGGCCGTGACCCAAGCAGCCTTGGCCAGCGGCGCGGAGGTCGACGTCGAAGTCGCCTGGCGGCCGTCGGTCTCCAGCGATGATCCAGCCGCCGTGGCCCCGCTCGAACGCACCACGATCACGCTCTCGGCCGATGAGATCGCGGACCTGCACGAGACAGGTCGGCGACCGATCATCTCCGCCGCGTTCTTCCCGCCGGTCACGGTGCCGCTGAACGCCGGCGGCAATCCGATCACCGCCGTTCGCATGGGATTCCACGAGACCAAGAACGTCATCACCATGACGTACCTGACGATCGACCGGCTGTTCCGGCGGAGCGTCGGCATCGATCAACTCCGCGGTCCCGTCGGCATCGTCGATCTGGGCCGTCAGGTGCTGCCCCGCGGGTTCATGTACTTCATCTTCCTGCTCGGAATGATCAGCGTGAACCTCGCGGTGTTGAACTTCCTGCCGCTGCCCATCGTGGACGGCGGGTTGTTCCTGTACCTGATCTACGAGCGCATCACGGGGCGTCCGCCTTCGGCCGGATTCCAGAACATTGCCACACTCGTGGGGCTCGCGTTGCTCGGCACGTTGTTTGTCATCACGTTCTTCAACGATGTGACGCGCCTCTTCTGACGAGCGTGCACCGACGCAGTCGCACGAGTGCGCCAGTTCAGATGAAGCCTCACCGAGGCAGCCGCACCGATGAAGCCGCACCGTCGCGGCGGCCCCGGTTGGCCGGGGCCAGTCGCCATACCCTTCCATTGGGAGTCCACTCACCGTGAGCGTTTCGACCACGATTGTCACCGGCGCCAGCAGCGGTGTTGGCCGGGCGCTCGCCCTCCGGCTGCTTGGCCGCGGGGAACGCGTTGTCTTGGTCGGCCGCCGCGCGGATGCGCTCCAGGCCGTTGCGGCCGAATCGAGCGCGTCGCCGGACATGGCCGTCATCCAGCCGTCGGACGTAGCGGCGCCCGAGGCGGCGGGGCAGATCGTCGCGGCGGCGACCGACGGCGGACACTCGATCCACGGCCTCGTCAACAACGCCGGCTTGGCCGAGCTCGCCTCGATCGCGGAAACTGGACCTGACCTGATGCGGCGGGCGCTCGCGGTGAACGTGGAAGGGCCGGCCCGCCTGATCACCGCCGCGTGGCCGCATCTTCACCGTTCCGATGCCGCGGAGGCTTCGGGAACTGGAACTGGAACTGGAACTGGAACTGGAACTGGAGCCGGAACTGGATCTGGAACTGGATCTGGAACTGGCCCCGGTGCGACCATCGTCAACGTCTCGTCGGCGGCTACCGAGGATCCGTTCCCGGGCTTCTTCGCCTACGCCGCGGCCAAGTCCGCCCTGGAGAGCCTCGTGCGATCCGTGGTCAACGAGGGCGGACCCGACGGGATCCGGGCATGGAACGTCGCCCCAGGAGCCATCGAGACGCCCATGCTCCGCGGGCTGTTTGGGGCCGACGTCGTCCCGCCCGAGGCCACACTCCCCCCCGACGCCGTGGCCGAACTGATCGAGGCATGCTTGCGCGGCGAGCGGACCGAGGCCCCCGGAAGCACGATTCGGCTCAGCGCGGGTGATTGATTTTCGGGCTTCCTGAGCCCGTCAGCCGCGATTCTTATCGCTCTCGCCGAGAGTTGGTCCGGAAGCTGGCATCCCGGGTTGGCATCCGGCCCGGGCAAATACACCATCGATTCCATGGACGACACGCCCCAGTCCGCACGATCCTCGACGTCCGCCCCGACCCGGGCGGCCGCTCCGGCTTCACGTGCCCGCCCCGATGCCGCCGTGGTCCTCCCTGAGCCGGGGGGCGAATGGGCCGAGCGCCGAGGACCGCGACGCCGCCGGGCGGAAACGGGGCTTCCCTTCGACGGACGGGACCCCGACCAGCATCGGGATCACGTGCGGATTCGCATTGTCCATCCCGATGCCGAGCGCATCGCCGCCATCCGCCGCGCCTTTGACGAACGGGGACAAGACGACCGGATCGGCGCGAGCTGCATTCGGACCGTCGAAGTCCACGTGGCCGGCGAGCACGGCGGTACGTTCGACGTCTCCGGCGTCGAGGACGGCACGCATGCGACGGGAGAGACCGACGTGTTGATCATCGACGGATCCCGGCGGATGGCCCACGTCACGCGGCGACTGCTCGATCACCGCCGAGAACGCGGGGTCGAAGGTCCGGTGGTGTGCGTGCTGTCGGCGACCGAAGCTTCGGACGCCGTCGACTTGCTCTACGCCGGGGCCAGCGATGTGGTCGTGGTCGACGGTGATGACGCCCGCGCGGTGCCTCTGGCCGTCGAGAAGTGCCTGATGCACGCCCGCGTGCACGCCGAGAACGCCCAACTGCATGGCGACCTCACGCGTTCGTTGGTGGAACTGGAACTCAAGAACCAGGAACTCGAGCGAGCCATTGAACAACTCGAACTTGCAGCCCGCACCGACGAGTTGACCGGCCTGGCCAATCGGCGCTGGCTCAACATCACGTTGGCCGGCGCGTGGGCCGAAGCAACGCGGCATGACCTGCCGCTCGGCTTCATCATGATCGACTTGGATGGCTTCAAACGGCTCAACGATGTCGCTGGCCATCAACGCGGCGACGAAATTTTGCGACTGGTCGGCAAGGTGACGGCGGCGAACTGCCGCGCGGTGGACGTGGCCGCACGGTACGGCGGCGACGAGTTCAGCATCTTGCTGCCGCATACGCGGCCGGACGAAGTCATCCTCGTCGCCCGCCGAATCCTCGCGGCCTTCCGCGAAACGGCCACGCACCTGCCGGCGGATGAACCTCCGGTGGCCATGTCGATCGGCATTGGCCACGTGGATGCTTCGCGTCCGATCAACGCCGACGAACTCGTGCGCCACGCCGACGAAGCGATGTATGCGGCCAAGGCCGGCTCGGGCGGGGATTGCGTGGTGCTGCGCGATGCCGATGGACCACGCGTGGTCGCGGAGCCGGTTTCGTCGGCGCGCCAGCCGCGCGACTGAGTCGTCGGGCGACGTTGGACGAACGCTCGACCAATGCCGATGACCGACGGGTGCTCAACGACAACTCAATGGATGTGCGACATTCGTCGCGGGTCCGCCGAACCGCGGTTCCGTCGGCGGCCAATTCCGTCGGCGTCTCATTCCGTCGGCGTCCACTTCCGTCGAAGTCTCATGCCGTCGGAGCGGGACGCCGTCACCCGCAACGATCGTTACGGCAACGCCACCCCGGCGCCCTCCGGCCCGGCCGTATCCGCGAGGCCGCCGTAGCGTCGTTTGCGTTCGGCGAAGTCGCGCAAGGCCAGGTGGTACTGGGCGACATCGAAGTCTGGCCAGCAGGCATCGCACACGTGCATTTCGGCGTAGCTGATCTGCCACAGCAGGTAGTTGGACAGCCGATACTCGCCGGCGGTTCGGATCAAGAGGTCGGGATCCGGCAATCCAGCGGTGTCCAGATGGTCCGAGACGAGGGCTTCGTCGATCGACTCCGGGTCAAGATCGCCGGCGACGGCCGAGGCCACGATCGACCGGATCGCGCCCGTGATCTCGGCCCGCGAGCCGTAGTCCAACGCGATGTTGAGGGTCAGGCCGCGGTTGCCGGCGGTGGCCGCCTCGGCGGCTTCGATCGCCTTGAGGACCGGCTCGCTGAGTCGATCGCGCCGGCCGATTTGGCGGAAGCGGATGCCGCGTTCCATCATCTCGGCCGTCTCGCGGGCGAGGTAGTCCAGGAGCAACTGCATCAGCCCGCCGACCTCGTCGGCCGGCCGCTTCCAGTTCTCGCTGCTGAATGAGTAGAGCGTGAGTGCGTCGAGTCCCAGCCGGGCCGACTCCTGGACGCATCCCCGGACCGCCTTGGCTCCGGCGCGGTGACCCAGAATCCGCGGCTGATGCCGCGATCGGGCCCAGCGGCCGTTGCCATCCATGATGATCGCGACGTGCCGCGGGAGGCGGGCCGGATCGACGCCAGCGGCGGCGGCGGCGGCGTGCACCTCAGCAGGGCTCGCCCCGGCCTCCGGAGGGTGGTGCGTGGGCGATTGGGTCGTGGGCGTTGCCGCGGACTCGTCGGCGTTCTGAGCGCCGTCCGCCGTTCCGTCCGCCGTTCCGTCCGGCGTTCCGCCGCGACTGCGTCCTCGAAATGGTGTCGTCCAAGCCATTGAGGTCATGCTACGAAGAATCGTCGGCCGTGGTTCAGTCGCCGGCCATGAGGGTTTGCTCTCGACCTGGCCCGACGCTGACAATGCCGATCGGCACGCCGATGTGCTCGGAGATCAGGTCCAGGTACCGCTGGGCCGCGGGCGGCAGGTCCGCCATCCGGGTCACGGTGTCGATTTCTTCGTGCCAACCGGGAACGTCTTGGTACACCGGCTCGATCGACTCAAGCCACGTGCCGTCGGGGACGAACCGATCGGTCACACTGCCGTCGGGCAGCCGGTAGCCGGTGCACACCCGCAGCGAGTCGAAACCCGACAGCACGTCGAGCAACATGATCGAGAGCTGGCTCACGCCGTTGATCATCACCGTGTATCGCAGGGCGACCAGGTCCAGCCAACCGCAGCGTCGCGGCCGGCCGGTCGTGGTGCCGTACTCCCGGCCCCGGTCGCGGATGCGATCGCCGTCGGCGCCCGGCTCTTCCGTCGGGAAGGGGCCCGCGCCCACGCGGGTGGCGTAGGCCTTCATGATGCCGATGACGTTCTGGACCGTGCGACCGGGCAAGCCGGTGCCGGCGGGAATGCCAAGCGTGGACGAGTGGCTGCTGGTCACGTACGGGTAGGTGCCGTGGTCGACGTCGAGCAGGCTGGCGTTGGCGCCTTCGAACAGCAGGCGCCGTCCGTCGGCCACCGCATCGTGAAGCATCCACGTCGTGTCGGTGACGTGCGGGGCCAGCCGCTGCCCCAGAGCGGCGAATCGCTCGGTGATGCCGTCGAGATCACCGCAGGCCCGGGCCACATCGTCGGCCGGGGCTCCCAGGGCGGTCAGCTCGGCCGCCCGCATGGGCAGGACGGTGCGCAATCGTTCGGCGAGGCGATCTTCGTCGATCAGGTCCATCATCCGCACGGCGGTCGAGCGATATACCTTGTCGGCGTAGGCCGGGCCGATGCCACGGAGCGTGGTGCCGATGGACTGGCCGCGGCCGCGATCGGGTTCGCCTTCGCCGTCTTCGCCGTCTTCGGCGGCATCTGCCGACACGCCGCCGGCTCCGGCCGGGACCATGTTGCCAGCCATGGTGCCGGCCCGGCTCATCGCCGCCTCCAGGGCTGCGTCGTGCAGTTGATGGTGGGGCAGGACGACGTGGGCGCGGTCAGAGATCCGCATGCGCTCGCCGACTTCGATGCCGCGGGCATGCAGGCCTTCGATTTCCTCGACCAGCTTGGCCGGGTCGATGACCACGCCGTTGCCGATCACGCACGTCTTGTCCGGGTAGAGGATGCCCGACGGAATCAGGTGCAGGGCGTATCGCTCGCCCTCGACCACCAGGGTGTGACCGGCGTTCGCGCCGCCGTTGTACCGCACGATCACATCGTGCTCGGCGGTCAGCAAATCGACGATCTTGCCCTTGCCTTCGTCGCCCCACTGGAGGCCCACGACCGCGGAATGGCGAACGGACGCGGAGGACGACTCGGCAGCGGACATGGTGGAATCTCGGGCGTGGAGGAGGGGGGCCGGAGGACGCCGGTCGCCACTGCGGCGTCCGGGTCCGAAAAGCAGCCCTGCCCCGGCGATCCGAGGCTCCGGCGCGGCCAGAGGCTACGGGTGGCCCGAACGACCGTCAAGCATCCCGCCACTTGCCGGCGGGTTCCACCATCGGCTTCAAGCGTGGGGTCCCAGCGGTCGATTCTTGCCTGGTCCGGTCGCACCGTTCCGAGAAATCGGCGGTCCGGCACCGGCCGCCATCCTGGCCTCAGCCGCCCGTGGGTTGTCGCCTTCTTGTTCGGGACGTCCATGACCCAGAACATCATCCGGATTCGGTGTCCCAACCTGCTGTGCGGGCGCGTGCTCGGTGTTCCGGGGCACGCCCGTGGGAAGCGCGTGAAGTGCCGCAAGTGCGCGACCATCATGATGGTGCCCCAGAAGAAGGCCGCCCCGGCCCCGGGCGATCCGGAAGCGGCAGAGTCCGAAGCATCCGCCGACGACGTCGCCGCCTGAACCGGCGACCCGCGAATCCCTCGGCGAATCCCTCGGCAAATCCCTCGGCGAATCCTTCGGCAAATCGGGGCGCTGGCCGTCGAAATGCCGGCTGGCGGAGCATTCCCTCGCCGTGGCGGCAATTCTGACGCCCGGATCCGTATCATTCGCTGGCGGCCGCACATCTGTGTCCGTCGTTCGCGGATGTCGACGGCCATGACCACCCCAATTCAGCTGACGACCGAGGGGGCGGCGGCCCGCCAGACGCTCGCGGACCTGCCGGACTGGCCCCTCGCGGGTGCGGCCGAAGCACCGCGTGGGGCTTACCTCCACGTTCCGTTCTGCTTCCACAAGTGCCACTACTGCGACTTCTACTCGATCGTCGATGCCCGCGACCGGCGATCGGTCTTCACCACCCGATTGATCGAAGAGCTCGCCTTCGTCCACGGAGCCGGGCACGTGTCGGCCCCGCTCGAAGCGGTCTTTGTCGGCGGCGGGACCCCGACGCTCCTGGAGCCCGCCGACTGGACGCGGCTGCTCGCGGCCATGGCCGAGTACCTCCCGGGCTTCCCGGGGATTGAGTGCACGGTCGAGGCGAATCCGGAAACGGTGACGCCCGAGCTGCTGAAAATCCTGGCCGGCGGCGGCGTCAATCGCCTCTCGATCGGCGCCCAGAGCTTCGACCCTCGGCACCTCAAGACGCTGGAGCGGCACCACGACCCGGCGACGGTCGGCCGGGCCATCGCCATGGCCCGTGACGCGGGCATCGAACGCGTCAGCCTTGATTTGATCTTCGGCGTCCCCGGCCAAACGCCGGCGGATTGGCGGGCGGACGTGGACCAGGCCCTCGCCCTCGAGCCGGTGCATCTCAGTGCCTACGGCCTGATGTACGAGTCGGGCACCGCCCTGACGCGGCGACGGGACCTCGGACGCATTGAGCCGATCGATCCCGACCTCGAAGCGGAAATGTACGAACACACGATTGACCGACTCGGCGCCGCCGGATTCGAGCAGTACGAGATCAGCAACTGGGCGCTTCCGGGCGAGGCCTGCCGCCACAACCTGCTGTACTGGCGCGGGCGATCCTGGTGGGCGTACGGGCCGAGCGCCGTCGGCTTCTTGGCCGATGGCCAGGCTCCCGGCGGCTGGCGCTGGCGCAACCTGCCGCGCCTCGGCGACTACCTCGCCACCGGGCCGCTGCCGCCGGTGGTGGACGCCGAACGCATCCGACCGGCGACGGCCCGAGGGGAAGCGTTCATGCTCGAGTTGCGACTGACCGAGGGCATGACGAACGCGCGGCTCGACGCGCTGCTCGCCGGGGACCCAGACGCAGAACGGCGTCGCGCGGTGATCGACGAAGCGGTCGGCGCCGGGCAGCTCGAACGGCGGGATGGCTCGCTGCGCTTTACCGCGGCTGGTCGCATGGTGGCCGATGCCGTCTTGGCGGAGTTGATCTGACGTGTTGCTGGCGATTGACATCACGATCGGGATCCTCATCCTGTTGGGCGGAATCGCCGCCACGGTGGTCGTGGTCCTCGGCCTGCCGGGGGCGTGGATTCTGCTCGCCGTGGCGACGGTGATCGAAGTCGCCGATGCGTTGTGGCGGCCGGCATCCGATCCCGACACCTTCGGTTGGTGGACGCTCGGCATCTGCCTCTTTGCCGCGATCGTGGGCGAAGGCCTGGAGTTTCTCGCCGGGGCCCTCGGGGCCAAGACGGCCGGGTCCAGCCGGGCCGGGGCGATCTGGGCGACCGTCGGGGGCATTGCCGGCGCGATTCTGATGGTGGCGGTGATCCCGCCAATCGGACCGCTGATCGGGGCGCTGGTCGGCACCTTCGTCGGCGCGATCTTCGGCGAGCTGCTCTCGAACGAAGACGCCACCATCCGCGGCTCGATGAAGCCCGCCACCGGCGCGACCGTCGGCCGGCTCCTGGGCACCCTCAGCAAAGTGCCGATCGCCATCGGCATCACGCTGGCGCTGGCGATCGCCGCCTTCTGGCCCTGAGTCTTGCCGCGGCGGATGGCCGTGGCCTGATGGGCCAAGCTGCGAACGCTGACCGCTGACCGCTTCGATCAATTCGGACGTGAAGTGGGGCGGGATCTGCCGCGTGGGCGATGCAGGTCGACTCCCACCCGCTCCGCCCACCAAACTCCAGCGGATCAAGGATCCCACAACATCCGATCGATGGCGATGGCCCCGGTGCATTTCGCCGCCGGCGTCTGGAGACGCCCCGTGCCCGACGATCCGACCGACCGCCAATCCGACCGCCAGCCGGAATCCGGTCGAGCCTCGCGCCATCAATCGCCCGCGCCCTCGGACGCGCCCGCCCCGCGTCGTCGCCCAATTGGCCAGCCCGAGCCACTTGAGCCCCGGATCCTGATGTCGGCCACATGGGAGGACGGCGACGGGAACGTGATCGCCGGGCCCACGGAGTCCGATGACGTCTTCAACGGCGATCTCGAAGCCGATGTCATCAATGGTCTGGGGGGCGACGACACGATCACCGGGAACGCCGGTGATGACGAGCTGTCCGGCGGAGACGGCGATGACCAGTTCGTGGAGACCGGTCGCACCGTGGACGGCATCATCGCGGCCCTGGGCGAACATGACCTCGCCGGACACTGGAAGCTGGGTGACGCCGGGGCGACGGCCATCGACGAGACGGGCACCCAGGACGGGACGTACGTCAACGGCGTCGGGCTCGGCGTGGCGGGGGCGGTCGATGGTTCCGATGCAGCCGACTTTGACGGCGCTGACGACTTCGTCCGGATCGATCACCACGCCAGCCAGATCGCCGACGCCGGGACATGGCAGATCTGGTTCAACGCTGACGACACCAGCGGCACGCAGGGCATCTGGTCCAAGGATGCTGAGAGCACGGACCAGGGCGGGCACATGCTGCTCCAGCTCGACGGGGACGAGCTTGAACTCCGGATGCAGACCGAGGACGACGAGAGCTGGATCCGCGGAGGCTCTGTCTCATCCGACGGCTGGAACCACGTCGCGGTGACCTTCGGCGACGACGGCATGCGGCTGTACCTCAACGGTGAGCAGGTCGCGCAAGACGCAAGCTGGACCACCGGGACCGCCGGGGCGCCGGGTGACGCGGTCAACGACAACAACCTCTTCCTCGGTGGCAGCTCGTGGCGAGCCGACCATCAGGACACCGACCCAGGGGAGGCTGAGTTCAACGGTACGCTTGATCACTTTGCCATCATCAACGGGCAGCTCGATGCCGACGCGATCGCCGATCTCTTCGCCGCCGGGTCGGTCGCCCAAGATGCGACCGAAGGAACCGACGACGACGTCATTGACGGTGGGGCGGGAACGGACACCGTCGACTTCTCCGGCGCCGGCGGCGCCCAGAATGTGGACCTCGCCAACGAGAGCGCGACCGGGGCGGCGGGCAACGACACGCTGCGCAACGTGGAGAACGTCATCGGCACGGACTTCGACGACTCGATCGTCGGCGATGCCGCCGAGAACGAACTCGATGGCGGCACGGGCGACGATGGCCTCGCCGGTGGCGACGGCGACGATGTCCTGAGCGGTGGCCGCGGCGAAGACACCGTGACCGGTGGAGCCGGCGACGACGTGATCACCGGTGGCGGCGGGGATGATGCGCTGGACGGCGGGGCCGGGGATGACCGCTTCGTGCAGCCGGCGCTGGCCGGGAGCGGCATGGACGTGGCGATCGCCGAGCTGGATCCCGTCGGCCACTGGCCGCTGGGCGACGCCGATGGCGAGCCGGCGACCGATGCGGTGGGCGACCAGGACGGCACCTACGTGGGCGGCACCACCGGCGTGACGGGAGCGGCCGACGATTCCACCGGCATCAGCCTCGACGGATCCAACGACTTCGTGCGGATCGACCACGCGCCAGAGCTCGTCTCCGACTCGGGCACGTGGCAGATGTGGTTCAACGCGTCGGAGACGAGCGGGACCACGGGGCTGTGGTCGAAGGACGCCACCAGCCAGAACGAAGGTGGGCACATGCTGCTCAACGTGCGAAACGGTGAGCTCGAACTTCGCATGCAGACGGAAGACGACGAGACCGAGTTCCGGGCCGGCGACGTCGACGAAGACACGTGGCACCACGTGGCCGTGACGTTCGGCGACGATGGGCTGAAGCTGTACCTCGACGGCGCAATGGTGGGCCAGGATGCCGATTGGACGACCGGTACCGCGGGCGCGCCGGGCGATACGCCCAATCAGAACCACATCTTTCTCGGGGCCCAGTCGCGCTCGGCGTCCGAGGGTTCGACGACGCCGTCAGGCGGCCACTTCGAGGGCACGCTGGATCACTTCGCGGTCTTTGACAGCCAACTGGACGACGCCGCGATCGGCGAACTGTTCGCGGCGCAGGCGGCCCCGGCCGATCCGGCGGGCATCACCGAAGGCGACACGATCGACGGCGGTGCGGGAGTTGACACCGTTGACTATTCCGGGGCCAACGGGGCCCAGGTCGTGGATCTTGCCGCTGGCACGTCGACCGGCGCCGCCGGCAACGACACGCTGGCGAGCATCGAGAACGTGATCGGTACCGACAACGATGACACGATCAGTGGTGACAGCGCTGAGAACGAGCTGATCGGCGGGGCGGGGAACGACGTCCTGGATGGCGCGGCCGGCGACGACGTCGTTGATGGCGGCAGCGGGAACGACACGCTGACGGGCGGAGCGGGCGACGATGTCCTCACCGGTGGGAGCGGGGTCGATGATCTGGATGGCGGAGCAGGCGATGACCGGTTCGTGCAGCCGGCGCCGTCGGGCGGCGGCATCGAGACCTCGATCGCGGACAACGAACCGGTCGGGCATTGGACCCTCGGCGATGCGGATGGGGATCCGGCCGCCGACAGTGTCGGGAGCCAGGACGGCACCTACGTGGGCGGCGTGACCACGGAGGTCGCGGGGGCGGCGGACGGTTCCTCCGCCGTGAGCCTGGATGGGAATGACGACTACGTGCGGATCGATCATGCGCCGGAGTTCGTTGCCGACTCGGGAACGTGGCAGATGTGGTTCAATTCGTCGGACACCAGCGGTACATCGGGCCTGTGGTCGAAGGACGCCAGCAGCCAGAACGAAGGCGGCCACATGATGCTCAACGTCCGCAACGGCGAGCTCGAACTCCGCATGCAGTCTGAGGGTGATGAGACGGAATTTCGGGCGGGAGACGTGGACGACGATACGTGGCACCACGTGGCCGTGACCTTCGGAGACGAGGGCCTGAAGCTGTACCTGGACGGGGTCATGGTGGGCCAGGATGCCGACTGGACCGCCGGGACGGCGGGGGACCCTGGCGATACGCCAAATCAGAACCACATCTTCCTCGGGGCCCAGACACGGTCCGCTTCCGATGGCTCAACGACACCGTCGGGCGGCTACTTCGAAGGTGAACTGGACCACTTCGCGATCTTTGACAGTCAGCTCGACGATGCGGCGATCGGCGAGCTCTTCGCGGCGCAGGCCCTGCCCGCGGGATCCGGGGCAGTCACCGAAGGCGACACGATCGAAGGTGGCGATGGCTACGACACGGTGGACTACTCGGCGGCCGAAACGACGATCGACGCCGATCTGACCGCGGGCGTCGTCGGCCAAGATTCGGTCACGGGCGTCGAAGCGATCGTCACGGGATCGGGCGACGATGCGTTCGCCTTCACCGATCCGATTCCTGGGACCGTCTATTCGGTTGATGGTGGGGCCGGCGTCGATCGCATCGACCTCTCGCAGCTCGCGTCCTCGGCCGTCACCTTCTCGGAGGGGCGCATCTACATCCTTGAGTCCGACGGGACCACGTGGGCGATCGAGCATGCGGGGATCGAGTCGATCGCGTTCTCCGACCTGAATGCCCAGATCATCGACGGCGATACCAGCGTCGACGACGCGACCGAGCCACAACTGTGGGTGGTCGGGGACATCGCGACCCGCGTGGAGGCCGGCGATGGCAGCTTCGACCTGAGTTGGAACGATGCCGACGAGCGCCTGGAGATCACCGATGTCCAGGCGGGCGACGCCGATGATGAACTCCGGATTCAGTCGCTCGGGGCGGCCGATCCTGCTGAGGTGAACGTGACGATTCCCTCGTCGATCACGGCGATCGTGAGCGACGTGGATCTGGCCACCGTGCGGACCGACGGGCCGGGCAGCGCGGTGGAAACGATCAGCGTGGCCGGCGGCGACGGTCGGATCGAATCGCTGGAGCTCGGCGGAGGTGGGATCGGGGCCGCCGGGCTCACGATCGATGGCAACGTCGGCGAAATTGATGTGGACGCGATGGGCGGCACGCTGCGGGTGACCGGCGATCTCGATCGGTTCGACGCTTCTGCCCCGGTGACCGAGCGGGTTGAAGTAGAGCGGGCGACCGGGTCGTTCGCCCTCGATCACGCCGGAGACTCGATCGATCGGACCTTCGACGGAGAATGGTCCATCGTGTGGACCGCGGCCGATGGACTTGCCGGCGTTCCCCGCGATGCCGCGGGTGTGGACGGAACGACGAACTCCGGGGACGAAGTGACCCTGGAACCCCGCGCCCTGACCGGCGCGTCGGGCGATCCGCTCACGGTCGTGTGGTCCCACCTGAGCGGCCCGGACGTGACCGGCGACCTGAGCGGTTCGCGCCCGACGTTCTCCGTTGGGTCGGACGCCGACGGCCAGACGATTTCGTTCCGCGTCGTCATCGCGGACGGCGACGTCTCACTGGTCGACACGGTTTCGTTTTTCATCCTGCCCGCGACGCCGGTTGTCGACGTCGACCCAGATCCGGTGGGCGGAATCGAGGACGCGCCCACCGTCGCGCCACGTGATCCCGTGGATGACGCGGCCCGCGGGCAGTTCCTCGACGATGCGGCCGACGCACCAGCCAACCGAGCGTTCACCGATGGGGGACTCGAGTCGAATGGCTCGATGAACCGGCAATCCGATGACCCGGATTCGTCCCCGGCGAACGACAGCCTCAACGATGCCGACGTTGACGAGGCGATCGAGATGATGGTGATCCACACCGCCGGAGGCGATGCCCCATCCGACGCCATCCTCGCCCTGGACGAGATCGAGGTGATGGAGGGCCGTGCGGGTGCCATCGAGAATGCGGCCGTTGACCTCACCGACGGGGCCATCGCCACGCCCGACGAGTCCGAGGGACCAGTGGTCATCGAGACCGCGAACGTGGACTTTGAGACGATGACGTCGACGCTGGCCCAGCGGGAAGCGGCCGTCGAGGCGGTCATGGGGCTGTCCGGCGAACTTACCACGCTGGTGGACGACGTCGTGGTCGACGGGGCGGCGGGCGGAGCGTCCGATACGACTGCTCCGGCGGATCGCCAATCGGATCCGGACGGGCCACACGATGACCGGGGCACCGGAATGGTCGCGACGCTGTGGGGACTGATCCGCGCCGGTGGTCGAAGCTCGTCTGAGGGACGACAAGGTCCGGATGCATCGCGCCGGCGCTGAATCCGTGGCGCAGGATTCGCGCCCGGTGGAATCGCTTCTCTCGCCCACAGCGTACAGACGGACGGTCGAATCCCGTCGGCAAGATCTGCCGCCGACGGAGCCGATTTGATTGCTGGCCTCAGCCGATGCCATGGGTGAGCTTCGCTCTGGGCGAGCGGTGAAGGACGCCGCCTCGCATGAATCGAGACCCACCTCGGCGATCATTCTTGGCCCCGAACGCCCATCCAACGCGCGAGTCTGCGAATGCCCGATCGTCGCCGATCGAGCCAACGCTGTTCGGTGCCCTGCACGCGATCGCCCGCGGCGAGGGTGACGCCAGAAGCCGCGCCGCTGCCGTTCTCCGGGCCATCTCGGCCCACTCGACGGCGGTCCAGTCGCGCGTCGTGCTGCCACGGGCGTTTGCACCGGTGGAGGAAGACCACCATCGACCGGGCCACGACCCGGCGATGTGGGATGCTCGGCTGCAGCGCTTGCAGGACGATGTCTCAGCCGACGGCCGAGGTCGAGCCCAAGTCTTGGGACGGCCGGGAGCACGTGAATGCGTGGTCATGGCCGCAACGTCAATTCCCGGGGCAGACGGAGAACGCGGTGCGCTGGCGGTTGCCTTTGCCGTCCTCGGCGAGCCGGATCTCAACGCCTGCCTGGCCGACCTCCACGCTGCGGCGGCGATGGTCGACCTCGTGACGAGCGACGTTGGGCCAGCGATGCGTCCCGCCGACGGCGATGGGTCTTCCGCCGCCATACGCCGGTTCGGATCACACCGCGGTCTGGGACTCGCGGTGCACGTGACCAACGATCTCCGGGCGTCGCTTGGCGTTGAACAGGTCGTATTGGCGTCGATCCAACGGCATCGGCCGCACATCGTCGGCGTGAGCGGCCAGTCGGATGTTCGACCACGCAGTCCCGGTCTTCGGCTCATCGTTGAGGCGATGGCGGAGACCCTCGATCGCGGCCTTCCGATCGTGGTCCAAGGTGGAGACGCGTGGGATGAAGGTGTTCCCGCCGACGGGCATCGGCTCCACCGGCGATGGAGCCAAGCCACCGGCAGTGCCGTGGCCAGCTTTCCGCTGACCGACGGACCGGACGTCGTTGGGGTGGTCGCCATCCGCGCCCGGAACGGTCAGCCACTGGACAACGCCGCGCTCAAGTCAGCGTCGACGGCACTTGATGGTCTGGGGCCGCTGACGCGCACCGCCTCACTCGCCGACCGTTCCCTTGCGGGACACGCGGCGGACACGGTCCGGGCCGGCGTGCGGCGGAGTGTGCGCAGTCCACTCAGGGTGGTGGTGCCACTGTTTCTCGTGACGATCTGCGCCTGGTTGGCGGGATCCGATGTGGCGTTCCGGCCGACCGTGGCTGCGGCCGTCGCGCCGGCCCAAGTATGGCACGTGGTCATGCCGGTTGATGGCACCCTCGATTCAATGGCCGTCCGTGAAGGCGACTCAGTTCGTGCCGGCGACCAGATCGCGACAATCGACGGTCGGGCGTTCGCCCTGGAGATCGACCGACTCAACGCGGCCATCGCCACCGAAGCGATTCAAGAGCGCGATGCCTTGTCGGCTGGGGACTCGGTCACCGCGATGATCGCCGGCGCCCGCCGCGACGGGCTCGACGCCGAACGATCGGCCGTGCAGCAGCAATTGGAAGCGACCCGCGTGGTGGCGTCGGCCGATGGTCTGGTGGTTGAAGGTGATCGCCGGACGCTGGTCGGCCAACGGCTGGGAATCGGAAGTCCGATCGTGGCGATCGCCGACGGACGCTGGTCCCTTGATCTGGAAGTGCCGGAGTCGCTCGTCCGCTGGGTCGAGCCATCCACGCCGGGAACATTCGCCCCGCACGCGCGTCCGGATACCCGGCTGACGCTGTCCATCGACCGCATTCTGCCCCAGGCCGAAATGCGTGGCGATCAACGGGTCTTCATTGCCGTGGCGACGGTGCATGATGCGCCCGACTGGTTCCGGGGAGGCATGGCGGGCACGGTCCGCTTGGACGCCGGCGACCGCCCAGCATGGTGGGCGTACGGTCACTCCGTGGTCGAGGCGGTCCAGCGCCGGATGTGGCGATGAGCGATTCCCGTCTGCCCGTGGAAGGTGCTTCTCCTGCCGCCGGATCGCCGACCGGATCGCCGACCGGACCGTCAGCCGGACCGCCGGCCGGACCCTCGGCCCCGAACGATTTGGCGGCTCGGTTGGCTCGGATCACGGTGGGCGTACGCGACGACCTCGAAATCACGCGGCATGTTGACCGCGGAGTGGCAACCTACGTTGTGACCGATCCGGTGACCTTCCAGAGCCACGCGTTCAGCGTCGACGACTACGAGATCCTGGTTGGCATTCAACGTGAGACGCCGCTGAGCGAACAGTTTGATCGCTTGCTCGAAACTGGACGACTGCACCAGGACGACGAAACGGACTTCTACCGCTTCATCGTGCGACTGCATGGCCTGGGCCTGCTGAGTCTGCCCATCTCGAACGCGGACTCGATTTTGGAACGCGCGGAGCGGCAGCGACAGCAAGCACGCCGGCAGCTCGGGCTCGGCTTCCTCTTTCTCCGGGTTCCGCTCTGGAATCCTGACCACTTCCTCCAACGGACCGCCATCGTCGGTCGGGTTCTCTTCAGTCGGCCGGTCGCGGTCGCGTGGGCCCTGATCGTCGCGGTGGCCGCCGTGGTCCTTGTCCGTCGTTGGTCCGACGTCCCAGCGGCCCTCGAGAGTGCGTTCACGATCGAGCGATTGGCCACGATGTGGATCGTCCTTGTGGCGTTGAAAGTCATCCACGAGTTCGGCCACGCCTGGGCCTGCCGCCGGTTCGGTGGGGCGGTTCCGGAAATGGGGGCCTGCTTCATTCTGTTTACGCCGTGCGCGTACGTCGACGCGAGCGCTGCGTGGACGTTCAGTCGCCGGTGGCCGCGGATCCTGGTGAGTTTGGCCGGGATGTACCTCGAACTGCTCGTCGCGGCCGTCGCGGCGATCGTGTGGGCGGCGGCCGAGCCCGGGACGGTGCGAGAGATCGCGTTTCAAGTGGTGCTCTTGGCCAGCGTGACGACCATCGGATTCAACATCAATCCACTGATGCGCTTCGACGGGTACTACGTGCTCAGCGATCTGGTGCAGGTGCCGAACCTTCAGTCGCGGTCGTTCGCCGCGATCGGCGCCCACGCCCGTCGCTGGCTCCTGGGACTGAAGGACGAAGATGGAACCCGGCCCGTCGTACCGCTTGGCGTCCGATTGACCCTGCTGGTGTACGGGGTGGCCGTCAGCTTCTACCGGGTCACCTTGGTCGTGGCGATCTCCATGCTGCTGGCCCTCCGGTTCGGCTGGGCCGGACTGATGATGGCTCTGGTGTACGTCGCCACCGCTGTCGTCTGGAAGCTCGGTCGCTTGCTGCGCTGGCTCTGGACGAGCGTCGAGACCGCGCCCGTTCGATGGCGGGCGGTCGGCGGAAGCGGGGCGGTGATCGCCTTGGCCACACTCGGGTTCGCCGCGCTGCCGATTCCCCGCACGATCCACGCCAGCGGCGTGGTCGCATCGGCGGAGTCGGTCATCCTTCGGGCTCCGGCCGATGGCGTGGTCGGGCCTGCCGCCGTCGCGCCGGGAGATTTCGTGAAGGTCGGACAGCCGGTGACGGTCATCACGGCGCCCAAACTCGACCAGGCCATCGACCGCGAGCGAACCACGGCGTTGGAATCGAACCTTCGGGCCCTGGCGGCCCGAGCGGGCGGATCACCCGGTGAGATCGCGTGGCGTTGGCGTCAGAGTCAGTATGACCGCAGCGTGTTCGATGACGCGATACGACGGGCGGACGAACGAGCGATCGCCGCTCCGATCTCCGGGGTCGTGGTCTCGGTGGCCGGATGGCGAGATGTCGGCCAGGCCCTCCGCGCGGGCGACCCGCTGGCGAACCTCGCGGCCGGAGCGCCCGAGATCGAATTCGTGCTCTCGGCCGGGGAATTGCTCGCCGCCGACCTGAGCGTCGGAACATCGGTTCGGTGCCGAATCTCGTCCGAGCCGGGGACGATCCGTGCAGCCGAGGTACGGAGTGTGACGCGTCTCGGGGCGGGGCCGTCAGAAGCACCCACGCGGAACCCCATGGCGGGGCAGGGCGCGGGCGATGCTGCCGGGGTGGCCGGGGCGGCCGGATCGTCGAGTGCGGCCGCGGGGCCAGAGCGCACTTCGTCGGATGGAATCGAGCGCTACCTCGTGCGAGCTCGCTTGCTCGACGCAAGCGAACTGGACGAACGGTGGATCCGCCGCCTGGGGTCGACGGCCGCGGTCCGACTCGACGCGGCGCGGGAGACGCCCGCGAAACTCGTGCAGCGTCGCTTCTTGGCCTTCATCGGTCGCCTGCTGACCGCGTGACCGCGTGACCGCATGGCCGCACGCTTCGGGCCTCCCGTCGCAGCTTCTGCTCGAGGTGCAGGGATCGGTCTCGGCCATCGTCATCGCCGCCGGCTGGCCCTGACGTCCGGGAATCAGCAGACGAAGGAAACTTCGGCAAGCCGCGTGGGTCGTCTCGTCTGGCGAGGCTGATCTCCGGCCCGCTCGCCTCGGCCGGCTCCCGCGCCACACAGAAGCGGCCGATGCCTCATGGACCCTCTCCAGTCTGTGAGCCCCGCATGCCCGATCCTGCTTTCGACGCCGATCAACCTTCCGCCAACAATGACCGCGGTTCGCGCTGGTGGCCACGCGGCCGGAAGAAGTCCGGTGGTGCCGGCGGGTCCGAATCCACGCCGGCGAAGAAGCTCCGCGTCGAACCGCTGGAACCGCGCATCCTGCTCTCGGCCACTTGGACCGATGCCGACGGAACGGACATCGGCGGTGCGACCGATGGCGACGACATCTTCAACGGCACCGCGGCCAACGAACTCGTCGATGGGCTGGGCGGTGATGACATCCTGTCCGGTGGCGACGGGGACGATACGTTCCGGTTCGACGGCGCCCTCGACGGGGACGTCAAGACGGTGCACGGTGGGGCGGATCAGGACACGATCAACCTGGATGGGTACGCCACGTCGGATCTGAGCTTCGCCGATGGGTCGATCACCGTCGACACGGGCACCGGCAGCTTCGAGATCCAGCACGACGGCATCGAAACCATCGTGACCGCCGATGGCACGATCGACGTGATCGACAGCGGGTTCGTTGATACCGGGTTCTCCGGCACGCGGACGATGCTGCACGGCGGCGACGTCTTTACACTCGAAGTTTCGGGCGGCGGCGACATCGACTATTCGTTTGATGCGACGAGTGGGCGCGTCGACTTCGATGACCTCGGCAGCCTGAGAGGAACCAGCTCCCTTTCGCTGACGTCGGTGGCGGGAGATGCGCCAGATGTCGGTGGATTCACGGTCAAAGACAACATCGATCTTCTGCGGATCGACGGCAACATCGACGGAACCCTCAGCACCACCGTCAACCTCACCGGAAACGTGGTGATCGGTGGCGACGTGACAGCCATCGAAATCGACGGAAACCTGGCCAGCAGCTCGACCTCGGTCACCATTGGTGGCGATGTCGGATCGTTCGATGTCGATGGGCGAGTGAACGGCGACATCACGATCGGGGGAGATCTGGACAGTCTGGATGTCACCGATCGAGTCTCCGGCGACGTGACCATCAGTGGCGATGCCAACACCATCACCATCGCCGGTCGGCTGAACGGCACGATCGTGGTTGAGCAGGCCGTGGGTGCGTTTCAGGTCAACCACCAGGATGGCGGCGATTCGGATACCTACGGATCGGCCACGCAGGTCACGATCACCAGAACCGACGTCACGACCGCCGCGGCCGCCGGCACGAACAATGCCCCGGTGACGGCCAACGCGATCGACGCCCAGGCGACCGACGAAGATGCGGCCTTCAGCTTCGCCATCCCGAACAACACGTTCTCCGATGCCGATGGCGACTCGCTGACGCTGAGCGCCACCCTGGCCGACGGTTCGGCCCTGCCCGCGTGGCTGAGCTTCGACGCCGGCACCGGAACCTTCAGCGGCACGCCGGCCCAGGGCGATGTTGGCACCGTCAGTGTGAAGGTCACCGCCGCCGATCCCGATGGCGAGTCGACGTCGAGCACGTTCGCCCTGGAGGTCGAGAACGTCAACGACGGTCCAGTCGTCGACAACGCCATGGCCAACCAGTCGGCCACGGAAGACATCGCGTTCAGCTACCAGATTCCGGCCGATGCCTTCGCCGACGAAGATGGCGATACGCTCACGCTCTCGGCCCTCCGCAGCGACGGCAGCGCGCTGCCCGATTGGATCAGCTTCGACGCCGGAACCGGGACCTTCAGCGGCACGCCGAGCGACGGCGACGAGGGCGTGCTCTCCATCACCGTGACGGCGGAAGATCCGTCGGGGGCCAGTACCAGCGACGTCTTCTCCATCACCATCGCGGGGGTTGAAGACACGCCGACGGACATCGACCTGGACGCCGACCCGCTCAGCCGCGAGGCGAGCGATGGCGACGTGGTCGGCACCCTGACCGGCACCGACGGCGACGTCGGCGAGACCTTCACCTGGTCGCTGGCCGCCCCGAGTCCGTACTTCGACATCGACGGCGACGAGCTGGTGGTGGCCGCCGGCGCGGACCTCAGCGCGCCGCCGGACTCCGTCGACGTGGAGATTCGGGTGACCGACTCCACCGGCCGAACGTACGACGAAACCATGACCGTCACGCTGTTCCAGCCGAACCGCGCCCCGATCGTGGACGGCGCGATCGACGACCAAGGAGCCACTGAGGACGTCGCCTTCTCGTTCGCGCTGCCCGGCGGAACGTTCTCCGATGCCGACGCCGACACCCTGACGCTGGACGCCACGCTCGCCTCCGGCGATCCACTGCCGGCCTGGCTGAACTTTGATGCGGCCAGCGGCACATTCAGCGGCACTCCGGCCGACGCCGACGGCGGCACGATCAGCATCACGGTCACGGCCACCGATCCCGACGGGCTGTCCGCCACCGACACCTTCGATCTGGTCGTGACCAATGTGAACGACGCGCCGGTCGTCGCCGCTCCGGCCGATTCTTGGTCGGGCGCGGCCGGTGATCCACTCGCCTTCACGATCCCCGGCGGCACGTTCACCGACGTCGACGGCGATGCCCTGACCCTGTCGGCCACGCTCGACGATGGCGCGGCGCTGCCCGACTGGCTCTCCTTCGATCCGGCCACGGGTGCGTTCACCGGATCCCCGGACGCCGGCGATGCCGGTCTGTACGTCATCGACGTGACGGCCACCGATGTCCACGGTGAAACCGCGACGGACACGATTGCGGTGGTGGTGAGCAATGAGACCGTCGATGCCACGCCGATTGAAGTCAGCGCCGACACGACCTTCGACGGGTTCACCGGCTCCAAGGCCTTTGTCTCTGGCGACCATGCGTTCACCGTGACCCTGACGGGCAGCGGTTCGGTCGACCTGCAGTGGGACGCCGATCGCGGCGAACTCACGATCACCGATACCGACGGCACCGACGCCGCGTCGAACATCATCATCGATGACCTCGGCCCGACTTCGATCAGCGTCGATGAGATCGTGCTGGACGCGCCCGTCGGCCAGATCACGATTTCCGGCAGTCTGGACCGGCTCGAGCTGCAGGACGGCGGATCGGTCGGGACGATCGACGTCGACGGCCGGGTTCGGGCCATCGATGCAACCGGTCTGACCGGCGGCCTGACCGAGGATCTGCGGATCCGGGGTTCGCTGGGGACCTTCACCGGTGGCGACATCACCAGCGGGACCACGCTGACGGTCACGGGCAACGCAAGCCGGGTGGACATCGACGGCGACGTTCTGGGGTCGGTTGCGGTGTCTGGCGATCTGACCAGGCTTGATGCCGACACCATCGCCGCCGGAGGTTCAGTGGCCGCGGATGACCTCGGCACCGCCACCGTGACCGGGGCGATCTCGGGAACGATCGATGTCGATGCAGCCGGCACCCTCACGTTCGGGTCCATCGCGTCCACGGGCGACGTCAACGTGTCCAATGCGATCACGAATCTGACGGTCAGCGGAGCGGTGTCCGGGTCGGTCGACGCCGACTCGGCCACCCAGATCACGGTCGATTCAGTCGCCGCGACGGGTGACATCAGCGTGGTCAACGACGTGACGACATTCAGCGTCACGGGCGCCGTTGACGGGGACGTCACGGTCGGCGAAGGCTCCGGAACGATCACCGTCGACTCCATCGGAGCGTCGGGCGAAGTCATCGTTGGCGATGATTCGGGCACGATGGTGGTCCGCGGCACGGTGGCGGGCGACCTCACCATGGACGACATCGACACCCTGGAGGTCGGTTCAATCGCTGATGGCGGTGTCGTGACGGTTGCCGACGACGTCAACACGGAACTCATCGTGACCGGCTCGGTGGCGGGCGACCTGAACGTCGGCGACGATGTGACGAGCCTGGAACTGGGGCCGATCCCCGGGACCGGGTCGGTCACCATCGGCGGTTCGGTCGCCGACTCCATCGCGGTATCCGGCGACGTGGCCGGCACGCTGTCGTTCGGAGGAGTGATCGACGTGCTGTCCATTGATGGCAACGTCTCGGGCGATCTGTCGGTCGGCGGGGACGCCACCACCATCAAGAGCAGTGGAACGGTCACCCAGCCGGTGACCGTCGGTGGAGACCTGGAGCGATTTGAAGCGGCGTCCATCACGACGACCATCACGGCGAGCGAGGTCGTCGGCGGCATCACGTTCATCAATGGGGCCGAGGGCCAGGAGCGTTCGTACGAATTCACCACCGAGGTTGTCTACGACGGACTGACCAACACGATCACCGCCACCATCACCGGCGGCGACGCAAACGACGTCATTGTCGGGACCGACGATGACGAAGTGATCTTCGGCGGAGCCGGAAACGACTCGATCCAAGGCTCTGCCGGCGATGACATCATCGACGGCGGCGATGATTCTGACACCATCGCTGGCGGCGCCGGCGACGACCAGATCGACGGTGGCGAAGGCTGGGACAAGGTGACGTACGAGGACGCATCCGGCTCAGTCAACGTGGATCTCGACGCCGGCACCGCGACGGGAGCCGACGGGAACGACACGCTCGCCAACATCGAACTGGTCGTCGGCAGCGACTTCGATGACACGATCACAGGTTCAGACGACAGCGAAGATCTCATCGGCGGCGACGGAGATGATGTGATCCGAGCCGGCGACGGCAACGACTCACTCAACGGCGGCGCGGGCGATGACATCCTCGAGGGCGGTGCCGGTACGGACGATGTCACGTTCGATGGGATCGATGGCGTCATGGTTGACCTGGCCGCTGGAACGGCGACCGGTCAAGGCAACGATACGCTGAGCGGTATCGAACAGGTGAAGGGTTCTTCGGCCGACGACACGATCAGCGGCGACGCGGAAGACAACATCTTCCGTGGCGATGGTGGCGACGACATCCTGGAGGGTCGCGATGGTGACGACCGCCTGTACGGCGGCTCCGGCAATGACATCCTGCGCGGCGGCGACGGGGTGGATACGGCCGACTTCCTCGACCAGACCAGCAACGTCACCATCGATCTGGCCGCGGGCACCGCGAACCTCGGCAACGGAGAAGTGGACACCCTCGAGGACATCGAGAACCTTCGAGGCACGAAGTACGCTGACGTCATCAGCGGCGACGACGGGGACAACGCCATCGACGGGTACATCGGTGACGACATCATTCACGGCGGAGATGGCGACGACCAGATCGCCGGCAACGTTGGCGACGACACGATCTCTGGCGGGCTGGGCGACGATGCCCTCAATGGCGGCACTGGGGTCGACGAAGTGACCTACGCGGATGCCGGTGGGGCGGTGAATGTTGACCTGGAGGCCGGCACCGCCACCGGCGCCGATGGCAACGACACGCTGTCCAATTTTGAGAACGTGACGGGCTCGGACTTCAACGACACGATCACCGGCGATGAAGCCGACAACGTGCTCGTCGGCGGCGCGGGCGATGACGTGGTCGACGGTGGAGATGGCGATGACCGCATCATCGGCGGCGCCGGCGATGACACGCTGAACGGCGGCGACGGTACGGACACCCTGGACTACACCGGGTCGAGCGGTTCGGTGAACGTGGACCTGGCCGCCGGGACCGCCTCCGGGGCCGACGGGAACGACACTGTCGACGGATTCGAGCGGGTCGAAGGTTCGGCGTTCGACGACGTCATTCGGGCCGGTGACGCGGACGCAACGCTGATCGGCGGGGCCGGTAACGACCAGATCAACGGCGGCATTGGCAACGACACGATCGAAGGCGGGACCGGCGACGACACGATCAATGCTGGCGCCGGCGATGACCTGATCTCCGGCGGCGACGGCGACGACACCATCGACGCGGGGGGCGGCAACGACACGATCTACGCCGGTGCGGGGGCTGACGCCGTTGACGGTGGAACCGGCGACGACACGCTGACCTACGAAGACACGGGGATCGCCGTCGACATCGATCTCACCGCCGGGACGGTGGCCGAGGACGGGGTTGGCGGCGGCACGATTGCCGGCGTCGAGAACATCACCGGCGACGGTGGCAACGACACCCTGCGCGGCGATGGTGAAGCGAACACCTTCGACGGCGGCGACGGTGACGATGTCTTCGCCGGCCGCGGCGGCGACGATACGCTCATCGGCGGCGACGGCAACGATACAGCCGAGTATTCGGGCGACTGGACCGAGTATCGCGTCACCGACAACGGGGACGGCACCTACACGATCGCCGACACCGTGGCCGGGCGCGATGGCACCGACATCGTGTCGGACATCGAGAACTTCCAGTTCAGCGACGGCACGCTGACCCTGGACGAACTGCAGAACGCAGCGCCCGCGGACCTGGCCATCGTCGGCGGCACGGTGGACGAGAACGCCGGCGAGGGCACCGTTGTCGGCAGCATCGACTTCTCCGATGAGAACGTGCTGGACGAACACCGCTTCGAACTGGCCGACGATGCGGGCGGCCGGTTCGAGATCGATGCCGAGACGGGCATCATCACCGTCGCTGGCGACGCGGATCTCAACTTCGAATCGGCGACCTACCACGACATCACGGTCACCGTGACCGACGCCAACGGCGACGACGTCAGCGAGACATTCCGGATTGCCCTGGACGACGTCAACGAGGCGCCGGACCCCATCACCATCGACTCGACCGAGGTCGGCGACACGGCCACGGCCGGAACCATCGTTGGGTCGCTGACCACGACCGATCCGGATGCCGGCGATACGCTGACGGTCACGATGCAGGCCAACGACTGGTTCGAGCTCAACGGCAACGACATCGTCGTCAAGCCTGGGGTCGACCTTCGGAACTCTGGCGGCGCGGTCATCGTCTACGTGGACTCGACCGATGCCGACGGACTGTCCGTTCAGGCTCGGTTCGTGATCGACGTGCTGGACGTCAACGCCGCTCCGATCATCGATGGCGGCATCGGCGACCAGATCGCGACCGAGGACGCCGGCTTCACCTTCCAGATTCCCGGCGACGCGTTCCTGGACGGCGACGGCGACGATCTGGCCCTCACCGCCACGGCCAGCGATGGCGGCCCGCTGCCGAGCTGGCTGAGCTTTGATCCGGCGACCGGAACCTTCAGCGGCACGCCGGAGAACGCCGACGTCGGCTCGTTCGGGGTCCAGGTGACCGCGACCGACCCGTTCGGTGAGTCGGCGGCCACGAGCTTCAGCGTGGCGGTCATGAACGTCAACGACGCCCCGATCGTGGCGGTGGCGGTCGACAACGTGGTGGCCACCGAGGACGCGCCGTTCCGCATGGACCTGGCCGAAGCGACGTTCCTGGACGTGGACGCCGGCGACGATCTGGACTTTGCGGTGCGGGTGTCTGGCGGCGGCGATCTGCCCGAGTGGCTGAGGTTCGACAGCGAAACCGGCGTCTTCACCGGCACGCCGCTCAACGGCGACGAAGGCCGGCTCACCCTGTCGGTCACGGCCACCGATGTGGCCGGCGAATCGGTGACCGAGTCATTCACCATCACCGTGGCGAATACGAACGACGCGCCCGAGGTGGGCCGCGACATCCCGACGTTCGAGACGCAAGGCGGGGCGGCCTTCAGCTTCGTCTTCCCGCGCGGCGCGTTCGTGGACATCGATGCCGGCGACTCGCTGAGCCTCTCGGTGCGCGGCGTCAACGGAGCCGACGTGCCCGAGTGGATCAGCTTCCGTGACGCAGGACCCGGCATCCTGACCGGCGTGGCGCCGCCGTTCGAGAACGGTTCCTTCGTGCTCGAGATCGTCGCCACCGATGAATCCGGCGAATCGGCGGTGCAGACGTTCCGCATCGACGTGGATCCCGCGGCGGTGCCGGATGCGGGCACCGGCAGCGGGGGCGACGACGGAAGCGTGCTCCGGGATCTGGGTGACGGCGATGGTGGCGATGGCGGCGTTGATGGACCGGCCGGTGGCGGGAACGGAAGCTCGGGGAACGCGGGAGGCAGCGGCAGCGGCGACGGCAATGGCGATGGCGATGGAGTCCAAGCGTCGGTCGACGGCGGCAGCGCCGCTGACGAGTTCGACGACTCGGATCTGCTGTTCCTCGATCCGTCGGCAGTGGGCGACGGTGAGGAAGGCCTCATCGCCCTCGGCACGGAAGACGCCGACCTTTTCCGCGGCGACGATCCGTCGATCGCCGTCGATTCGGAGCTCACCGGGGTCAGCGATGATCCGGCCAACGATCTGGGCGCGGACTTTGAGCTCGGGGCGGAGATCGATCTGTCCGGTCCCGATGTCGCGGCCCGCGGAATCGACGTGGCCGCCGGCGAAGGCTTTGAGGATGTCTTCAACCAGGTCGACGCTGACGTCGCCGAGATGCAAGAGCTGGTCGACGGGGCCACGGATGCCGCGGCGGCGGCCAGCGCCCAGGCCGAGGATGTCGCCGCCGAGAAGGCTGAAGGCCGCGGGGCGGTGGCCGCGCTCTGGTCACTCGTCCGCGGGGCGGTGGGCGTCCGTCCGCCGGGCGGGGATGAGGCCGCCGGTGACACGACGCGGCGGCGGTGATTCGCGCAGAATTCGCGCTTCGCAACCCGCCAGACGGACCCCTCGGCGGCACAACCGGACCTCCGAGAACACTGGCCGTCGACCGGCGCGCACACCGTTCAACCGAGGCGTCAGACATGCCGATTCCCCCGATGGGGCTGAGGTCACGTACGTCGTGATCTGGCCCGAGATTCGGGGACGGGAGGCGACCATTGTCTGCACAAGAGCACGGTGAGCGGCGGCGAGAGTCCCTGGACGGGGAGCTCGAACTCCTGCGGGAGCTCGAGCGGAACACCCCGGACCAGATCCGGCAGCAGCGTTCTTCCGACCGGCTGATGGTCAAGACCAAGGTCATCGTCCAGCCGGGAAACACCAGCGATGTGCGGGCGCTGAAGGTCCAGGGCATGACCAGCGACATCTCCGGCGGCGGCACGCAGCTCTTGCTGCCATTGCCGATGCGCGTCGGCGATACCTATCGACTGAGCTTCGACCGATCCGAAGTGGACCTGCCGATGCTCTTTGGTCGGTGTGTTCGTTGCCGTTTGATCCGGGAAGAAGCCTTCGAATCTGGATTCGCGTTCTTCCAACCCGTTGAAGTCTCGGAACGTCTGCTGGGCCCGGGCATCCGCGACCAAGCGGCGTGAACCGGACGTGACGGACGGAACGGGCAAGCGCCCGCTCACCAACCTGTACGGATGCAGGCGGGGCGACGGACGACGGTCAAGAGGGAGATCCGGTGGCGAACGGGACCGGCCAAATGTCGGACGAGATCAGCGGCGCGAAGGCGGCGGCGATGTTTGCTGCCGTCCCCGGGCGGCTCGTCGGCCTTGCCGCGTCAACTCCGAGCCCGTCGCACTACCTGCGAGACCTGCTTCGCTTGCTCTGTGAAGCAACCGACGCGCCGTTCGGTCGGCTTGTCGTCCGCCGCGGTGCCCAAGTCATCGAGGAATCCTGGCATCGCTCCGGCGGCGACCCGGCGTTCTGGTCAGGGGCGATCGAACGAATTGTCGACGAAGCCTTGAGCAGCGGCGCACCGCGGGCCCGGGTGTACGCCGCGCGCGGCGGGGCGGAAACCGTCGCGATCGTCGGCCATCCGATCACGGGTCCCGCGGGCACCGGTGACGGCGCCATTGGCCTGGTCATCCCCAATCCGCCGGCCGGCCAGGTCGCCGCGGTGACGGCCGAACTCGGCCGAGTGCTGTCCCACGCAATGGTGCTCTCGGGCAATGGCGGGGGTGGCCGAGCGGCGGACGCGACGCCGGGCGGCGAAGAACTTGAGGCGATGCGGGTAGCCGGGCCGGTGCAAGGCCGGCGCCACCTGGCGTTTCGATTGGCCAATGGCCTGCGATCTCGCGTTGGCGCCGAAATGGTGTCCGTCGGCCTGGTCCGTGGGCGCCGCGTCCGCGTCCTGGCCATTTCGGGCTTCGACGATGTTGCCTCCCGCTCGCCTGGCGTCCGCGTGATCCGCGCGGCGATGGAAGAGGCGCTGGATGCCGGCGAAAGCTTGGTGGCCCGGTCGGTCGACCAGTGGGATGACGGTACCACCGACGCCATTCCGCGCCTGCACCAGGCCTGGCACCTGGACGCCGGCCGCGCATCGGTGATGAGTACGCCGCTGGTGGACGATTCAGATCGCCCGGTGGCGGTGGTCGCGATTCGCGCGAAGCCGGGGGCGGCGCTCGGTCCGGACGAAGTCGCCCGGATCGAACGGACGCTCGCGCCGTACGGAATGCTCATTCCGCTCGCCCATCGGGCCGAACGCGGCATGCTGGCCCATGCGTCGGAAGCCGCCCGCGATTGGGTGGCCGCGTTTGCCGGGCCCGGCACATTGGTTCGACGCCTGTTGGTTGTGGCCATCCTCGTGGCCGTGGCGACGTGGTTGGTCCTCGGACGCCAGTCGTTCGAAGTCGCCGGCACCGCGACCCTCCAACCGATGACAATGCGTCAGGTCACCGTGCCATTCGATGGAACGCTCGCGTCGATTGATGTCCGCCGGGGTGATCGCGTGGTGGCCGGAGCGGTCCTCGGCCGGATCGAGACGACCGATCTGGAACTTGAGGCGAGCCGACTGCGGGCGACGATCGCGGGACACGAATCCGATGCCCGCCGGCATACGGCCACTGGCGACACGCTGGCCGCGGCGTTGGCCCGCAGCGATGCGGCGGCGCGTCACGCGGAACTCGAAGCCATCGCCCGGCGGATCGAGCGAGCGGTGATTCGCGCTCCCTTCGACGGAACGGTGGTCTCGGCCGACGACGATCGACGGCTCGGGCGGCATGCAGCCCGCGGCGAGCCAATGTTCGCGGTCGCGGCCGACGACGGATGGAAACTCGACATTCAGGTCAACGAGACCGACGCCGGCTGGATCGATCGCGGCTTCCGCGGCCGCTTCGCCGCCCGGGCCCGGCCCGATGGCCGCGAGGAGGTCATGGTGCAGCGGGTCGCGCCCGCGGCCGAGGCATTCGGTGGCCGCAACACGGTCCACGTGGAAGCGCGGGTGCCGGTGGCGGAAGACTGGATGCGACCGGGGCTCGCCGGCGTGGCACGGCTCGACGTCGGCGAGCGGCCGAATTGGTGGGTACTGGGCCGGCGACCGGTCGCGTGGCTCCGTGGGATCTTCTGGCGATGAGCGGCGGGCGGGCGGATTCCACGTCGGACCGAGCCGCGGGCGATTCGGCGGCACGGCATGCATCGGACTCCCCGGACACGCCGGGCTCCCCGGACTCCCCGGACTCCCCGGGCACGCCGGGCACGCCGGGCTCTCCGAACACGCCGGGGTCCCCGGACACGCCAGCGGCCCCGGCCAGCGAACTGGCCGCACGGCTCGGCGGCATTCAGGTCGGCGTGCGCGAAGACCTCACCGTCGTGCGACATGTTTTTCGCGGCGAAGTCGCGTACGTCATCACCGATCCGGTCACGTTCCGATCGCACCGACTCGGCGCCGACGAATACCGCGCCTTCACCGCCGTGCGGACCGGCCTGACGCTGTCGGAGATCCACCGCGAGTTGATCGCCGGCGATGTCGCACCGGCCGACGATCCGGATACGTTCTACCGCTTCATCCTGACGCTCCACGCGTCCGGGTTCTTGAGTTTGCCGATCAGCGATCCGGACGGGCTGCACGAGCGTTTTCAACGTCGGCGGGCCGCGGGACGACGCAGTCTCCTGGCCGCGCCGCTCTACCTGAAGATCCCGCTCGTCCAACCCGATGCGATGCTCCGACGGACACTGCCGTTGGTGGGCTGGCTTTTCTCGCGGCCGTTCGTCGTGTTCTGGGCGTTGCTCTTGGCGACGTCATTGGTGATGCTTGCGCTGCGCTTCGATGAAGCGGTGACGTCGGCCGCCGGACTCTTTCGCATCGATTCCATCCTGGCCACGTGGTTCGTGCTCATCGGACTGAAGGTGGTCCACGAATTCGGGCATGCCTGGGCCTGCCGGCGATTCGGCGGTGTGGTTCCCGAGATGGGCGTCGTCATGATCCTGATGACCCCGTGCGCGTACGTGGATGCGAGCGCATCGTGGGGATTCGAAGATGCCCGCCGCCGAATGATCGTCAACCTCGGCGGCATGTACTTTGAGTCGTTCATTGCGATCCCGGCGTTTCTGGCGTGGGGATTGCTCGAACCGGGGTCGGTCCGCGACCTGATGATGCTCATCGCCATCACCGCGAGCGTGACGACCATCGGCTTCAACATCAATCCGCTGATGCGGTTCGACGGCTACTTCGTGTTGTCGGACTTGATCGGCGTCCCGAACCTGCAAGGCCGGGCGACGGGCGAGATCACCGGACTGGCCCGGCAGTTCTTGCTCGGGCTGCCCCACGATCCCGCGCCGGTGCGTGATCGGGCCGCCCTGGTGGCCTTCGGCATCGCGTCGACGGCGTACAAGATCTCGTTGCTCATCGCGATCAGCA
The DNA here is from genome assembly GCA_045106735.1 of Phycisphaerales bacterium. Classification (GTDB taxonomy): domain Bacteria; phylum Planctomycetota; class Phycisphaerae; order Phycisphaerales; family SM1A02; genus JBGCEZ01. Next base: position 136,524 of record JBGCEZ010000012.1, on the reverse strand, counting down.
CGCTGCTGGCGGTGCGATTCGGGGCGGGGGGCCTGTTGGCCGCCGGGGCGTACCTGGCGTTCTCGCTCGTGGGTCGGGCGATTCGACTGGCCCGCTGGCTCTTGGGGTCGCCGGAAACGCAGCCGGTACGACGCCGGGCGATCGGCTTGGCCACCCTGGTGTTTGGAGCGATCCCGGCCGCCGTCTGCATGATCCCCGTCTCGTTGCCGGTCACCGTGGAAGGGGTGGTGGACGCGCGATACCGGGACGTGGTGCACGCGCGGCAATCCGGAACGCTCGCGTCGATCGAAGGCGCCCCGATGCACGCCGTGGCCGGCGGCGACATCCTGGTGGTCTTGGACAATCCCGATCTGGAGCCGGCGATCACCGTGGCCGCCCGTCAGGTCGAAGCGGCCGAAGTGCGGTTCCTGGCCGCCGCCGCGCAGCCGAGCGGCGATGGTGCGGCCGAGCGATTGGACCGGGAACGCGAGCACGCGAAGTCGCTGCTCGCCGAGCGAATCGCCGACGGGGCCGACCTGACGGTTCGCGCGGCGGACGGGGGGCGGCTCCTGCGCTTGCCGGCATCGGCGGAACTTGGGCGATGGGTCGAAGCGGGCGAGCCTTTGGCGATCATCGGGCGCGGCCCGCTGGTGGTCCGGGCCCTGGTGCCGGGCCACCGCGTCGCGACCACCCGGCCGAGCCCCGGCATGGAGGTCTCGATCCACTGGCCGGCGAACGCGTGGCGAGCGGCGGACGCGGGCGTGGCGCAGGCGGGGTTTGGACGTGGGTTCGCCGGCGCCCGGACGGCCGATGAGATGGGCGACGCCCCGGGGCCGGCGGCCGCCAACGTCGGGCGAATTGAGCATGTGGCCGCGACCGCCGGTCGGACGGTCCGCGATGCAGCCCTCGCGCGAGCGGGCGGCGGAAACATCTCCGTCAACCCGGAGACCGGCGAGGCCGAATCGGCCTACCTGGAGGTCTTGATCGAACCCGCGGCCATCCCGCCGGACGTGGTGATTGGCAGCCGCGTCCGGGTCCGGCTGCCCGGCGAACCGGCGACGCTCGCCCGCCGCTTGTACCGGCGGATCATCGCATTCCGTGACCGGGTGGCCGCCGGCTGATCGGCCGAGAGCTCGATGTCGGCTGATCAACCGCCAGCTCGACGTCGGCCGGCGGCTCGCCAGCCGGACCGCGGGGATGTTCTCGGGCCGATGCCCGCCCGCCCGCCTGCCCTCCGGCCCGCCTGTCCGCGCGCCTGTCCGCCCGCCCGCCCGCCTGCCCTCCGGCGCGCCTGCCCGCCCGTCTACTCGCGACCGCTGCCTGCTCATACCCGCTCGTACCGGCTCGTGCTCGCCGCACCCGCTTCCGTGCCGCCATCCGAGCAACGTCTCCGATCGGCCGATGTTCGGCTTGAGGTCGGCGTCGGCGCGGGTACAGTTTGTGGCGAACCCAGGGGGGGTGCGGCGACGCCGCCGGGACGGTTGTCCTGGCTGGCCGGGCCGCCATTGAACCGGCGGACGGACGCTCTCGGCGTCCGCTCGCGCGATGGAGAGGCACGAGACATGTCCGAGACGGCTTCCGCCCCGGCTCCCACCAGCCCCTGGATCATCGGCCGCGGGGCCGACTTGGCCCTGATCGTGGCTACGCCCTTGCTGATCATCCCGCTCTTCTTTGGGGCGACGCAGGTCACCGACATCCAGAGCCTGGCCCTGTACATCCTGGCTTTCGGGGCCCTCGGCCACCATCTGCCCGGCATGATGCGGGCCTACGGCGACAAGGGCCTGTTCCGCGAGTTCCGCCTCCGGTTCATCCTCGCCCCGATCGCGCTGGCCGCCGCGTGCATCTTCCTGTTCTGGAACAACCTGCGGGTGGCCATCTTGGTCATCTACGTGTGGGGCCTTTGGCACGGGCTCATGCAGACGTACGGGTTCGTGCGGATCTACGACGCCAAGGCCGGCAGCGTCCGGCCGGTGACGCAGAAGCTCGACTTTGCCATGTGCATCGCGTGGTTCCTGACCGGCGTCCTCATGAGTCCGGCCCGGCGTTACCAGCTCGTCGAGTACTACCACGTCAACGTTGGCGGGCCGCTGCCGCCGGAAGCGATCCTCCACGCCATTCCCTGGGTGGCGGTGGGGGCAACGGCCCTGATCACCCTGGCCTTCCTGGTGAACCACGTGCGTCTGGCCCGGGCCGGTGAGTCGCCGAGCCACGTCAAGCTGATCCTCCTGGCCACCAGCTTCGGCTTCTGGTGGTGGGCGAACATGTTCTTCAGCAACATGCTCGTGGGCGTGATCCTCTTTGAAGTCTTCCACGACGTGCAGTACCTGACCATCGTGTGGGTCTTCAACCAGGCCCGAGCGAAGAAGGACCCGAACGCCGGCGGCTTCACGCGATTCCTGTTCAAGCGCGGCGGCATGCTCGTCGGCCTCTACGTCGGACTGGTCTTCGCCTACGGCAGCCTCCGCTTCGTGGAGCGGGGCATCGATGACGCCAACATGAAGTCAGCCCTCGCGGGATTGCTGGCCGCGTCGACCTTGTTGCACTTCTACTACGACGGGTTCATCTGGAAATTCCGCAAGAAGCAGAACACCGAAGCGCTCGATATCCGGCGCGATGAACTCGAGAGCCGGCGATTCCTGCTGCCCGGACGCGGGTGGGCGCACGCCTTCAAGTGGGCGGTGATCGCGACCCCGCTTGGCCTGCTGGCCTACGGCGAAGTCCAGGGCCGGTCCGAGGTCATTCCGCGACTCACGTCGGTGGCCGAGATCATGCCCGGCAACCCGTTCGTGCACCACGAGATTGGCGAGTACCACCACGCCCGGCGCGAGAATGACCTCGCCCTGGTCAGCTTCCGGCGAGCCCTGGACCTGGGCATCGAAACCCCCGAAACGGGCTACTACTACGGCGTGCTCCTGATGAATCAGGCCGACGACCGCACGACGAGTGCGGCCGACCAAGCCGAGAAGTACGAGGCATCGGCCGATGCCTTGGAGGCGTCGATTCGCCACAACCCGCACTCGGCCGCCACCCACGGCCGGCTCGGCGATGTCTACGTGCGGCTCGGCCGAACGGACGAAGCGGCCGAGGCCTTCGACCGTGCGCTCAAGATCGATCCGCAGTACTGGCGAGCCCACTTCGGCCTGGCCGAGATCGACGCGCTCAATGGCGACGTGGACGGGGCCACGGCCCACATCATGCAGGGGATTGGCGGTCAGGACGCCGCGCCGTCCACCGAAGGCGGCGCCGTCGGCATGCTGGCCTACGACGCTGGCGGCGGGCTGCACTACGAGCGAATGAAGAAGGTCAAGGACGAACGCGAGCAGCCCGAAGTGGTCGCCCGGCGCGTCTACGAAGTCGCCCTGCGGTTCGATGCGTCGGACGCCCCCGGCACCGATGAAGCCGCGGTGGAGCTGCTGGCCCAGGCGATGGAATTGAACCCACGCTCCGGCCGATTCCCGGCCACCCGGGGTTGGATCCTGGGCGACGGACTCGGACGCTGGGATGAGGCGCTCGGCGACCTCAACCTCGCCTACTCGCTCGAACCGATCCCCGAACTGTTGGTCCCGATTGCGACGGCGCAGGAAGCCCTGGGCCAGATCGACGCCGCGGAACAATCGCTCGAACGCGCATTGCAACAGCGGCCGAATCTGGACGCGGCCCGTCAACAGTTGCAACGGCTCCGCCAGCAGCGGGGCGTACTGGGAATGGCCGGCGGCTGAGCGGGCCGGATCGCCCGGGCGTGCACCGCGGTTGGGCTCTCGGCCACAACGGCGACAGAAGCGTCGACGCCGACAGCGGCAAGCGCGACAACGACGCCGAACCGCACAGCACGAGTCATGAAAAACGCCCGCCGGGAAGCATCCCGGCGGGCGTGTCGTTCATCGGCTCGGCTGTGTCGGACGGTGGCGTCATGCGGTCGCCCCGGAGGCTCGATCGCCTCCTTCGCGGACTTGCAGGCCCGGCCGGCGATCAGTCTTTCGCGTCCGGCGAACGAACCGCGGCGGCACTCGCCGCGCCCGCTCCGTCCTTGGCGTCGGCGTCGTCCTTCTTGCCGTCGGCCGAAACCTCGACCGCGCCGTACGTGCGAGCCCGCGGCTCGACGAGCGAGATGTTGACCTCTTCCCAACTGATCGTCGGACGATCGGAAGCCGCGTCGTAGCTGGCCACCGTGGTCTTGAGGAACTGCTCGTCGTTCCGCTCGGGGTAGTCGAGGCGGTAGTGGCTGCCGCGCGATTCCTTGCGGTCGATGCCGCCCTGGAGAATCGCTTCGCCGAGGCGGATCATGTCCTGCACCGCACGGCCGTGCGAGAGGTTCTGATTCGTCCACAGGCCGGTGTCACTGAGCCGCATGCGGTGCGAGCGGTCCTTGAGCTCCTGGATCTTCTCCATGCCTTGCAGCATGCGATCCTCCGTCTTGACGACGGTTGAGCAGGCGGTCATCTCGTCGCCGAGTTCCTTGCCGATGACGTAGGGGTTCTCGTCGCCCTGGCCATCGATGAGCAGTTTCTGCTCGGCTTCCTGGGCGTCCCGGGCCGCGTCGTACACGCTGGCCGGGGCGGGCGTGGTGGACGCGACTTCGCGTACGTAGTTCGCGACGCCGAGCCCGCAGAACAGTCCATCAAAGGTGCACGAGAGCAGGGCGTTCGCCCCGAGCCGCGTGCCGCCGTGGTACTGGTAGTTGACCTCGCCAAAGGCATACAGGCCTTGGATGTTGGTCATCATGGAGTTCGGCGCGCCGTGCTCCATGCCCTTGCCGTCTTCGGCCGGGGTGTACGTCGTCCAGAGGCCGCCCATCGAGTAGTGAACGCCCGGGAAGATCTTCATGGGCGTCTTGACGGGATCGTCGCCGACGAACTTGCGATAAATCTCGAGGATGCCGCCGAGCTTGCGCTCGAGGTACTCGGCCGGCTTGTGCGTCAGGTCGAGGTAGACCATGTTGCCGCCGCCAACGCCCATGCCTTGGTTCACGCAGATGTCGAAGATCTCGCGGGTGGCGATGTCGCGCGGGACAAGGTTGCCGTACGCCGGGTACTTCTCTTCCAGGAAGTAGAAGCGCTCGGGCTCGGGAATGTCCACGGGCTTGCGGGCGTCGCCGGCCTTGCGCGGCACCCAGACGCGACCGCCTTCGCCGCGGGCCGACTCACTCATGAGCCGCAGCTTGTCGGCGCCGGGAATGGCCGTCGGGTGGACCTGGATGAACTCGCCGTTGCCGTAGTTGGCGCCCGCGCGGTAGCAGCGGGCCGCAGCCGCGCCGGTGCACATCACGGAGTTGGTGCTCTTGCCAAAGACCAGGCCAGGTCCGCCGGTGGCCATGACCACCGCGTCGCCGCGGAAGCTGCGGATCTGCATCGAGCGCAGGTCCTGGGCCACGATGCCGCGGCAGACGCCGTCGTCATCGAGAATCGGGCCGAGGAACTCCCAGTGTTCGTACTTGTTGACGCGTCCTTCGGCTTCCCAGCGACGGGTCTGCTCGTCCAGGGCGTACAGGAGCTGCTGCCCGGTGGTCGCGCCGGCGAAGTGGGTGCGCTTGAAGAGCGAACCGCCAAAGAGGCGGAGGTCGCGCTGGCCTTCCGGCGTGCGGTTGAAGGGCACGCCCATGCGGTCGAGCAGGTCGATGATCTTGGGCGCCCAGTGCGTCATCTCGTAGACGGGCGGCTGGTGCTGCAGGAAGTCGCCGCCGTACAGCGTCTCGTCGAAGTGCTGGTACTCCGAGTAACCCTGCTGGCGGGCGATGTCATTGCACGCGTTGATCCCGCCCTGGGCGCACACGCTGTGCGAGCGCTTCACCGGGACGAGCGAGAACAGATCCACGGGAAGCCCGGATTCGGCGACGCGAATGGACGCGGCCAGGCCAGCCAGTCCACCGCCGACGACGATGACGCGCTGTTGTCCGTTGTGACCGTTCGTGACCATGGGAGGAACACCCTTTGAAAATTGCCCGGCGGACTCCATGGGTCGCGGCCGGCGAGCCGGCAAATCAGCCGGCGGAATCAGTCGATGGCGAGCGGGTCAGGTGCCAGGAAGGGCGGGAACCGCTTGGCTGGCGGTGGGCGTCCCCTCGGGGGCAACCATCGCCTCTTGCGAGGAGGAATGCATGAGCTCCTCGATCGCCCGGGCCTGGTCGATGTCCAGCAGCGTGTAGCCGGCGATCGCGGTCACGCCGGCACCGGCGAGCATCACGCCAATGGCGGTACACACCCAACCCCAGCGCTTCTGCGCCGCGGTCGACACGGTGAGCCCCCAGGTGATCGCCGCCGTCCACAGCCCGTTGGCAAAGTGGAAGACCAAGGCGAGCACGCTGACCAGGTAGAAGACCGGGATGAAGTACCCGAGCTTGCCCTCTTGCATGTGCACGGCCAGGCTTGACGAAGCGGCGTGGGGATCGAACTCCGGCATCAGTCCGCCATACGTCCAGCCGAATCGCAGGCTGGTGATGTGCAGAAAGATGAAGATGACGCCGAGGTAGCCGGTCATCCGCTGCAGCGTGTAGCGCCAGTTGTTCTGGTACGTGTAGCGGTCGACGTTGTAGCGCCCGCTGCTGGCGAACCAGATGCCGAGGATCGCGTGGAACGCAATCGGCAGGAACAACACGCCGAACTCGATCAAGACCAAGGCCGGCAGGTTGTGAATGAACTCAACTTCGTGCTGGAAGGTCTCGACGCCCGCGTGGGCCGAGTGGCCGGCGGCGGCGAGTGCGTCGAGGTCGACGCCCGGCTTGTTCAACTTCTCGCCCCACACGATTGACGAGTTCGTCGTCAGGTGCGGAAAGAGGAACAGCCCGATCGGAAACACGCCGCTGAGCGAGTGAAGCCGCCGGAGCAGGAAGTAGTGCCGGTCAAGAAAGGACTGGCTCGGAGTGGCCACGGATCGCATCCCTTCGACGGTCGGAGCGGACGGGACTCGTCCTGCACCCGTCCGCGGTGACGAATGAGGGCCCGGTCCACCCGCTGGATCGAACCATCGGGAGCCGGACTCAAGGGTATTCCGCGCCGACGACGCGGTCCAGCGTGTACGGGGGCCGTTCGACCTCCGACGGGGTTCCCAGGGCCGCCAGGTGGGACCGGACGGCGTTTCAAGGGCCCGAAGTGTACCCCCAGACCCGATTGGCCGTGGGCCAGGGATTCACCCGGGCGTTCGGGGAACGTGCGGGTACAGGCCATCGGGCTGGCCTTTGGGAGCCAGTTGGTGGTTGATTGGCTGCGGATTGCCGGCTCGATGCCGGCCCGTTGCCAGCTCGACGCCGGCTCGATGCCCGCGGCCCGCGGCCCGCCCATCAGCTTGCCCGGTGGGCGACTTCCAATTCAGGCCGTCGGATCGATCAGGCCGCTCGGGGCCGCGCCGCCGCCGCCGGGCATCCCACCGGGGCCGGGCATCCCGCCGGGTCCGGCCGCGCCGCTGGCCATTTGCTGGGCCACGAGCTGCTGGACTTCGACGAATCGGCCACGCAGGGCGGCCAGAGCCTGGGTCAGCTCGGTCGACTCTTCTTCCGTGCGGTTGCCTTCGCTCTTTTCCTCGAGCACGCTGAGCAGGTCGATCGCAAAGCGCGACATGTCGAGGTCGACCACCAGGCCGCCGCTGTTGGGGTCGGTCATGGTGCCGAGGCCCATGAGGGCTTGGTTGGCCAGGATTCCGATCAGCCCGCGGAAGTCGGCCGGGGGCATTTCCCCGGGAGCGCCACCGCGTTCCTCGGCTTCCGCCGCTCGCCGGGCTTCCTCGGCCGCCAGACGGTCCTTCTCCGCTTGGGCCTGGGCCTTCCAGTCGGAGTCGATGTGGAGCGAGGGCGTGTCGGAGTCGGGAGGCAGGCTGCTCATCGTGGTGTCCTTCGCCGGGGCAGGGATCAGCCCGGGCGGTGGGGTGACGGCGCGCAGGCGCCGGAACGGTGAACGACGAGGCGTCTTCACCAAGTCCGTAGTATAGGTTCGTCCGGCGTTCAGCCCGCGGTGGTGGGCACGCCTCCTGCTTCCGCTTCGGAGTTTTCGGCGACATGTCGCACCATTCGATTCCGCTGCTCGGGCTCGCGCTCGGTTCGTCCGTCGTGGTGCTCGCCCTCGCCGGCTGCGGGCAACAGGTTCGCACCGCCGACGGGCCGCCGGTCTCGCTGTCGGCATTCATCGGGCCCGCCGGCACGGTCGCCAGTGACGCGGGCGCCGTGGCCGCGGCCGGAACTGCTGCCCGGGGTTCAGCCGGTGGGGCCGCCGGCGTCGCGGGCGATGTCGCGGCTGGTGGCCAGGGCGGATCCCAGGCCGGCTCCATGAACGCAGGCGCCGCGGCCAACGGTGGCGGCGGCGTACCCGCCGGTCCGCTCCCACCCGTGGCGACGATCGAACCGGGCGACCGGCTCGTGGTCGACGCGATGGTCGGTCAGATCAACGGCCGCCCGATCTTTGCCGACGAATTTTTCGCCCCGATCGCCGACCAGCTGCAGGCGATCGCGCGGCAGGCCGAATCCCGTGCCGCCTACTTCCAGGCCGCCGGAGAAGTCGTCGCCAACGAACTTCGTCGCCTGGTCGACGAGTCGTTGCTCCTGGCCGAGGCGAACTCGAGTCTCTCCATCGAAGAGTCGCAGGGGCTGCGGTTCTTCTTCCAGGACGTGCAGGCCCGCGAGGCCGCCCGCCTTGGCGCGAGCCGCGAAGAATCCGAGCGGCGTTTGCTCGAAGAAGAAAATCTCACGTTGGACGAAAAGGCCCGGCGCACCGTCGACGAACAGCTCGTGCTGCGACTGATCCGCGAGCGCATCGCACCGCGCATCACGGTGTCGACCCGCGAAATCGAGCGCGAGTACCGTCGCCGCTACGACGAGTTCAACCCGCCGCCGCGGACCACCCTCAAACGACTGCGCATTTCCAATCGCAACGCCGAAGCGGTCGTGGCGTTCGAGCGCGGCATCGCGTCCGGGTCCTCCTTCGAGGACGTGGCCGAGTCGTTGGTTGGCGAGCGGGGCGTGGCGTACGACGACTTCGGGACCTACGACTTGCCGCCGAATGAGCTTGCCGGTGGCGATTTCGCCGAGGCGATCCAGCCCTTCCTCACGGACTTTGAGCGTCCCGGGGACTGGTCGGGGCCGCTCAAGCTTTCGAGCTCGCAGCTTTGGTTCCACGTTTCGGCCGTCGAGACGCCAGAAGGCCAATCGCTCTACGAAACTGAAGTGTGGCGCACGCTGGAAATCGGGATTCGCCAGCGGAAGGAACGCGGCGAACAGGCTCGCTACTTGGGCGAACTGCGATCGGGCGTGGCCGAAGAGAGCCAGCGGATGCTCGAGAAGCTCGCGGCCATCGCCCTTGAGCGCTACGGCCCGCGGTGAATCGCGGAAAGGCGTACGGCGTGCAGCTCGACGACGGACGCGATCAGCCACCTGGCGAACGCCTGCTTGTCCATCGTCGGCTCCGGCGGCCGCTGCACCCCATCGGGCATAACCAGGACGCCTTCCACCGTCGACGCATCCATCGTTTCCAGTGGGTTGGCCACGATCGCGTGGACATCCTTGCGGACGAGTTTGGCCCGGGCCGATGCGTCCAGGCGATCGCGGGGCTCCAGGGCGAAGCCGACCCGCGTCTGATCTGGCCGGCTCGCGGCCGAGGCCCCGGCCAGCAGATCGGGCGTCGACTCGAGTTCAATCGTGAGCCCGGCCTCGGTCCGGCGGAGTTTCCCGCCCTCGGCCGGCTGGATCGGCCGGTAGTCGGCCACCGCCGCGGCCATGATCAGGACGTCGTGGGCGGGCCAATGTTCGGCAAGCTCGGCCTCCAGGTCCGCGGTGCTTCGGAACCGAACGACGTTCATCCGCGAATCGGCCCTCGCCTGGTCCTCCGGGCGTCCGTCTGCCGGCGGCGGGGTTCCCGGCCCGAACAGCAGGGTCACCGGGTGGCCGGCCTCGGCCGCGGCCCGGGCGATCGCCCAGCCCATCCGGCCCGAGGATCGGTTGCCGATGTAGCGGACCGCATCAATCGGTTCCTGCGTGGGGCCGGCGGTCACGAGGAGTCGCGGGACCGTCCTGACGGTGGTCATCGTGGGGACTCAGGCAAGCGGGGGAAGGGGCCGGGAGGCGTCCGGGCACCGGCGTCGGCCGATCGTCGGTTGCCACCCCCCGTGGAGGCACCCATACTACGCGGCTCCCGACCGGGGCCCTTTGCTCCGCTCTGACGGCTCGTGGCCAATCAGGTCCCGAACCCCCATCCCCGGCCCGCCTTTCCGCCGGCCCTCCAGGAGACCCCACGGCGCATGGCACGCAAGCAGCGAAAGAAGCTCGGCGAGATCCTCGTCGAATGGGGCCTCGTCACGGACGCCCAGGTGACCCAGGTGCTGGAACAGGCCAAGGGATCCGGCAAGCGGTTCGGCGAGGCGATCACGGAAGCCGGGCTGGTGACCGACCGCGATGTCGCCAAGGCCCTGGCCGCCCAGTTCGACATGGAGTTTGTCGACGTGGACGACGAGTCCATCCGCGGCGCGATCGACATGACGCTCGTGCCCTCGGACGTGGCCAAGAAGCACCTCGTGCTGCCGCTCGGGAAGCAGGGCGGGCGCCTCCGTCTGGCCATCGCCGACCCGATGGACCTGGAGTTGCTCGACCTGCTCCGATTCCGGCTCAACACCGAGATCGTCACCGCCATCGCATCACCCGATGCGATCCGCAGCTACCTGGACCAAGGTTCGGGCGGCGGCGGCGCGGCGAGCAAGATGTTCACCGAGGACTCGCTCGTCACCGACTCGGTCGACGTCACGATGGACAAGTCCGTCGACTCGTCGATCGATATCTCGGGCGATGACGCGCCGATCATCCGCCTCGTGTCGCGGATCATCATCGAAGCCGTTCGCGGCCGCGCCTCGGACATCCACATCGAGCCGATGGCCGACCGCGTGATGCTGCGCTACCGCATCGACGGTGTGTGCCACGTCCGTGACAACCTGCCCAAGCGCATGCAGTCCGCCTTGCTCGCTCGCCTCAAGCTGATGGCCGGCGTGAACATCGCAGAACGGCGCATTCCGCAGGACGGCCGCATCAAGATGGATGTGGACGGCACCAAGATCGACTTTCGCGTCAGCTCCTGCCCGGCGTACCACGGCGAGTCCGTGGTGCTCCGAATTCTCCGTCCCGACTCGGTCAAGATCGGCCTGGTCAACCTGGGATTCGAGAAGGAGAACCTCGACGAGTTCAACAAGATCATTCGCCGTCCCAACGGCATCTTCTTGGTGACCGGGCCGACCGGTTCGGGCAAGACGACGACGCTGTATTCGGCGCTCGACACCCTGAACCGTCCCGACCGCAAGATCATCACGGCCGAAGATCCGGTTGAATACAACTTCAACGGCATCAACCAGTGCCAGGTCCGCGACGCGATCGGACTGACCTTCCCGTCGATTCTTCGATCGATGCTGCGTCAGGCCCCGAACATCATCCTCGTCGGTGAGATTCGTGACCGCGAGGTCGCCGAAATCGCGGTGCAGGCATCGCTGACCGGTCACTTGGTGTTCTCGACCTTGCACACCAACGACGCCCCCTCGGCGATCACCCGAATGATCGACATGGGCGTGAAGCCCTTCCTCGTGGCGTCGTCCATTCAGGCGATCATGGCCCAGCGACTGGTGCGCGTGCTGTGCGACAAGTGCCGCGAGGTCGACGACTCCGTCGATCCCAAGATGCTGCGCTTGATCGGCATCGAGCCGGAAGATCTCGGCGGCGACAAGAACGTGTACCGTCCCGTCGGCTGCAGCCACTGCAACAACGTCGGCTTCAAGGGCCGCAAGGCGATCTTCGAGATGCTGCGGATGAACTCGGAGATTCGCGAGCTGGCCTTCGCTCGCTCGGGCATCGACGTCATCCGGGCCGCCGCGATCCGCAATGGCATGAAGAGCCTGGTGGACGACGGCAAGATCAAGGCCTTGAACGGCACCACCACGCCGGCCGAAGTCGCTCGCTTCGCCCAGGCCGACACGCTCGTCGACACCAACGTCGACATTTGACCTCGCGTCCGCGGCGGCCGGTTGGGCCGTCCGGACATCCATGATTGAAGCTTCACCGGCGCGTCGTCCGCGCGGCAGGAACCCCGCCCCATGTCCACGATTCAGATCGACCGGCTCCTCGACACCGTGATCCGGGCCGGTGCGTCCGACTTGCACCTGGCCACCGGCCGAAAGCCGACGCTGCGCCTGAGCGGCTCGCTCCGCAACGTGGACACGAAGGTCCTCGACAACGACGACACGATGGCGCTGATGAAGTCGATCACGCCCGAACGCTGCCAGCAGGAGCTGCAGGAAGAAGGCTCGACCGACTTCGGCTTCGCCTATGGCGACGCGGCTCGCTTCCGCGTGTCCGCCTTCCGCCAGCGTGGCGACGTGTCGCTCGTGCTGCGACTCATCCCCAATGAGCTGCTCACCTTCGATCAGATCGGCCTGCCGGACATCTGCAAGGAGCTGATTCGCCGGCCCCGCGGCCTGTTCGTGGTGACCGGGCCGACCGGTTCGGGCAAGACGACGTCGCTGGCCACGATGATCGACTACATCAACATGAACCTCGACCGCCACATCGTGACCGTCGAGGACCCGATCGAGTACTACCACTACCACAAGCAATCGGTGGTGAACCAGCGCGAGGTCGGGGTGGACGTCCCGAGCTTCTCCGAGGCCCTCCGCCGCGTGCTGCGTCAGGACCCCGACTGCATCCTCGTGGGCGAAATGCGTGACCTCGAGACCATCGAGGCGGCGATTCGGGCGGCCGAGACGGGCCACCTCGTGTTCGGCACCCTGCACACCACCGGGGCGTCCGGCACCATCAACCGCATCATCGACGCGTTCCCGACCAACCAGCAGGAACAGGTCCGCGTCCAGCTCTCGGTCTCGCTGATCTGCGTTCTCAGCCAGGTGCTGCTGGCCCGGATCGACCGGCCCGGCCGCGTGGCGAGCTACGAGTTCCTCGTGGTGACCCCGGCGATCGCCAACCTCATCCGCGAGAACAAGACCTTCCGCATCGACTCGGCCATCCAGACCGGGCGGAAGTTCGGCATGCAGCTGCTCGACGACCACCTCTGGTCGCTCTACCAGAAGGGCATGATCGCGGCCGAGGAGATGATCGACAAGGGCAAGGATCCGGGCGAGCTCACCGAGAAGGTGCACCGGGCCGGCGGCACCGTCGGACGTCCCGAGCTCGATGAAGACATCGACGAGTGATCATCCTGTCGCGGCGGGTTCGGGCGTCCTGGTGCTCGGCTTATAAGTGACGAAAACCAAGTGTCCATTGCCTCCCGGGGCCCGGATCGCCTTGTGCATCTGGGAACCGGTGGCCATCATGTCGCGGACCGTTCCGCGAGCCGGCTCGCGCTGCGCGGCCGTCCCGTTCCAGCATCCTTCGTGGGATGCGGCCGCGGGCGACCACCCGGCCGGGTCCACCTCACCCTCCTCCGAAACTCCGGACGACCCTCCCCATGATCGAGATCACAGCCGAAACCGGCGGGACCAAGGTTGCCCCGTCTGAACTGAAGGGTCGCCGCTTCGGCCGCGTGCTCACCAAGCTCGGCGTCGTCACCCGGGACCAGGTCCAAGAGGCCCTGAAGACCCAGAAGACGCTCAAGGAGAAGGGTGAGACCAAGAACCTCGGCGAGGTCATGGTCAACCTGGGCATGATCAAGCAGGGGCACGTGCTGGCGGCCCTGGCCGGCCAGGCCGGCATGCGGATGATCGAGTTCGACGTCGAGAAGATTCCCGCCGCCGCGATCGAAGCACTGCCGGCGGAAACGGCCACCACCTACCAGATCGCCCCCCTCGAGTACGAGGAAGCCAGCCGCACGCTGGTGGTGGCGATGAAGGACCCGGACAACTTCCGAGCGGTGGACGACCTCCGGCTCCTGATGGGCTTCAAGGTCGAGGCGGTCATCGCCCCCGAGTCGATGATCGACGCGGCGATCAAGAAGCACTATTCGAGCGGTGGCGGCTCGATGCTCGACATCATGGCCCAGCTCGAGGGCGACTCGAACCTCGCCGGATTCGCCGGCCGCGGCGACTCGATCGACCTGGAAGACCTCGCGTCGGCCGCCGACGACAACAAGGTCGTCCGCCTGCTGAACCTCGTGCTTCTGCAGGCGATCAAGGACCGCGCCTCGGACATCCACTTCGAGCCGTTCGAAGACGAATTCAAGATGCGCTACCGCATCGACGGCGTGCTCTACGAGATGGTCCCGCCGCCGCGCCACCTGGCCCTGCCGATCGTCAGCCGCATCAAGGTCATGTCGAACCTGGACATCGCCGAACGGCGGTTGCCCCAGGACGGCCGCATTGAACTGCAGGTCGCCAACAGCCCGGTCGACCTCCGCGTGTCGGTTCTGCCGACAATGTTCGGCGAGTCGGTCGTGATGCGTATTCTCGACCGTTCGAACGTCCAGCTGAGCCTCGACCGCATCGGCCTGCGTGACGACGAACTCGAAGAGATGCGCGACCTCATCAAGAAGCCCAACGGCATTGTGATGGTGACCGGCCCGACCGGTTCCGGCAAGACGACCACGCTCTACGCCGCGCTCAATGAACTCAATGAGCCCGAAACCAAGATCCTCACGGCCGAGGACCCGGTCGAATACGACATCGACGGCCTGATCCAGTGCCAGATCAACACCGATCAGGACCTGACGTTCGGCCGCCTGCTGCGTTCCTTCCTGCGTCAGGACCCCGACATCATCCTCGTCGGCGAGATTCGCGACCTCGAAACCGCGCAGATCGCGGTGCAGGCCTCGCTCACCGGCCACTTGGTGTTCTCGACGTTGCACACGAACGACGCGCCGTCGTCGATTCTGCGTCTCGTCGATCTGGGGCTGGAAAGCTTCCTGCTCACCGCGACGATCGAAGCGGTGGTGGCCCAGCGCCTCGTGCGCCGCATCTGCATGGAGTGCAAGGAGGAGTACCAGCCGGCAGAAGAGGAGCTCATGGAGCTGAGTCTGCGGCTGAAGGACGTCGAGGGACGGACCTTCTTCCGCGGCAAGGGCTGCGAGAGTTGCAACTTCAGCGGGTACCGCGGTCGCCGGGCGCTCTTCGAGATCATGGCCATGGACGACAAGATGCGCAACCTGATCATGGAAGGCGCGTCCACGAACGTGCTCCGTGAAGAGTCGCGCCGGCGGGGGATGCGGACGCTCCGCGAGAGCGGCCTGATCTCGATCTACGAGGGCCAGACGACCATCGACGAAGTCGTCCGCGAGACCGTGGTCGAAGACTGATTTGAGCTGACGATCGGTCCGCCGCGCGGGATTCGCGCGGTCGGCATCGGTCATGGGGCTCGGCTCGGCCGAGTCTTTTGGGGGATTCGGGTTCCGTTCGTACGAGCGAAACCCGCTTGGGGGACACGTCAGGGCCGTTTTTGGCCATGCGTGTTCCAATCTGGTCCGGCATCGCCAGTGTGCGACGCGGGCCGTACGACGAAGATCTTCCCGTGGTTCAAGCGGGAGTGTCGCGGGTCGACAATCACCCGCCTGAGCCGGAGTCACCAATGCCTACCTTCGCCTATGAAGCTCTGGATTCCGCGGCCAGTCCCCAGAAGGGGACCATCGAGGCTGCGTCGAGCGAAGAGGCCATTCAACGCCTCAAGGCCAAGGGAATGTTCCCGACGGCCGTCCAAGAGCAGAAGATCAAGGGCGGAAGCGCCGGCGGATCGAGCGGCAAGGACACCAAGAAGACCAAGAAGAAGAAGGGGGGCGGCTTCAACCTGTCGATCGGCAAGGTCGGCTCCAAGAAGCTCACCACCTTCACCCGCCAGCTCTCGACGCTGCAGGACGCCGGCCTTCCGCTGCTTCGCTCGCTCCAGATCCTGGAGTCGCAGCAGAAGCCTGGCAAGCTCAAGTCGATCCTGGGCGGCGTGGCCGAAGACGTCGAGGCGGGTTCAACCCTGTCCGACGCGATGAACAAGCATCCCAAGGCCTTCGACCGTCTCTACGTGAAGATGGTCTCGGCCGGCGAAATCGGTGGTGTGCTCGACGTCATCCTCCAGCGCCTCGCGCAGTTCATGGAGAAGGCCGAGCGGCTCAAGCGGCGCATCAAGGGCGCGCTCATCTACCCGATCGCGGTGATCTCGATCGCCTCGCTGATCGTGACCGGCATCATGTACTTCGTCATTCCGAAGTTCAAAGAGATCTTCAATGACTTCGACGTGACGTTGCCGGCCCTGACCATCTGGCTCACCGAAACGAGTGCGTGGGTGGCCGGCAAGCTTCCGGGGCAGTCGGTGCCCGGCATCATCTGGATGCTGCTGTTCCCGGCGATCGTCTGGGGCCTGCTCAAGCTCATCCGCCTGACGACGTTCGGCCGGGCGAGCACCGACGTGATTCTCGTCAAGGTCCCGATCATCGGCACCCTCGTCCGCAAGACGGCGGTGGCCCGGTTCACCCGAACACTCGGCACCCTCATCAGTGCCGGCGTCCCGATTCTCGACGCGATCATGATCACGCGAGATACCTCGGGCAATTACGTCTACGAGAAGGCCCTGACCAAGGTGCACGACTCGATCCGCGAAGGCGAGACGTTTGCCGGACCGCTCCGTGAGTCCAAGGTCGTCGACCCCATCGTCGTCAACATGATTGACGTGGGCGAGGAGACCGGCGACCTCGACGTGATGCTCATGAAGATCGCCGACAACTACGACGAGGAAGTCGACGTCGCGGTCCAGGGCCTCATCAGCCTTCTCGAGCCGATGCTCGTCGTCGTGCTCGGTGCGGTGGTCGGCACCATCGTCCTCGCCCTCTTCCTGCCTCTGGTCAAGATGATCGAGAGCGTCTCGGGGGCCTGACGGCCGCATTCCCCGCGTTCTCTCGCATCCATTCCCTCGACCTGGATCCTGTTCATGATCACGCCATTCCAATCCGAAACGACCGCGAGCCACCTGGCTCGTCGCCCCGGCGGGGCGGAGCTGGCGGCCGGAACGCCGGACGCACGGCGCGGCTTCACGCTGGTGGAGCTGCTGGTGGCGATCTCGATCGTCCTGGTGCTGGCCGGACTGACCGCCGTCGCGGTCAACGCGGCCCGCGGCAAGGCGAAGGAAGCCAAGGCCCTCTCGACGTTGACGGCTTTGTCGAACGCGACGAGCACGTTCCAGACCGATCACGGCTACATCCCGCCGCTGCTGACCCTCGGCCGCGACGAGTACCGGTACCCGAACCTTTCGGCTCGGGCGAACAATCCTGAAGCGTGGCGCGGCCGCGTGTACTTCGCGGATTCCGTCACCTCGCCGGCTGAGTACCTGCTCGGGTACGGCGATTGGACGGAGGATGGTTACGGGGCGACGGATGCCGACGGCTCGTACGCGGGCGACGATCAAGAGATTCCCGCCACCGGCATCCGCAGCCCTGGGGTTGATGGATATTGGTCGGTGGTCGACGCCGACATGAACGGTCGCCGCACGCTCGACGAGCGGCGCAGCCAGTTGCTCGGCGACTCGTCCTTCCGTCGCCGGCCTGAGTTCGGCAACAACGGCAAGGTGTACGGCCCGTACATCGCCCCCCAGGACCTGAGCCTGGTCGGCGTGACCGACGGGACCTTCGACGCCGTGACCGGCAAGGTGACGGTGCTGTTCGCCGGCGACCCGGGCTACGACCCGACGTTCCCGCGGGTCCTCTGCGACCCCTGGGGCAACGCGATTCAGTACTTCCGTCGGCCGAGCCCGCCGAGCGTGCCGAACACGTTCATCACCCGTGGCGACTTCAACGGGAACGGGACCGCCGACCCGGCTCCGTCGCTCTCGGACTTCGTGCGGCTCCGCCCCTGGGATCTCGAACCCGGCACCGCGGTGGATTCGGAGATCGCCGACGCCAACGGCGACACCACCACCAGCACTCGTCTGCAGTCGGCCAACTACGCCTACTTCTCGGGTGGCGCGGACGGCCTCTGGGCCGGCAGCGACAACGATGTTCGCGTCGACGACGCCGAACTGAACCGTGACAACCTCGTGGAGGTCGGCAAGTGAGTCGCATCCGACGAATCCAATCCAATGCTCCGCGTCGCGGCTTCACCCTGGTCGAACTGATCGTGACGATCTCGATCATCGCCGTGTTGGCCGGACTGCTGATCACCGCCACCGGCATCTTCATCTCGAAGAGCCGGGTGGATGCCACCCAGGCCACGCTCACGTTGCTCGACCGAGCCATCGATGAGTACGAGAAGGAGACGGGCCGTGCGCTCCGCTGGGGCCGGAACATCACCGATGATCCGCAGGCCGAGTTCTTCGCCGACGTCCCGCACGTCGTTTCGACGAGCCAGGCTTTGGTGCGGGTGCAGCGCGTGCCGTCGGCCCGCGAGACCCTGGGCCGCATCAAGCCTTCGTCGACCCTGATCCTGGACGACGCGGCCCCCGTGCCGCAGTGGCTGCGGGTTCCGCCGCCGAACGATCCGAACACGGCCGGCTACCCGATCGCCCAGACGCGCTACAGCAACGGCGAACTGAACGGTCAGCTCGTGGTGCTGGACGCGTGGGGCAAGCCCATTCGTGCGGTCCACCCCGGCCCGTCCTTTGACGACTGGCGGGCGATCATGCCCGCGACGACGTTCCCCGACGAAGACGGGACCGTTCCCATCAACGCGACCACGTTGCCGTTGATCACCAGCGATTCCGGTTCCAACCTCTACGCGACCGAATCGGTCTACGGCGGGGCCAAGGGACGCCGGATGTATTTCGTGTCCGCCGGACCGGACGGCAAGTTCGGTCGCGTCTCGGGCGGCAACGCCCAGGAACGCGAAGAAGCCGCGGACAACGTGTACTCCGGTCAAGTGGATCTCGACCGATGAGGGAGCTCACCATGAACCAACGAATGCCCCAACGAGCTCCCCGAGGCTTCACCCTGATTGAGCTGCTGGTCACGATGGCGATCATCGCCACCATCGCCACGCTCTCGGTGATCAGCTTCGGCGCGATCTTCAAGGACACCCGCGTGTCGTCCGGCGCCAACAGCGTGCTGTCGGCCGTGGCCGAGGCGCGTTCGATCGCCATCCGCACCGGTCAGCCGACCGCGGTGGTGTTCCGCGCCGTCTGGGATCCGAACAACCCGGAAGTCCCCCAGTACACCGAGGCGGTCTACGCCACGTGGCGTGGTGAGCAGGAGTTCGTTCCGTTCTCCAGCAATCCGGCCGAGTACGCGGACATCTTCGAGATCGTTCCGGACGTGCGTCCGCGTCGCCTGCCCGAGGGCATCAAGGTGGCCGGTCCGTTCTACGCCAACGAAGGATTCCAGGGGCCGGAAGCGGATCTCGAGTGGATCACGCAGCCGGAGTTTCAGTTCACCGATCCCGCCGCCATTGGCGGGGCGGACGAAGAGTTCTTCGGCCAGCTCATCGGCGTGCTCTTTGGTTCCGACGGCGAGATCATGACGGCCAATCGCCGCAGTTTCGCCCGAGAAGCGTTTGTCGACTTCCTTCCCGGCGACGACGACGGGGACGGACTGCGCATCGACTTCGGCGTGGGTTCAGGTGCGGGCGGCTCGTTCGGCCCGGACTTCTACCACTACAACGAAGCCGCCGACGAGACCTACATCTCGTTCGTGCCCTTCCTTGCCGTCTACGACGACGACGAGGCCCGAGAGTTCCAGACGCAGGCGTGGACGACGCGGACCATTTACATCAACGAGCTTGTGGGCCTTGGCGGCTACATCACGCAGTACGCCGACCGGATCCACTTCAACCGCAACACCGGAGTGGCGATGCGATGAACGATCGACGTCCGATCCATCCCCCGGCCACCGCTTCAGCGCGTGGCGTCCGTCGCGGTTTCTCGCTCGTCGAGTTGCTGGTCGCGATCCTCATCCTTGGGGTGGGCGTCGTGAGCATTGCCGCGATTCTGCCGGCTGGCATCAGCCAACAGCAGAAGGCCACCGATGACGCCGTCGGCGTCGTGGTTGCCCGCAATGCCATGGGCTTGCTGCGTTCGCGGCTCAGCGCCGAGCAGTTCGGCGTGGGCTACCAGACCTTCCCGATTCCCGCCGGCGCCACGCCGTTCCAGGGTGTCGGCGTCAACAACCTCTGGCCCGAGTACCAGACCGGTGACTGGGGCTGGGTCCGCCCGGCCTTCGTTCCGGCGACGCCCGGCGGCACGTTCGAGCGCGGCGCGATCGACGTCTTCAACTGGCTTGATTCCCAAGGCGTCACCACCTTCCCCGACACGTTCGGCGCGGTGCCCTTCAATGCCGACTACCCGTTCGTGTCCCCGTGGACCGGCGTGATTCCCCAAGAAGACCGCGTCTACCCGCAGGGAGCCGAGAGCCCGGAGTACGTCTGGGAGTGCATGTTCCGTCGACAGAACGGGCGGATCGAAGTGGCCGTCTTTGTCTTCCGCGTGCTCGAAGAGTCGCAGTCGACCGCGCCGTATTCGGTCGCCATCAACGGCGCCCAGCCCCCGATTCCGCACTTCATCGACTTGCGGGACGGCGGCCCCGAGCCCTGGCGCGGCCAGGCCTGGGACGCGTACGACATCAATGGCGTTCCGACGCGCATCATCCCGGGCACCGGTCCGGGCACGCCGATCTCGCTCGCAAACCCGGATCACCATTGGCAGCTCTCGGGCAACCTGGTGGTTGACCAGAACGGCAACCTCCACCGGATCGCCCTGGGCCGCGAAGTGGCGTCGGATCTGGAAGTCGAACTGGCTGAGGTCTTGGTGGAAGTGCCCATCTCTTCCGCCGGCGGCGTCGGGACGACCACCGCCGACAACGTCGTCCTCAATCCCGGTACCGGCACGTACGTGGCCGGCACCAACGGCTGGTTCGATACGGACATCGTCACCCAGCTCTGGTACGTGCCCTCGATTGATGCGGCCGGCCGCACGCTCGTGCCCGTCTTCGTGCTCGTGGAGGAACTGTGATCATGCATCATCAACCGCTGGTCAACATACGAACCGACGTCCGAACGGCGCGTGGGTTCACCCTCACCGAGCTGATCGTGTCCGTCGTCGTGCTCATCGGCGTCTTGCTTGCCGCGAGCCGGATCTTCGGCACGACGCAGGAAGTCGCCGGGGTTGGCGAAGCCAACTCTGAAGTGATCGACGAGTTGTCGCTCATCGAGTCGAAGATGCGCGACGACCTCGCGCTCCTCGCCCGGGACGGCGTGTTCCTCATCCGCAACATCGAGGTTCCCAACAACATTCGCGGAGCGGGCCTGCCGCTCGTCAACCAGAATCTGCCGGTCGACGCCGTCGTCCGCGCCGACCAGTTGGTGTTCTTCCGCGGCGGCGTGCAGGGGGCCAAGACCCTCCGCGTGGGCGCCGGTGAGAAGGTTCGCCCGGCGGGCAACGTCCACCGCGTCTACTACGGCCACGGCTTCCAGCTTGGTGAAGCGGCGCGTCCGGCGATCGTTCCGAACTCTGGCGAAGAGGTCCGCGGCTGGGACGTCGTCGATCAGACCAACGCGAACGTGCATCGTGGCTACGGACCGTGGTATTCGGGTCCGATCGATGTGCGATCATTCAACTACGGCGGCTCGAACATCTTGCGTCCCGTCGGCGGCATCCAGGCCTCGGCCATCGTGCCGCGCGATGCGAGTGGATGGTCCTTCCTCCGCGACTCGATCGCCATGGTGACCGACGACCTGCCCGGAGCGCCGCTCGATAACGTCGCGCGAAGCGTGTACCTCGACGACGGTGGTCCCGACTACGGCGGGGCGCTCTCGATCTTCTCGCTGTTCGCCGACGATCTCCGTCCGGAGTTGGCGGGGTACCGTACGGTCCTGGCTGGCCGTGGCGACGCCGCGAACACGACGATGGGGAACCTGCGTCAGCAGCTGACCCTCGACTCCACCGGCATCACGCTTCCCTGGCGCGACGGCCTCAATGACAGCCAGTGGACCCGCATCACCAACAACTTGATCGGTGCGCTGCCGGCGATTTCCGCCCCGGACCCGAACGAACTCGAGTACCCGCGGGCCGAACGCCGCGCTCCGAGCATGTCGCGCGTCGACCAGGCGCTGACCAACAGCATCCTCGGCACCGGCATCAGCGATGTCCGGTTCGACTGGACCTGGCGCGACGGCACCGGGGCGGTGCTTGATGCATCCAATCTCGACAACCCTGGCTTGCTGCCGGTCCAGTTCACCGGCTTCACCCTGGAAGATCCGGCCGGCTTCAGTGCCGGCACGCCCACCGGCCAGCCGTGGTTCGGCTTGGCCGACGCCGACACCGGCGTCCGTCCGGTGAGTGAGCGCTTCCATCCGGTGACGAACGATGCCCAGTGGTCGTGGGACGGGGCGATCCTGGATCCCACCGCGATCGAAGCCTTTGACGGCACGGCGCTGCCCACCGATGGCAACATCCGGACCTACACCGCGGCCTTTGGCTACAACGTCGATCGTCCGCTCGAATCGCTCGGCAGTACCGGTACGCCGGTGCCGCCAGTGGATGTGGCGCGCTGGGGCTTCACGCCCTGGCCGGACGCCATCCGCGTGACCCTGACGCTGCACGATGTCGCTGGCCGCCTCGGCCAGGGCCGCACCGTCCAGTTCATCATCGATCTGCCCGAACCGGGAAGCGACGGCTGATTCGTCGACCCGCCGCTTCCGTGCGGGTGCTCGGCGCCCGCTCTTTCGGACCAGTGACTGTCGCCCCTCGGGCGAGGACAATGACCATGCAACGATCCATTCCGCAACCGACTCCGCTCGTCAGTGGCCCTCCCGCCGGCTCTCCCCGGCGCGGCAATGCCATGGTGCTGGTGGCCGGCCTGCTCGTGCTGCTGGTGATCGTGGTGACCGCGTTCCTCACCAGTGCCCAGAGCACCCGTGAACTCGCGAGTGCCCAGAAGCAGCGCGTCACCCGCGACGTCAGCGTCGATTCAATCGCCGAAGACATCGCCGGCGAGATCGCGCTGTCGCTCTTCGCTCGTCCGGTCTTCAAGGGCAACCTGCCGCAGGACCAGGACGCGAACAACACGACGAACCTCGCCCGCTGGCGCGATGGCAACCGGGCCCGGCTCGCGGCCCCCTTTGATGCGGTGCGCTACGGGGTGGACTGGGACGTTGACGGCATCCCCGGCCCCGATGTGGCCTGGAACCCGGCACCCTACGGCGTGATTCCCTGGACCAACTGGCCGGACGACCTGCGCATCCTCGGTTACGACGCGGCCGAAGAACAGCTCTGGCCCCGCGGCCCGGGCGCTCCCATCAGTGATCCCAACCCGCTCCTGACGGAACCCGAGACCAACCCCTTGGGCGACCCCGGGTACGGCGATCTGCGCTGGCTTTCCGACGCGGAACCCCTGAGCTGGGACCTGATCGGCGGCGTCGGCATCGACGGCCTTCCGAACTCCTATCGCATGTGGCGGCACATGTCGTACATCGCCCGGCCGGAGAACGGTTGGCGGCTGGTGCGCGATATCTCGAACGTCTCGGGCAACGTGCAGACGAACCTGCGCTACCCGGTCGAACAGTGGATGACGCCCTACGCCCCGGACCATGTCCTGTGGAACACCAATCCTGGCTCGCCGGGCGTCGGCCACGCGGCCTGGGATTTCGACGCGGGCAACCCTGACGCTGGCCCGGACTACATCCGCTGGCAGGAGTGGTTCACCCAGTATCCGTTCGTGTACGCCGACCCGGCCCGCGTGCCGCACAACCTGTATCGCCTGGACGATCCGAACGCCAACGGCGTGCTGGCCCCGGCGACGGACAGTTACCGCTTCGGTACGCCGCGCTGGGACCTCAACCGCGTCCTGGACGATGCCGACGGCGACGGGTTCACCGATTCGTTCTGGTGGCTCGCCCCGCAGACGGATGAGTCGGGGATCCGGCACGTTGTGTCGTTCCGCATCGTCGACAACTCGGCGATGATCAATGCCAACGTGGCCACGCGATTCGCGTCCGGCGTCGGCATCAATGGCGGCAACGGCGCGCTCGAGGCCACCCGCGGCCAGACGCCGGCCGACATCGCGCTCATCGGCTCCGGGACCGGAAACCCGGTGACCGATTGGTCGACGGTGATCGCCCACAACCAGTCCGTTGGTTTCCTTGACTCGCTGTTTCGCACCGACACCATCGGTGGCGGCCTCCTGTACGGCATTCCCAATGCCGCCAACACGCTGTTCGACCCCTCGGGCGCTGACGTTGGTTGGTCGGCCGGAGGCGGAATCAACACGCCCTGGAGCCGCTTTGCGTTCGAACTCGGTTTCCCGGGAGCGGACAACTTCTTCTTCAGCGATCGCGGTGACCGGCTCCTCTACTGGAACCTGGCTGGCAGTCGGCCGCTTTCTCCGGCCGAAGGCATCACGCCGTTCGGTCTCGAAGACGAGGCGGAGCTGCGTTATTGGTCCGGCAACAACTTTCCGTGGACGTTCACTCGGTTCGAGAACGCCCTCGACCGTGATACCGATGTCGCCAACAACCCCAGCGGCATCCTCCGCGCCGACCGCCAGTACCGCGAATCGGCCGAGTTCATCAATGACGCCGAGAACTTCCGGCTCAACAACTTCGAGCACTTCCTGGACGTGCGTCACCGCCTGACGCTCTACAGCGGTGCCCGCAACGATCTCAAGCCGCCGTGGCTGCGATGGCGGGGGGCGCTGCCGCGCGACCTGTACGCCGGCGGCCCGCCGCCGACGGGGTTCGACCTCGAGGTCGCCGAAGCCCGCTTCCTGGCCCAGGCGGCCCGAAAGATGGACCTTCGGTCGCACAACCCGCAGCGCGTCTTCAACGGCACGCAGTTGCTTGAGGACTTCGTTCCCCGTCAGGGCGAGCGTGCGTTCCACGCCCGCCTGGCCGACGAGATCCTGCAGTCGCTCTTTGAGTTCGATGCAGCCACCGGCAGCGCGCTGGAGTCGTACTTCGGCGACGGCGACCTGACGTCCGATGAGTTCGAGCAGACCCGCATCATGGCCGCGTCGGTCGCCGCGAACATCATGAGCCGCCGCGACAACGATCGCGATCGGATGACGTTCAACTGGACGGCCCAGGCCGACATTCAGAACGTCGCCCCGCTCTACTCCGAGCTTGGCCTGAACGGTCAGGTTGGCGCGGTCTCGCTGCCGGCATTTGATTCGCCGACGGTGATCACCGATCACACCGAACGCGTGCTGGGCCTTGAGGTCCAGCCGTTCCTGACCGAAGCGCTGCTCTGCTTCGTGCACGGGGCGCGGCCGTTCCCGCCGATCAACACGGTCCTCAACGAAGATTTCAGCTATCCCGGCAGTGGCGGGACCGGCAGCGTCACCAGTGACGACTTCCGCCTGGTCGACGATCAGACCGGGGCCACCACCGTGATGGCCTTCCAGATCGCCAACCCCTTCCATCAGTCGATCCCGTGGAACGAACTCCGCAAGTACGGCTTCCGCATCAAGGGCGAGTTCACCTCGTTCGAGAACATCTACAACGCGGCCCGGCTCATTGACGGCACCCTGCCGGTCACCTGGGACATGCTGCCCTCGAGCCGTCTGAACCCGGTCACCGCGACCGTGGTGGTGGTGGAAGATGACTTCGAGCCGGTGAGCGGGGAGCCCGTCGTCTCCGGATTCGCCGCTTCGTGGCTGGACTTCCTTGACCTCGACCTGAACACGGCCCCCGGATCACTCGACAGCGTGGTGCTGCGGGTCCGTTGGTCGGACATCGCTGGCTTCACCGGTGATCCCGATGAGTTCTATTGCACGACGGCCGGCGGCGGCATCGGCGGAACCCCGACATCCGACTGTGTGGACGCCGGCGAGTCGATCGTCGACCTCGTTCGCGTCGTCAACAACGCGTTCGCGGACGCCCCTCCGGCTGGCGCTCCGCCGGTCGACCTGGTTGTCGTGGACCGCATGGGCTTCGAAGGTGGCCTGCCCAACCGCAACGGCAACCGCGTGGACGACCCGTTCCTCACGCAACTCGCCCGGCTCGAACCGCCCCCGGCCTTTGGCCTGCCCAACCTGATTCCCGCCGGCGCTCCCGGCAACTCGCAGGTCCCCGGCATCCGGATCCCCGGGAGCGACACCATCACGTTGCTCCGCCCGATCTCGGTGCGCCGCGGGTGGGACATCGACCTCGACGGTCGCAGCCCGGCCCTGAACGTCGACAACCTTGGTGTGCAGCCGGACGAGTCCGCGCCGCGCTACATCTTTGCCGAGTACGACGTGTATGGCCCGGAGGACTATGCGTTCTTCGACGATACCGCCCTGAACTATCGCCGGCGCCCCGCGCTGGAGGGCGATCTGGCCGATGCTGACCTCACCGCGTACTTCGGCGTGCCGGTTGGCGTTGATACCCCGCCGGACGGCAACCTCGACGCCGAAGCGACCCCGATCACCGTGGACGAAGAACGGGTCGACGCCTGGTTCGTCGGCATTCAGGAGCACCCGTACGGGCAGCTCAACCCGCGCGTCCCGGCCGACGATCCGATGACGCCGCAGAACGACACCGAGTTCACGGCCAAGCGGCCGACGTCATTTGATGGTTCGCAGCACTTCATCGAAGCCGCGGCGCGCCAGGCCTTCGGAACCGCGGTGGACAACGCCGACATCCGGATGCACTTCAAGGGCGACATCAAGGAAGACGTCTCCAGCCTGCAGATGCTGCAGAAGGACGCTGACTTTGAGCAGGTTGGCGAAGTACTGCTGACCTTCCGCGTGGGCCACGTGCTGAACTTCAGCGGTGGGCCAGCCGTCGGCGTCTACGAGGGCACCGAGCGGACGTTCAGCGAACTGATCCGCAACGATCGCGGGGCGACCGCGGGCCGGATCGATGCCGGCCGCGTCCTGGGCACCGTGCCTGCGTCGGAGCTCAGCAACCCGTCCAACCGCTTGCACTCCGTGCCGTCGCTGGCCGCGGGAACCCGCATGCTCGGCCTGTTCGTCTGCGATGGCGCGGGCTTCAATTGGGATACGACGATCCCGTACGAAGAGGTGGCGTTCTCCAACGCCGCCGGCTTCACCGGCCGGGCCACCCCGGGCCTGATCAATCTGAACACCGCCTCCACCCAGGTGATGGGCGCGCTGCCGCATTGGTCGAGCATGATCCACGAGGATGAGACGCGGGCGTCCTCGGTCGTTGGCTTTCCGCACACGATCGTTGCCTACCGCGAACGCTTCGATAACTTCACTGACCTCGTTGGGGCCAGCTGGGGCATTCCCGGCGGTCCGGACTATCGCAACCGCCCGAGTGGGCAGCGCGGTGAGCGTGGCATCGCCGACATCGGCGAGATCATCAACCTGAACCGCTCGGGCAATCTCCAGTTCCCGCAGGTGTCGGACCTCAACGGGGCGCTCTTCAGCGGCCTCAGCGACGACCAGGCCATCCGGAGCCAGTTGCCGGCCATCGCGATGCCCACCACCGCGTGGCGGGCGGACCAGGCCGGACGGCGTCCGCTTTCCGATGGTTTTGATTGGCAGTCGACGCAGATCAGTACCGACCTGATGACCCCGGATCCGAACTTCTTCGCCGACCCGAGCAACACCGCGGATATTGCCCTGCTCGGACGCGAAGGGGATCTGGTCGCCGGCGACGTTGAGGAGCTGCGTTTGCTCTTCAACGGCGCGAGCAACATGATCACGACCACCAGTGACATGTTCACCGTCTACTTCCGCGTGCGATCGTTCCGGCCGCGGCCCGATGGCGTGCTTGACGCCACGAACCGCGACTCGATTCTGGCCGACCGCCGGTACGTGATGCTCGTGGATCGGTCGGGCGTGAACACGCCCAGTGATCAGCCGCGCATCCTGTACATCCAAGAAGTCCCCGATTGATCCGCCTCGGCGGACGCGATGGACGGGTCATCCCGCCACGCACGTCCGCCGCCCAATCTGGTGCTCCGGTCCAACTGGGCCGCGTCCCGTCACGCTCATCCAAGCTCGGGGCGCGGCCTCTTTTCTTGGGCCGGGGCGCCGGTACCATCGACGCCGTGGACCACGCCCCCGAGCAGCTTCAACTGGAAGATGTGTCGCTCCGATACGGGCGGCGCGATCCGTGGGTCCTGGGCGGCGTCTCGCTGACCGCCGCGCCGGGAAGCGTGACCGCCATCCTTGGCCCGAGCGGTCATGGCAAGTCATCGCTGCTTCGGATCATCGCCGGGCTGCTCGCGCCCACCGGCGGGCAGGTGCGGCTGGGGGGTCGCCCACTGGCCGGGCCGGGGAGTGGCGGCGGCCCGGCGGCCGACCTGGTGTCGCTGGCCTTCCAGGACCTGGTGGTCTATCCGCACCTCTCCGTGCACGAGAACATCCGGATCGCGGCGGAAGCGGGCGGCGTTCGGCGGGCGGACGCGCGCGAGCGCGCCCGGACGGCGGCCGACGATGTGGGACTTGCCGCCGCCGGCGATCGGCTGGCGGGCGACTGTTCAGGTGGCGAACGCCAGCGACTCGCCTTTGCGCGGATGCTGGCCCGCCGCGCCCCGATCTGCTTGCTCGATGAACCGCTGGCCCACCTCGACCCGGTGGCCCGGCTCCAGGTTCGACCGCTCATCGCCCGGCTTGCGGCCAGCGGGAGCGTGGTCGTTCTGGTGACGCACGATCCGGTCGAGGCCGTCCGGCTGGCCGATGAGTTGGTGGTGCTGACGCGCGGGGAGGGCGCGAGCCAGAACGGCGATCGCGACGCGGGGGCCGTGGTGGGACAGGCGGGTTCGCCGCCGGCGCTCTTGAACGCGCCCGCGTCGATTGCCGTGGCCGACGCCCTCGGCTTGGAACCGGTGAACTGGTTGCCGCTTGACGCGGCGGGGCCGGCGGGCGCGGCCGGCGTTCCGATCGCCACTGGCGGGTGGCATGCTGGCGGGCTGGACGCCGCCGCGCCCGCGACCATCCCGTCGCCCGTTGCCGTCGCGTTTCGTCCGGAGGATGCCGAACCCGTTGGCGGTGAACGCACTGATGCCGATCCGTCCGACGTCGATTCGGCCGATGTCGACCCGGCCAACGTCGATCCGTGCGATGCCGATCCGTCCGATGTCGATCCGTGCGATGCCGATCCGGCCGATGTCGATCCGGCCGAGGCAGACGTCGGCGCGGCCATGCCCGCCGACGCGGGCCGACTGACAATTCGCGTGGTCGATCCGGTCAGCCGGCCGGTGCCGGGCGGCGTCGAGGTCGTGGCCGCTCCGCCGGGGGCCTCCGGAGACCGGCCGCTGCGCATGCGCCGATTCGGCAACGCCCATCCGTCGGCCAGCGACACGCCGCCGATCCGATGGTCGATCCCGTTGTCCCGCTGCTTTTGGGCCAGCGCGGACGGCCGCCTGCAGCCGATCATTCCGCGGTAAAGAGCGTGCGTCCCTCGCGGTCGAGGGCATCCATCAGCCCGGCGAGGGTCGGGTGCTGCTGGTCCTTGTCGGACAGGACGACGGCGTCGGGCGAGGCGCCCCAGTCGATCCCCAGATCGGCGTCGTCCCAGGCGATCCCCATGTCCGCGTCGGGGGCGTAGCCGGCATCGACCTTGTAGAGCACCTCGGTGTCGGGCACCTGCGTCACGAACCCGTGGGCGAAGCCGGCCGGGACGTACAACTGCCGAAAGTTTGATTCACTCAGCTCGACGGCCACGTGCTTCCCGAACGTCGGCGAACCCCGCCGAATGTCCACGGCCACGTCCAGCACCGATCCACGGATGACCCGCACGAGCTTGGTCTGGGCGTGCGGCGGGGCCTGGAAGTGCAGGCCGCGCAGCGTCCCCGGCGTTTGCGACCGCGAGTGGTTGTCCTGCATCCATGGCCGGTCGAGCCCGGCGGCGGTGAAGCGTTCGGCGTTCCAGGTTTCGGCGAAGAACCCGCGGTGGTCGCCGTGGCGAACCGGTTCGACGATGAAGACGCCAGGAAGATCGGTTTCGAGGAATTGCACGCGAGGCTCCGAAGGCGAGAAGCAGGGGAATGGTCGGGAGGTGACGCCAGGGATGACCAGGGGGGCGGCCTGGACGTCGGAAGTGGTCGGGCGGCACGTGCGGCCTTGAACGCTCTGGGCACCGGAGGTGAAGAAGCAGGCTCGAGGGCGGCGAAGGCCGCACGAGCAGCGACGCGGGCGACGTGGCGCCGAGGAACGCAATGACCGGCCCGACGTCGCCATTCGTGGTCCGCACCGTCTCCCGCACCCTCGCCTGCAGCCCGGAACCGCCATCTCGACCGTGCACCCTTGGCCGGCGGTCGGCCGACGGCCGGCCCGCGACCGGCGGGGGCCGCGCGAGACCTTATCATCTGGCGATGCCGACGACCCTGATCCGCCGCGCGACCTGCGTCATGCCCGCCGAAACCCGAGTGGCCGATGTGCTCATCGAGGACGGCCAGATCGCGGCCATCGATGCGCCGGCCAGCTTGGCCGCCGATGCCGACGAGATCATCGACGCGACAGGGCTGCATCTTCTGCCCGGGGTCGTCGATTCGCACGTCCACTTCCGCGAGCCGGGCCTGACCCACAAGGAGGATCTGGCCAGCGGATCCCGCGCCGCCGCCGCCGGGGGCGTGACGACGTTCTTCGACATGCCGAACGTCGTTCCGGCGACCACGACGGTCGAGCAACTCCACGCTCGACTCGACTTGGCCGCCGCCACGAGCTGCGTCAACTACGGTTTCTACATCGCCGCCACCGCAAGCAATGTCGAAGAGCTCGCCGCCGCTCGCCGCACCCCGGGCATCAAGATCTTCATCGGGTCAAGTACCGGCGACTTGTTGGTCGACGGGCAAGCGGACCTCGAGCGCATCTTCGCCGAGACCGAGCTGCCCATCTGTGCGCACTGCGAAGACGAGACGACGGTCCGGGCGAACGCGGCGGCCCTGGGCGGCGGTCAGACGGCGGCCGACCACTCGCGCATTCGCGACGAACGTGCCGCGGTCATCGCCGTCCGCCGGGCGATGGATCTGGCTCGCCGGCATCACCACCGATTCCACGTGCTGCACGTCTCGACCGGGGCCGAGTGTGAACTCATCCGGCACCACGACCATCTGATCACCGGTGAAGCCTGCCCGCATCACCTGTTGCTGGACACGCGTTCGTACGCCGCCCTCGACACGCGGGCCCAGGTCAACCCTGCCCTCAAGTCGCCCGAAGACGCGGCGGCGCTGTGGGATGCCCTCGACGCTGGCGTCCTGCAAGCGGTGGTCACGGACCACGCGCCGCACGGGTTGGACGAAAAGGCGCTGGGCTACCCCAAGTCGCCGTCGGGTCTCCCGGCGATCGAGAACAGCCTGCTGTTGATGCTCGACCAAGTGCACCGCGGCCAGTGTTCGCTCGAGCAAGTCGTGCACTGGATGTGCGCGGCCCCGGCCCGCATCTGGGATGCGGCGAGCAAGGGGGCGATCGCCGAAGAAATGGATGCCGACCTGGTCCTCGTCGACCTCAGTGGTGAACATGAGATCCGCAACGACCGACAGCACACGCGCTGCGGCTGGAGTCCGTGGGACGGGACGACGGTGCACGCCCGCATCGTCCGCACCATCGTGATGGGCCGGACCGTGTACCACGAAGGCACATTCGACGACTCGGTCCGCGGGGAAGAGGTCCAGTTCGAGCACGAACGCGGGGGCTTCTGGGGACCGGGCGCCGGCCGCGACCTGGCCGGGAACTGATGCCCGCTTCGGGTCTGGCTCCGGGTTTGGCTCCGGGTTTGGCTCCAAAACCGCGTCCGAGCCCCGACGACCACCACGGCGTCTCTCGATTCGCGGCGACGCTGCGGATCACGGGCCTGTGCATCGTGGGATCGGTCGCCTACGGCGTCGTCCACGATCTGTTCACCGCCCACGTGTGCCTTGAGTACTTCACGATCGGTCATCCGCGACTCTTCGCGTCCGACGCGCCGTGGCTTCATGCCCTTGCCTGGGGGGTCATCGCCACGTGGTGGGTCGGCCTCGGTCTGGGGCTCGGGCTGTCGTTCGCCGCCTTGGCCGGCCGCCGGCCGCCGCGAACCGCGGGCTCGCTCATCCGCCCGATCGCTGCACTGCTGGGCGGCGTCGGAGCGCTGGCCGCCGCCGCCGGCATCGTCGCCCATGTGGCCGCTGAGGCGGGCCACCTGCAGTTGGCCGAATTCTGGTCGGAGCAGATCGAACCGGCCCGTGCCGCGCGCTTTCTGAGCGTGGCCGTTGTCCATTCCACGAGCTACGTCGCCGGCGTGCTTGGCATGGTCGGGCTGGGGATCTGGGTCTGGCGATCTCGCCGGCCGCCGGGACCGTAGAATCGTGACCCCGTCTGGCCCGATCGGCCCGGCGCTTGCCCGCCTGCCTTACCCCCTGAGGAATGCCCCGATGCCCACCCTCGTCCTCGTCCGCCACGGCCAGAGCACCTGGAACCGCGAGAACCGTTTCACCGGCTGGGTCGACGTCGACCTGACCGAGCAGGGCGTCGAGGAAGCGAAGGCCGGGGCCGATCTGCTTCGGGCCGAAGGCTTTGGCTTTGACGTCGCCCACACGAGCGTCCTGAAGCGGGCGATTCGGACCCTGTGGCATGTGCTCGACGGCCTCGACCAGATGTGGATCCCCGTCATCCGCGGATGGCAGCTCAACGAACGTTTCTACGGCGGGCTCACCGGCCTCAACAAGGCCGAGACGGCGGCGGAGCACGGCGAAGAGCAGGTGCTCAAGTGGCGGCGCGGGTTCGCGATCCAGCCGCCGTCCCTGACCCGCGAAGATGAACGCTGGCCCGGGCACGATCCGCGGTACGCCCAGGTCGATCCGGAATTGCTTCCGCTGACCGAGAGCCTGTCCAACACGATCGAGCGCGTGGTGCCGTACTGGGATGACGTGATCGTCCCGGACATTCGGGCCGGCAAGCGCGTGCTCATCGCCGCCCACGGGAATTCCATCCGCGCTCTGGTCAAGCACCTGGAAGGGATGGATGAAGATGCGATCATGAAGATCAACATCCCCACCGGTGTGCCGCTCGTCTACGAACTTGACGACGACCTCAAGGTGGTGAGCAAGCGGTACCTCGGCGACGCCGACGCGATCGCGGCCAAGCAGGCGGCGGTGGCGGCGCAGGGCAAGGCCCACTGACGCTCGGGGCGGCCGGATCGCAGCGGCCGGGTCGCAGCGGCGGCCGGAGCGCCGGCCCAGACGTTGGCCCGGAAATTGGCTCGGATATTGGCTCTCGGACATTGGCCCGGATATTCGCCGGGACACTGGCGGGCCAGCGGTCTCGCGGCTACGCGCCGCCAGTCATTCCCGCTCGATCGCGGACGAACGCCAAGACTTCGCTGGCAATTCCCGGGGCGGCGTACACCGCGCTGCCGTGGTGCGCACTGACCGATCCGTTCCACGCGCAGCCGACGCCGCCGGCGGCGATCGTGATTGGCAGGCCCGCGGCCACGTCCCACGGCTTCATGTCCGGTTCAATGACCGCATCGCAGCGGCCAGTCGCGCACAGGACCTGCGCGTAGCAGTCGCTCCAGCCGCGGGTGTGGCCGAAGCGGTTGATGAGCTCGTGGTAGAGCGCTTCTTCGCCAGCCAGGCGGTAGTAGTCGAACGCCGTGATGCAGAGCATGGCTTCGTCCACCTGCGTGGTGGTGGAGCACCGGGCGACGGAGCGGACGCATCCGTCGGCCACGCGGTCGGGTGCATCGCTCTCGCGCGGTGCGCGTTCGTGGATCGCCGGTCCGCCCGTGGCCGCGTAGACCCGCTCGTCCAGGGCCGGCATCTCGATCACGCCAATGGTCGGTTGCTCGCGGTACTCACACGCCACGAGCGTGCCATAGAGCGGGACACCGTGGACGAAGCTCCGTGTGCCGTCGATCGGGTCGAGCACCCAGCGCCAATCGCTCGTTCCCGAGCGTTCGCCGTGTTCCTCGCCGAGGACGCCGTCGTCGGGAAAGCGCTCGGCAATGGCCACGGTCAGCCACGCTTCGATCTGGCGGTCGGTCTCGGTGACCACGGAGCCGTCGCGTTTGACGTCGACCGGCAACGCCGGGTCATCGAAGCTGTTCAGGCTCATGCGGCCGGCGTCCCGGGCCAAGGCGATCGCCGCCTCGAAACGGGCATCGATCTCATCGGACGGCGGGATGACGGGAGGCGGAACGTTGGGCATGGGCCAAGCAATCCGGCGAGGATGAGGGTGATCGTGAGTGGGGACGGCGGCGGCGGACGACGGAGCGCGCTCAGAGAGGTGAACGGCAACGGAGCAGGGTGGCTGACGATAGCGTGGACGGATCGCCGCGGTGGAAGGGCGGATTGATCATTGGCTCGGACCGCGGCTGAAGGTGCCGGTCGCGGGTTCTGGCCACGGCTCGACTCTGCCGTTCGTCTCGAACGTCGGCAACCCATCGGCAACGGGCCGGCGTTCCACCGCTCACTGACTCGCCGCCCGCCGCCGCCCACCGCCCGCCCACCGCCCGCCCACCGCCCACCGCCCACCGCCCGCCCGCCGCCCGCCGCCGCCCGCCGCCGCTCACCCGCCTCTCCGCCTCTCCGCCGCTCATCGACCCGCCACTTCGGAGCCCGTCATGCCGCCCACCATCCGCCTCGTTCTCTTTGACATCGCGGGCACGCTGATGCAAGAAGACGGGCACACGGTCAACGCGTACCGCGAGATCATCGCGGCGGAGAAGTTCGACGCCGACGATGCCTGGATTCGTTCGCGCATCGGCATGAAGAAGCCAACGGTGATGGCGGAGCTCCTCGCCGCGGCCGGCCGTCCCGAGGCGGAGGCCGACGGGTTGGCCGAGGCGTTCGACGCGATCATGCTCGAAGAGTTGCACGACCGGCCGCCGCAGCGGCTGGGCGGGGCGGCCGAGGCGTTCGCCGCCCTCGCGGCGTCCCGCATCACCGTCGGGTGCATCACTGGCTTTTCGCGGGAAGTGGCCGAAGCCGCCCTCGCAGGATTGAACCTGCAGCCCGCACTGCTCGTCGGCAGCGACGAGGTGCCCGAAGGGCGGCCAGCGCCGGATTTGATCCACGAGGCGATGCGCCGGGCGGCGGCGATCTCCGGAGACGCGGCGGACGTGAAGAGCTCTTCCGCCGCTCAAGTCGCCGTGGTCGGCGATACGCCGCGCGACTTGGAGTGCGGCACGGCCGCTGGATGCGGCATGGTGGTCGGAGTGGGCCACGGAACGTACCGCTTGGACGAACTGCAGCCACATCCGCACTCGCATCTGCTCGAAGACTTGCACGGACTGGCGGCGTTGGTGATCTGAGCGCGGCCCACGTGGAAGAGGATCGAGTCGTCGCGAGGGCGTGTCTGACGGATCAGCCCACAGGTCGCTTCCGAGCGTCGTGCCGCTCGCGGCGTTGGGCTCCGCCGCGATGCGTCCAGTTCCGCCGATCGAGTCTTCCATCACTCCATCAGCCCAACGCTCCATCGCCGCAGACGATCGGGATTCCCCGATCAGCCCGTTGAACGGCGTTCCGCGTCCTGAGCACGATCATGTCGCCCGTCGCCCGTCGCCCGTCGCCCTTCGCCCTTCGCCTTGTCGCCGAATCTCGACGTGTCGCGTGGACCGGCGTTCAATTCGGCTCCGCGCGAGGGACAGCTGCATCGCACGCCGGACGAGACGGGCGTCTTCAACGGACTCTCAAGGCCGCATCGTCCGCGGTCGCCGCAAGTCATGCTGCCGCCGGGCGACCCAGAGCGTGTCCTCGTCGCCTCCCAGGGCCCGGTAGCCAAGCAGGTGGAACACATCGACGGCGAGCCAGCGGGCCACGCGTCGGTCAACCTCGAGCGTGTGTGGCCGGGTGGGGTGTCGCCGAACGCCGGGGAGCAGTTTGGCCACGCCGGTGAGCCCCGCCCGGCGAAGGGCCGTCGACAAAAGCAGCCAGAACGCGCCGATCGGCCGAGCCAGAAAGAAACCGTCGCTTCCCTGGCTCTGGTAGAGCGGCAGCAGCATGCGGCCGCGGCGGGGCGCGGGAATCGCGTTCCCCTTGGACGTGGCCACCGGTTCACCGCGCCGGACCACGTCGAATGTGGACCACCCAGGATCCATCACGAAGCCATCGTCTGGTTCGACCGGATGGCGATACTGCACGTCGAGTTGGCGTGGCAGCCCGCGGACGGCGTCGGCCAACCGCTGTTGGTCAGCGCCCGGGTCGCCAAGCCCGCCGCCCGGCAAGTGGCCGGCCTGCCCCAGGGCCAATCGAATCACCGCCGCGTGCAACTCGGCAGAAACCGGATCGTCGTGTCGGCCGGTTTCGACGACGAGCGCGATGAGGCCGGCGGCGGTCAGGTACTCGATGGCGGTCCCGGGAAGTTCTTCCGGCAGCCCGAGGATGCGTGGGATCGGCCACGCTTCGGCGAACCCGCGGTTGCGCAGCGTGTCCGAGAGCACGCAGAACGGCGGCCCGGCGCCACTGAAGGTGTGCAGGTCGATGACGATGACCTCGGCGTCCGGGTCGGACGACGCCACCTCTTCGCGAATCGCGTCGAGCAGGGCATCGCGCTCGCGGACTTCGGCCGAGTCGTCGGCCGGATCCAGCCGGGGGGCGGCGACGGGCGGCTCCTCGGTGGGTTCGCGGTCCAGGTCGTACCGAAACACGCGGTTCATGTCCCGGTCGATGAGCCGGTCCCCTCGGGCGAACGCGGCTCGGTTGCCGAGCAATGCGACGGCTCGGCCGGTGAACGGCCGGGTGGACGCCTGAAGCTCAGCGAAGACCTCTTCAATGGCCCGCACGCCCATCGGCTCGTTGCCGTGGATACCGCCGACGAAGATCGTCAGCGGCCCCGTGCCCGGTGTTCCGTGGCTCGCAATTCGCCGCGCGGGATATCTGACGTCCGAGGGGGCGTGGCCAAGATCGTCGGCGGGCAGGTTGGTGGGAGCGGTGGGCACGCGGAACGTCGAGTGGGGGAGGCGGGAGGCGGGAAGCGCGGGGGAGGAATGCGGGGGCGGATCCGACGCGATGACGAGGAAGCGATCCGTTCGGGCGCGGCGTACGCGTTCCGGATGCATTCGGTCGGATGGGCCACGATAGCACTTCGCCCGGCCAAATCCGCCGCGAGCTGGCCCCCGGAACCGAACGATCGTGGACGGAGCCGTGGGTCTCGTTTCAAGGCGGCCGCCGGGGTCGATCGAGCGGATTGAACGACCCGGCTGCCGCTCCCCGCGGCCACCACTCCGCGGCCGCCACACCGCGGCCTTCGAGTCAGTCTGGCGACCGCAGACGCTCTTCGAGCAGTTGGCCGGCGATGTCCATGAAGTCATGCTCGGTGACCAAGCCAACCAGTCGCCCGTCCTTGGTGACTGGCAGGCAGCTCACCGCGTGCTCACGCATGATTGCGATCGCTTCAAGGGTGCTGGTGCGGGGGCCGACGGTGACCGGATCGCGGCGCATGATCGAGTGCACGGGGATGGAGTACGAGTCGTGCTCGTCCCGCGACGCGCCCTTGGCCGGCTCCGCCGACTGCTTCGCTCGCCCCGTGGCGATCGACTTGGCCAGGTGGTGCAGGAGCATGCGATAACTCACCACGCCGACCAGATTGTGCGCCGCATCTTCGACCGGCACGTGGCGAACGTGCTTCCAGTCCATCAGCGTGACGACCAGGTCAATGGTGTCGTCATCGTGGACAGTGAGCAATTCGCGGGTCATGTACTGCTCGACGCGTTGGAAGTTGCGTGTCCAGCCGCCCGCTTCTTCGAGACCGGCCGACGTCCACTCGTGGACGGGCGTCACCGTCGCCGCGTCTGGCGCGCCGTCGGAATCACCCGACGGATGCTGGCGGCGATGGGTCCCGGAAACGAGGGCGGCCAGTCGCTCGGCGCGCGTGCCGCGGCCTTGCATCTCGGCGACGCTGCGCAGCAGCCACTGGGCTCCCGTTCTCCGACTCTCGGTCCGGTCACGAATCACGCCGAGGTAGCGATCGATGTCCGACGAATCGACACCCGCCGAACGCAGCCCCGCTTCGGCCACCGGCAGGAGCTCATTGAGCACCAATTCCCGGGCCGACAGGTACGCCCCGTTCATCCAGTTCAATTCACTGTTCATGCCCTGGCGAGCGCACACGCTGAAGTTCGCCCGGGCGTCGTCAAAGTCCAACTTGGTGCGGACGTCGCCGTAGGCCTCGCGGCCGCCGTGCATCAAGCCGAACCAGAGAGCTGCATTGGCGACCTCGTCCAAGACCGTCGGGCCGGCGGGCAAGACGCGGTTCTCGATGCGCAGGTGTGGGCGATCGCCGTCTGGTGATCGGGTGATGCCGTAGCAGGGGCGATTCCACCGGTAGACGGTGGAGTTGTGCAATTGCAAGGCTTCCAGTGCCGGAACCCGGCCGGCTTCCATCGCCTCAAACGGATCCTCGCAGCCGCCGCGGCCAAGGATCACGCGGAAGCGGGCGATGTCTTCCTTGAAAAGTTCCATGGGCGACTCGTTCACCCACTGCTCGCCGAAGCGCACCCGCGCCAACACGTCCCGCTCGGCGGGCGCGTCGAATCGCGTGTCCACCGTCTGCTGGAAGATCGCGATCCGGGTCTCGCGCCACAACCGTTTGCCGAAGAGAATCGGCGAGTTTGCCGCCACGGCCAACAGGGGGCCGGTGATGGCCTGGGCCAAGTTGTAGAGCGGGGCGAACGACTCGGGTTCCACTTGGTAGTGGAGTTGGAAGCTTGTATTCAACGCTTCGAGCATGATCGTGTCGTGCTCGATCTGTACTTCGTCCAGCCCTTCGATCGAAAGCTCGTACGCGCCGCCACGCAACGCGCTGAGGGCATCGTTGAGGGCGAAGTAGCGAGGGCGATCGGAAATGCTGTCGCGCTCGAGGTCGCTCTTGGCCAACGTCGGCAAGATGCCGGTGAGCACCACCTCCGCACCGTGCCGGCGACAGGCGGCCCGGACGATCTGGATGACGTCGTGCAGTTCTCGTTCGAGTGTCTGAAGGCAGCCGCCGGTGAGCCGCTGCGGCGTCAGATTTCCTTCGAGATTGAAGCGGGCGATCTCGGTCGTGATCCGTTCGTCGGTGAGATCCTCGAGAAGCTCCATCGCGACCGGCGCGGGCTGCCAGTCTCGGTCCACCATCACCATCTCTTGTTCGGCGCCGATGCGGACGATGCCGGTCTCGAATGCTCCGGCCAGCAACTGGTGCTCGAGCGCTTGCACGTCGCGAAGCAGCGATCGCATGAAGCGACTTCGCTCGTCGCTGGTCATGGTCGCCTGAACGTCTTGTACACCCATGATCGCGGTCTCCGCGGGGCCGCGATGGCCGCACGCGGCGTCGCCCTCGTCCGACGGTATCACGGCCTCGCGCGGGTGTCGAGATTGATCCTTCGGTGTCGCCGGTTCCGTGGATTTCGTCGGGCTTCGCATCTTGCGGACCGGCCGGAAGTCGCGACGATGGAGGTGCGGGAGCCGCGTCGGCGTACGGCAGCGGTTCGCCGCCCGGAGGTCCACACGCATGACGAACGCAACTTCAATCGGACCCACTCGGATCATCGTTCCCGTCGACGGCTCACGCGCGGCCACCGCCGCTCTGGACTGGGCCATCGCCGCCATCAAGTCGGACGTCGGCCGGGAGAGCACGCCTGCTCTCACGTTGCACATCGTGCACGTGGTCGACGTTGACCCGAGCGTCGGCTTGGCCGTCGAAGTGCAAGCCGGGGCCGACGGACTGCTGGCCGCGGCGGCGGACCGTGCGGCGGCCAATGGGGCATCGGCCACGGTGGAAAGGCTTCAGGGTCGGCCATGGGATGAGATCGTCGGCGCCGCATCGGCCGATGACTGGATCGTGATGGGGGCGCGTGGCCAGACCCAGTTTGATCGACATCGCGTCGGGGCGACCGTCGATCGCGTGGTCCGATTGGCCTCGTGCCCGGTGCTGGCCGTCCCCGAAGACGGCTGCCCCGCGCCCGGGACACTCCGTTCGCTGGTCGTCGGCATGGACTTCTCGTCCGACGCTCTGGCCGCGCTGGCGCATGCGTTGCCCATGCTCGCCCCGGATGCGACGGTGGTCCTCGTCCACGGCACCCCTCCGCCGATCGTCGTCTCGGATGGACCGGTGACGCCATTGCCCGACATCGATGTCGACGGGATGCTTGCGGACTCGCGAGCGGGCTTGCAGCGGCTGATCGATGAACGCCTGCCGGAAAGCATGAACGGGGTGGCCGCGGCCATGCCGGTCTATCCGGTGCACGCGATCGAAGACGCGGCCACGCGGCACAAGGCGGAACTGGTGGCGGTGGGCACCCACGGGCGGCGTGGACTGCCTCGGCTGCTGATGGGGTCCGTGGCCGAACGGGTGCTCCACCACGTCGACTGCGCGACGCTGATCGCTCGGTCGAACGGCTGATCACTCGGGTTCTTCGCTTGGCGGATCGGTACCGGCGGCTCGGTACCCGCGGAACGGCACTCGCGGAACGGCACTCGCAGATCGGTACCCGCAGATCGGTACTCGCAGATCGGTACCCGCAGATCGGTCCTGGCCGTTCAGGGCTCGCGGATCCGGATCGGCGGCTCCGTGCCCATCGCTCAACGTTCGGCGCTCAAGGCCCGGCCGGCTCGTCGGCGGACGCCCGCGCCTCGGTCACCGGCGGGACGTCCATCGCGACACGGAATCCGCTCAAGAGGCAGTAGCGGAACGTCGGGCGGAAATAGACGCGTTGGGCGGCCCGGGTCGCCGCGGGCGGATTCAGCCAGCCGCCGCCACGAATGACGCGGAAGGCTCCGGCCGACGGACCGGTCGGGTCGACGGTTGGCCGGTCAGGAACGGTTTCACGGGCGATGTACGCCGTGTCGTCGTGCACATCGGCGCACCATTCCCAGACGTTGCCGTGCACATCGTGCAGGCCATACGGATTGGCCGGATAGCTCGCGACCGGCGCGAGAAACGCGTGGCCGTCGTGCCAATCGGCGGTCTCACGCATGGCCGGCACGGCGGACCGCAGGGCCGCGTCCGCGACGTTCGCCCGGCCCGTCGCACTCGCGCCGAACCACCACGGCGATTCGGTGCCGCCGCGGGCCGCGCGCTCCCATTCCGCCTCGGTGGGCAATCGGTACGTCTGCCCGTCGCGGGAGCTGAGCCATCGACAAAATGCCTCGGCGTCGTTCCAGGTCAGGAGGATCGCTGGATGATCGGGGCCGGGGACCCAGTCCGGGAACCCCGGGTCGCGAAAATCCAGTCCGTGGACTTGGGCGATTTCCCCGGTCGACCAGTCGAACCCGAATCCGCCGGCCGCGTCGCGTTCGGCGTCGGTCACGTAGCCGGTTGCGTCGACGAATGCCTGGAACTGGCCGATGGTGACTTCCGTGGCCGAGAGCATGAAGTCCTGGCTGATGGTGACCGCATGGGCGGGCGACTCGTTGTCGCGATGGCCCGGTTCGCCTGGTCGGCTGCCCATCGTGAACGTGCCAGCCGGAATGCGGCACAGCACGAATCCAAGTTCGTGGCGCACGCCGCCGGCGGGAACGGCGACCGTTCCGGCGGTGCGTGGCTCTTCCCTGGGAGCTGGCGGCGCGGCGGGGTCGGCGGTGGTTGAGGGGGCAGCGGCCTGGCCGAGCGTGGCCATACCGCTGACCGCGATGGCGAGCGCCAGGCCGATCCGTGCGCCAACCGTGGTTGACGAGTGTCCGGTCACCGCGTCACGGCCAGCGTGTCGGCGGAGGTTGATCGCGTTCGCGGAAGACGTCGACATGCGGGCAACTCCGTTGGATGTCCCAGTCGGCCGCGCCGCGTGCACGGTCGGGACCCGGGCACGCAGGCGGAGCGAGAAGGGCAATGCCGCGTGGGGGGCTTCCCGCGAGGCGATGGTTCGAATCAGTTGCGACTGACGCCGTTTCCGTCTTCCAGTGACGAGGACGACGTTGATCCACTCATGAGCGCCCCCCGGCTGAACGCGACCAGCGCCCCCATGTCGGCACCGATGTACAGCTGGGGGTGGGATTCGAAAGACACCCGATTCAGTTCGCGGCCACCCACCACCAGCGTCGCGCCGCGGGCGGCCACATCGTGGACGAGTCCGGCGACGTCTTCGCGAAGCGTGGGAATCGGATTGCCGGTGACGCTCATCCATGCGAGCCGTGCGCGGCAGTGGTCGATTGCGTGCAGGATGGATGCAGCCGGGGTGTCCGGACCCAGGTTGACCGCCCGGACGCCAGCATCTCGGAGTGAGACGCAGGCCATCAGGCTCGGCAGCAGATACGGATCACCCGGGGCGCCGCCGCCAACGGCGGGGGGCGCATCATCCGGAACATCGATGAGCGACTGCACATGGTTCATGCCCTGCAGCACCAGGTCGGTCGCCCGATGTTCAACGAAGATCCCGTCCTTCTGCTCGTGCCAGAGCTCGCCGATGCGGCGCATCGACGGGACGATGACCTGGTCACAGAGCGACGCCACGGGCGTTCCTTCGAGGAACATCGACAGCATCAGCCCGCGGACGCGATCGGCCCGGCCTTCGGTGAGCACCGTGTACATCTGTTCGACGCGGTCTCCCGGCGCGGGTGCCTCCGACGCCTCAAGGAGGTCCTTCAGCCCGAGGATCGACGGATCAACGATCCGCGCCTGGGTTTCCCGAACGAAGCGGACGGCTTCGGCCACTGGAATGCGGCGGTGGCCCCCGGCGGTCCGGGTTGCCGAGATGATCCCCTCGTCGGCCCATCGCTTGAGCGTGGATTCACTGACGCCGATCGCGGCGGCGACTTGCTTCGGGCTGAGGAGCTGCTTCATGGCGGGGGGCATTCCGGGAAGAGAAAAGATCCACGCGAGAGGTGAATCCGTTCTCGAAGGCGGTGCGATTGATCGTTTTGAAGGCTTTGAATCGTCCACATGACGGGTTCGAGGCCAGCGAAATTGAGTTTACGCCGCAATCGCGGCAAATCATTGAACGCTTTGAACGAATTTGCATGTTCCCCAGTTCGTTGGGGCACATCGCACCGGCCAGAACCCGAACGGGCTGGTCACACACCTGGAGGTTTCCCATGTTCACCGTCGCCACCACCCTCAAGGCCGCCGCCGCGGCCACCGCTCTGGCCGCGACCGCCGGCATCACTGGCCTCGCGACCGCCGGTACCCAGTGCTCGGCTTCCAAGATGATGACCGTGGGCGAGAAGGCCCAGGCGTGCGGCAGCAGCTGCGGCGCCATGACCGAGACCGTCATGGTCGGTGCGGTTGCCGACGACATCGTTGACACCGCCATCGCCGCCGGCAGCTTCAACACCCTCGTGGCCGCGGTTCAGGCCGCGGGCCTGGTCGATGCCCTGAAGGGCGATGGCCCCTTCACCGTCTTCGCTCCGACCGATGAGGCGTTCGCCAAGCTGCCCGCCGGCACCGTTGAGTCGCTGCTCCGCCCCGAGAACCGCGACCAGCTCACCGCGATCCTGACCTACCACGTCGTCTCGGGCAAGGTTGACGCCCGCACCGCCATGCGGGTCAGCGGCGCCACCACGCTCAACGGTCAGCGCATCGACATCGCCTCCAGCAATGGCGGCGTCACCATTGATGGGGCCAACGTCATCAAGGCTGACATCGAGACCAGCAACGGCGTGATTCACGTCATCGACTCGGTCATTCTGCCGACGAATGACAACCTCGTTTCGCTCGCCGCCAGCGCTGGCTCGTTCAACACGCTCCTCGCGGCCGCACAGGCTGCGGGACTGGCCGAGGCCCTGATGGGCGAAGGCCCCTTCACGATCTTCGCCCCCACGGACGATGCGTTCGCGAAGCTCCCGGCCGGCACCGTTGAGTCGCTCCTGCTCCCGGAGAACAAGGACAAGCTCGCCTCGGTCCTGAAGTACCACGTGGTGCCGGGTCGCGTTTCGGCCGCCGCCGCCGTGAAGGCCGGCAGCGCCGAGACCCTCCTCGGTG
Source organism: Phycisphaerales bacterium (assembly GCA_045106735.1). Lineage (GTDB taxonomy): Bacteria > Planctomycetota > Phycisphaerae > Phycisphaerales > SM1A02 > JBGCEZ01. The sequence goes on along the minus strand of JBGCEZ010000012.1, from coordinate 92,989 downwards.
AAACCCTTGTCTTTGGCATCAACGACGGCCGCCTCACGGTCGATGGTGTTTCCATCATCGACACCGACATCGATGCCTCGAACGGCGTCGTGCACGTCGTCGATCGCGTCATCCTTCCGTAACGGATGGCCCATGGCCTTGTCGTTCGGCTGACCGATGGTCACCGTCCGACGGATCAGATTCGGGTCGCCTCGCCTGCCGGCGGGGCGGCCTTTTTCGTCGGGGGCCTACCATCAGGCCCGGCTCCCGATTCCAGCTTTCGAGTCCGGCTCTCGATTTCGGCCGCATCTCCCGCCCCAGTGGCGGGACGGCCTCGTCTCCGGTCATTCGTCAAGGAGGACGACCCGTGTCCGATTCGCCCGCCGCTGCGTCGACACCGTCATGGATGACCAAGGTGCTCATCATTGCCGGGATCTACAACCTTCTGTGGGGCGCGGTGGTGGTGCTGGCTCCACTGGCAATCTTCCGCTTCCTGAAACTGCCGGACCCGACGTATCCGTCGATCTGGCAATGCGTCGGCATGATCGTCGGCGTGTACGGCATCGGATACCTCGCCGCCGCCAAAGATCCAGCCAGGCACTGGCCGATTGTGCTCGTCGGTCTGCTCGGCAAGATCTTTGGGCCGATTGGCTTTGTGCACGCGGCAATGAACGGCATCTTCCCGTGGAAAATGGGATTCACGATCATCACCAATGACCTGATCTGGTGGATTCCATTCGGCCTGATGCTGCTGCACGCCCGGCGCGTGGCGCTGGCCTCGGCCGCGTCCACCGTCGTGGCCCCCGCGCCGGTCTCGTCGGAGCCCGTGTCATGAACGCCGGCACTTCGATCGAATCGCGGATGGCACAGGCGATGACCGATGCCGGACCATCGCTGGCCGCGTTCGCGGCGTCGGGGCCGACGCTCATCCTCTTTGTGCGTCATCAGGGGTGCACGTTCTGCCGTGAAGCGCTCGCCGATCTGGCCGCGTGGCGAAAAAGCAGTGGCGAGGGGACGCGAGCCGCGGTGGTGCAGATGGGTTCGATCGAACAGGGGCGATCCCTGCTGGATGCCCATGGCCTCACCGACGTGGCGGTGGTCAGCGATCCCGATCGCGAACTCTACCGCGGCTTTGAGCTGGGACGCGGTTCACTCCGTCAACTGTTCGGTCCGCGGGTGTGGTGGCGAGGATTCCTCGCGACCCTGCGTGGGCACTTCGTCGGACGCCTGGTGGGCGATGGGTTTCAGATGCCGGGAGCGTTTCTGGTGGAGGACGGGCGCATCGTGCGCGCGTTTCGTCATCGGGACGCGGCGGACCGCCCAAATCTCGGCGAGCTGTGTGAACTCGGTCCGCTTCGTCCGGCCGCGACGCCCTCGGCGAGTGGTCGGGAACAACGTTCGGTTGCCACGGCGGCGACCCCGGCCGTCCGAACGCCGGCGATGGCCGCCGACGGGGCGAGTTGATGGACCGGGCGGCGCTGGGCTCGCTGCTGCTGCAGCTCGCCGGAACGGGCGGCATGGTCGGGGTCATTTGGTTCGTGCAGATGGTGCACTATCCGCTCTTCGCCGAAGTTCCCGAAGCCGGATTCCAGGCCTACGAACAGGCGCACGTGCGCCGGACGGGAACGCTCGTCGGCCCGCTGATGCTCATGGAGCTGGCCGCGGCGATCTGGCTGCTCGTTCGGACACCGATCGGCGTTCCGGAATGGATGCCGTGGGCCGGACTGGTCGTGCTTGCGCTGCTCTGGGGTTCGACGTTTTTCGTGCAGGTGCCGCTGCATCGCCAGCTCGAAGCCGGATTCAATCTGGAGGCCATCGAGCGATTGGTGGCGACGAATTGGCTGCGTACAGTGGGATGGACACTGCGCGGCGGCCTGGCGGTGTGGATGCTGCTGCGGGCGGTGGACGGAATCGACCGATGAACCCATTGGGCCGCGGTGTCGGATCGCCCGAGGGCGACCGGCGATGGGTGACGGGCGCCGGCCATGGGCGACGGGTGATGGGCGGCGGGGCAACACCGCTGGCGACCGAACTGGGGGCGTAGGAGGTGGCCAGGGGCCTCGGAGTGACGTGCATGACCTTTCGTGACCATCCTGTTCCGCCTGGCCGGCCGGTGATGCGCATGCACTGGTCATCGCTGCTGTTCGCCCATTGGCCGGTTCCAGTATCCACGTTGCGTCCGCTCGTGCCGTCGGTCATGGACGTCGACACGTTCGACGGCATGGCGTGGATCGGACTGGTCCCGTTCGCGATGTCCGGCGTTCGCCCCAACGGTCTGCCCGGCGTGCCGTGGCTGTCAGCGTTCCCCGAGATGAACGTCCGGACGTACGTTCGTCCGGCCGGTGTGCGGGGAACGGCCGAGGATCGCCCGGGTGTGTACTTCTTTTCCCTCGATTGCCACCAACCAATCGCGGTGACCATGGCCCGGACGTTCTTCCATCTGAACTACGTGCACGCAGCGATGGCGATGCAGGTCGACGAGGATGGCACCGTGCACTACAGCAGTCGGCGGACCGATCGTGCGGCTCCAGCGGCCACGTTCGTCGGCCGTTACCGTTCGACTGGAACGTTCGCGACGCCCGAACGCGGGACACTGGATGACTTTCTGACGCGCCGCGCATGTCTGTACGTGTCAGATCGTCGTGGCCGGCTCATGCGGGGCGAAATCGACCACGATCCGTGGGAACTCGCGTCGGCTGAATGGGATGTTGATGAAGAGTCGGCGTTGTCCGCGGCCGGCGTCTCCGTGGACGGCGACGCGCCTCGGCTCGCGGCGGCCCGTCCGCTTGATGTCCGAGCCTGGCGGATTCGGCCGGTGACCGCGCCGCTGTCGCCGGAATCCCAAAGAGCGCCGGTTCTTGCCGGGGGGCAGATGTCGGTCTCGCCGATGACGCCGATGACGCCGATGACGCCGGTGCCTGCGGTTCAAGCGGTGCCGGCGAACGGGAGACTGGCGGCCGGCGGACTGGCGAACCGCGGAGTGAATCGCGCCCGATGCCCGAGCGAGACTGGTCCGGCCGTGCAGAAATTCGATGTCAATGGAGTGGAACGATGAGCGAGCGATTCATCCCCGAATTCGAACCGGCCAGTCCGGGAGCGTACACCCTGCTGTACGACCGAGAGTGTCCCTTTTGTCGGTGGGAAGTGCACTGGCTGAGCGGGAGACGCGCGGCGGCTGGTCAACTCGACATCGTCGACATCGCGGCGCCGGACTTCGACCCCGCGGCCTGGGGACTGGGGGCCGAAGAAGCCGAGGCGCAGCTCCACGGCGTGGAAGCCGACGGCCGTCTGACGGTGGGCATGCACTCCGTGCGGCGATCGTACGAGGCCGCCGGACTCGGCTGGCTCGTCGGTTGGACGGCCTGGCCCGTCCTGCGAATCTTCGCGGATTTCGGGTATCGGATCTTCGCCCGCTACCGGGTTCCGCTCGGCCGGCTGTTCGGGCGCTCCTGTGAGGATGGCGTCTGCGAGATGCCGGCCGCCCAACGCCGTGCCGCGCCCGCTGCGAGTGGTGGGAACGACGCGGCGGCCTGAATTCCGACGGAATTCGAACGGCCGCGCGGGCGGGTGGGCGGGCCGGAACACCGTCGGGAACACCGTTCGAGTCATCGTCGGGAACATCATCAAAGAGTGTCGACATGCGAACGCGGGGGACGGGTGGTTGCACGCGGGGGCGGCCATGAGGCGAAGGATGTGCGTGGATGCCAACTGGCGCGGTCAATTCGAAGCAGCCGCGGCCTCCCTCGGGGATCAACGCTGGCCTCCGGGTGCGCGATCGACGCGATGAGTGGATGGACGACCCGGACATCGACCCGGATCTCTTGGCGTGGGCGACGCGCGATCTGTCGCGCATGGGAACCCTTGCCGGCACGGCCGGTCGTCTCGCCGCGGGTGTGCGACGCGTGGTGGCTCTTCGCGGCGGCAAGAACGGCAAGCGCGCACGCCCGGCCGAGGCGGCGCCGGCGACTGCCGCATCGCGCACCTTGACGATCGCTGATCTTGGGTGCGGTGACGGCGGGGTGACGATCGCCGTCGCCCGCCGACTGGCTCCTTGGGCTGCGTCGCGGGGAATGAGCCTGCGGATGATCGGATTCGACCAGTGCGCTGCCAGTATCGCGACGGCGAAGGCACGGACGGAAGGGCAGTGGGCAGGACGGGCGGACAGGCCGATCGGCGACGCAGCCGAGGCCGAGCCGGCCAGCCGCGAAGTCGTCCGCGACGCCTCCCGCGAGGGTTCCCGCAACGCCTTCCGCGAGGCTTCCCGCAACGCCTCCCGCAAAGCCTTCGACGAGACCTCCGACGAAGCCATGGCCGAGAATGACCTCTGTGCGTTTCGCGTGCACCGCTTTGGAACGGACCCGTTTCCGTCGTCCATCGATGTTGCCATCTCGACGCTGTTCCTGCATCACCTGACCGACGCATCCGTCCTCCCGTTGTTCTGCGAGTTGGCCGGGGCGGTGCGGCAGGGCGTCGTGTTCGACGACTTGCGACGCGGGCGCGATGCGTGGGCGGGAACCTGGCTGGCCACACGGGTGCTGTCCCGGTGTCCGGTCGTTCATCGCGACGGACCCGACTCCGTGCGGGGCGCATTCAGCGCGGCAGAACTCAGGGCGCTGGCATCCCAGGCGGGCATGGCCAAGGCAACGGTCCGTCGACACTGGCCGTGGCGACTGCAGTTGGAATGGGCGCGGGGGGCTCGGCCGTGAGCCCGGCCAACGCGGGCGATCCCATTGCGATCATCGGCGGTGGCCCGGCGGGGGCGTCGGCGGCGCTCCGACTGGCCGTCGCCGGACAGCGGGCCGTGCTGGTGGAGCGCGCGGTCATGCCACGCTCGAAAGTCTGCGGGGGTTGCCTCAACCGACGATCGATCGGTGCGCTGCAGCAGTTGGGAGTGTGGCCGCCACCAGACGGCATGGCCCATCCGCTGCGGCGGGTGGACGTACGGGTCGCGCCGGGTCGACGCGGACGAGCAGGGACGCTGGCGGGGCGCGTGCGGCCGAAACTCGGCGGAACCGTCGCCGTGGAACGATCGCGCTTTGATGCCTGGATGCTCGATCGCGTGGCCGCAGCGGGCGTCGAGGTCATCATGCCGGTCCGAGCTGAAGCAGTGTCCGTGGACGCTGGGGGGCCCGGCGTGCTACTCGCGTCCCCGGCGACTTCCGGTGGCGGTCCTGACGCATCGGTCGTGCGCCGCGCGAAGATCGTCCTCGCCGCCGATGGTCTCGGGGGAAGCGCGCTTCGGGCCTGGCCACCCGCGGCTCGGGCCCGGCGCCGAGTGTGGCCGGTCGGCCGGACCATGTTCGGCTTTGGCGGTGTCTGGGCCGACGGCTGGCGCTTGATCGACGAGGATCTCGTGATGATCGTAGGCGACGCCGGGTATGTCGGCGTGGCCCGCTTGCCCGGCGGATCGATCGATGTCTCGGCGGCAGCATCGCCAGGGTGGGTTCGCCGCAACGGCGGTCCGAGTGTCGCACTCGGCCGCCTGCTCGCCGGCGGCGGGTTGAACGCTTTGGCCGAGCGAATCGTTTCTGGGGAGGGGCCGGCGATTGGCGGAACGCCGCGCTTGGCCACGTGCGCGGCCCACCCGGCATTACCGGGTGTGCTGCGGATCGGCGACGCGATGGGCTACGCCGAGCCGTTTACCGGCGAAGGGATGGCGTGGGCGATGGGATCCGGAATCGAGGCCGCGGACGTGCTGATCGAGGCCGGTGACGGTCTGACGACGGATCGCGGTCGCCATGCGGTCGAAACGCGGTGGCGGAGCATTGCCCGTCGCCGCCGCCGAGCGATGTTGGGATGCTTGGTGCTGGGTACGGCAATCGGCTCTCGACGCCGCGCCCGAGTCGCATTGGCGGCGGCCAGACAGCTGCCACCGTTCCAGCGGGTCGTCTTGAACATGATGGGACGCGGCGAAGAAGCTCGGCCACGAAGCGGAGCGGCGTCATGAGGGAGGAGGTTGAAATGGAACCATCCGAGCGGTCCGGCGTACCGGCGACCTCGTCGACGACGACATCCACCGGGGCACCTGACGGGACCCATTCGGCGATTCGTCCGATGGGACCACTGGCCACGCGTCAACCGATCCATCCGTTGGGCCCGACGCCAAGCCCGACGCCAAGTCAGCCGCCAAGCCTGACGTCACGCCAGCCGCCGAGTCCATCATCGGTCCAGTCTGGCTCCGGCCAGCCGATTCGCCCGGCGGGCCGACGAGCGACGTCGGTGGTCGTGAGCGGACTGTCCTGCGCCTCGCCTCGGCGAACTCTTTCCGGCCACGAGGCCATCGAGTTTGCGACCAACCGATTGGGACCCGAGCCGCCAGACCGCGCGGCGGTGCTCCTTTCGCGCGTGCATCGGGCGACGGGTATCGATCACCGCGGCATCGCCTTGGGCTCGGATCTGGAGAAGCTCTTCCCGCCCGACGCTCCGGGTCCGGGGACCGGCGTGCGTGCCGCCGCGTATGACCGACTGGCGAGTGCACTTGTCGTGCCCGCCGCGCAGCGGGCCCTCGCCGCCGCGGCATGCCCGGCCGACCAGATCACGCATCTCGTGACCGTCTCATGCACCGGGGGAAGTGCGCCCGGGTTCGACATGGACATCATCGACGGGGTCAGTCTTGGGTCGAACGTCGCCCGCACGCACATCGGTTTCATGGGATGCCATGGCGCCTTGAACGGCGTCCGCGTGGCCGCCGCATTCACCGCCGCCGATCCTGCCGCGAACGTTCTGCTCTGCGCGGTCGAAGTGTGCTCGGTGCACTACGCCGTCGGCCACGAACCTCAGGGCATCGTGGCCAACGCGCTCTTTGCCGACGGGGCTGCGGCGATGGTGGTGCGCGCCGGCGATGGGCAGGCGTCAATCGACGCATCAACTGGCGACTGGGTCATCGCGGCCCACGGATCGCAGATCCTGCCGAACACGCGGGACCACATGAGCTGGCGTATCGGCGATTCCGGGTTCGTGATGACGCTGGATCCCCGCGTGCCGGCCACGATTGAACGCGCGATCGGGCGATGGATCGACGAATGGCTCGCCACGTCGGAGCTCGCCCGATCTGACATCGACCACTGGGTGGTCCATCCGGGTGGGCCCCGCATTCTGGATGCCGTCGAACGCGGATTGGAGCTTCCGCCGGGGGCTTTGGACGGTTCCCGGGCGGTCCTTCGCGCGCACGGCAACATGTCCTCGCCAACCGTCTTTTTCGAGTTGGCGGGGATGGTGGCGACGCCGCCGCCAGGCGTCGGGATCGAGACCGAATCTCCCGTACAAGAGCCGGTGAAACGGGATGCTCGAAGCCGGACGGTGGTTCTGGGCTTCGGTCCGGGCTTGGCCATCGAAGCCTGCCGGCTGGAGCGAGCGATCGATTCGGCCGATGATTCAGCCGATGATTCAGCCGACGAATTGGCCGGGGACCAGTAGACTCGCCGATCCGTCGAGTGCTCGACGGAGCCGGGGAGGCCGCCCGATCGAATGATTGGGCATGCATCAGCAGCAGGGAGGCTCCGTGACGATGGACGCGGATGACGGGCAGGCAAACGTGGACGATGCGTCGAACCAAGAGTCGATCGGGGCCTCGGAGACGACGTCTGGGCTGAGCTCCGGAGCGGCAACTGGCTCGTCGAGTGGCCCGCCAACTGGTTCGTCAGTCGGCTCGTCAGCTGGTTTGTCGCGTGGCGCATCCAGTGGCTCGTCGGCCAACGCTTCAAGTGGCACCTCAGTCGGGTCGGATGCTGGGCTTCCCGCCAACGCCCACGTGGCCGTCATCGGCGCGGGCCTCAGTGGTCTGGTGGCGGCGGAACAACTCATCGCCGCGGGTTGCCGGGTCACGGTCTTGGAGAAGTCGCGCGGAGCCGGCGGCCGAGCGGCGACGCGCTATGCGGGGCCGTGGCACTTTGACCACGGCATGCAGTACTTTACCGCACGATCGCCGGCATTCCGTGGGCAGGTTGCCGCCTGGGTCGATGCCGGTTGTTGCAGCGCGTGGACACCTCGTGCGGTGACCATCGCGGCGCCCGGCGCGGTGCCGGTTCCACTGGATCCACGTGAACCCTGGTACGTCGGCCAGCCGAGCAACAACGCGATGTGCAAGCACATCGTCGATGCGCAGTCCCCTGAATCGCTCGTGTTTGTTCGCGGCATTCGGGTCGGCGCCGTGCATCCGGCGGATGGCGGTGGACCCTCGCTCGAGATCGAATCGTGGCCAGAAGACGCCGAGGCCCGGGCCGCGGCCGAGTCGGCGATCGCCGAAGGCTTTGATGCGATCGTGGTCAGTGTTCCCGCGCCGCAGGTTCCTGGATTGCTCGCGCCGTGCGACGGTCTGGCGGACTGTGCTGACGGCGTGGCCATCCGTCCGTGTTGGGCGGCCATGTACGCGTTCGACGCGCCACTGGACGTGCCGTGGGATGCGGCGGCGGTCGATGCAGGCCCCGTCTCGTGGATCGCGCGAAACTCCAGTCGCCCGGGACGGGCGGTGGCCCCGGGCGGCGAGACGTGGGTCTTGCACGGTTCGCCGGCATGGTCGGCCCGGCACCTTGAACTCGACCGCGATGACATCGACCGCATTCTTTGGTCGCACTTCGAGGGCATGACGGTCGGAACGACCGGTGCACTCGAGGCCGCGCATCGATCTGTGCACCGTTGGCGATACTCACTGGTGACGGAGCCGTCAGGGCGCAGCCACCGTTGGAACGCGGACCTGCGGGTTGGCGTGTGCGGCGACTGGTGCCTGGCCGGAAGATTTGAAGCGGCGTTCACCAGCGCGCGTTCGCTGGCGAATGCGATGACGATGGCGGCGAGTTCGACGGGAGGTACGGCGTGAACAGGTGTCGGGTTGAGTGTTCGGATGCTTGTCGAGGCGGACGTCGTTTCGTCCATCGATTTGGACGTGGATTGGTTCCAGCCGCGATGGTCATGAGCGCCGGCATCTGGATGACCGCGCCCAGTCCGACCTCGTCGGCGTTCGCCCACAGTTCAGGCGCCGCGTTCACCGCGAGGGCCATGTCCGAGTCGATTCCCACGATCATCGTCGATCAAGTCACGGACGTCGAACGTGGTTTCGCGTTGCGGGTGCCAGACGGATTTCAGCCACGCCCGGATCTGGTCGAAGCCGACGCCGAGACTCGATACGCGTTCTCGCGGGCGAGTTCCAGTGGCGAGCTTGCCACGTTGCTGATCTTGAACGACATGGACGGCCCGATCCCACCGGAACGATTGCTCGGTGGAAAGCCCGAGGGAATCGATGGGCGTCGCGGCACCATGTCGTGGCGCGGGTTCGAGCTCGACTTGTTTGAGATTCGCGAGTCCGTCGACGGTGTCCCGGCCATCACGCTCAACGTGCAAGTGCCGCTCGAGACGGGTGGATTGCAAGTCGGCGTCTTCGGGCCGGCATCGCGAGCGGCCCAGTCGCGGGCGGCCTTGTTTGAGGTGCTGGGTTCGTTGCGCGGCGCGACGAACTGGACCTCAATGGATCGGGATGGCGTGCCGGTGGCCGAGCGCGAGGCCCCGGAGGCAGTGACCGGCAACGGAACGACGGCTGGATCGGACTCGGATGCCGGGTCGGCCGGGATGGATGCGACCACGAGGGCCAGGGATTCGTCCCGTCCGGCGACCGCCGGCGCTGAACCGAGCGGCGTGCGCGGCATCATTGCCCGTGGGGAGCGTTGGATCGAAGGCCGTGAGATGTTCGTCTTGCTTGGACTCGTCCTCATTGGAGCCGCGATCGCTGGCGTCTTGATCCGCCGGGCATCATCCGGGCGTCTTTGATCGCGCGGCGTCCAGGGCCGGGGCGACCGTGCCTTCGGCGTGGTCCATCAAGTGGGCGGCGCCTGCGGTTGGCATGGTCACGTTGGATGAACGTCAGCCGACGTCAGCCGGCCGCGAACGACAGCAGTCGGCCGCCGGGAATGACCGCGAGCGGCGACCAGCCGAAACGAGCTGAAACGGCCTCCGTGGCACCGCCCCACCGCCTGGATCCGAGTCCGTTTAACGTAATATGCATTATAGGACCTTAAGGGGCGGGTCAGGAGGGGGCTGAAATCGGGCTCCTCTGGGCCTCGATTCGGGATCTCGATCCGGGGCCTGGTTTGGGCGTCAGCCGGCGCCGGCGGCGATTCGGATTCGCCGGCCCGGCGGTTCGGCATTGTTTCACGACCATCGGCGTCGCCGAGTCACCGTGTCGCCATGTCATTGGATCGGCGTGTCGTCGTGCCGGGTTGCCGCCGAGTCTCCGGCATCGCCGGGTTGCCCGCGGCGTCACCATTCCGCCAGCACCGCGTCGATGTGCGCGTCGATCGCGTGCACCGCGCGCGGAGCGATGGCCGGCTCCAGGTGGCGACGGATGGCCGCCCGAATCGCCGCCGGATCGCTCGGTGGCCGCGACGGTTCAAGATCTCGAGCGATCGCCGGGAGCAATTCGGGATAGCTCAGGCGGGCTGGCAGCCACGGCAGGCATCCAGCCAGCAGCGATTCGACGACGGCGATCCCGAAGAACTCGTGCCGGGCCGTCGACAGCACCCAGTCCGCGGCGTGTAGCCACCGGTGGTACTCGTCGGCGTCGGCCGCCCAGCCGTCGTGTTCGATGGCGTGGCCGAATCGCTCCCGGAATTCGGCCAAGGCTGGCGGGACTCGCTCGTAGCGTTCGCCGAGCACGATCCATCGCAGATTCAGTCGGTCGGTCCAGCGTTCAGCCAGTGCGAGCAACTCGTCAGGCCCCTTGTCGTGTTCCCATCGGTGCGGCCACACGACGCGGATCGGGACCCTGGACTCGTTGTTCACGTGGGTATCGATGCGCGTCTCACTTGGCCCCGGATCTTCGACCGGCGGCCAAGCGACCTGGCCAAGCTGCTCCAGTCGCGACCGTGCCGCAGCCGCCGGCGGATCTGGGTCGTGCTTCAGCAATTGGTGCAGTGCACGGACGAACGAACGACGATTCCACTCGCTGTTCCAGAGCACGCGGTCGGCGGCCAGCAGCGATCCGAGGTTGGTCAACGCCAAGTGCGCGTCGCGCTCGTCCGCGCCCGACGGCCCGGCGGGGTACGCCGCCTGATTTTCGTGCATGTACAGCAGGGTGCATGGCCGGCCATCGGGTGCGTGCACCTGGATGCCGCCACCCTTGCCGCCGCCGCCCTTGCCGCCGCCGCCCTCGCCGCCGCCGCCACCCTCGCCACCCTCGCCGCCGCCGCCGCCGCCGGCACGGGCACCGAGATCGGCACCGTCGCCCTTGTCACCGCCACCGCGATCTCCACCGACGCAGCCACCGTGTCCCCCCCGTTGGTCGCTGCAGCCCCCCCGTTCGAGAACGCCATTTCGGTGCATTGCGGCGTGAAGGTCGGGAATTGAAATGAGGCTCGTGGCGAACAGAAGATCGCCGGGCCCCTGGCGAATCTCTGGGGCGAGGCCGCCATCGCCGCCGCCGGATTCCACGTCGCCGCCGGCCATCATTTCCGCGACGCGCCACGCGCCGGTGCGCATGCGCCAGCGCCAGCCGCGCGCCGGCAGCGTGACCCACGTCCACACGTGACGCGAGTGCTGATCAATGGATCGACGGACCGCGGCATGGGAACCGCCGTTCCACGTTTCGATCCCAATCACATGACGAATGGGCGGCATGTTCTCGAGGGTACACAGCCCCGGTTGGGAACGAACAACGTGGGATGGACGGGCGGACTTTTCGTGCGATCGGGAGGACGCGTGGGCGAGGTTGATCGAAGCTGCCGCCGGAGGATGGCTTGCGGCCAAGATCGAGCCGCGCGTCACGGATGTTCGGGCCGAATGAATCGCCGCGGCCCAAGAATCGTGGTCCGAACGCTCACGTCACCGTCGCGTGACGGACGTACACTCCCTGCCATGGATGAACAGCGCATCGACCCGCCGACCAGTCCGGCGATCATGCCGCCCACGAGCAGCGTGGAGGCCATGGCCCCCCTGTGCTCCGTGTTTCGGCGGTACCTCAAGCAACAGCAGCTCAAGTACACGCCGGAACGGGCGGCGATTCTGGACGCGATCATCGAGCGCGATCAGATCTTTGAAGCCGACGACATCATCACGGACCTGCGCGAGCGTTCGTTTCGCGTGTCCAAGGCGACGGTGTACCGAACGATCAAGCTGCTGCAGGAAGCAGGGATCATTACCCACGCGCTCTTTGACGCCCGGCAGGCGTACTACCGGCTCATCTACGGGAAGGCTCCACGCGACTACATCGTGTGCATGAAGACCGGTCGGTACATCGAGTTCACGGACCCGGCGGTCGCGGCGGCGCGGGATCGTATCTGCCGCGAACACGGATGGGATCCGGTCGCCCATCGATTCCAGATCTACGCCATCAGCCCCGAAGGTCGAGACGACGAAGAGGCGGACCTCGGCGAAGAACCGGAGGACGGCGGGACCGAGGCGAGCTGATCTCCGAGGGTCTGCTACTGGCCGGGCGCCCAGCCCGCGAGCGTGGTCCGAACGCGATCGGGCGCCGCGCCGCGGCCGCTGACTTCGATCGCGCGATCCGACTCCGACGCTGGCTCCAAGTCGATCCGAATGTGCACGGCGGCGGCGGGCATCGCCTCGGCCACGCGTTCGCTCCACTCGACGAGCGTGATGACCTCGGCGTCGCCGGCGAAATCGTCCCAGCCCACCGATTCGAGATCTTCGATCGAGCCGCGCAGGCGGTAGGCGTCGACGTGGGCCAAGGTGAGTCCGTCGCGCGCTCCCGGATGTTCGTGGCAGATCACGTACGTCGGGCTGCTGATGGTCTTTGGATCGAGGCCCAGGCCTTCGGCGACGCCCATGGCCAGGCGGGTCTTGCCCGCGCCAAGCGGTCCATCGACCGCGACCACATCGCCTCCCTCCAATGCAGAAGCGAGGCGCCGACCGAAGGCTCGCGTTTCATCTTCGCTCGTGACCCGAATCACCATCTTGCCCGCGCTCACGACTCGTCTCCGACGTGATCCCAGCCGGCGTCGGTCAGGTCGTGGCTTTCGCCATCGGCGGTGACCCGGACGCGCGGTCCAGCCTGGCCATCGGCCACCGCCTCGACGGTACCGATCACCGTCAACGGGATGCGGTCGACCGCCGACGGAATCGCCACGTCCGGTCCGACGGCGGCGAAGAGCTCGTAGTCCTCGCCGTCGCTCATCGCCTCACGCCAAGTTGCCGAACCGCGTCGCGGAAGCAGGGATGCCTGGATGTTCAGGTCGACGCCGGAGGCTCGGGCCACCGCCGCCCCGTCTCGTCCCAGGCCGTCGCTGAGATCGATCATCGCGTGCAGTTCAGCTCCCAGCGTGCTGGCCAGTTCGCGGGCCGCCTCGACCCGAGGCTCGAACTCCAGGTGGTGTCCGGTGCCGTCGGGGGCGAGCGTCGCACCCAGGCGGCCAGTGACGACGAGCCGATCGCCCGGCCGAGCACCGGTGCGGCGGACCGGAGCGATCCCGTCCGCGTGCCCGATGACCGAGATCGACAGGACGAGGGGCCCCGGCCGGTCGGCGGCGTGGATGGCGATGTCTCCGCCCACCAGCGGGCAGCTCAGGCGCTCACAGTCGACGCGGACGGCGTCGAAGAGCTCGATGGTCCGCGAGGACCCGAAATCTGACGGGAGCACCACCGCGGCCAGGGTGGCCCACGGCCGGGCGGCCATGGCCGCGAGATCACTGATGCAGCGACGGACGGCCTTGCGACCGGCGGCGGCGGCCGAGACCCGATCCAGATCGACGTGCCGGCCGTCAATGAGCTGATCGACCCCGGTGAGCAACGGGCCGCATGGGGTGGTCAGAGCGGCCAGGTCGTCGCCGGGCGGGATGAGGACCCGGGGATCCCCGGTGGCCGTCTGGGCCACATGCCTCAGGAAGTCGGATTCACGCACGGCCGGCTCCGAGTTCCGCACATCTTGAGCGCAATGTGAAGGATTCCGGGGGTTCGTTGGAAATGATTGTGGCCGCAGCCCCGATCTGTACCCGATAATACGTCCGTTCGACGTCGCGGATCGCCGCGGCTCGAGCGTGGGGATCTTGGCTGGCCACGATGGCCGGCGGCAGATTCCGGGGTCGGAACCAGTGGTACGGATTGCGGAGCAACCGTCCATTCATTTTCGGGTTCCGTGTGGGGTATATGCAGCATCGGCCGTCTGCCGGAGAGATCCGGGGCGACCGAGAACCGGGTCACGATCCGGCGCCGCGAACGCATCAGTTCCTGCGAACCGAGGCAATCAAGGCGAACCTCATCGGACCTTTGTCCGTATGACTCTTTCGGGCACCACCGTACCTCTTGAGGGCCGGGCCGGCCGCCCGCTGAATACGCTTCTTCTTCCTGACCCGCTTCGGCGGGCTTTGATCTTCTTTCCTCCTTCTTCTTTCTCCTCCTTCGCCGATTCGACCTACGGGTCGGATCGGCGTTTTTCGTAGGCAGAAGGCGGTTTTTGGCGGCTTCGGTCGGCTTCGAGCGGGTCCCGGTAGAGGCTCGAAACGGATGTCGGCCGGGGCCTCAGGCGTCGGCCAGCACGCGCCGGATCAGACGTTCGTGGGCTTCGGCCACCCCTTGCCGCTCCTGGATGACGGCCCGGCCCCGCTCGGCCATCGCCCGGGCGGATTCCGAGTCGGCGAGCAAGCCCGCGACGGTTGTGGCGAGATCGTCGGCTTGCACCTGCACGATGCCATCCCCGGCGAGCAGCGCCCGCATGGTCGCCTCAAAGTCCCCGGTACGCGGGCCGACGACCGTCGGGCGGCCGAGGCCGATCGGCTCCATCATGTCCGAGCCGTGCAGCGACCCGAAGCTCCGCCCGACGATGACCACATCAGCCAGGGCATACGCGGCACGAAGCTCCCCGATCGTGTCCAGGAGAAACCGACCGTGGGCCTTGGGTGGGGCCTGGTCTCGGACGGCCGGGTGCACCGCGTCCCGTGCCGCGGCGTCGGGTTGGTCCCCGGCGGGATCGCCCGCATCGCCGCATCGCGACCGGCGGACGCACCCGGGGAGATCGTCGGCCACCCCATCGAACCACTCGGGGCGACGCGGGGCGCACAACAGCTGGGCCCCGTCGCCGACGGCGTGGTCGATGAGCGAAGTTTCGTCCGGGGCCGTCGACCCCGCGACCACGAGCGGGCGTGAACGGTCGATGCCGAGGGTCCGGGCGAGTGCCTCCGCCCCGTCCACGTGATCGGCAATCACCGCGGTATCCCACTTCATCGTGCCGAGGATCTCCACGCGCTCCCGCGGAACGCCCAGGGCGATGAACCGGTCGGCGATCGGTTGGTCTTGCACCGCGCACCACCGGAGCCGGGCGAAGGACGGGCGAATCAGGCCGGCGATCTGGCGGTATCGCCGTGCGCTGCGCTCGGTGAGTCGTCCGTTGATCACGATCACCGGGACCCCGAGGGACTCGGCTTCGGCCGTCATTGCCGGCCAAACCTCGAGTTCCACCAGCACCAGCAGATCCGGGCGCACGCGCCGAAGCCAACGGCGACACGGCCCGTACAGGCCCAGCGGCGTCCGGATCACCGGATACCGTCCGGCAGCCAGTTGCTCGGCCCGGGCCACGCCGGTGTTGGTGGTGACCGAAACGACGACATCAACGGGCTCGTCGCCCTCGAGCAGCCGGTCCACCAGCGTGGCGATTGCCGCCGTCTCACCGACCGATACCGCGTGCACCAGGATCCGCCGCCGTCCGGTCGCGGGTTGGGGGAGGGACGGCCCGAAGCCAAATCGGCCGGGCCAATCGGTCCGCAGCTTGCCGCGCCGGGCCATCGTCAGGATCCAGATCGGCGCGCTGAGCAGGCCGATGAGCAGGACCGCGAGGTCCATGAGGCGGCGGAAGATGGCCGGGATCGCCGACGGCATGCGCGGAGTGTACGGGAGGCTCCCCGCCGGCCGCACCTATACTGCCCCGCCGATGTTCATTCCCCTCCGCACCACGCGTCCGCCCCGCCACACCCCGGTCATCACCCAGGGCTTGATTGCCCTGAACGTGCTGATCGCCGGCGGCTTTTTGCTGGCTGACCGTTTCGGCGGCGGAGTGTCCGCGACGACCGAGTTGGCGGGAGCACTGGTGCGGGGCGAGGGCTTCGACGCGATCGACTTGATCCTGTACCAGTTCCGGCACGATCCGAACTCGCTCTTGCACGTGATCTTCAACATGCTCTTCCTCTGGATCTTCGGCTCGGCGGTTGAGGATCGGTTGGGGCGGATCGGTTTCCTCGCGTTCTACCTGGTCGGCGGGGTCGTCGCCGGTTTGGCGCACATGGCCACGAGTCCGGCCCCGGTGGTCGGCGCATCGGGCTCGGTGGCCGCGGTGACCGGTGCGTTTCTCGCCCTGTATCCCCGCGCTCACATCCAGACGTTCGTGTTCTTCTTCATCATCGGCGTGTTCAACGTGCCGGCGATGATCTTCGTCGGCGCGTTCGTGGCCATCGATCTGATCAGCGCGATCAAGGGTGGCGGGCAGGTGGCGTACATCGCCCACTTGGCCGGATACGCCTACGGATTCGTCCTGGCCGCGGGCTTGCTCTGGATGAAGGTGTTGCCCCGCAACGACTTTGATGTGAGCTACCTGCTGAAGCAGGCGCGTCGCCGCGCCGAGTACCGCCGGGCGATCGCTCGGGGACCTGGCGGACCGGTCCGTCCCGAGCCGGCGAATCGCGGGCGCGGGCGAGGCCCGGATCGGGCGGAGGCCCGCGTCGCCGCCCCGCGGCCATCGCGCGAACTCGATGCGGATTTGGCCGAAGAAGCCAAGGCCCGGGCGGAGATTTCTGATCTCCACGGACGCGGGGACCTTGATGGGGCGGCCGGCGCGTATTCCGTCCTCTTGGGCGAGCGGCCGGGGACCACCCTGCCCCACGCCATGCAGCTCGAAGTGGCCAACCACCTGAATGTCGGCGGGCAGCATGCCGCCGCGGCCGCCGCGTACGAGGTGTTGCTCGAGCGCTACCCACACCGTGCCGGCCACGCCGATGTGCGGCTGCTGCTGTCCGCGTTGCTGATCCGGCGATTGCAGCGCCCGGCCGACGCCATTCCGCATCTTGATGCGGTGATCGCCGCGTCGCGCGAACCGGGCCATACGGCATTGGCCGAGCAACTGCGGGACGAGGCGGATGGCGGGACGGGCGCGTGAGCGCGCCGTCGCTGCTGCCCGCGCGAACGCGGGTGAAGATCTGCGGTCTCCGAGAACCGGACCATGTCCGGGTGGCGGTCGAAGCCGGCGCCGACGCCGTGGGCTTTGTCGTGGCCGAGGGGTCGCCGCGCGCCGTCGAACTCGATCGTCTGCCGCACCTGCTGCGGGCCGTGCCCCCCGGCGTGACGCCCGTCGCCGTGCTGCGCAATCAACCGGGACACGGAGCCCTCGCGGTGCCGGGCATCGTGGCCCAACTCCACGGCGACGAAGACGAAGCGGCGTGCCAGCGGGCTCGCGAAGCCACGGGCCGTCCGGTTGTGCGTGGGTGTGCGTTCGATCGGCGGGCGATTGAGCGTTGGGACGTCTGCGAGGATGTCGGTTTGCTGTTGATCGACGCCCCGGTGCCCGGCTCGGGCCATGCGTTCGATCACCGGGAACTGGCCGCGATCCGCTCGCGGATCCGGACGCCCTTGGCCCTGGCCGGCGGATTGGATCCGACCAATGTCCGCGCCGCCATCGACGCGGTCCAACCGTGGATGGTCGACGTCTCCAGCGGCGTCGAAGCGTCACGCGGGATCAAGGATCCATCCCGGATCAACGCGTTCCTGCGGGCCGTGCGCGGAGATGACGTGGTTCGGGGTTGATGGGGCCCGGGATGGGTCGAGCCCAATCTCCTGGCCCCCGCGGCTCCAGGCCCGTCGGCCACGGTCCGCGCCGCCCCGCCGGACCGCTATCGAGCGACTGCCGGACCGCCCTCTTCGGCATCCGGCACGCCGATCGGTTCTTTCGTCTTCTCGATCAGACGGATGCCGTCGATCGCGAGGTCCTTGTCGACGGCTTTGAGCATGTCATAGAGCGTCAGGCCGGCGACGGAGACCGCGGTAAGCGCTTCCATCTCCACGCCCGTGCGGGCGACGATCAAGGCCTCGGCCACGATCCGGACGGCATCGGGAGCGGCCCGTTCGAAGTCCACGTGCACCGCGTCCAGCGACAGGCCGTGGCAGAGCGGAATGAGCGAACTGGTGTGCTTGGCCGCCTGGATGCCGGCGATGCGGGCCACGGACAACCCTTCGCCCTTGGGCAGATCCCCGGCCATCAATCGATCGATCGTCTCGGGCCGGGCCACCAACCGTCCCTCGGCCACCGCCCGCCGGCGCATCGGCGGCTTCGGCGACACGTCCACCATGCGGGCCCGGCCGCGGGCGTCCAGGTGCGTCAGGGGCGTCGCAGCCGTCGAGGGCGTCGAGGGCGTCGCGGATGCTGGATCGTTCGGTTGCTCGGTGGGCGGCGTGGGGTGACTCATGGGCACAGGGTACGCCACGCAGCCGCGGTCAATCCTGCCCCGAAGGCGGCTCAACGTCGGCGGCCCCGACCCGCGGTGGAGCGGTCCGCGGTCGAGCCAGCACCGCTTCTTCTTCCCGGCGGTTGCCGCGGAGCAGTTCGACGCGGAAGCCGGGCTCTTGCAGCGTGCCCTCGAGCTCGATGGCGGCCAGGGCGTCGCCGACCCCGCCGACGAATTCACGGAGCGGGAGCAGCATCCCCGAACGGCTGCGGATGCGTCCGTCGATCGCCTGGGTCTTCAGGTCGACGGAGCCGCGGGCGGTGAGCGTGTGGGTATTGGTGCCGGCGATCTGCGACTCGAGGTAGAGCTCGTCGATGTGCAGTCGCTCCCCGGCCAGGAAAAAGCGGCTCGACGCGTAGTCGTACCGTGCGGCCGGCGGCGAGAATTGGATCGCCTGGACGAAGCGCAGAACCGACGGAATCGAGAACAGATCCGCATCGTTCACCAAGGCGTGGCCGCGGCCGACCCGGCTCTCGGGCACGCCGCGGCGTCCGGTCATCGCGAATCGAGCGTAGAGGTCGCCGGCCAGTTGATGCCGCGTGGTCTCATCGGGAGACGATTCGGATTGCTCCATGTTTCGCAACACAAAGTCGGCCAGCGGTGCGCCGGCCAGGTCGACGTTGAAGTCGTACGTCGAACCGGGATCGAGGCCAATCGACGCACTGGCCACCAGTCGACCAGTGTCGATCGCGCCGGATACTTCTTCCACTTCGACTCGGCGCGCGTCGGGGTGGACGCGGATCCGCGCCTCCAGGTCACGAATGGTCTGGCCAGCGAGGGTGAACGTGGTGGGCCGGGCGTCAATGACCACACTGAGCGGCTGGGTGACGCCGGTTTGCAGCGATACATCAAAGGGACCATTGATCGAGCCGAAGAGCATGCCGGCTTCAATCGAGGCGTCGTTCAGCACCAATTGGCCCTGGAAGTCGACGTCCCAGGCGGCCGGCGTTTCGGTCGCCGCGTCCGCCGGTGTGCGCCGGCGGGCGAACAACCGCACGTTTCGCAGTTCGCTCGTCTCGCGTTCCTGCAGGGCCAGGTTTTCCAGCGACCGTCGGACGCCGTCGGGAAGAAAGGCGGCGACCTGCGGGCCAAGCAGCGTCCCGACAACATCCAGTTCCGCGTCAACCGTGAGTTCTTCGCCCGTGCTGACGTCGGCGTTGATCAGGAAACGGCCGCCGGGGTTGCTTCCCGACACGTCGGCCAGTCGAATCCGGCCCGGCTCGATGTGCACGCGCGAGGTGGGATCCAGGTCAAGATGGACCGGCGTGTTGCGCAGCCGGAAGGACAGGTCCTGCGGCGCGGCGGTGATGCGCCAGCCATCGGCGGCCGCCTCGGGATCCGGGGTCGCGGTGAGGGCGGGAAGATGCTCCATGCCCCGGCGCACCATGATGTCGATGTCGGTGCGGCCGGCGGCCGAGAACTCGCTCATGCGATCGAGTTGTTCTTCGGCATCGACCGCAGTCAGGATCTCGGCCAGCAGCGGGCTCCGCAGCCGCGCGTCCTTCCACTGGGCCACCAGATCGACGGCGGCCGGCGGCGGCGCGTCCGTTCCTCGGTCTCCCCAGATCGCCCCACCGCTCAGGCCGATCCAGGCTTCGTGGCCATCCGGTTCACGGAAGGAGAGTTCGAGCGTCTCGGACCGCACCGAAGCCGTTCCCTTTGAGCCGAACGTCAGGTCGATGCCGCCCCGGTCCACGGTGAACTGCACCGGCTGCGATTGCAGGTCGACTTCGAGAAAACTCGGCGTGACGCGGCCGCGGACGTCGACGTCGCCCATGCCATCGCTCGCGATCGACAGGATTGCGTCGACGCTGCCGCGGGGACGGTACCGATCGAGAATCGGGTCGACGCGGTCCCGGGCGGCCGGGGGAATTGCGTCGTGCAGGTGCGAGTCGACGCGGAGGCCATCGGCGGCAATCTCCAGGTTCACCCGCCGGGCCGGGCCGTCCAGTGACAACTCGCCGTTGACGTCAAGCGTCCCGCCGGTCGTCGCGCCGGCGATCGCCTCCAGCCGGAGCGAAACCGGCGTCACGATCGCCGTTCCGCGGACTGAGTCGAGCGACCAGTCGCCGGACAACGGGGCATCGTCGGCCTGGCCCGTGGCCACGGCGATGGCCGCGCCAGCGTTGGCCGAGGCACGTTGGAGTTCGACTCGGGCGATGTAATCGATCTCCCCCGACTCGGTGCTCGTCACGTCGCACGAAAAGTCCAGGCCGCCGGCGATTTCCAGCCGGTGCAGCCATTCGCCCGCTCGGGCCCGGCGGCCGCCCGGCCACTGACTCCAGTCCGAGCCGTCGGACCGTTCGACTTCCGACGGCGGCAGCGCGGCGAGCAGGACCGGGCCGATTTCGTCGCCGATGATTTCCAGGTGAAGGTCTGGCCGTACACCGCCGCTTTCACCCCACGACACGCCGCCGGACAGGGAGCCGGTGCCGCCGCCCGCCGTGCGAACCGGCATGCCGTCGCCCGGGTCGCTGATGAGCAGTTGGTTGGCGGCCAAAGCCAGCGTGCCGCGTTCGATGGTGACGGGGTACGGGAACCGGTCGAGGATGACGTCGACCTCGCGAAGGCCGATCTCGCCGGTGGTGACCGTCGGCTGATCCGCCCCAGCTTCCCGGTCAATCGAAAGTCGCAGGTCGACGCGGCCGCCGAGTTTGGCCTCCGGGGCGAGCAGGCCGTGGCGGGTCAGGCTCGCCACCGCGGCGGGGTCTCGCAGCCGATCAAGAACGTCGCGGAGGACCGGGCCGAAGGCCTCGCGGAGCCGGTCGTCGACGGGAATGTCTTCTCCCGTCAACGTCAGATGCACGGCCGGATCGGGACCACCGGTTTCGATGGTTCCCCGCAGCACGACCGTCGCTCCATCCCCGCCTTCGCCGATGACGTGGTTGATCGTCACTCGGTCCGGGTCGAAGTTGACGGACGCGGTGACGTTCTCGAGCCGGTACGGAAACTTGGCGTAGCGCCCCGAAGTTCCCCGGATGGAGGCCCACCCTTCGCTGGTGATCGCGCCGGCTTGGGGTTCGCCGTTGCGTTCGCTGCCGGCGGCCCGCTCGATGTTGACCAACGTCTGCAGGGTCCAGTGTTCGAATTCGAATTGTTCGAGCACGCCGGCAATCGGCACCGGCACCTCAATGGCCTTGGCCCGCACGTCGCCCTCGGCATCGATGGACTCTCCGACGTCGGCGACGACGGTCGAAAAACGCAGGGCGAACGGCGCCGCGGCCAGTGCGCGGCGGGCCCAGTCGGCCCGGGCGGTCCACGCCAAGGGTTCGAGGTCGGAAACGGTGAGATCGATTTCGTACGGCAGCGACACGACGTCCGAGCGGGCCGCGGCCGGGGCGATCCGTCCTCGCAGCTTTTCGAGCCGCAGCGATGAACCATCAAAGACGAACTTTCCGTCGTCGACCCGCAGCATCGGTCGCTGCTCGACCGGCTCGACCGAGCCGCGCCGGTAGCGGGCCCATTCAATTCCAGCATCGACCGGGAGGCGAAAGACCAAGTCGCTCGCTTGGAACTCGAGGTTGAAAGCGTTGTTCGTCCAGCCCACTTGCAAGTCGCGGGCCTGGCCGCCAAGTTCCATCTCGTCCATCACTTCACGGACAATGGACGGGGCGAGGGCCAGAACTTCTTCGGACAAGAAGAGGTCCTTGGCCGTGAAGGTGTGGGCGTGCGTCGCGGCGTTCCATCGGCCACGCACTTGGATCCGCTCGGACGGCGGGGGTTGCACGAGGGAGCGCGTGCCATCGTCGGATGGGGCGGTGTCGGCAGGTGGGTCAGCAGGTGGGTCGGCAAGAGTGTCGGCAGCAACGTCAGAGCCGAGGTTCGCCGGCGAACGTTCGGTCGCCCCCCCGCCGACCGCAGATTCCGATGGCGTTCGGTTCGCGCTTGAATGTGAGTTCTGAGCGGCCGCGATCAACTCGAAGAGTTCAATGTCGTGCCATTGCGGGCCGAGGCTGGGCATGCCCGGCTCGGCGGTTGCCTGCCGCATGGAGGCGGTGAACGCCCGGCTCATCCGCGGCGTGTATTCCAAGCGGCGATGCTCGCCGACCTCGATCTCCAGGCGATCGATCGAGACTTCCGGCGTGGGGTTGGTGTCGTCGCGCTTCGACCAGTTCGGCCGCATGGCCGCGAAGGTGAATGACCCGGGAGCGTCGGCGTCCTCACTGAGCCGGAGGCGAAACCGGCCGAGGTTCACCCGTCGGGGGATGATCGAGAGCCGCCAGAGCGCCGCGGGATCAACTTCGACGATGACCCGGTCAATCCGTCCGATGCTGCCGGGCTCGCCGGCAACACCCGGGGCACGAATCTCGACATCTTGGAATCGAAAACGACCGTCGCCGAGGTAGGCCGAACGTTCGATGTTCACCGGGCCACCGAGCATCTGCGACAACGTCGACTCGACCCGGCCGGTGATGAACCAACTCGACCGCAGCACGAAGACGCCGGCCACGATCAGCAGCAACACCGCGCCGGCCACGAGCAAGCGCGGCCGGGAACGGCGGCGGCGTGGCCGGTTCGATTCGTCTCGGATTGTCGGGGGCGCTGAATCGGACATGGGAAGAGGTGACCGAAGACTCCGAGGAGAGAGGAGAGTTCGAGCGGATCGCGGTGGGCCGGCCGCTGCCGTTGCCCTCGGCGTCGGCGTCGGCGCTGGCGGACCGCGTGGCGTGGCCGGACGTCGACCACGATAGCCGCCCCCGGCTCCGTTCCGTAGGATCGGCGGTCTGTGCGCGGTGGTTCACCGCCGGATCGCCATGTCAGAGGAGAAGTTCAATCATGCGCGTCGCCCTCACCGGCGTCAGCGGCTTCCTCGGAGCCGCCATTGCCCGCCGCCTCGCCGAGTCGGGCCACGCCGTCACCGGCCTGGTCCGGGCCTCCAGTCGCCGGGACCACCTGGGCGAGACCGTCGACCGGTTTGTGGTGGGCGATCAGGCCGATCCGGCCGCGTGGGAGCCATTGCTCGACGGGGCCGACGCCGTGATCCACAACGCCCTGGACTGGGACGCGGTGAAGCGGGCCTCGGCCGGCGGCCCGATCGAACCGCACCTGCAGGCAAATGTTGCCGGGCCCATCGGCCTGCTCCACGCCTCGGCCCCGCGGCCGTTCGTCTTCATGAGCACGATCGCCGTCCACCACGAGATGCTCCCGCGCTGGGACGGACGGATCGAGGAAGACCATCCGACCCGGCCCGGCTCGCTCTACGGTGCGGCCAAGGCAGCGGTCGAAGCGCACCTGTTTGCGGCCGCGGCGGACGATCGCCACGTGGCGAGCATTCGGCCGTGTGCGGTGTACGGGATGGATCCGCGGGCCGAGCGCACGATTGGCTGGCCCATCGTCGCAAAGCTGGCCACCGGCGAGCCGTACGCCCGGGCCGGGGGCGGCAAGTTTGTTCACGTGGACGACGTGGCCGCGGCCACGGTTGGGGCGCTCGAGTCGCCAGCCGCGGCCGGCGGCGTCTTCAACTTGGTGGACACGTACGCTCGCTGGGCCGACTGGGCCGCGATCATCGCCGATGAACTCGGCATCGATGCAACGATCGACGATTCGAGCCCGGCGAACCCGAAGAACGAATTCCTGCCCGACGCCGCCCGGTCGATTGGAGCCGGCTTGGACCGCGGGACCGATGGCATTCGCGAGCATGTGCGCGAGATGATCGCCCGGATGCGCGAGATGGGGGCGCTCGCTTGAGCTGGGTTTCGGAATGGGTGGCGGTCGTCTCGCCGTCTCGCCGCTCGCTGCGAGCCGTCCGCCGCCAGCTGCTCGCCGCCCGCCGCCCGCCGTCCGCCGCAAGCTGCGAGCCCGCCGCCGCCACGCCCCCGCCCCCGCCGCTCAAACGCTGGACGGCTCCGCGACCAGCGAACCACGGAATGCATCCTCGGCCAGGTCAATCGCCCGGGCGAGGGCCGCGGCCTTGGTCACGGTCTCTTCGTACTCGCGGTCCGGCACCGAGTCGGCCACGATGCCCGCGCCCGCCTGCAGGTCGATCGTCCATTCGCCGCCGCGGCGCATGGCCGTCGGCACCACCATGGTGCGCAGGGCAATGGCCATCGACATCGACCCATCCAGACCGCACACGCCGACCCCGCCGGCGTAGGGCCCGCGGCGCGTCGGCTCAAGTTCGTCGATGATCTGCATCGCCCGAATCTTCGGCGCGCCGCTGACCGTGCCCACGGGCAGGCAGCCACGCATCAAGTCCCAGGCGTCGAGTCCGTCGGCCAGTCGGCCGCTGACGGTCGACGAAAGATGCATGACGTGGCTGTAGCGCTCGACGTCCATGATCTTCTCGAGTTCGATGGACGCGGGAGTGCACACACGGCCCAGGTCATTGCGGCCCAGGTCAACGAGCATCACATGCTCGGCCCGCTCCTTGGCGTCGGCCAGCAGGTCGGCCTCGAGGGCGGCATCTTCCGCCGCGTCGGCCCCCCGCTTGCGGGTACCGGCCAGCGGGCGATTGACGACCCGGCCGTCTTCGTGCGAGCAGAGCAACTCCGGGCTGGCCGCGACCAGGATCGCCCCGGGAGCCTGGAGGTAAAACATGTACGGACTGGGATTGACGATGCGCAGCGCGCGGTAGACGTCGAACGGGTCGGCGGTGGTCCGGCGACGGAAACGCTGGCTGACGACGCACTGGAACACGTCGCCCGCGCCGATGTACTCGACGGTGCGCCGCACCATGGCCTCAAAGTGTTCCTTCGTCATGTTCGATTCGAGGGCGTGGTCGCTGCGCCGCGACGGATCGAGTCCGACGGTGCCGGCGGCGAGTGGCCGGCGCGGTCGCTGCAGCCGCTCGACGTAGGCCTCAAGTTCGCGGCAACCGGCCCGCCACGCATCGTCGACCGAGTCATGTTCGTCGAGCATGACGTGCACGACGGCGTGCAGGACCTTGCTGACGCGGTCAAAGATGGCCACTTCGCGGTAGAGCCCGAGGTGCAGATCGGGGATCCCGCGGTCGTCCGGCGGTGAACCGGTGAACGGCAGACGCTCGGGCTCGAGGTACCGAACCGTGTCGTAGCCCGCGTAGCCAACCCAGCCGCCCAGGAATCGCGGCAGTTCGAAGCCGCCACTGGCCGGTGGGCGCACGGGCCGAAGGTGGGCCCCCAATTCACGGGGGACGGTCAGCGGGTCGTCGACCCGGCGGGTGCTGGAGGTCGACCGGCGGTGGTCGTCGACCGTGACGTCGTGGCCCCGGGCGGTGATTTCCAGGGCCGGTTGCGCCCCAAGAAACGAGTAGCGGCCGGCCATGCGGCCGCCGTCGACCGACTCGAGCAGGAAGCTGGGGGCGGTCCGGTCGTCGGCGTCCACCAAACGGCGATAGCCAACGACGGGCGTGATCTGGTCGCTCAGCAGCCGGGCGGCGAGGGGGATGCAATTGCCCTGCTCGGCGAGACGATGGAAAGTGCGACGATCGGGGGTGATCATGGGTCCACCAGCAAACGGACGACGGGGTCGGGCGGCGAAATGCCCTCTGGACGCAACGGACGCGAGGGAGAACGGTACCGCGGGCACGGGCCGGGCGCCCGGGGCCGCCTATCATCGGCGGCCAAGAGCCGTCCAGATCCCACCCGAATGTCTGGCGTCCGTCCGGATACTGCGTTGCCTTCGTCCGGTCACCGTCCGGCCGACCTCCTCCGAATCCCCGTCCGAGTGATCGATCGATGCCGCAGACTGACGAATCCACGCCGGTGCAACCCGCCCCGGCGGCCGCGGTGACCCCAGCCCCGGCCAGCGGTCGCCCGCCGATCGCCGAGCTGCGTGGGATCCGCAAGGCCTACTACAAGCCCGACGGCTCGATCCTGGTCGAGGCCCTCAAGGGCGTGGACATCACGCTCGGCCGCGGCGACTACACCGCGATCATGGGCGCGTCCGGCAGCGGGAAAAGCACGCTGATGAACATCCTCGGGTGTTTGGACCGACCCACGGCCGGGAGCTACCTGCTCGACGGGTCTGATGTCGCCGGATTGGAAGACGACGAACTGAGCCGGATCCGCGGTCGATCGATCGGCTTCGTGTTCCAGGCGTTCAACCTCATCAGCGAACTGACCATCGTCGAGAACGTGGAAGTGCCGCTGTTCTAT
The DNA here is from genome assembly GCA_045106735.1 of Phycisphaerales bacterium. GTDB lineage: Bacteria > Planctomycetota > Phycisphaerae > Phycisphaerales > SM1A02 > JBGCEZ01. The sequence goes on along the minus strand of JBGCEZ010000012.1, from coordinate 66,510 downwards.
CAGGGCGTACCGCGGGCCGAACGGCACCGCCGGTCCATCGACAAACTCAAGCTGGTCGGACTCGGCGATCGCCTGACCCACCGCCCCAAGGAACTGTCCGGCGGGCAGCAGCAGCGCGTGGCCGTGGCCCGATCGCTGGTGATGGAGCCGGCGATCATCATGGCCGACGAGCCGACGGGCAATCTCGACTCCAAGACGGGCACCGCGATCCTTGACATGATCGACGATCTCCACGCCCGCGGCATGACCATCATCATGGTGACCCACGATGAGAACGTGGCCGACAGATGCGAACGGGTCATCCGTTTGCGCGACGGCGAAGTCTTCAAGGATGAACTGCTGCGTTCCCGCGAAACGGCGGTGTACGAGGGCTGAGTATCGGTGCGGGCCGCCGGCTTGGCCACGCCCGCGTCGCCCAGTCCTCGTCGCCCAGTCCTCGGCGCCCAGTCCTCCGCGTCCAGTTCTCTTCGATCGTGTTGTCCCCTTCCGATTCCGCCCCCCCCCGGAGCCATCGACATGCGCGTGCTCGGCATCGATCCCGGCTTGCGGCGGACCGGCTACGGATGCATCGACCTCGCGCCGAATGCCCCGGATCCATCGCTGGTCGAAGCCGGCCTGATTCGCCTTTCGCCCAGAGAATCCGTGGCCGAACGCCTGCGGGCCCTGGCCACCGACTTGCGTGAGCTGATCGTGGAACTCAAGCCCGACCGGCTGGCCGTCGAACAGGTGTTCGCGCATCCCAAGCACGTGCGGACCGCAATTCTCATGGCCCACGCCCGCGGCGTGGTCGTGCTGGCCGGAGCGGAAGCCGAATTGCCGATGGCCGAACTCGCCCCGGCGGAAGTCAAGGTCGCGGTGGCCGGTCACGGACGAGCCGGGAAAGCGCAGGTGCAGCAAGCAGTCACCGTGCGCTGCGGTCTCGCCGTCGCTCCCGAACCGGACGACGTTTCGGATGCGATCGCGATCGCGATGTGCGCGGCGTTTCGCGCCCGTGAAACGCCGGCGGCGATGTTGCACGAAGTGCAGCGCGGCGGGCGGAGGCCGGGGGCCGGCGGCGAGTTCGGCGGCTGACGAGCTGGCGCTCGGGTCAGCCGCCGTCGGGCGATCGAAGCACCACCCGAACGGCCGTGCCTTCCGGCGGTACGGCGGCGGAGTCGACCATCCACATCGGCGGGGCGAGGTCAGCCGAGTCCGGGATCACTTCGACCGCGCCGAGCAGCTCGTCGCCGAAGGTCACCAGGCCGATCACCGATCCATTCCAGTCGGCGACGTACACGCTGTCGGGGGTCGCCCGTTCCGGTTCGACCGGCGCGCCTCTTGGGGTCACGAGGTACGAGCCGCCGAACCGCCACTGCGGATGCTCCATGCGTTGCACGCCATCGGCCCCGACCATCCAGTCAGCCGGAGCCGCGACACGGGCCTCGCCGGTCGCCGGGTCCGTCCAGTGGAACTCGATGGCGACGATGTCGCCCGTGGGCGGCACCAGCTGGAGCCGGCCCGACGCATCGTTGGACCAGCCGCCGGGGCGCCCGGGTTCGAACCCGGCCAAGAGCAAGGCGGCGTGCAGTTGCGACGGCACGACTTCGGTTCCCACCAGCGACTCGTACTCCCGGGTGCCGAGGGTGCAGGCGACCTGCTCAAGCCAGCCGTCGCGCAGGGTGCTGATGCCGTCGAATTCCACCTGGCCGCGACCGTTCGGCACGCGTCGCACCCGGATGCCGGGAAAAGGCGCGAGGGTGACGGGACCGGTGGCGGGCGGACGGGCATCGGAGCCTTGGGCCGCGCGTGTGCCACCGCCGGCACTCGTGCCAACACCTGCGTCGGACGGGCCCCGGGACGCAACGTCGGATGCGCGTTCGCGCGGGACGGAGGTCGGCCCGCCGGTCGGCAAGACCGTTGGGCCGTCGATTGAGTCGCTCGCCCGAGCTGGAGAGATCGAGGTCGCATCGGTTTCGGACCGTTCGGCGCCCCCAGGCCCGACGGCAGACCCGACGGCCGACCCGACGGCTGCCCCGACGGCAGACCCGGCGGCCGGCCCGGCTGAGGACTGATCCGGCGAGGTCGAGCAGCCGGCTGATCCCAGCACGAGGCCGGTCAGCAGGACGCCGCTCCCGATCACGAGGGCCAGCACGTGGTTCATTTGCCCGAGGCCCGGCGACCAGCGGGCGAAAAAAGAGGTCCGGCCGGAGCAAAGCTCGCGACCGGACCCTTCCGGGGGCAATGAAGATCGTTCGGGATGCCCGGAGGCGTCGATCGATGTGCGAGGAATCATAGAGCGTCTTTCCGTCATGACAAGTGAGCCCGGGGCGAGTGAACGGAGAATAATTGTTCGTCGCGTCCTCGGTCAGATCCTTCCGTCCCAATTTGATGGCTTGGCCCCCAAGGTCGATGCCGCCATCTCGCCCCTCGAATCGTCGCCCACGCTCGACGTGTTCCGTGTGTCCCCCGTCGACCTGGCCCCGCGCGAGGTCCGAACGCCACGATCTTCGACCGATTCCCGCGTCACCAGTCAGCACCGACGGAGCCACGCATTGCTCGAACTCGCCCGAAGCGTCCGATTCTCGATCTCCGTCGCCGAACTTTTCGGCCGTGGAGGCGGAATCGCGTGGCGCGACCAGCCGCGGTCCAACACGTTTGCCGGGTGGCCGTCGGCCGATGGACCGGTCGTCTACTGCGACCTCCTGGTCCGCTGCCGAGGACAAGAAGATCCCAGCACCGGCTACCTCGTCGGTATCGGCGACATTGACGCGGCGGTGCGCGACATCGGCATCGAGCTTCTGACGCGGGCGATGGTCGAGCATCCGACGCGTTCCCCCGCCGTGACGCTCGGCCACCTTCTGGAAGCCCTCCGCCCGTCGCTCGGCGATCGCTTGTCGGAGATTCGCTGGGCCCTCACGCCCCAACACGCCATCACCGTGGAGGCCGATCGCATGCACGAATTCTTGATGTCGCAGCACTTTGATTTCGCCGCTGCCCACCATCTGTGGGCCGACGATCTGGACGCGGAGGCGAATCGTCGCGTGTTCGGCAAGTGCACGAATCCCCACGGGCACAACTACCGCGTCAAGGTCGTCGCGCGGGTGCCGATGCCGGACGGCTCGGACGCTCCGGTGCTGACGCTGCCGGGGCTTGAGGCGATCGTGGCCGAGGGGATGCTCGAGCGGCTCGACCATGCCGATTTGAACGGGCTGGACGATCTCTTCGGCGGCCGAACGCCGTCGGTCGAGAACATCGCCCGCGTCTGCCACGAGCTCCTGGCCGGCCCGATCGCGGCGACCGGGGCTGGGCTCGAGTCGATCACCGTCTGGGAAACCGAGAAGACCAGCTGCACCTACCCGGCCCCGGTGCGGTCGGGGGCCGCGGCCCCCCGCTCGGGCTCAGAAGCCTCCGGACAGGCCACCTCGATCACCTGACCGGATCCCGGTACCATTTGTGGCTCGCGCCAACGCCTGGCCGACGCGTTCTCTCGCGGTCGCCAGGACGGCGCGATTCTGGAGCCCGCCCGATGTTCAGCCCCCGTTTCCGTTCCGTCTGCTTGCTGGCCGGCCTCATGGTCGGAGGCGCCGCGCTGCCGATCCTCCCGTCCGGCCCCTCGGCCGATGCGGCGACGGTCGCCCAGGACGCCCCGGATCTCGCGACGCTGTCCGAGCGGTACCGCCGACTGGCTGGCGTCCTCAGTGAGGTCGGGCTCTTTGAGCAGGACCGGCTGACGGTGCGGGCTTTCCTTCGCGACCTGGACGCCCGCCGGGCGACTGCGGGCCCCGAAGCCCGCGTCCTGGCCATGGACCTGCAGCTCTCGCTGTGGTTGGCCGAGGACGAGTCGCGGATCGAGTCGCGTTTCGATGAGCTCATCGGGCTTCGGCCGGCCGACGGCGGTTTGGCGTTGTCGGCCCTCCGTTGGCGCATCGCTACCGAGCGCGTCGGGCAGGCCGAAGTGGACTCGGCGTGGGCCGACTTGGCCGCCCGCTTCCCCGATTCCCCGGAGATTCAGCGCGAGTCGATCGAGCGTTCCTTCGGGGAGATCCAGTACCGGCAGGTGCTGGACGCGGTGACGCGGCTCGACTTTGAACTCACCGAAGACCCCGCCCTCGCCCTGATCGTGGCCAAGAGCCACTTCGCCGAACACGACTTTGAAGCCGCGCGGGCCGCGCTCGCGGGGCTGGACGTCAGCGATCCACGCGACTTCCGGATCAAGACCGAGCTCGAGCAACTCTCGGGACACATCACCGACACCGAAGCCGAGTGGGCCAAGGAGTTGGAGATCCGGGCGGCGGAGGCGACGGCCAACGACCTGCCGCGGGCGGTGGTCGAGACGTCCAAGGGCCCGGTGGTCATCGAGCTCTTTGAGAACGAGGCCCCGAACACCGTGGCCAACTTCATCAGCCTGGCCCGGTCCGGCTTCTACGAGAACACGACCTTCCACCGCTTCCTCCCGGACTTCATGATCCAGGGCGGCGACGCCAACTCCAAGCCGGACGTCCCGGGCCTCGCCGGCACCGGCAACCCGGGCTACCTCCTGGCCGATGAGCACGGCGGCGACTTCACCCACCGCATGCACTTCCGCGATTCCGTGTCGATGGCCAAGCAAACGCCGCCGAACACCGCGGGCAGCCAGTTCTTCTTCAACCATCGCCCGACGCCGTGGCTCAACGGCATGCATACGGTCTTTGGCCGCGTGATCGAAGGCACCGACATCGCCCGTTCGTTGCGGCGCGATGACGTCATCACCGCGGTCCGCATCGTGCGCGACCGCGGGCATGACTACACGCCGGTGACCTTGCCGCTTCCGGGCACGGGTGCGGGCGCGGCCGGCGGATCGGATGCCGGCGACGATGCCGGACTGTCGATCGAAGAGGAGATTCGCCGCGGGCTGGAAGAGCTCGGTGGCGGAACTGGCGGCGCTGGCGGAACCGACGGGGCAAGCGGTTCGGGCGGCGGCTGATCGTTCACCGTCGATGGCGGGTGCTCGGGCGGCGCGTTCCCCGCGCCGCGCTCGGGCAACTCGCCCAGCCGCCGGGCCCATGTGATGGCGAAGTTTTCGGCGTAGCTCTCGCGAGCTCGCGGGCTTCGTTTCCAGAGTTTCGGATCCACCACGTGGCCGATCTCGTGGAGCAGGATGTGAAAGCGGTAGTACCGCTTCGCCTCGGCCATTGTCCACTGAAGCGTCGTGCTTGAATCCGAGACCGTCCATCGATCGCACCAGGGTGCGTAGTGCCGGCGCGCCCCTTCGGTGAGGTGGCCGCGCCAGGTGTACCGCAAGCTGGCCGGCATGGCGACGAGGGCCACCACGCCTCGGCGAGCCCAGCCCTCCGTCCAGTGGCGGAGTTCGCGGGCTCGCGGGCGCCGGAGGACGACGGCCCGGACGTGCGTCGTGATCTCGGCCGGAAGCCGGGCGATCACCGATTGGCAGTCCTCGATCGACGCCGGATGGACGTCATCCCGCGAGGGATTCTCTTGGATGTACCGGCACAGTTCGTCGGCGTCGCTTAGCAGTTCGTTGAAGAAGCCCGTCTCGTCCTGAGTGCGGTGCTTCCGTCCCTCGCGCGGAGCCGAATCGAAGGCATATCCGCTCGATACGCCGAGATTCGGCGACAAAGCGAGGGGCGGAATGAACGTGCTCAGGGCGGGGCGGGGTTCTTCAACGGGCTGTTAGGGCGTCCCACACGGACCGTGGGAGGCCGCGGTATGCGTGCCCACCGCGCCCATCGCAGACCTTGCCGCCGAGGTTTCGTCCGGGGCGCAGCGAGCGACGTTGGGGAAGCTGATTCAGGGGGGGCTCCCTTCGACGCCCGCGCGGACTGGCGAACGGGCGGGCTTCATCCGCGGTTCAGGAGGCGCTGCACCGGGCTGGCACCGGGAACGGCCGGCCGGTCCACGTCAGCTCAGGCGAGGTCGGCCTCGCCGAGGAGGCGGAAGTTCTTGCGTCGCAAGATCTGGCCGGCCAGCGTGTGGTCATCGACCGCCAGGGCGATCAGCGGCCGACCTTCGCTGCCGAGCAGCAGCGGATAGGCGAAGCGGATGTTGAGTTCAGCCTGCAAGAGCGAGAGGCACAAGCCCGTCATCGAACCCGCTTCCTGAAGCTCGACGACCAGCAAGTCAAGGGTCGCGTGGGCGATCCCGTTCTCGGCCAGAAGCTGTTTGGCTCGGTCGGCGTGGTTGGCGATCAGCCGGACCACGGCGTGGTCAGAAGACTCGAGCACGCTGATGCTGCAGAGATGCACCTCCGGGTCTTCGTCAAAGACCGCGACGAGGTCGAGCAGTCGGCCCACCTTGTTCTCGAGGAACACGCTGAACTGGCGGACGCTCGGCGGGCTGTATCCGCGCGCTGTCTCTTGGGGCACCATTTGGGTCACTGGTCGGTTTCCACGCTCGTCACGGGAGGAGGTTCATCCGGGCGGGTCGCGTGTACCCGGCGGATTCCGGCCCACGAATGTCATCCTGACGATCCGCGCACCTGGCCGATGAAACGAACCGGTCAGCGTTTCCGAACCCGGCACGGCGTTTCACGCAAAAGTGAAAACCGAGCCGCCGGAAAAACCGAGCGACCGCGCTCCATCCGCGGTGTTCCCCCCCACTCAATCGGCGTGTATCGGAAGCAAAGAGCTCCCGAAACAGCCCCCCTTGGGGAACACATTCGAAATCAATTGGATCCGCCGCAGCGGAGCCATCCTCCGTCTTGGCGGAGCCATCCTCCGTCTCGGCGGAGCCATCCCCCGTCTTGGCGGAGCCCCTGGCGGCGTCGGAGTGGTCTCCTGGAACGCGGCGTCCGGGCCCACCCCCACAAGGACGGGACACGTCAAGACTAGCCCGGTGCCCGCGCGTCGCAAGCGAAAAGCCCGCAATCCCTGCCGCTCAAAGGCGGCCAATGGCCTTGGGGCGGCGCTGGGGCGTCTCGCTTTGGGTCTCGTACGACGTTTCGGGAGTGATCCCGCGAGTCGAGGGCGTGAATCCGCAGCGCCCGCTTGGACGCTTTGGACGTTCGCGACCTCGGCCACGCTCGCCGGAGCTCATTCCGGCGCGATGAACTCCAGGTCGTCGACGCGCGGGGCCAAGCCGGCGTCGGCGATCGCGTCGAGCCAGCCCCGTACCGCGGCCTCGCCATCCGGCCCAAAGGCCAGCGTGTGGCGGTTGACGTACAGGTCGACGAACTCGCCGGCCAGTTCCGCCCCCATGTCGCGGGCGTACTCCAGGGCCACGGCGATTGACGTGTCGCGATGTTCGAGGGCATGGCCCAGAGCATCCTGCAGCACCCGCGTCACCCGGGTCAGCGTGCCGGGGCCGTGCTCCACTTCGAGATCGCGGCGGATCGCGTTGATGCCGAGTGGCAGCAAGGTCCCGCGCGTCTCGCGCCACCACGCGCCGAGATCGGCCACCAGGTGCAAGCCGGCGTCTTGGTACGTGAGCTGGGCTTCGTGGATCACGAGCCCGGCGGCACATCGGCCACTTTGAACGGCATCGATGATCGCTTCAAAGGCCATCTCTTCGTACCGGAAGGCGCCGGGCTCCGGCCCGACGAGCAAACGCGTCGTCATCATCGCGCTGGTCCGCTCGCCGGGGATGGCGATGACCACCTCGGGGTCGCGAAGTTCTTCCACCGTCATGGGCCGGCCGGCGACGAGCTTCGGGCCGTAGCCATCGCCCATGGAGGCGCCGCACGCGGTGATCGCGTATCGATCGGCGACGAACGGAAAGGCCCCGCAGCTCATGGCGGTGATCTCGAGTTCCGCACTCGGCGATCGTCGATTCAATTCCGCGATGTCCTCGGCCACGATCTCAAAGTCGAAGCCGCGGGTGTCGACGTGCGGGCCGCCGTGCGGTCCGGCCACCAGTGGCCACCACATGAATGCGTCATCCGGATCGGGGCTGTGGGCCAGGCGAAGCACGGGCCGTTCGGTCGCGGCGGCGGAAGCCGGGTGCGCGTTCGGGGCGTCGGTCGGGCTCACGAGTCGGTCTCCACGTTCGCCGCGGGCGCGGCTTCGGACTTGCTCAAACAGGCGACGTCGACCGAGAGATCGCGGCGCAGCACCTTGCCCGTCGGGTTCCGCGGGAGTTCGCGGATCCAGCGGATGTCGCGGGGCACCTTGTACGGGGCGAGCGTCTCGCGGCAGATCGTGCGGAGGGCCTTCTCGTCGAAGGTCGCATCTTCTTCCAGTTCAACGAACGCCAGCGGCAATTCGCCACGCACGTCGTCCTGCATGCCGATCACCGCCGATGCGTGGACCGACGGATGGGCGTTCAAGACTTCCTCGATCTCGCGCGGGAAGACGTTCTCGCCGCCGACGATCAGCATCTCCTTGATGCGGCCGGTGATGTAGAGGAAGCCATCTTCGTCGAGCTTGCCCATGTCGCCGGTGCGGAAGAAGCCGTCGTCGTCAAAGACCGCCGCCGTCTCGTCGGGCAGCTTGTAGTAACCCTTCATGACATTGGGTCCGCGGAATCGGATCTCGCCTTCCTCGCCGGTGGCCATGACCTGGCCTTGGTCGCCGATGATGCGCGTCTCCAGTCGGTCCAACGCCGGGCCGACGGATCCGGGCTTGTACGCCCCTGGCATGCAGATGTTGGTGGCCGGACTCGTTTCGGTCAGGCCGTAGCCTTCGTTGATCGTGATGCCGAATCGTTCGCGGTAGCCCTCGGCCACTGCGTGCGGAAGCGGCTCGCCGCCGGAGACGATCAAACGCAAGCTTTCGAACTGCTCGCGCTTGGCCGACTTCTGGCTCAGCAAGGCGTTGTACATCGACGGAATCAGGACCAGGACCGACGGCTTCTCCTTGGCCAAGAGCTCCAAGATGCGCCGCGGCATGAACCGGGCGGTGAAGACGACGGGCACGCCGAGGGCCAGCGGAAGGAGCGTCAACACCGTGAGGCCAAAGGAGTGGAACTGCGGGATCACGCCAAAGAGCTTGTGCTGATTCTGGCGGAATCCCACCAACGTTTCGGCTTGCTCGATATTGGACATCAGGTTGCCGGCGGTGAGCATGACGCCCTTTGGTCGTCCGCTGGTGCCGCTGGTGTAGAGCAGGACGGCGAGGTGGTCATCGTCTCGCTTGGCCGCGCGGCGCAGCGGCGGGATGGGTCCGGCCTGGGCCTTGAGGTCTTCCAGGAAGATCGGCGTGACGCCTTCTGGGAGCGGCCCGAAGTTTTCGATCATCGCCCGCACGGTGATGACGGTGTCGACCTCGGCGTCCTTGATCAGGTACTCACGCTCGGACTCGCCGAGCAGGTAGTTGATCGGCACCGACGTCCGGCCGAGGAGCCACGTGGCCAGGATGCTCATCGGGGCCATGCCGCTGGTCGGCAGCATGAAGCCGATGTGCGGCCGATCGGTGGTCCGCTCGATGATGCGGGCCAGGTGGAGCGCCCCCATATACAGCTGCCAGGCCTTCCACGTCCGCTGGTCATCTTTCAAGATGTCACGAAACGGGTGACGAAGAAGCTGCGACACGATCATCCGGGTCAGGCGCATGCAAGGGGTTCCGTGGAAGGACGCGGAATCGAAGCTGGAACGCCCCGCGGCGGGGCGATCCGGAAGGGCGATGGAAGCCTCTCGCCGGCCCAGTACGATAGCCCGGTGAGCGCTGTCTCGGATCCCGGGCGGCGTGCAATCGGACCGCCGGCGACTGGCTGGCGCATGGAGAACCGGCGTGCGTGAGGGCAAAGCGAAAAGTCGGGGGCGAGTGGCTGAGGCGAGGTGTGTGACCAGGTGTGTGATCAGGCGTGTTCGCCGGTTCGGAGAAGGCCTTGGACGAGGCCTTGGAGTCGGGCCTGGAGTCGGGCTTGGTGATGGGCTCCGTCGGCGGGTTGACCGGGCGACCGGCGGGCTGGTTGGCGGGCTGGTTGGCTGGGCGATTGGCGGAAGACCGGCCGGGCGAGCCCGGCGAGCCGCCGGCATCCTGGCATCGGTCGTGGCGATTCCCTTGGCGTCTCCCCTGGCGGGCTGTGCGTCGTCCGCGATGTCGCCGACGTCGGCCGGAACATTGGCCAGCCCGGAACCGTCGCTCGGATCCACATCATCATTGGGAACGGCGCTGCGGGCGTATCGCCAGGGCCGATATGCCTCGGCCTATGCGAGTGCCGCCCCGCTCACCCGCTCGGCCACCGAGTTGCGGCGGTACGAAGCCGCATACGTCGCCGGCATCGCCGCCATGCGCGGCGGTCGCGATGCTGACGCCGAGGTCATGCTCCAGCTCGCCCGACGGGCGCCCCGGGACGGGACGCGGGCCCGGGCACTGGCCGCGTCGGGCATTCTGGCGGCCAAGCGGGGCCAGCATCGCGAAGCAGCCGAGTGGCTCGAGATGGCGGCCGGCGCCCTCGAACCGCTCGACGCCCGGCAAGCACTCGAACAGGCGGCGGTCAGCCGTCGCCGGTTGGGAGATCGGACCGCGGCGGAGGCGCTCGTCCGCCGAGCCCGTGACGTCCGCGTCCAGGTCAGCCGTCCGTCCGGCGTTTCCGCCCGCAATGCCGTCTTGGGGCGGCCGGCGGCAGGCCCGGCAAACGTTGGGGAAACGGGCGCTGAGCCGGCGGCCGGATTCACGATCCAGGTTGGCGCGTTCCGGGATGGCGAGCGGGCCCGCGAAGCGGCCCTGCGGGCCGGCGGACGCGTGGCCGGCGCGGGCATCGGCGGGGTTGAAGTTGACGGACCCGGCCGGAGTCGAAGTGGGCTCTACACCGTTCACGTCGGCCGTTTCGAGACGCGGTCCGCGGCCGAGCGGATGCGCCGGCAGCTTGGCCTCACACAGTGGGTGGTGACGGAGTCGAGCGGCGTCTGACGAGCGGCGTTGAGGCGGTTCGCCGCTCGGGGTGGGCGCCTTGTCCCAGAAGAAGCGCGAGTGTGTTGGACGGATCTCATTGGCCGTGGTTGCCGGTGGTTGTCCGTGGTTGGCCTGCGCGACTGACCCGGCGGACGAGAAGTCCGGCGATCGGTGCGTTCACATGTGAGTCGAAGCAATCCGCGCACGAGAAAGGCCCGCAACCGTGGAGGCTGCGGGCCTTGAAGCGGACAGGGGGGGATTCGAACCCCCGGTACCCCTATCGGGGCACGCCGGTTTAGCAAACCGGTGCGTTCAGCCGCTCCGCCACCTGTCCGGGGGCCGATCGGGGTCTCTCAAGACCTCGGCGGGAGGGAGAGTATACGGAATTCCGGGCCGGCGGCGAGGGAGCGTGCAGGCCCGTTCTGGATGAGCCCTGGGGACCCGCTGGGACGCGGCTGGCTCGCGAGGGCGGTCCGGGCTGGATGTCGGGCGCCTGGGCGATGATGGGCTCCGCGGCGGGCCGCCAGGGGCTGGCAATCGGCGTGGAGCGGCGTCGGCAACGGTCGAGGCAATGGCGCGTCGAATGACGGGCGGCATGACCGGTGGATCGGCGGGAGGAGTGATTGGCGTCGAGCGGCGGCTCCTCCGGGGGCCGTGGATGGAAGGCGGTCACTCGATTGGCTTCGCTCCAACTCGCGGTCCCAGTCGGACCTCGGCTCGCATCCCCCCCGTGGCTGCCCCACTCGCCGGCCCGGACATCGTTGGGCTTGGTCGATCGGGAGTTCGTTGGCTGCCGCCGCCGCCGCCGACCGTCCCTCGTCGTTGCCGGGAAACGGCGCGACGCGGGCGTCGGATTCAGCCGAGTCACTCGGTGGTTGCATTCGCACCGACGCGTCAATCTCGCACGCATCGAGCGACGTGAACTTCCCCCACTGGCCTGCGATCGCGCCCGTTCGAGGGCGAATTCCAGCAGAAAATCCCTCGGTTTGCCGAGGCTTGACCAGAGAGAACCCAGCAATTCGTGGGTCCATCGGGCCTCGAGCGAAGACTCGGCGCTCGACGAACATCGACTTCGGGCACGTTTTTAGGTGCTTTTCGGCGATCAGCGGCCGCCTTCGGTCGCCGCGCGAAGGGCGCCATAAGCGTCGTGAACAGCGCGGTTTCCGAGGGGTCAAACCTCGCAAACCACTGGAAATCAGGGGCCAAACTGGGCCAGAGATGCATTTTTGCAGGAAATTCAGGGGCAAACGGGCAGCGGAAGCCGAAGAACATGCGTACATTGCCCGCGCTGCGACCAGCTCCGTCGCTTGTAAAAGTCGCAGTTTCCATCGGGTACGAAAGGATTCACGATGCCCAAGAAGAAGACCACGCGGAAAAAGACCACGCGCAAGGCTCCGGCCCGCAAGGCTCCCACCCGCAAGACCACCACTCGTGCTGCGGCCAGCCGCACGACCCGCAAGAAGACCGCTGCCCCCGCCCGTCGCTCGACGGTCAAGGCCGCGGATCGTCCTCGCACCAAGAGCCAGATCTTCGGTGACATCTCCACCGAGACCGGCCTGTCGAAGAAGGAAGTCCAGAGCGTCTTCGACACCATGACCGAGCTGATCCAGAAGGACCTCGGCACCCGTGGCCCCGGCCAGTTCACGGTGCCCGGACTCCTGAAGATCACCAAGAAGGCCGTGCCGCGCAAGGCCGCCCAGAAGAACAAGTGGATCCCGCTCCTCAAGGAGTTCCGGGACATCCCGGCCAAGCCGGCTCACAAGAAGGTCACCGTGCGTGCCCTCAAGAGCCTGAAGGAAATGGTCTGATCGACTCCTCTGGGAGTCGGTTCCGGCGGCCTCGGCTGATCCGGATCCAACCTTCAGACACCTGATCCCGCCCCGGCGGTGATTCGGTGTCGGGCCACGCCCCGCCGCGTCTCGTTCGCCTCCCGCGTTCGAGTACCGGCGGGGCGTGTTCGTGCGCGGAGGACGCAGCGGGCGGAGATCGCTGAGGACCGCACGACGCCCTGCCTTCCCTGCTGCCCGCACCAGGCGATTGAGCTCGAACCGGCCACGTCGCATCCCGTCCGGCCCACCGGGATGGGGCTTGGGCGACGGCCGAGTGAAACGCACGTTCGGCGCGAGCTGGTGGCGTTGTTGGCGGGGCTTGTCCGCCGCCGGCCCGGCCCAGCCAACGAGCCAGCCAACGAGCCAGTCAACGAGCCAGTCACTCAGCCGATCAACCGATCAGTCGACCGACCCGTCAAGCAACCGGTCCACTACTCAGATGGCGGCGGAGGCGGCGTCCGACGTTCCGCGGGCTGGTCGCCCTTCCCGTCGGCGGCGATCGACTCGGGCGTCCGGGCCGCTTCATCGCCGTGGTCGTCGTAGCGCACGAACGCGAAGTACAGGAAGACGACGGTCGAGGCCCCCGCCATCATCCAGCCGAGCATGCGGTCGACGAAGATGCCCGAGCCCACGGAGAACGCGAGCACGATCAGCGCCAGCCACCAGGTCTCGCGCAGCAGGCCGAGGAGTCGCTTGAGCACGGGTCGGTTCCTCCCCCGGGGGGATCTCCCGGAACGTCTTCCCGGGTCGGCGGCGGTCCGGTCGAACCGCCGATCAGCCCACTCGGGCGATGGCTTGGAAAGCTTCCATGCGTTCATCGATGGCCGCACGATCCACGCCGATGAGTCCGCCGAGGCTGAACGACTCGATGGTGAAGCTCGCCGTGACCGTGCCCCAGGCCAGGGCCGTCTGGATTGCTTCCATGTCCGTACGATCTTCCCGGGCGAGATAGCCCATCATGCCGCCGGCGAAACTGTCGCCGGCTCCCGTTGGGTCGACCACGGATTCCTGCGGGCGCGGAAACGCCGGGAGTGCGGCCAAGCCGTCTTGGTGAACGAGCAGGCAGCCGTGTTCGCCCTTCTTGACGACCACGAACTTGGGGCCCATCTCCAGGAGGCGCCGGCCCGCAGTGACCGGATTCCGGCGCTCGGTGAGCAGCGCGGCTTCGGCGTCATTGAGCACCAGGCCGTCGACCCGTTGGAGCAGCGTCGTCAGGTCGTCGTGGGCGATGTTGATCCAGAGGTCCATCGTGTCCACGACGGCGATCTTGCGATCCGGGAAGTGCTCGAGCAGCCGGGCCTGCTCGGCCGGGTGCGTGTTGGCGAGGAACACGTACTGGCTGTCCCGAAAGGACTCGGGCACCGCCGGGCCAGGTTCGTCCAGGACGCCCAGGTCGGTGAACAGCGTCTCGCGGTCATTCATGTCCGTCTCGTACCGGCCACCCCAGGCGAAGGTGGTGCTGTCCGGACGCTCTTCCAGACCGGCTTGGTCGATGCCGTCGAAGGCCGCGAGCGTACCGCGGTGTTCGTCCGGCCAGTCGCCCCCCACGGCCGCGACAATGCGGACCGGGGCCTGGTGGCAGGCGGCCGCGGCGAAGTACGCACACGAACCGCCCAGCACCTTCTCGGCGCTGCCGTGGTCGGTATGAACGGTGTCGATTCCAATGGATCCGGTCGCAATCAATGACATGTCCGCAGTGTAGGCCGCCGTGGAGCGATCTGCCGCGTCGGCGGAGGCTCGGAATGTCCCCATCCGGCCGACGGGCCGGCTCATTCCGCCGGGCGTGCTCGTACGATGGTCAACGGGATCACGCCGGCCGGCCAACACCGCGCCGCGAGGAATCAACGACCGATGGCCGACAACCGGCGAATGCAGTGCATGGAGATCTGGGGCGGCAACGAACCCGCCCGCCGCACCGTGGCCACCGCGGGGCTCGACGTCTGGGTCTCGAGCGACCCGTACGACGGCGCGGCCAGCGGCGGCGACCTGCACTTCGTGAGTTCGTGTGCGAGCGGCCGGATCACGCGGTTCATTCTTGCCGACGTCAGTGGCCACGGCGAAGCCATCGCCGGCGCGGCCCGCGAAGTGCGCGACCTGATGCGCCAGCACATCAACCACGTCGACCAGACGCGATTCGTGTCCACGCTCAACCGGCGGTTCGCCGACGTCGGGGCGGGCGATCTCTTCGCCACCGCCGTCGTCGCCACGTACTTCCTGACGTCCCGCACCATGTCGATTTGCAGTGCGGGGCATCCGCTACCACTGATCCACCGCCGGTCCGAAGGAACCTGGTCGATGATCCCCCACCCCGCCCGCGGGTCCACCGATCTGGCCAACATCCCGCTCGGCGTCCTGCCGAGCATCCCGTACCACGAGACAAACCTCAAGATTGCCCCCGGCGACGCCCTGCTGTGCTACACCGACGCGATCAGCGAAGCGCGGGATGCCGATGGCCGGATGCTGGGCGTGCCCGGCTTGCTCGACATGCTCGAAGGACTGGATCCTGACGACGACGCGTTCCTGGATCGACTGGGAGCCGCGGTCGCCGACTACCGCGGGGGCCGGCCCGACGACGACGAGTCACTTCTCCTGGTCCGCGGCAACGCCACCGGTACGCGATGGGCCGACACGCTGCTCGCGCCGCTCCGATTGGCCGGCGAAGGCTTCGCCCGCAAGCGTCGCGGGGCGAACGATTCGGGCTCCGAGAACGCCTGACGCAACGACCGCCCGACGCTCATGCCCGTGCCCGTGCCCGTGCCCGTGCCCATGCACATGCCCATGCCCATGCCCGGTGCCCGCGCTCACGCCCGGCGACCCTTCCATCGAAGCGCCGGCGACCCAAAACGAAAAGCGGCGGACGGAAGCCATGCTCCGTCCGCCGCGATCGATCGCATCGGAAGGTCGCCGAGATCGGCCGACCATTCCGAAGGTCATCTTCGAACGGGCCGTCGTGGCCCAGGCTTCGATCAGGCCTTGTTGCCCGTGCCTTCCGGGAGGAAGTACAGGATGGCGAAGCCGATGCACGTGAAGATGCCGAGCAGGCCGAGCAGCGGGTTCATGTTCTTGTGCTTGGCGTACAGCACGCAGCCGTAGGTGAAGATCGCCACGCCGGCGAGCTGTACGAGATAGCCGACGATGCCGAGGCTGGAGACAACGGCGCCGAGCACGCCGCCGCCGATCATGACCAGCAGGCCGACGATGAGCACGGTCTTGAAATCGTTCATGGAATTCCTCTTCCGGGAGGGGTGGTACAAGGTGAAGTGAGACGGATCGCGACGACGCGGTCCGCTCCGCGGTGCCTACCGGCCGAAGGCCGGGGCGACGGCTGAGGCACTTAGCCTTCGGCCATCTTTCGAAGCACCGTGTGCAGGATCCCGCCGTTGCGGTAGTAGTCGACTTCCACCGGCGTATCAACGCGGCAGGTGGTGGTGAACGGCACCGTCGAGCCGTCGGCCCGGTGGGCGACGACCTTGATGTCTTGGCGCGGCTGCAGTCCGTCGTCCACGTGGACGTCGAACGACTCGGTGCCGTCCAGTCCGAGGCTTTCGTGCGACTCGCCGTTCTGGAACGTCAGCGGCAGCACGCCCATGCCCACGAGGTTCGAGCGGTGGATCCGCTCGAAGCTGGAGGCGATCACCGCCTTGACCCCGAGCAGGAAGGTGCCCTTCGCGGCCCAGTCGCGGCTGGAGCCCATGCCGTAGTCGGTGCCGGCGAGCACGACGAGCGGCGTGCCGGCGGCCTTGTAGTTCAGGCTGGCCGCGTGGATGCTCGAGACGTCACCGGTCGTGAAGTCGGTGGTGAAGCCGCCTTCGGTGCCCGGGGCGAGCTGGTTCTTGACGCGGATGTTGGCGAACGTGCCGCGGGTCATCACCCGGTCGTTGCCGCGGCGGGATCCGTAGCTGTTGAACAGTGAGACGGGCACCCCGGCATCGGTGAGGTACGACCCGGCCGGCGAATCCTTCTTGATCGCTCCGGCCGGCGAGATGTGGTCGGTGGTCACCGAGTCGCCGAGCTTGCACAGCACGCGGGCGCCGGAGATCGGCGCAATCGGAGTGACATCCGACGTCAGCCCCTCAAAGAACGGCGGATTCTGGATGTACGTCGACGAGTCCTTCCAGGCGTAGAGCTGGCCGGTCGCGGCGTCCACGTCCTGCCACTCACTGGAGCCCTCGAAGACGCCGGCGTACTCGCTGGCGAACTGCTCGCGGAGCACCGCCTTCTGGATCGTGGCGTCGATCTCGGCCTGCGTCGGCCAGATGTCGCGGAGGAAGACCTCGGTGCCGTCGGGTCGCGTGCCGATCGCGTCGTTGGCCAGGTCGATGTTGACCGTGCCGGCGAGGGCGTAGGCGACCACCAGCGGCGGCGACGCCAGGTAGTTGGCCTTGATGTCGGGGCTGATGCGGCCTTCAAAGTTGCGGGTGCCCGAGAGCACCGAGCAGGCCACGAGATCATTGGCGTTGATGCCCTGGCTGATCGGTTCGGGCAGCGGGCCCGAGTTGCCGATGCAGGTCGTGCAGCCGTAGCCGACGAGGTGGAAGCCGAGGCCTTCCAGGTCGTCCATGAGTCCGGCGGCGTTCAGATACTCGGTGACGACCTTGGATCCCGGGGCGAGCGAGGTCTTGACCCAGGGCTGGCGGTTCAGGCCAAGCTCGCGGGCCTTTCGGGCCACGAGGCCCGCGCCGATCATCACGCTCGGGTTGGACGTATTCGTGCAACTGGTGATGGCGGCGATGACCACGGATCCGTCGGTCAATTCAAAGTCCGACCCGTCGTAGCTCACCGCGGCCTTGGGCGACGCGACCGCGGTCGCGGTTCCGCCGCCGCCGTCGCCGCGGCCAAAGGTCGTCGAAAGATCGCGGTGCCACTGGTCCTTCATGCTCGAAAGGTTGATGCGGTCCTGCGGCCGCTTGGGACCGGCCAGGGCTGGCTCCACCGTCGACATGTCGAGTTCGAGCGTGGCCGAGTACGCGATCTCGCGATCATCCTCTCGCCAGAGCCCCTGCTCCTTGCAGTACTGCTCGACCGCGCCAACGAGCTTCTCGTCGCGGTTGGTCAGCCGCATGTAGGTCAGGGTCTGCTCGTCGACCGGGAAGAAGCCCATGGTCGCGCCGTACTCGGGGGCCATGTTGCTGATCGTGGCCCGGTTGGCCAGCGGCATGTCGGCCAGACCCGGGCCAAAGAACTCGACGAACTTGCCGACGACGCCGTGGGCCCGCAGCATTTCCGTCACGCGGAGGACGAGGTCCGTCGCCGTCGCGCCCTCCGGCAGCGCGCCGGTGAGGCGGAAGCCGATGACTTCCGGCAGGAGCATGTAGATCGGCTGGCCGAGCATGACCGCCTCGGCCTCGATGCCGCCGACGCCCCAGCCGACCACGCCCAAGCCGTTGATCATCGTCGTGTGCGAGTCGGTGCCGACCAGCGAGTCGGGATACAGGGTCGGCGTGCCGTCCGGGCCGGCCGAGTCCCAGACCACCTTGGCCAGGTACTCAAGGTTGACCTGGTGGACGATGCCGGTCGCCGGCGGAACGACGCGGAAGTTGTCGAAGGCCTGCTGGCCCCACTTCAGGAACTCGTAGCGTTCCTGGTTCCGCTCGAACTCCTTCTCGGAGTTGATCGTCAGGGCCATGCCGCTGGCGAACGCGTCGACCTGGACCGAGTGGTCGATGACCAGGTCGCAGGGCACGAGCGGGTTCACCTTGGACGCCGACGACGCATCGCCGGTGAGCTTGACGACCGCATCACGCATGGCGGCGAGGTCGACGACCGCGGGCACGCCGGTGAAGTCTTGCAGCACCACGCGGCCGGGCTGGAACGGAATCTCGGTCTCGCCGACGTCGTTCGGGTTCCAGCGCGTGATCGCCTTGACGTCCTCGTCGGTCACGACGTGTCCGTCGAGGTTGCGCAGGCAGGCCTCCAGCAGCACCTTGATGCAATACGGGAGCCGGTCGACTTCGCCGATGCCACGCAGGGCGTCGAGGCGATAGATCGTTCGGTCGCCGAGGGGCGTGGAGAGCGTGGCGCGGGCGGCGTCCTTGAGGGCAGTGGCGTCGGACATGGGGAAGAAGGGTGCCTTCTGCGGGCGTGGGGCCCTGGGAGCGGAGTCATGGGGCGACCGAAGCCGCCACGGGGGACACGATTCTAGCAAAGGCCCCGGCGCGGCTCGGGGCCGCGGGAATGCCCGTGCCGCCGCAATTCTGGCGTTTCCGCCCGGGTCGACGGCAATCTGGGGGACCCTGTCGCCTCCACCTCGGCCGGAATGATGTCTGGGCCCGCGGAATTCCGCCCCGTTTTTCTGTCCTTGCCGGGCGCGCCCGCGCGGCGATGCGTGTTCCCAGCAGAAGGCCGGCGACGCTCGCTGGCCATGATCCTTGGGTCACGGGGGCCCGGGACGAGCGCCATGGGTGGCGAGGGGTCCGGCTGGGAGGACGGATCCCTCTGGGACGTCGAGGGCCGGTTGCTCGACGATCGCCCGCCCGTCCGCGGAGCACGGACGTGGGGCTGAAACGCGGCTGAGAGGGCCGCCGGCCAGCAATCCCCGCGTGCATCGCGCCCCGTCGCTCGTTCCCGGTCCCCCGCGCCCCCAGACGTGGAGCACCTGGACGATGACACCGAACCCCCCTGAACCGCGGCGCCCATTCGGCCCCGCCACCCTGCTCGCCGGCCTGACGCTGGCGGCTTCTGTCGGCCCGGCCGTGGCCGCCGCGAGCGCCGGGTCCACCCCCGCGACCCTGCCGGTCGAAGCGGGCGACATGATCACCGCGAGCTACTCCGGCTTTGCCGGCGGCGGTTTCACCGATCCCGACCCCTTCGGTCCGGTCGTGACCCTCACCGACGTGCGCGTTCCTCCGCTCTTCGGCAATCCGTTCCCGGTGGCCGGCGCCGTGTGGACGCCGCCGATGTTCAACAACATCCCGTCGGCCCCGCCGGCGAACGAGTGGATCGCCCGGCACATGGGACAGGTGTTTGGCCTTGCCCTCGGCCGTGGTCCCGAGCCGGACATCCACGCCGCCGCCACCAGTGCGTACGGCAACTTCCTCGCGTACCCGTTCCCCAGCGGTGGACTCGGCCCCGACGGCCCGGGCGCGATCTACCGCATCGATGGCGTCACCGGCGAGATCATGCCGTGGGTGGTGACCGGCTTTGGTGGTCCCGGCACGAACGAAATGCCCAATGGCGGTCCGGCGATCGGCAACATCGCCTTGGACGAAATGCGCGACCAGTTCTTCGCCACGAACCTCGACGACGGCGGCATCTACCGCATCGATTCGTCGGGCGTGATCATGGACGTCTACGACCCGTGGCTGCCGTCGGGCCCGGCCAATGGCCAGCACGTGGATCTTGGTGATCGGCCTTGGGCCGTCGCGGTGCTCGAAGACCGCCTGTTCTTCAGTGTGTGGCTGCGGGACAACGGTCGCCCGAGCACGCCGTGGCCGGCGGGCGTCGTCCCGGTCCCGAGCCAACCGAATAACTCCATTTGGTCGCTCGAGATCGATCCGGCCAGCGGCGCCCTCGTCGGCGCACCGCAGTTGGAAGTCGTGATGCCCTGGCTCAGCACGGTCAACCGTTGGAGCAATCCGGTGTCGGACATCAGCTTTGGCCGCGATGGCCAGATGTTGCTGGCCGAACGCACCATGCCCGGCGACTACGGCATCATCGACGTCGGCCATGCCGCCCGGCTGCTCGAGTACGTCGGCGGCCCTGGCAGTTGGACGCCCAGCGCGAACAACTACTCCATCGGCACGCTCATCTCCGGCATCACCGGCACCCCGATCAACTGTGCCGGCGGCGCGGACTACGGCTGCGGCGACGCCGATCTGCCCGACGTCTGGACCGGCGGTGACATCATCGGCCTGGCCAGCTACGGCGTGCAGCGCGTCCCGCCGGGCGGCAACACCCCGGGCACGCCGATCTCCACCAGCTGGCTCATCCCGTGGCCCGTTTCCCTCAAGGGCGGCGTGGGCGACGTGGACCTGGCCCCGGGCTGTGGCGACATCGGCCCCGAGCCCTGCCCGATCGAGTGCCCCTCGGACTCGTTCTTTGAGGACGAACCGTGCGGCACCGCGCTGAACAATGGCTGCCAGATCGCTGGCGCCGAAATGTTCGACGAGATCGAATGCGGCACCACTGTGTGCGGCCGACTGTGGGCCGAAGGCGGCGTGCAGGATCAGGACGCCTACCGCATTTTCCTGCCCGACTTTGACGGTGACGGCAGCAGCATGCTTCGCGTGAAGCTGCAGAGTTCCATGCCCGCCGCGGTACGGATCATGGGCGGCAGTTGTGACGCGCCCATCGAGTACGCCGTCGGCTACAGCTTCGACTGTGAGGCGACCGAGGTCATGGTGTGCTTGCCGGCCCCGGGCGAGTACTGGATCTCGCTGACGCCGGAAGACGGCAGCGGCCCGATCTTTGGCGGCTATCCTTGCGATCTCGGCTGGCGATACCGGATGGACGTCGAGTGCATGGCCGAGTGCCCGTGCTACGAGCCGCCGTCGAGCATGATCGGCTGGTTCCCGCTCGACGAGTCGGCGGGCCCGGTGGCCGACGAACTCATCCAGGGCGCCGACGGCACCTGGATCGGCAGCCCCACGCCGGTGGCCGGCTACGTTGACGGAGCCCTCTGCTTCGATGGTGCCTCGGCCGTCGAGCGTACCCCCGCTCCCGAACTGACCATCGGCCAGGAAGATCTTTCGATCGACGCGTGGATTCGCCCCGCGGCGGGAGTCGGCGGGACCCAGAAGATCGTCGACCAACGGCTTGAAGCCATCGGAACGGTCCAGGGTTACTCGTTCTTCATCTTCGGCACCACGCGGCAGCTCGCGATTCAGCTCGCCGACAATGGCTCGGGGGCCGGATTCACGAACTTCCTCTCCGGCGTTTCGGTGCCGGCGAACGAGTGGAGTCTGGTGGCGGTGACCGTCGATCGCGATCAGCCCGATGGCGGCCGCTTCTACATCAATGGCGCCCTGGTGGCGACGTTCAACCCGACCGGCCGGCCAGCGTCGCTGGCCAACACCGGCAACTTCCGAATCGGCTCGCGCTCGAGTTCGGCGACCGGCTTCTTCAACGGCTGCATCGATGAAGTTGAAGTCTTCTCTCGGGCCCTGAGCGCCGACGAGATCCTCGGCCTGTACGCCGCCGGCCCGGCCGGCAAGTGCAAGCCCGACACGCTGCCCTGCCCGGGCGATGTCGACGGCGACGGCGTGGTGACGATTTCCGACTTGCTCGTGATCCTCGCCAGCTGGGGCCCGTGCCCCGGCGGACCCTGCCCCGGCGACCTGAACGGGGACGGCTTCGTGAACTTCAGCGATCTGATCATCATGATCGCGGGCTTTGGACCGTGCCCGTGACCTGATGGGTCCTTGTTCGCCGGCACGCTGGTGAACCAACCTTCCGACTGCCCCCCGTCCCGGTTCATTCCGTGGCGGGGGGCGGTTGCATGAAGGGCGGCGTGCCGCGCCCGCACTCGGCGCAGCGCAGCCGACCGGCGGCGACGGCGGCGCGCAGGTCGTGCCGGCAGCCGGGGCAACGCACGCGTTCATCGTCGGCCGCGTAGATGCCGTCGAGCATGAGTCCGGCGAGCATGACCACGAGCGCCCCGCCGCCGTAGCGCCAGGCCGCGGCCGCCGGCGAGCCGCCGAGCAGGCCGCCAAAGAACGCGAACTGCAGGAGCATGACGACGCCGGCGAGGCCGAAGAACACGATGATCATGCGGCGCACCATGCTGAAGCGCAGGGTGCGGCCGCAGCCGGCGCACGGCCACCGACTCCACGAGCCGCTCTTGATGAGCCATCGGAGCCAGGGCTGCGAACGGCGACAGTGCGGGCAGCCGCGCCAAGGAAACGGCGTGCGACGGCCGGGGCGAACCGCCGGGCGCGGCGGCGGCACGGGGCGGGCATTCGGCGGCGGTGTGGCCGGCGGCGGCGTGGATGCAACGGTGAACGATGGTGGCGCTGGTACGGGTGCTGCAGCTGGTGGCCCGGCCGGCGGGTGTGCGGTGGACCCGCCGGCGATCGCGTGGCCGTCGTTGGGTGCGGTTGCAGGGTCGGGCACGGGCACGGGCACGGGCGACGACGACCGGCTCGGCCCATCGCCGGTCACGGGGTGTCGCCGAGGAACGTCAGCATCGTCGTGAGGTCCACGAAGTCGACGTCGCCATCACCGTCGAGGTCAGCGGTGCAGGATTCGAGCGGCGGGCCGCAGCCGCCCCAAGCCGAGAGCACGCCAAGCAGGTCGGGGAAGCCGATCTCCCCGTCGCCGTCAACATCACCGCGGGCCAGGTGCGTCACGACGGGTTGCGGCATGCGTTCGTACTGGGCGATCCCGTCGTCGAGGACGATGCGGAATCGGTCAGTGCCGGTCGCATCGGTCGCGCCGCCGGTCAGGGGCACGAGCCACGTGCCATCGGGAAGCGGCTGCGGCGAACCGATGAGGGCGATGCCGGCCGAGTCGGCGGCGTGGGTCACCGCAATCGAGCGGGCGGGCGTGGCTGGCACGGCGCCGCTGGCCGTTCGCGGAACGATGCGGATCGCCCCGGCTCCCTGCGCGCTGGCGACCATCTCCGGCGTCGCTTCCACGAGGGTCACCAAGGCATCGATGCGATCTGCTCGTTCGAGTCGCCACGCGTCGAAGGCTTCGGTGAGTTGGTCGACGGGGTCGTCGGCCGATCCCGGCTGGAAGGCGACGTTCAGCCGCATGAAGTAGTCGCCGTCGGCACACCCGCCGCTGGTGCAGGCCGGGTCATCCGCATCCCCCACCCGGGCGACGATCATGCCGCCGATGTGGCCGCTCTTGTCGAACGCCGGGGGCGGGCAACCGCAGGCGGTCGGCGGCGAGCCGGCACACGAACAGCGACCGTCGCCGCCGGCCATCCGCGCGGCGAGCATGCCGGCCATCATTCGGTCGGCCATGTCGCCATCGGTTTCGACGATCGCCGCTTCAATGGCCGGCACCACGCAGGGGCCGGCCAGAATGTTGCCCTGGATCGCGTAGTGGAGCGTGCCGACGGATCCGGTGATGCCGCCGGTCCATTCCGACGTCGCGGTTCCGGTGAACGTGATCGCCTCGCCTTCGGTGTCGACGATGCCGTACTGCCGTGACGCGTGACCACCGATGCCGGCGAGCGAAACGAGAATCGAGGCGGGCGTGCGGTCTTGCCGGAGGCCGTTGAACATCACCGGCCGCCGGATCCCATTGAAGTCCCCCGCTGCTTGGCAGGCGCCGGCTCCTTCGCCGACCACCACGACCGGCACGATGCGCAGCAGGTCGAAGTTGTTCAAGCACGTGACGGTGCCGACGGAAACCTCGCGGGTTGCCGCGTCGGCCATGACGATCGACCAGGTTGCCATGGCCGGATGCGCGAGTCCGGTGGCGGCGAGGACGCCGGCCATCGCGGTGCGCGAGGCGGAGGAGCGGGCGCGGCGCGGGGCGGGCGGATGAGCCGCGCGGCGGGAACGCCAGAGACCAGTGGACCAGTCGATGAGCGTGCGCGAACGTCGGGGGGCGGGCTGGGGCATTCGGTGATCATCACCGGCGGGCCCCCAGTTCTGCAAGCCGGGGGCTTCGCTCGGCCGCTTCGCAGCGTCCGCTCGGTGATCGTCGCCCTCTCGTTTCGGTGCCCAATTTGCCGATCCGTCGAGATCCCAGACCGGCCCGCGGCGAGGGGTTGCCGAGATCGAGGGAATGGGTACCATGCCCGATTCCACGGCGAAGTAGCTCAGCTGGCTAGAGCACAGGATTCATAACCCTGAGGTCCCGGGTTCGAGTCCCGGCTTCGCCACTTCACGCCCCTTGGCCCGCTTCAGCGGTCCGGGGGCGTTTTTCGTGGCGTGGTGCTCCCTCGGCGTGGAGGCCGCGGATGCAGCGGGACAGGCTGGGGCGCGGGTGCATCGCGGTCGACGCGCGGGGGCGGCGGCTGGCTCGGCGGCTGACGTCGGCCATCGGCCATGAGCCAACGGACGACAGCCGACGGCCGACGGCCGACGGCCAACTGCCATTGGCCAACAGCCGACGGCCGACGGCCAGCGGCCAGCGGACGACAGCTGATGGCGGCTGAACGCCGGGCGTTCGCACGTCGGACAAGCGGCCCGCCCGATCGTCCGGCCGGACTGAGCCGGACTGAGCCCGATTGAACTCAGTCGAAGGAAGCCGGACGGAGCCGGACGCAGCCGCGGACGGAGCCAGTCCGGCGATGTCCGACGAGGGTCCAAAACGTCGCGGAGGGCCGCGTCGACGGGAATGTCGACGGGCCCTCCGCGATGGATGCGTCACAAGTTCACGCAGCGTTGCCGGCTCAGTCGCGGGCGTACTTCACGCTGCAGCCGTAGGGCTGGGTGGCGTCGGGGGTGACCGTTTCGCCGGTGGTGATCATGCGGACGGCGTTGACCACGTAGTTGGTCGCCGCGTCGCCCTTGCGTCCACCCATGTCATCGTCGATCGCGCCCTGGTAGCGAAGCACGCCAGCCTTGTCGATCACGTACATGTGCGGGGTCGTCCGGGCGGCGTAGAGCTTGCCAACCGTGCCGTCGGCGTCGATCAAGGCCGGGATCTTCAGGTCGTGGGCGGCGAGGTACGTCGCACTGACCTTGGGATCCATCTTGGCCGTGCTGTTGATCGTCAAGTGCACGACCTCATCGTCGAGCTTCGCGAGTTCGGCCTGCATCGCGTTGACGCGGCCGCTCGAGGTGACGCGCCGGCAAACTGGGCACTCGGGGTTGATCCACTGCAGCACAACAATCTTGCCGGCGTACTGCTCGAGGGAAACCTTCGAGCCGTTCGCCGCCGTGAGCGTGAAGTTGGGAGCTGGCTGACCGATGGCCGCCGTGCCGCCGCCACCGCGGGTGCCCGTCGCTCCGCCGTCGCCGCCGCGACCGCCGCGTCCGCCGGTGGCACCGTCGCCACCGCGACCACCGCGTCCGCCGGTGGCACCAGCGCCGCCGCGACCACCACGGCCGCCAGTGGCGTTGTCGCCGCCGCGACCGCCGCGTCCGCCGGTGGCGCCGTCGCCGCCGCGACCACCGCGGCCGCCCGTGGCTCCGTCGCCACCGCGTCCACCTCGTCCACGCAAGCTGGACTGCACGGTTTGGACAGCTTCGGCGCCGATGATTGCTTCGAGCTCGGTGCGAAGGGTTCGCATGGACTCCTGGTTGGCCACCATGCGCTCACGTGCCTGCGGCGCGGGATCCTGGCTGGCCAGCACCGCAACGCGCTCGGTATGCCGACGGACCGGCGCGATCGCCGCGAGCGTCTTGGCGTCGTCAAGCTTGAGCGACATGATCGACTCGACCATGCGGTCGTAGCGAACGTCGAACTGGCCGAGGGAATTCATCGCCATCTTGGCCTGCTCGGCGTTCATGATTGGCGTGAGACGCGCCTTGAGGGCCGCCTTGGCCTCGGCCATGGTCTTGGTCACTGCGGTCTCAGCTTGAGCCGCTCGCCCCCGTCCGCGGCCGGCCGCTTGGCCGCCCGATTCGCCAGCTCCACCGGCCGCGCCGCCGGTGCCACCCGCGCCACCGCGACCGCCTCGGCCGCCGCCACCGGCTCCTCCGGTCGCACCGATGCCGCGGTCGCTGCGTGCGTCCTCGAACGAGCGTCCCTGGTTGCGCCGGGTCTGCCGCGCGGCTTCGATCTTGGGGGCGAACTCCTTGCGGGTCGCAACGTACGCGGCTTGCAGGGCGGTCCGGCCGGCGTCGTCGAGCTTGGCCGCGTCGGCCGTGCTGTGGGCTTGCCAGGCCCAGACCTTGGCGAGCATCGCCGGGTCTTCGGCGGCGCGGGTGCCGGGTCGGCGCTGGTCGGGGGCCGGCTGGCCGGTGGTGCCCAACTGGGCGGAAGCCGAAGCGGTCAGAATCAACGCGCCAGAAGCGAGGGCAAAAATTGTGCTGCGTCGCATGGTGGGAAGCTCCTTGACCCGCCGGCGCGTCCGGCGAGCCGGCGGTGACGGGACATTCAGGGGTCGCGGATGTCGCCGGGTCCAGTCGACCTCGGCGGGAAGTTCAAAGTGTCGTACGGATCCGCAGCTCGCACCATCCCCCGACTCCCGGAGAATCGTCCGGTCTCGCGGCGCCGAGAGTCGAAATCCTGGTGGGAACGCAGTTTGTGGTCGAGAATTGACTGGCGCGTGGTGGTCGAGGGACACCTCGATGACCCACCATCACGGGTCTCGATTCCGCCCAGGGGCCCACGGAGGCCGGTTGGCCAAACGCCGCTGGTGCTCGATGTGATGCCGCAATCGACGATTTTGACGGCGGCGCGATTCGCGCGTCCTGCCGCCGCCTCTCGCTCCCGCTTCCGATCGGCCGCCTCGTGGCCGCCGTGCCCGACAGAACACCACCCGACGTGGGGACGCCGAGTCTCCGCCGGGTGGGGATCAGTGGGACGCCATTATCCCCGGGCGGTGGCCGCGCGGGGAGTTTCGGTTCGGATGCCGCCGCGCCCGCTGATGGAGCCAGCCGGCCCGCCTTCGCCCGCGGCCGATGTGCCGCTGACCGGCGAGCGGAGCCACGTCGAAATCGGGTCATCTGGCTCGAGGCGATCGGTGGTGCGGGCCACGGCCGCGGCGATCAGTCCCATGAACATCGGCTGCGGCCGAACGGGCCGGCTGGTCAGTTCCGGGTGGAACTGCGCCGCGACGTAGTAAGGATGGATGTCCTGGTCGAGTTCGAGCACCTGCATGATCGGGTGCTCGGGGTGACGGCCGGAGAAATGCAGACCCGCTTTCTCCAGGCGTTCGATGAACCGCGGCTCAACTTCGTACCGGTGACGGAATCGCTCACGCACGATCGTGCGTTCGCGGTATAACCACCACGCCAGGGAACCTTCGGCGATCTTCAGGTCTTGGGCGCCGAGTCGCATCGAACCGCCCAGGCCTTCGATCAACTTCTGGTCCGGCAATTCGCTGATGACCGAATCGTCGCCCGCGTCCGTGAACTCGGTGGAGTGGGCGTCGAGATGCCCCAGGACGTTCCGTGTGTACTCGATCACCGCACACTGGAATCCGAGGCAGATTCCAAGGAACGGCGTACCGCTCTCTCGTGCCCATTCGGCCGAGGCGATCTTGCCTTCGACGCCGCGATCGCCGAATCCACCCGGAATGATGAGGGCTTGGACGCCGAGTTCGCCAAAGACGTCGGCGGCGTTTTCACGAATGATCGACGACGTATCCATCCATTGGACATCGACATCGACCGACAGGTGGGTCGACGCGTGTTCGATGGCCTTGTCGATCGAGGCGTACGCATCCCGCAATGACGCGTACTTGCCGGCCAGTCCCAACGTCAGCTTGTGGTTGCGCACCGACTCGATGCGACCCGCATATGCATTCCAGCGTGCGCGGGACTCATCTTCGTGCCGCGGGTCAACGCTGCCGTGCAAATCGAGCTGGGAAAGAACCTCGTTGTCGAGGCCTTCGGCCCGCATCGCCTCGGGGATGACGTAGATCGACTCGCGGTCGTGCATCGAGAAGACGCGGCGGATCGGGACGTTCGAGAACATCGAGATCTTCTGCTTGACCGTCTCGGTCACTTCACTCTTGGCTCGGCAGGCGATGAGGTGCGGCTGAATGCCGGCTTCCATCAGCAACTTGATGCCGAGCTGCGCCGCCTTGGACTTCTGCTCACCCAGGGCCTGCGGTTCCAGCACGTACGTCAGGGCGACGAAGCAGACGCAATCGCGGCCTTCTTCGAATGCCAGCTCTCGCAGCGCCTCAATGTAAAACCCGTTCTCGTAGTCGCCGACCGTGCCCCCAACCTCGACGAAGACGACATCCGCCTCGGCCCCGTTGACGCCGCCGGTCATGGCGAGTTTCCGCAGGCGTTGTTTCACCTCTCCAGTGACGTGCGGGATCATCTGCACGTCACGACCCAGATACCCCCCCTTGCGCTCGCGCTCAAGGATCGTGGAGTAGACCTGACCGCTGGTGCAGAAGTTCGACCGCGACAGTTCCTGGTCGAGCATGCGCTCGTAGGTTCCCAGGTCCATGTCGCACTCGGTCCCGTCGGCCAGCACGAACACTTCACCGTGCCGGTACGGATTCAGCGTGCCCGAGTCGATGTTGAGGTAGCCCTCGAGCTTGATCGGCGCGACCGAGAGTCCCTTGTCCTTGAGCAGCTTGGCGAGGCTCGAGGAAAAGATTCCCTTGCCGAGTCCCGACATGACCGTGCCGAGCACCACCACGTACTTGTGGCGGCCCTTTCGGTAGCCGTGCGGAACGGGCGAGAAGAACTCGGAGGAGTCGGCGGAACGACCGGCTTCGCGGAGCAAGTGCTCGGCGGAGCCATCTTTCGATCCGGCGGACGATGCGGTCGGTTCTGAGCGGGGCATGATTCAAAATAACACGGCAGGCGAGCGCGGGCCAGCGTCCAGAGCAACCGGTCCCCGGATCGGAGGCGGAAGAATTCGATCGTGCCCCGCCGCCTTTGGGTCCGGGGCCTGGAGCCGGGCCCTGGGAACGTCCCCGGATCCAGCTCGATCGGGGGCGTGGCGGAGTCTGGAATTCGGGCTTCGGCAACCGCGTGCACCCGATCTCGGGCCAGGGTCAAGGGGAGGCGGTCCGACGCCGTTGTCGGCCACGAGTCAGTCTTGGCGCAGCTGCCAGCAGCGAATGCGAACGCCCCGTTTGTGCGAATCACGGGCCGTCGACCGGATCTTGGCCCGCGTGCGGAGCGACGACAACCATCCCCGCTGCCCCGGTGGAGCGAGGTTTTCGGACGGCGTGGCCGGCTCGGTGCAACGTTCCATCCTCGGCGACCCGCACGAGATGGACGCCCGCGGCCGATCCGGAGTCAGTCTCGCGACCGCCGGTGCTGACCACGATCCGGTCCCCGGATCGAGCGATCCCCGCAAGCCGGCCTGGGCGTGCGAGCCTGAGGCGATCGATGGCCGTCAACGAGACTTCCCGGACCCGGCCGATGATTCTGACCGGATGGGGGGCGAGATGGGGGAAGGCCCCGGCGCCGGCACCGTCGGAGGCGTGCGCAAGCTCGTAGCTCCGAAGGCTGCCGTCGTCGCCGAAGGCGATTACCACGAACTCGGGGCTGTGGGCCGTTCTGGGCTGCGTTCCGGGGCCGCTTCCAGGGCCACGTCCGGGGCCACTTCCAGGGCCAACCCCGGGGCCACGCTCGGGGCCGCTTCCAGGGCCACGTCCGGGAGCAGTTCCGGGGGCGATGGACGATCCCGACGGCCCCGATCCACCGACCGGAGGGACGAGTTCCAGCCCGATCGGCCCTGACGCGTCCAGTCGCCGCAGGCTGATGTGGGCCGAATCAAGTGATCCCGACGCCTTGATGGCGACGCGGCCCAGAATCCCTCGCTCTTCCCGGAGTCCTCCCGGGGCAATCCAGTGCAGCATCTCGCCGGACGCCGCGACCGCCACCTCCAGCGGCCCGGCCCCGCCGAGCGACCGCGGCGACGGACCCGGCAGATGGATCATTGATGAACGCTCGGGGCCAGCTTCTTCCCGATGCCCGGGCGGCCCGGTCGGACCAACGGAGCCGCGCATCCGCCCGCCGGCGATTGGCGAATCAAAGCCTGCGCCGGGGACGAGCTGGCCGCCGGGTCGGACCGTCCACCATCGAATGGTCGCCTCCAGGGCGTCAGGCACGTAGACCACGGGTTGGCTCGGATGCAAGACGGGTTGGCCCGGCAAGGGGCCGGCGGCCACCGACGAAAGCCGGCCAGAGGCGGCGGTCGTGGGGTCGATGTCCCAAAGATCCAGACCGCCGGGACCGCCAACGGGCCCCCACGACACCAAGAGCGTCCGGGCGTCGACCCAGGTGAGTCCACGCGGCGCGTCGGCCACCTTGAACGAGCCGGCCAAGTGCATTGACTCGTCGATGCATCCGACGTTCCAGATTTCGATGATTTCGAAGTCGGTGGCCACCGTTCGATGGCCGATCGCCAGACGACGACCGGTCGGATCGACCGCGAGCACCGACGGACCATCGCCGAGGCTCGCTCCATGAACGAACCGTGGCCCCCGGCTTGCGGCCGGGTGTGGCAGCGCGATTGACACAACTTGATCGGCGGTCGGTTCCAGACGCCACGCTCGGCCATGGACCAATTGGCCAGACGATGCGTCGACCGATTCGTTGGCGATGTCGGTGGGCATCTCGTGATCCAGCTCACGGGCCCGTCGGTCGGCCGTTCCATGCGGCTGGGCCTGGGCGGCGTCGGGTACCGCGGGTGCACGGCCCGCGTCGACGAACGTGACCGAGGGCGTTGCTCCGTTGGCCACGGCGAACGTCGTTGCGGCGGCGACGATCCCCAGCCATCCGGATGACCATGTTCGTGCCTGATGCGCCGCTCGCTGCGACCTCCGCGGGGCTTGCGCACGAGTTGCCCGCCGGGTTGGATCCCTCGTGGGCGGCCCAACCGGCCGCCCAACTGGCCGCCCGACTGGCCGCCCATCGTCCCCCTGCGCGACGTGTCGCGTCGCGTGCCCGTTCAGGGCGTTGGCTCCAGTGCGCACCGATCGCGCTGACCGGTGGTCCGGCCGTTCATCATGCCCGTGCATCGTGCAATTCCCCCGTCAAAGACTTGGTGGTCCGCTCGCGGCGCGCTCTGACCGTCTCGATTGGTCAACCAGTGGGCTGAACCATCAAGCAGCGTGCGGGCCCCGATTCCTCCACCGCTGGACTACGTTCCCCACGCGGCCAAGACCGCCAGCACGTCGCTGAATCCGACCGTTCCGTCTTCGTCGACGTCGAGATCTGGATCGCTCCCGCCAAAGCCGGCCAACACGGCGAGCAAGTCTTGGAAGTCGACCGATCCGTCGCCGTTCACATCCGCTCGATTCCCCGCGGGTGCGGCCCGGGCGACGAACAACCCGGTGCCCCATTCAATCTGATTATTGTCCGGCGGAGTGAGCGTGGCGGCGAAGACCACGTCGCCGGCCGCATTCATGCGCGGCGCCCCGCCGAACGTGACCGCCCCGTCGTTCTGGTCGATTCGCGCCGGGCCAAGATCCGTCGGCAGGACGTCGTGTTCGCCGACCAATCGGAGCAACGGGCCTCCGTCACCAACGAATACGGCGTCCAGGCCAGCAGCATCCGTCCCGCGGAAGACGACGGTGCCGGCATCGTTGAGGTCCGGCCGAAAAAAGCTGATCGCGCCGAGCAATGGATCGGCGGTGGTCGCGATGGTGGTGATCCCCGTGTCGTTGGCGAGGAAGACGCCGCGGCCTCCACCGACGAGCGAGGCGATGAACGCAACCGCACCGTTGTCCGTGATCGAAACGCCGTTGTCGAAGCCGCTGAACGGGGCACTCGGATCGCCGTCGTCGTCTTCCGCCAGCACCACAAAGGTGCCGTCCAGGTCGTAGCGTCGAATCTGATCCGGATCGGAGCCGGCCGTCGATCCGAGGCGGATCTTTCCCGCCAGGCGCCCGGCCGGATTGGTCGCCGGGACGAACAGGAATCCGACGCCCGCGTCCGACGCACTGACCAACGAGATCGGGGTACCCGCGCCGCCAATGACCCAGCGGTTTCCGTTGAAGGAACCGCCACGAACACCGATTCGCCCATCATCGAGCGGGCCGGGTCCGCTGTACTGGTTGAATCCGAATGGACCGCCCGGCGCCAGGACCTGATCGAAGCTGCCGAGCGGATTCAGTCGCCAGATGCCGTCGGTGAAGACGTCGAAGATTTCGAAGTAGATGCCGCCGGGGCCGAAGACCACATCGCCGGCAAAGCGGTCCGGATCGTTGAGGTTCAGAGCGACACCCCCGCTGCCGTTGCCCGGGCCAGCCCAAATACCGCTGACGCCGGCGCCGCCGATCGAGAGCAGCCGGATTGAAACGCGGCCGTCATCGGCGATCGCCGGGGTTCCGCTGTTGAACGATGAGTTCGCCGGCAGGTTGAAACCATCGACGATGTTGCTGCGAGCTTGCAACTCGAAGCCGTCGTAGGTCGGGCCGCCGGCGGCCGCGGCGCTTGCGAGCATCAGCGTGCTGAGTCCGACAGACCAGCCGCCTGCGGACCGAGACGTCGGTCGTCCGTCGTGGAGGTGGGCGACGTCGCCTTGGCCAGTGGCGTTCTGCCCGCGCTCAGTGATTTGCATCTTGGACCCCTCGTTCCAGGCCGCTGAACAGTCCCTCGGGGACCCGTCAGCGGCGGTCGGAGGATGGACATTGGCGTTCCGGACGCTTCGGTTCGCGCTGGCCCTTCCTCGGAAACCGATGCTATCGAACGATTGGGGCGGTTCGCGCGATGGCGGCTGGAATTCGTGGGGATTCCAGGGGTCTCAATCGCGACGCCGAGCGCCGGCGCATCGATCCCTGACCGCGGATGCCGCGACGGACGTCATCAACCGGTCCATTCACTCAGGAGCAGGAGCAGATCGGCAAAGTCGACGGTGCCGTTCCCGCTCAAGTCGGCCACCGGATCATCGGTGCCCCAGGTTGAAAGGACGCCCAACAGATCGCTGAAGTCCACGTCGCCGTCGCCATCCAGATCGCCGACGATTCCCGGCGGGTCCGCAACTGGCTCGGCCACGAGCAAAGCTTGTCCGAGTGAAGCGCCGTCGGCGTCGACCAACTCGACGATGAACGACGTTTGGTCGAGGTCGTTGATGTTCAGGTTCGGCTGAATCGACCCGATGAAAGCGCCCTCGACATCGGCGGCGACCGGATCTCCGACGTGCGCGATCACGACAACGTCTGTCCCGTCGGCCAAGAAAGCGGTCTGAACACCGGTCTCGTCGGTCCCGCTGAACACGACCCGCCGCGTGGTGGGCGCGACGCCCGGGCGAACCGTGTCGCCAGCGTCGAGCGATTGAATGTTTGTGCGGTTGACGTCGGCCACGTCGAAATCAAGTGTCCCGTTGGACAGGCGAACTGACTGGATTCCATCCACCCGGGTCGAGACGAACGCGGCGCGCCCCGTCGCATCAAAGTCGACGCGTGAATCAATCGACTGCAGCGGAGAGCCGGTTCGCGCCCCCACGTCTTCGGCCAGCAAGATGAAAAAGTCGGGCAAGTCGTAGCGGCGAATCTGCTGCCCGCCGTTGGCCAATTCCACGCGCCCGCCAACCCCGCCAAGGGCGGCCGAACCAACGCTGGTGTCGAGGTTCACCAGCTCCGGTCCGGCGACTGCCAGTTCAAGACTCTGCTCATTTTCGATCGCCAGCCACGCGATCGTGCCGTCGAGCCGCTCCACCCTGACGCCGGTAAGCCCGGTGGCGGCCAGGGACGGATTGGCCGCGGCCAACGATGCAGGGACAATGTCGGCGGCTTGGGCGTTCAAGAGCACGCTCAAGGAGCCGTCGGCGCGGTCGACGCGCAGCAAGCTGGCCGCGTCTCGTGAGCCCACGGTAAAGACGACGGCACTCTGGTTGATGGCCGGCGCGCTCGCGCTGCCCAGGTCGGCCGCGGACCACACGACCGCACCGCCGTCGCCGTTGCCGATCCAGAGCCCACGTGCCGGCGGATCGGCGGTGGCGAAGATCATCGCGATGGCGCCGTCGTCGGCCAGATCGGCCGCCTGCAGCGTCGCTCCAGCGGGGAGATTGAAGCCCGTCGTTTCGGAACTTCGGGCCGCAACGCGGAGATCCCACTCGAGGGGAAGATCGGCGAGGGCGGGATGCGTCAATCCTGCGGCCAGGGCTGAAGCCAACGTCAAAACGGGCGTGCGCATGGGCAATTGGTTCCTCGACGGGGACATCGTGCGCCTCTGGTTCCCGAGGGCTCGACCCATGGTGGACGAATTCAGAAGCGGCAACCAGTTCAATCTCTGGGCCATACGAGACTATTCGAGGACCTGCGGTGCGCGGCCCATGTGCCCGCGGCGGCGCGCGAGGTCGCTCGGTTGCGCGGACGATTCCGATCCGGCAAACGGGGCAAGAGGCGAACGACTCGCCGGCGGACGTGACTGGCCCGCTGGAGCGCGGGCCGTCTACCCGCGGATCGCGGGCGACGCGACGGCCGCACCTGCTTCAAGGTGTTGGCCGCGCCGAAAGTCATCGAAGCTCATCGCCCGTTTGCCCGGGGGGCAGACTTCGACGAGTTCCAGGCGGCCTGCGCCGCACACAATGCAGCCATCGGCATCGAGGGTGCCCGGGGTTCCGCGCGGCCCGGCGGTGTCGCAAGTGTCGGCGGCGTCGGCGGTGTCGGGACGGCCACGGGTATCGACTCTGGCGTGCCCCGCGTGCCCGGCGTTGGTCGCATCGCCCGCACGGACATCTGCTCCGCCTTCGACGCTCTCGCGATCCGGAACATCTCGAACCCGCGTGAGCTTCAAGGCGTGGTCGCCGATCTGAACGGAACAGCCCGGCCAGGGCGTGAATCCATGGATTCGGGCTCGCACGTCGGCCGCCGGGCGGGTGAAGTCCAGGACGGCATCCGCGCGAGAGAGCTTCGGCGCGGCGGTCACCGCGTCGGGGTCCTGTGATGTTCCTTCGGCCGCCCCGCGGCGATGCGCATCGAGCACATTGGCCACCAGATCCGGGCCGAGCAGCGCCAGTCGATCGTGCAGTTCCCCCGCGGTTTCAAACGGGTCGATGGCGGTCCGGGCCACGCCGTAGACGAGCCCGGCATCCATCTTTCGAGCGAGCGAAATGACGCTGACGCCTGTTTCGGCATCGCCGGCGACCATCGCGTGGTTGATCGGCGCTGCACCGCGCCAGCGCGGCAAGAGCGAAGCGTGCAAATTGATGCTGAACGCCGCTTCGGTGAGCGATGCGGGAATCTTGTGGCCGTAGGCGATCACCACTTGGGCATCGGCCTCGGCCGCCGCGATCCGCGAGCGGGCGGCGGAATCCAAGCGTTCCGGCGTGAACGTGTCCAATCCCCGGGCCTCAGCCCACGCGGCAATCGGCGTTGGCGTGACCGATCGCCGGCGCCCGGCCGGCCGGGCGGGTTGGCTGACGACGAGGGCAATCTCGTGCTCGTCGGCCAGTCGTTCGATGGTTGGCAGGCCGAAAGCGCCCGAACCCATGAAGGTGATGCGCACCGAATTGCTCCCTCAGCAGGATGGACTGGCTGGCGGAATGGCGGAACCGATCCGCGACCGGCGCGGGCCCAGACTCAGCCGGCGGCGTCCTGAAGATCCCGGAGGGCTCGGCGGTTGGCCAGCCGATCCCGTGGTCCCATGCGATCGATGATCAGCGTGGCCTCGAGGTGATCGAACTCGTGTTGCCAGACCCGGGCGACGAATCCGTCGGCGGCGAGCGAGAAGGGTTGGCCGTCCAGGCCCGTGGCGTAGATGGCGGCGTAGACGGGCCGGCGGACGTGCACATGGATGCCCGGGAGGCTCAAGCAGCCCTCTTCCATCGATTCCATCGGGCTCCGGCCGCCGTCGGGGGCGGTCAGTTCCATGCGAGGATTCAAGAAGACGCGGTCGACGGGATCCTCTTCACCGGCGTTGGCCACGAACATTCGCCACGGGAGCCCGACTTGGGGAGCAGCCAGGCCGACCCCAGGGGCTTCGTGCATCAGTTCGATCATCCGTTGGGCCACGGCCTGAACCGCCGGATCGGCCGGGTCGACCGCGTTCGTCTTCTCGCGCAGGACCGGCGCGGGGTGCAAGACGATCTGAAGGCTCGCCGCGAGCGCGCGGCCCAGATTTTCGGCCCGGTCCTCGGCTTCTGCTCGGGTCGACGGAACCGTGGGCGGGTCCGCGTCCGAAGAAGGATGGGCGGGGTTCGAACCGTCGGGGCGAATATCAGTCTCAGCGTCCATGGGACGACGATCGTACCCCCGCCAGCAGCGGTTGGGGACTTCATCGTCCGTTGACCCTGTTCCGGGGCCCGCGTATCGTGCCGAGCCCGCGAGAGAGGCCCGGATGGGCGTTTTCGCAACCCGGCGCGGCTTCGGGTCCCGGGCGTGGCGTGCCTTGCCCCGCCATGGTCCGTGATGTTGGTCGCGCTTCATGGCTTGGCGTCGGCCTCCACCGGTGCCGGGTCCGCGGGTCCGGCTCGGCCCGGCCCCGTGACGACCGATTCGTCTCCTCCTTGACCTCATTCGGAGCGTGCTCCCACCGTGGCGATCTTCAACAAGAGCAACAAGGATGAGTCCGTCAGCGAACCGTTCGTTCCGGATCCGGCCAAGGCTGGGTCCTTCCTGGAACACGCCCGGAAGAGCGCGTCCAGCTCGAACTATCCGTACGCCTTGATCCTGTACGCCAAGGGCGTGCGGTTCGATCCAGGCAACATGGTCGCCCACGAAGAGATGTGGGGTGTCGCCCTGCGTCATACCAACGAGAAGGGGAAGAGCGCCTCGGGCAAGGATGTGAAGAGCCTCGACACGTCAGATTCGGCCGGCAAGTTCGCTGCGGCCGAGTACGAGTGGATGCACGATGTTCGCAACGCCAAGCTCGCCTTCAAGACGATGGACGCCGCGGCCGCGGCGGATCAGCTCGAGGTTGGCAAGTGGTTCGCCCCCAAGGTGCTCGGCATCCTGCGACAACAGAAGAAGCTGTCCAAGCGCGACCTTGTCGGGCTGATGGACACGTTCGCCGCGGTCGATGCGTGGGACGAGGCGATGAGCGTCGGCGAGATGGCGCGCACGCTCGATCCGAGCGACGGCGATCTGGACCAAAGGCTGAAGAGCCTCGCGGCCCAACGGGCGATGGATCAGGGCGGCTACAACGAAGCCGGCGGCCAAGAAGGCGGCTATCGCCGCATGGTCAAGGACGCCGACAAGCAGCGCGAGCTCATCGAAGAGGATTCGATTTCGAGCAACGCGTCGACCGAAGAACGGAACCTTGCCCGGGCCAAGGCGGCGTACGAGGAGAATCCCGCGTCGCCGGACGCCGTCAACCGTTTCGCCCAGCTCCTTCGTCGCCAGGCGACGCCGGACTCGATCAAGCAAGCGTTCGAGTTGTTCCGCAAGGCCCACGCCGATACGAACGAGTACCGCTTCAAGATGGCGGCGGACGACATCGCGATCGACCAGAAACAGAAGAAGGTCGAAGGACTCGAGAAGCTGGTGGCCGAGAACCCGGACAACGCGGGCGCGGCCGAGAAGCTCGAGACGGCCCGCCGCGATCTGTTGGAAGGTCAGTCCAAGGCGTACACCGAACGGGTTTCTCGGTATCCCACCGACCGCTTCCGCAAGTTCGACCTCGGCAAGGTCCACTTCGCCCTCGGCAACTACGAAGACGCGATGGCGCAATTCCAGTCGGCCAAGGATGAGCCCAAGCTGCACGTGGGTGCGGCCCACATGCTCGGCCGTTGCTTCTTCGCCGAAGGATGGCACAGCGAAGCCGTCGGCGAATTCGATGAAGCGATCGACGCGACCGACGCGACGATGCGGGACGTCGAGCTGGCGGTCAAGTACGACTTGATGGTCGCCCTCGTCGAATTGGCCAAGGTCGAGAACGACTCCGAGGCGGCCCGCCGGGCCCAGACGATCTGCTCCGAGATCGTGCGTCGCGACATCACGTATCGCGACATCCGCAAGCGCCGCAAGGAAGTCGACGAAGTCATCCGGTCGATCGAAGCGAGTTGAGTTTCGCTCGGGACGGGTTGCCCTTCGCATGATGTCTGGTCTCATCGTCATCCCGGCGCGGTACGAGTCGTCCCGGTTTCCGGGGAAGATGCTCGCGTCCGAGACCGGGCGCACGTTGCTGCAGCACACATGGGAACGGGCCATGGCGTCCGGAGCCGGCGACGTTTTGGTGGCCACCGATCACGCCGAGATCGCCGCGGTCGCTCGCGGATTCGGAGCTTCGGTGCGGATGACGCGCGCGGATCATCCCAACGGCACCTCGCGCATCGCCGAAGTCGTGGCCGACATGGACGAGCTGCCGCCGGACGCTCCGGTCGTGAACGTCCAGGGCGACGAACCGGAACTGGATCCGGGGTTGATCGAGGCGGCGGTGGGCGCACTGCTTTCGCGGCCTGACTGCATGGTGTCAACCCTCGCCGCTCCATTGGATGCGGGCGACGACGCGGACGACTCCAACATCGTGAAGGTCGTGACCGATCTTGACGGCCGGGCGCTGTACTTCAGTCGGTCGCGCGTGCCATTTTCGCGGCGCGACGGCCGGGCCGGTGAAGCGACCGATGGCGCGGCCGACGGTCCCGCCCCCCCCCTGCGCCACATCGGCCTCTACGTCTACCGGCGATCATTCCTGGCCCGGTACGCGGAGATGCAGCCCACGCCGCTCGAAGTCGCCGAGCGGCTCGAACAGTTGCGGGTGCTCGAACACGGGCACCGCATCGCCGTGGCCACCGTCGCCACCGGTCGGCATCGCTCCGGCATCGACACGCCCGAGCAGTACGCGGCATTCGTGGCCCGGTGGAATGCCGGATCCGACGATGGGGCCGGCGATGGGGCCGGCAATGGCA
Organism: Phycisphaerales bacterium; assembly: GCA_045106735.1. Classification (GTDB taxonomy): domain Bacteria; phylum Planctomycetota; class Phycisphaerae; order Phycisphaerales; family SM1A02; genus JBGCEZ01. The sequence continues at coordinate 27,656 of JBGCEZ010000012.1, read as the reverse complement.
ACGGCGGCTAAAGCGGCCTGGCGCTTGGACGGACGCACGGAGCCATGCCGGGCGCCTCGCTCACCTCTCCTTCCCGGCCCTCGCGGGTCAGCGGTATGCTCGCCGCGTGCTTTTTTACGCTGGAATCGACGAAGCGGGATACGGGCCGATGTTCGGTCCGCTCTGCGTGGCCATGGTCGCGCTGGAGTTGCCGGAGGCCAACCCCGCCGATGGGGCGCCAGACCTCTGGGCCACGCTTTCCGAGGTCGTCTGCCGCGAACGCAAGCACGCGCGGTCGCGGATTGCCGTCGACGACTCCAAGAAGCTCAAGGGGGCGTCGAGTGGAGCGAAGCATCCCCTGCTGCACCTGGAGCGCGGCGTCCTCGGGTTTGAAGCGGCGACGAGCGATGACCCCATGGCCAGCACCGACGCCGAACTGTTTGCCCGGGTTGGAGCCGGCGTGCCCGAGCATGCGTGGTGCGAAGGGCCCCGGCCGCTGCCAGTTGGCCAAGACCGCGGCCTTCTGCGGATCGAGGCGGCGCGGCTCCGCCGGGGTTTGGACGCGGCTGGAGTGCGGGTTGCGGCGATGCAGGTCGAGGCGATCGATCCGGGCGAATTCAATCGCCGCGTGGCCCGGGCGGGGACGAAGGCGGCGGTGAATCTCGAGGCGGTCTTCCGGCACGTGGCCCGGGTCCGAGCCCTCGCCGGGCCCGATGGGCATCCGCGGGTCATCGTTGACCGCCAGGGCGGCCGCACGCGATACTGCAGTGAGCTTTCCCGGGCGTGGCCGGAGGCGTCCATCGAGGTCCTGGTCGAACACCCGGATCTGTCCCGGTATCGCCTGGCCGACGCCGATGGCACCCTCACGATCAGCTTCGTCAAGGAAGCGGACGCTCGCCACATGCCGGTCGCCCTGGCCTCGATGGCGGCGAAGTACGTGCGGGAGCTGTTCATGCTGCGGCTCAACGCATTCTTCACTGGCCACGTCGCCGGGCTGCGTCCCACCGCCGGGTACGTCCAGGATGGCCGGCGGTATCTGGCGGAGATCCAGTCCACGATCGAGACCCTCGCCATCCCGGCGAATTGCCTGGTCCGCGAGCGATAGCGTCGGCAGTGGCCGGGGGGCGGGCTCCGAACGAAACCCGACCGGGCATTTGGCGGACGATTGGATCGGCGGCCGCGGACCAGTGGCCTGGATGCCCGTGGGGCGGGCATCGGTCCGCGCTTTGACCGCGTCGGCGCCGACGATACAATCCTTCGCTTCCTGTTCGGTCGCGGCGGCGCGTGCGCCTCCACGGTCCGGACACAGCGCATCCAGACCTCACCTCGAGGGTCGTCCGATGTGTTCCCGACGGAGTTCATTCCGCATCGGGGACCCCGGTTCCCGGCTCGGCTTTTAGTCCGAATCGGAACGCTGGGATCGGGTCGTTCCGTCCGTTCGACATCTCGCCTGACCGCCGTCCTCGGGCTCCCGTTCGCCGCGCGAACCCCGCCCGATCGCCGGCCGACCGCAATCCTTCCGGTGACCCTCGGTCCACAGTTCTTCCGTCGCACGGCGCGACAGGAGCCGGGATCGTTCCCCTGGGTTCACCTCACCCCCGCACCAAGAGTTCGCACATCATGGCCCTCGATCTTTCCAAGGTTCGCAACATCGGCATCTGCGCCCACATTGACGCCGGCAAGACCACGGTGACGGAGCGGATCCTCTACTACACCGGTATGAACTACAAGATGGGCGAGGTGCACGAGGGCACCGCCACCATGGACTTCCTGCAGGAAGAGCAGGAACGTGGCATCACCATCCAGTCGGCGGCCACGACCTGCCCCTGGGAATACGACGGTGAGAACTACACGATCAACCTGATCGACACGCCCGGTCACGTCGACTTCACCATTGAAGTTGAACGTTCGATGCGCGTGCTCGACGGTGCGGTCGTCGTGTTCGACGGCAAGGAAGGCGTGGAAGCCCAGTCGGAGACGGTGTGGCGTCAGGCCGACCGCTACGACGTCCCCCGCATCTGCTTCATCAACAAGATGGACAAGATCGGCGCGGACTTCGACTTCAGCTTCAAGTCCATCAAGGAACGCTTGGGCGTGAAGCCCATCGCGGTTCAGGTGCCGATCGGCGCCAGCGATGACTTCGTCGGCATGATCGACCTGCTGGATATGAAGGCGTATTACTTCGACGAGGGTGAGCTGGGTTCGATCGTCACCGAGAAGGAAATCCCGGACGATCTGAAGGACACCGCCGAGCTCTATCGCCACGAGATGGTGGAAAGCGCCGCGGAACTCGACGACTCCCTGATGGAGAAGTACCTCGAGGACGAGAACTCCGTCACCGCCGACGAGATCAAGGCCGCCCTCCGCAAGGGCACCATCGCCCGCGTCTGCTACCCGACCTTCTGCGGCTCGGCCCTGAAGAACATCGGCGTCCAGCGCGTGCTCAACGGCGTCATCGACTACCTTCCCACGCCCACGGAAGTGCCGTCGGTCAAGGGCACCGATCCCAGTGACAAGAACGTCGAACTGTCCCGGCCCAACAGCCCGGAAGCCCCGTTCTCCGGCCTCGTGTTCAAGGTTGTTTCCGACACCCACGGCGACCTGACCTACGTCCGCGTCTACTCGGGCATCCTCGAGCGTGGTTCGCGCGTCCTCAACCCGGTCAACGGGAAGAAGGAGAACGTGAGCCGCATCTTCGCCATGCACGCCAAGGATCGCGAAGCCCTCGATCAGGCGGAAGCCGGACAGATCGTTGCGGTCATCGGCCTTCGCAATTCGATGACCGGTGACACGCTCTGTGACACGGGCGATCCGATCATCCTCGAGCGGATGGACTTCCCGGAGCCGGTGATCTCGATGTCGATCGAGCCGATCACGGCCGACGACAAGAAGAAACTCGGCGAAGCGCTCACCACGATCAAGCGTGAGGATCCGTCCTTCCGTGCGAACTACAACGATGAGACCGGCGAGACCATCATCGCGGGCATGGGTGAACTCCACCTCGAGATCATCAAGAACAAGCTCGTCCGCGACATGAAGACCGGCGTCAACGTCGGTCGTCCGCGCGTCAGCTACCGCGAGACGATCACTGGCGAAGCCAAGGACGTCCGCGGCAAGTTCCAGAAGCAGTCCGGTGGTCGCGGTCAGTACGGCGACGCCGTCGTCAGCGTGCGGCCCACGACCAAGGAAGAGTGCGAGGAAATGGGCGTCGAGCTCAAGAACGGCATCGCGTTCAAGGATTCGATCAGCCAGGGCGTCATCCCCCGCGAGTACATCCCCTCGGTCGAGACCGGGGCCCGCAACGCGGCGGTCAGCGGCATCCTTGGCGGCTACCCCGTCGTGAACGTGCTCTGCGAGCTGGTCTACGGCTCGTACCACGACGTCGACTCCAGCCAGATCGCCTTCGAACAGGCCGGCTCCATGGCGTTCAAGCTCGCCTGCCGTCAGGCTGGATTGGCGTTGCTCGAGCCGATCATGAAGGTCCAGATCACGACGCCCGACGAATTCTTCGGTTCGGTCTCCGGTGACCTCGCCGGTCGTCGCGGGCAGATCAATGACTCCGAGCTCCGCGGCGTCGTCCGCATCATCGATGCCGAGGTCCCCCTCAGCGAGATGTTCGGTTACACGACCGTGCTTCGCGGCATGACCCAGGGACGTGCGAGCAGCACCATGGAACCCGGTGAATACCGGCCCATGCCCGAGAAGCTCAAGGACGAGGTTCTGGCCCAGGCCTGATCCCGTTCGCGGGCCCAGGCTCGCCCCGCCGGCCTCCTGGGCCACGCGGGTGAACGCATGACAACACGTTGAGGGCGGGTCCGCATTCCGGGCCCGCCCTTTTCCATGGAGAGGCATCGCATCGGCCGATGGTGTCTCCCGGTAGACTGGTGCAGCGCAGTCCGCCACGCTCGGCGTTCTTCACGGATGGAAGTCACGGCATGAGTCTGCCACGTCCCCAAGTCCCGGGTCGCCGACCCGAGGATGAGTCACGTCCCCGCCGCGCCCGCGGCCCGCGACCGGCCCGTCCACTGGCCGGGCTTGCCTGCGTCATCACCGTGATCGCCTTGGTCGCCGCCGGCCGGGCCTGGCTCGTCCATCGGCCCATGGCTCTTTCCGACATGGCCGATGCCCGGCAGTGGCAGGCCGACCATCCGGCTTGGTTGCTCGGCGTCGCCCGAACGATCGATCCCGACGAACAAATCGATGCCGACCTGTTGGCCCGGGCGGCATCCGATGCCGAGCGGGTGCCGATCAGCCAGAGCTTCTGGGATGCACGGGTCGCGCCCTTGCTTCGACATCTTGACGAGCGCGAAGCCCAGCCCGACCGCTACGTGGCGGAGCTTCCCGGCACGCAGAAGGAAACGGCCGAGCGGCTCGGTCCCGACTTGGTGGCGGTGGCCCGGGCGAACCCGTCCTACTTGGGCTTTCTCGCCGTCGCCGGCGACCGTGTGCTGACGCGGGCCACGCTCATCGAGGCGGTCCGCAGCCAACGCGCGATCGATCGCGGTGGCGAAGCCATGCGCCGCATCGGGTTCCGCATGCTGGGCCTCCTGCTGACGATTGTCATTGCCTGGTACGCGTTGCGTCGCGAGCGGCGCCGCGACGGCACGTTGCGCAGTCCCGCTGACATCGCGTCGGCGGCGAACGTCGTACTGCTGGTCGCCGGAGCGATCTTCATCGCCACGCGCTTGCTCGTGCAGCCGGTCGTCCCGGGCATCATCACGTGGGGATTGCTTGAAATTGTGCTCCTGCACGCGGCGGCCGGACTCTTTGTTCCCTGGAACAATGTGCGCGACGCGGTGATTCCAGCCGTTCCGCTTTTGGTTGCGTGGATCATCGCGTTCATGCTTCCGGGCGGAACCGAATCGTTGGGCCTGATCGACCGCCTCGTGGTCGCCATGCTCAGTTCGCTGGCCCTGGTGCCGGGGGCGCTCCTCACCAACTGGCGACTGGTGGCCCGGGCGGACCGGCGCCGCACCGAAGAACTCGACCGCCGCATCTCGTTCGTCGACGATGAACTCTCTCGCGCCCGAATCGTGCACGACGCCATGTTCCCCGATGCGTTTGAGGGGGCGGTGCGGTTCGAGTACCACTACGAGCCGATCCACGAAATCGGCGGCGATTACGTCCACGTCCACTGCTGCCCGAACACCGGGCGGGTGACGATGACCTTGCTGGACGTGGCCGGGCACGGATTGGCCGCGGCGTTGACCGTCAACCGGCTGTTTGGTGAACTTGAGCGCATCCTGGCCGAAGACGACGACGCGTCGCCGCAGATCATCATGGAACTGCTGAACCGCTACATCTACCTCACCATGTCGCGCCACAGCCTGTTCGCCACCGGGACCTGCATGAGTCTGGATCCGGAGCGCGGCGAACTGCGCTGGGTTGGGGCCGGCCATCCGCCCAGCATGCTGCGCCGGCCCAACGGCGAGGTGTCGGAGCTCGAAACGACGTCGATGTTGCTCGGGGCGTTGCCGCCGGACGCGTTCGAGTCCATCGAGTGCCGCCAGTCAATCGATCCGGGCGACGTGATCATCGCGTACACCGACGGGGCATTTGAGGCCCGCGACAGCGGCGGTCGGCAGTTCGGTATCGAGTCGCTGCGCACCCTGGCCGCTTTTGATCCGCCCCCGCGAAGCTGGTCGCGGTTCATCGCCGGGGCCGTCCAAGCCCACCACGCCGGTGTGGCCGAGGACGATGTCCTCATTGCCACGATGACGCTGAGCCACCGCCGCATCGGCGTCGGGCGGTCGGCATCGGGTCAAGCGGCCGCTGACCGCGCGAGAGCCGCGTCCGAGGACCAGCCGTCCCCGGCCGGCGCGACGCGTGGCTGAGTCGCGGCCGGGCGCGTCGTCGTCGCCCGCCCCCGCCCCCAGCTCGTCCCACGCGACCGCGACGACCGCCACCGCCACGGCCGCCACACAGCCGGCCGACGCGGCGATGCTTCGCCCGCACATGGACGCCGCGGTCCGCGCGGCGTGGCGGGCCCACGGCCATGTTGCCCCGAACCCCACCGTCGGATGCGCGATCGTCGCCCCGAACGGCGAGCGTATCGCTCTGGCCGCCCACCAGCGCAATGGCGGGCCGCACGCCGAGCGACTGGCATTGGATGCCGCTGGGCCCGCAGCCCGCGGTGCGACGGCGGTGGTCACGCTCGAACCCTGCGACCACGTCGGCCGGCAACCGGCGTGCAGCGGTGGGTTGATCGAAGCCGGGATCGCCCGCGTCGTCTACGCGGTTGCCGATCCGAATCCGTTGGCCGCGGGCGGGGCGGCGAGTCTGCGGGCCGCGGCCATCGCGTGCGATCCGTGGACCGCGCACACCGGCGCCCGCCACTTGGCCGCCCGCTTCGTCCACCGAATCACCACCGGCCGGCCGTGGGTCACCGTCAAGTGGGCGACCACGATTGACGGAGCGATCGCCGCCCGGACCGGTCACAGCCAGTGGATCAGCGGCGCCCAAAGCCGGCGCCTGGTCCACCGCGAACGTGGCCGCGTCGACGCGATCCTGACTGGCATCGGCACGATCCTGGCCGACGACGCGGAGCTGACGCCGCGCCACGTTCCGGTGCGGCGCGTGCCCCACCGGGTCGTTGTCGACCCCCGCTTTCGGACGCCGCCGGGCGGCCGGCTGCTGCGTGCGTCCGGTCCGGCGGCGGGTCCGGTGCTGATCGCCGGGGCCGCGTCGCGGCTCAAAGCCGGAGGGCCGGCCATCGACGCCCTGCGGGCGGCTGGAGCCGAGTTGTTGGGCTTGCCGGACGTGCCTCGGGCCGGGACCGGGACCGGGGCTGGGGCTGGAGTTGGGTTCGGGACTGGGACTGGCGCGCGGGGCGGGGCTGACGCTCTGGCCGCGGTCGCCGGACGCGACGTGCACCCGCACATCGACCTCGGCGGTCTGCTTGAGCAGTTGGCCGGGCGCGGCATGAGTGAGGTGCTGGTCGAGGCCGGCGGCGGCGTGGCCGGCGGGTTGTTGGCCGGGGGCCACGTGCAGGAACTCTGGACGTTCACCGGGCCGCCGATCTTGGGGGATGCCGAAGCAATGCGTCCGGCGGCTGGTGCGTCGGTGGCCACGATTGACGCCGCGGCGCGCGGTGAACTTGTGTCGGTGCATCGGCGCGGTGGTGATGTCATGACGCGGTGGTACCTGCCGTCGACCGCGAGTTGACTCGGACAGGGGCGGATTCGAACGCGGGCCCATTCGAGTGCAGCTTGATTCGAACGCGAGCTCATTCGAGTGCAGCCTGATTCGAACGCGAGCTCACTCGGACGCACGCTCATTCGAGCTCGGGCCGCCAGACCACAACCGCCGCGTTGGCGTCCGGCTCAACCGCCCGCGTCACCCAGCCGTCCGCCGAGCGTTTCGGGGTCCAGCGGCGGCGCGATGCCTTCCGGGTAGACGCGAAGCACGCCCTCCCCGGAATCCATGACCCAGATGCCGGACGGATCGGCGGCGATGCGGACGGTGCCGAGGGGCGCGAACGCGAAGTCTTCGATCACGACCGTCGCCGCGTCGACTTCCGGGGTCAGGCGACCGCTTTGGATGCCCGCGGCCTGCACCGTTCCGAGCAAATCCAGCAGCCGGTCGGCTTCGCCGCGCGGGATGTCCGTTTCAGCGCCCGGCGTTTCGCCGTCGCGCCCCACCGCCATCTTCCAGCCTTCGCCCTCGCGGCGCAGCACGATTTCGAGGTTCGGGCGCAAGATGCGGACGCGTCCGACGTCGGCCGGGACCGAGCTCACCGCGGTGAGGCTTGCCCAGGCGACAGGATCGCGGGCGAAGACCTGTACCAATCTGCCGGGCACCCGGATCACCGTGTCACGGCCTTCGACCATCGCGAATCGGTCGGTGGTCCCCGCCCCCGCTTCGGCGCCCAGGAACAGCCGGCGGATCTCCGGTTCTTCTTGGCCGGGTCGGGACAAGGCGAGCTCGACGGTGGCCGCCGGTGGCACGAGTCCAAAGGCGGCGGTGTCGGGCGGTTGGTCGAGGATGAAGCCCGACAGTCGGGCCGCGGCGAGGGTCCGGAGCAGCTCGTCCAGGGCGGCGGGCGAGACGCGCGTGTCCACCGGCTCGCGCAGGCGCCATTCGCGGCGGTCTCGTTCCAATCGAACGCGATTGGGTCCCGTCGAGATCGTGACCGACGAAGCACTGTCCGCCGCCACGTCGCCAAAGATCGCTCGATCGCGCCACTCGCGCGGGTCCATGGCCACCGCCCGGTCGTGCAGCTCTTGGCCGACGACGAGCGTCTCATCCCCGCCGGCGAGCCGGGCGTAGGCTCGGCCGCCGATCCCGCGCCGGCCGAGGGCGACCGAGACTTCCGCTCCACCGGGCCAGGTGAAACTCAGGCGGGCCCGCGGTGGGTCGAGGCCGAGCACTGCATCGGGCACTTCACCCGCTTCGGCGGCCGACAAGCGGTCGATGGCCCGCAGGTTGGCGAGCAGGCGGGCGGTCCGCTGGACCGAGAACGAATCCACGGGGTGGTTCAGCGGGGCAATCTGATTCCAGTTGCCATCGCCGTTGCGGGCGTAGCGTCGCTCGGGTTCGCCGTCACGGACGAGCCGCATGCTCTCCGGTTCCCCGTCTGGCCACAGGGCAAGGGCGTCGCCGCCGTCGACCGCGGACGACGTGCCGAACACGGCCATCGCCGAGTTGGCCCGCGTCGCCACCACGCCAGCGGCCGGAGCGAGCCGCTGCCACATGATCGCGACCGCGGCCAACACGATGGCCAAGATCCACAGTCCACCGACGGTGCGCCAATTCATGAGTTCCGCCTCCGCATCCACCATGCGCCCGTGCCGAGCATGACCAGTCCGGCCGGTGCGATCAGGGTCACCAGGACGGCCCAGCGCGTGCGAACATCCGCGTCAATGCCGGTGAGCCGCGCGACCTGTGAGCCAGCACTGCTCGTCGAAACCAGGTCATCCTGCCCAGCAAGCCAAGCGATCGACGCCAGGGCAAACTCTTGATTGCCGGGATTGACCAGGGCGACGCGTCCGTTGCCGAGATCCGAGGTGGTGTCGGCCGTCCGGCTGAGCATCCATCCACCGGCCCCAACCACGACCAATCGCTGGCGGCCACGGAGGCCGGGTAATCCCGACGAGGTGCCGGCCGGATGCGGGCGATCGACGGCCGCGATCATCGGGGCGGGTTCGTCGAGTCCCGACCCCGGGGGCGGTCCGGCGGGAAGCCGGCCCCCCGCCCACTCGGTACTGAACCAGCGGCCGGCGCCGGGTTCGGCGAACGCGAGCCAGGTGACGTCCGCGGGATCGGTGCGCAAGGCCGGTCCGGCGAGCGGGCCGGTGAAGTCGGTGTCGGCATTGGTGGCGGCCGACGATTGCTCGGTGCCGGCGGTGGCCAGCCCGATGGCCAGCGGCAAGGCGAAGCGTTGGCCGTCGACGGCTCGGGCCAAGGGGTGGTCGGCGGATACGGCGTCCAGGATCAGGCCCGCGTCCACGGCAAATTCATCCGGGCCGACGGGCATCGCGCTGAGCAAGACATCGCCGGTGTTCGCGCCCACGCCGGCCAGCCGGGCCAGCTGCGCCCACGGATCGGGCTTGCGGTAGCGCGGCCGAAGGCTGGGGAAGAGCGAGAGCAGGACGGGTTCGCCGGTGCGGAGCAGCCCGCCGACCGCGGCAATCAGGGCTTGCTCGGACGCATCGGGATCAAGTCCGGCGGTCCGGATCGGCGGGAGCACCACATAAACAACGGGCTGGCCGGGGTTCGGAACGGGCCGGTCGCCGGACGGCAGACGCCATTCTCTGACGTCGAAACGCGTGGCCTCCAGGGCGGTCTTGATGCCGAATACGTCGGTGGCGTCCGGGCGTTGTCGCAGCAGCGAGTCGGGCTCGGCGTGCACGAACGTGACCATTGGCATCGCGTCGACGAGCAGCGACCGAATCGCCGAGCTGATGACCTGTTCGCCGCGGAACCGACGATCAAAGGCCGCGGCCCCGGCTCCGGCATCGAGCGGCACCGCCGGGAACAGATCGTCGGACGGAATGACCGCCGCGCGGTCCGGACCGAGCACGAGGGCTGCTTCGCCGCGGGCGAGTTGGCGGCCGACGGCATCGATCTGCAACTCCGGCAGCACGGCCGGTGCGAGTCGCTCGCTGGCCTGCACGAGACGGGTGGCCAGTGAGCGAGTCCGAGGGCTCGCGCCGCGGGCGTACCGTCGCAGTCGCGGGTCGAGGTCGCCGCCGCGCGTCGACCAATCGTCGAACATCCCGGCGGTCTCGAACGCAACGTCCCCCCATCGGCTGAGGGCCGCGACCATGATGGATCGGGCGATCTCGTACTGCGGCACCGGCGAGCCATCTTCGGCGTTGCGGGCGCCGCGGATTTCGTCCATGAGCATCCCGCCGTCGCGGGCCATGACCTCATACAAGCCGGTCCGCTGTGCGAGTTCGCCGAGCCGTGCGTCGTTCTCGGGAAACAGCCCGGCCGCGTCCTCGAGGTCGCCAGAAATCTGCTGCGAGTAGAGCTGCAGTTCTTCGAGCAGCGTTTCGCCGGCGTCGAGTTCCGCTTCGTATCGATCGATGAGCGGTTGTTCCATCGCCCGGACGCGGGCCAAGACCCGTTCGTACTCCGTGAGCGTGCGCGGATCGGTGGGATCGACGCTGACGACGGAGATGTTCGGCGCGGCCTTCTGGTACCGGCGGAGGACTTCTTCGACTTGTCGCCGCAGCGATGCGTCGACCTGGTCCGAGGCCAGGATCATCGCGATCGTCCAGTCGCCTTCGAGCCGGCCGAGCAAGTCGCGGGTCTGCGGACTCAGCGAGTACGCCCGGGTCTTGGTGGCATCAAAGGTGTGCCGCAGCTCGGGCCGGTGCGCGATGGCTCCGAGCGCGAGGGCGATCACGAGGATCGCGACCACGCCGAGGATCATGCGGACGACCATTGCGGTTCGGGCGGCGCCGGTCATGCGTCTCTCCGGACCGCGAGGTTGCGATCGGCCACCACCAGGCAGCCGCCGACGAAGAGCAAGAAGTAGATCACGCTGAAGCTGTCGAGCAGCCCGCCCAGCAATGTGCGGACGCGGACGAGCGGATTGGCTTCGGCGGCCAAGAATCCGGCCACGCGGCCGACGCGAAGCAGCAGCGGAACCGCCGTTGGATCCGGTTGGGCTGCGGCCAGCGATCCGGCGAGTCCGCCAAGGATCGGCAAGCCCACCGTGACCAGGAGCAACGCGAGCCATCCGAAGACCGTCAGCAGAAAGGCCATCACCTGAGAGCCGGTGAGCGACGAAGCCAAGATTCCGCTGGCCAGGAGCGCACCGCCAATCAGCAGCAAGCCGAGGTACCCGGCGATGATCTCGCCGTAGTCCGGCCGGCCGTGGCGTTCAACGGCGACCACCAGCAGGATCGATGGCAGCAACATGATGGCCAGGAAGGCCATCGCCCCCAGGAATTTGCCGATGACGATCGTGCGTTCGCGGATCGGCGCGGTCAGCAGGATTTCGAGCGTTCCGGCCCGGACCTCTTCGCTGATCGCCCGCATGCTGATGGCCGGGGCGACCAGCACGAGCGTCCAGAGTGCGGTTTCGAAGAAGAGCGCGAGCGATGCCGGTTGTCCTTGCACGAAACCGCGGCCGACGAGTTGCGGCGCGAGCACGAAGTAGACGGTGCCGGTGCAGGCGAGAAACAGGGCGGCGACCAGAGCGCCCACCGGCGAGAGGATCGTCGTTTCGAGTTCGCGGCGAGCGATGGCCCACGTCGCTTTCATGATCCATGCTCCGCGGCGACGCCTTCGGCTTGGTTGACGATGCCGATGAAGAGTTCTTCGAGCGTTTCGCGGCGTGGCCGGAGTTCGCGAATGCCAACGCCGCCGGCGACGAGGGCCGCGCCGAGGTACTCGGGCAGTCCGGCGGCCGATGACGTGGGTGCCGTCGCAGCGGTTGTGGCGAGGGCGGGTGAGCCGTGGCTCCCGCTGGCCACCGGCGACCCGGCGGAGATGCCGACGCCGGCCAGCTTGGGGGCCGGAGATTGAGCCGCAGCGTCGGCGGTTGATTCAGATCCCGATCCGGCTGCCGATCCGACTGCCGACCCGACTGGTGTTCCGGCGGCCAACCCGACTGGTGATTCAGCCGCCGACGCACTGCCGGTGCCCGCTGCCCCCGCCGAACTCCCCCCCGAACCTGCCCCCGCCCGACCCGTCACCACGTAGCGGAACGCATGTCCTTCGACGACTTCCACCGTCGCGCCACGGCCGGCGGCGGCCGATTCGAGAATGGCCCGCGCATCGCGGTCGGTCTCGACTTCCACCGACGTCTGGCCGTCGGGGCCCTCGGCCCGGCCTCGCCGAAGCTCGGCGATCGGCCCCGATGCCCGAACCCGGCCGCGGGCCAGCAGCAGGACTTCGTCGCAGACGCTCTCGGCTTCCGGCAGGATGTGGGTGGACAGGATGATCGTGTGGTCGCCAGAAAGCTTCCGGACCAGGCCGCGCACCTCTTGGATCTGCCGCGGGTCCAAACCCACGGTCGGCTCATCCAAGACGAGCACCGGTGGCTCGTGGACGATGGCCGCGGCCAGTCCGACCCGCTGCCGGAATCCCTTGGAGAGCTGGCGGATCGGCCGGCGCCGAACCTCGGTCAGGTCCGCTCGTTCGATGGCGCGGTCGATGGCCGCGGCGCGGCGGCGACGTGGGACGCCGGAAAGGTCGGCCCGGAACCGCAGGTATTCGTGCACGCGGGCGTGCAGGTCGAGCGGGGTCGACTCCGGCAGGTAGCCAATCCGCCGGCGGGCGGCGACCGGATTGGCGACGGTGTCGATGCCGTCGACCCGGACGGTCCCGCTGGTCGGGGCGATCAGGGCCGTGATCATGCGGATCGTCGTGGTCTTGCCGGCCCCGTTGGGTCCGAGCAATCCATAGACGCCGCCGCCGGCGAGGTCGAAACTGATGCCGTCGACCGCGCGGTGGCGGCCAAAACGGCGGGTCAGGTTGCGGGCTTCGATCATGGGGTGCGTCACGGAGCGTTTTGGGGCGGGCGGCGTGGACGGGTACGGGCCCGGGCCGCACCCGGTTGCCGGCAAGGACGCCGGGCGGGGTTCGGAACGCGGGCGGCGGCAGTATCACCGAAGATCGGCAACCACGCCGAATCCGCGCCATTCTCAACGCACGGTTCCTGGGGCCTTCGGAGAATCGCCGCGTCGATTCGGCGCGATCGGGCGCCAGACTGGCCGAGTCCCGCGTCGAAATCGCTCGGACCGGTTCGCTTCGGCCGGTGCTACACTTCTGGCGAGTCCACTGCCGGGCTCGAGGCGTCCCGCATGCCGCATGATCGTCCGACTTTGAGGGTGGCGTCCGACCGGATCACGGTCGACCCCGAAGCCCTCGCCGCGTTGAGCCAGATCTTTGACGTCCAATCGGACGGCGCTGATCCTGACGCCGCACCGGGCGTCGCCTCACCGGGAGCTTCTCCGACCACCAGCCTCCACCTCATCGGCGCGACCGGTGGCCGCTCGCCGCTCGAGATTCTCGAGGCCGCGGCCGAGGGTGCAGGGTTCTGGCAGGCGAACACCGAGCACCAAGATGACCTCGACGGTCTCGTGTGGACCAGCGACCGTCTGCGGCGCCGGCCGGCCGACGTGCAGCGGCTGCTCGCTCGCACCTGCCGCATGGCCGCCGAGCAAATTGAACTCGAGGGCACGGTGCGTTCGAACACGCCTCGGCCGTCGCGGAAGTTCGCGTTTGCCGCCGACGACGGCCACTTCGAAGTCGTCATCTCGCCCGTCGGCGGTGAAGACGGCGGCTCGATCGATGGCGTGGTGGCCGTGCTGTGGGAAACCACGGCCAGCCAACGCGTGCAGTCCCGCATCGACGCGATCGATCGGGCCGGGGCGGAGTTGCTGCGGATCGAGACCGAAGCGATCTCGCGCATGAACGTCCGCGAACGCTTGCAGCGGCTCAGCGAAAAGATCGTCGCCGCCCTGCACGAGATCCTGAGTTTCGACACGTTCGAGATCCGGCTCATTGACCGCGAGACGCGGCATTTGGAACTGGTCATCAACGAAGGCATGCGGCCGATGGAGATCGGCGAGACGATGAGCGTCGGCGAAACCGACAACGGCATCAGCGGTTTTGTCGCGGCCACCGGACGGTCCTACCTCTGCCCGAAGACCGGGGAAGATCTGCGGTACCGCAGCGGCCGGGACGATGCCCAGAGTTCCCTGACCGTTCCGCTGCGGCTGCACGACGACAGCGTCATCGGCGTCTTGAATGTCGAGAGCGACCGGCCACAGGCCTTTGACGACGAAGACCTTCGATTCGCCGAGCTCTTTGGTCGGTACGTCGCGATGAGCATGCACATCCTGGACTTGCTCGTCGTGGAGCGGTACACGACCAACGAACAGTTGGCCCTGAACGTGAGCGAGCAGTTGACCGGTCCGCTCGACAAGATCGCGGCGCGGGCCGAAGCGATCCTGGAGCGGGCGGGCGAAGGCGACACACACGATGATGTGGTCGCGTTGATGAAAAGTGTCGAGTCGATCCGGGAGGATCTCCGCCGCGGCGTGACCGGCCCTCGGACGCTCATCGGGGCGGATTCGGCCGTCGACGAGTCGGATCCGGATCCGGTCCTCGCCGGCAAGCGCATCCTGCTTGCTGACAACGAAGCCGTCGTCCGCGATGCCATCCACGATTTGCTCGTCCGGGCCGGCTGCGATGTGGTCTCGTGCGACGGCGGCGCCCCCACGATCGAGCGCATCGAATCGATGGGCGACAGTGGTGAGCACTTTGACCTGGTGATCAGCGACATCCGCATGCCGGATCGCAATGGCTACGAGGTCTTCCGGGCGGTGCGAGAACGAACCAACGAATTGCCGGTCTTGCTCATGACTGGTTTCGGCTACGACCCCCACCACTCGATCGTCCGGGCCAGCGAAGAAGGGCTCGACGGCTTTCTCTTCAAGCCGCTCAAGGCGGCGGAATTGCTCGAGACGGTGCGCACGACGATCTTGAATCGTGCGAGTGGGAACGCGGCTCCGTAGCGACCGGGCGTGTCAACTTTGGAGTGAGCATTCGTGGGGATTGCCGTGGCCGCGGGGCTGTTGATCGCCTTTCTCTGCTTGGCCGGAGCGGTGTGGTGGTTCGGCCGGCGCCGAGGCGACTATCGGCAGCTCGCCCATTCGATCAGCGAACTCGGTGAGGCCGGGGCTCCGGATCAGCGAGCGGTGTCATTCGGCGTCTTCTTGCCGTTTGGCGTCGTGAGCCTGGCCATCGCCGCGGTCGCATGGTCGATGAACGCCGAGGCAGCGCTGCTGATCGGGGCGATCGGAATGGCCTACGCGATTTCGGCGTTCTTTTCCTGCGATCCGGGGGCGCCGGTCATCGGCAGCTGGACGAACACCGTGCACAACGTGGCCGCCGCCATCGGGTATGGCCTGGCGGCTGGCGTGCTGCGCGAGGTCGCCGATCGAGCGACGACTCCAGTGTTCGACGCCGCATTCGTTCTTTTGGCTGCGTTCATTGTTGTCTATCTCACCGGCTGGCCGAAGCCGTTCGTCGGCTTTTTTCAACGTCTCGCGGAAACCGCGGTCATGATCTCCGCCGTCGCGCTGTTGCTGGGCGCGGCCGCTCCGTGACGTTCCGGCACTCGTCGCTGTCAAGGCCCGCGTCGTCGCCCTCGCCCTCGCCGCCGAATCACTCCCGGTCGTCGACTGAGGCGTTTGCGATTGCGGTCGCGATGGCGGTCGTTTCATCCGCGGTGGCGGCCGGCTTCGGTCCACCGGTCCGGCGGGCGATGAGCAAGCGGGGATGCCCGTCTTCGTCGTCGGCAATCCGGGCGTCTTCCAGTCGCGGGTGCAGGTTCGCCCATTCGAGGACCTGCTGGGTATGGCTGGCCGCGCACTCGATCACCAGCAGCCCGCCCGGTCGCAGGAGCTGCGGCGCTTCGCGCAGGAGCGGGCGAATCACCGAGAGCCCGTCGGACCCGCCGCGGGTGGCGGACTCGGGCACGTGGCGCATCACGGACGTTTCGACGTCGCCCCCCTCCCACTCGGCGTCCGGGATGTACGGCGGATTGGACACGATCGCGTCGAATCCTTCGATCGTGACGTCGGCCTGGCGTGCTTCCCCCGCCTGCTCGATCTGCTCGGCCAGCCAACGTCGCAGTGGTTCGCAGCCGTCGCCTTCGAGCCGGAGGACGCGCTCGGTCACGCCGAAACGCTCGGCGTTGCGGCCGGCCAGGGCGAGCGCCGCGGATTCGATATCGGTGAGCAGCACCCGGGCGTTCGGCACGCTCGCCGCGATGGAAACCCCAATGCAGCCGCTGCCGGTCCCGATGTCGGCGACGAGCGGTCCGGCCGCGCGGACGAAGGCGGCGTGGTCTGTCCGACGCGATTCGTCGGCCGAGGCGGTGTCATTCGAGACGGCCGAGCCGGTCGCGTCCGGGTCCGGGCCGATGTTCGTCACCGGCAGCGGTGCCGGCGCTGCCCCTGCCCCTCGCTCAGGTTCGCCGCCCTGCAGCGTGTCCACCAGTTCGTCCATGCGCTGCAGGTCGAATCGGTCGAAGACCGACGCGCGTTCGGGACGGAGAAATCGAACGGCCTCAGCCACGATCTCTTCGGTGCAGGGCTGCGGGATCAGACTGGATCCGTCGACGGCGAACATGCGACCGTAGAAGTGGGCCTCGCCGACGAGGTACTGGACCGGCTCGTGCCGGGCCGCCCGCACGACCAGGTCGCGGAGCGTCAGCCGTTCATCCTCGCTCGCCTCGCGATCGGGCTCCATGTAGAGCCGCATCCGCTCCACTTCCAGGACGTGGGCCAGCAGCATCTCGGCCACGAGGCGCGGCGGCTCGACGTTGGCCCGCTCGAAGCGGTCCGTCATCCACGCGATCAGCCGCCGCGTCGTCCACGGTTCAGCCCCACCCGCCGGGCCGCCGCTGAGCGGAGGCCGGATCGACGCAACGGGCTCTGAGGAAACGGACGGATCGCCGTGGTCCATGGCGGGGTGGCATCCTGAAACGTGGGCGAAAAGATCGGCCCCAAAGTGGGTGCCGGGCTCGATGATACCGGGCGTCGCCGCCGGCCTTGGGGTCGGTTGCCCTTGGGTCGCCGGCCAGCGAAAACGCCTCTGCCACCCTGCTGTCAGCCGCCGGCCAGCCCACCTATCATCGGGTCGACTCGAAGCCCTGGCCCCGGTGCTTGGGGCGGGCCCGTCGCCGCCCCCGCCGCCCCGCCGCCCGTTACCGCGTTGCCCCGCCGCCCTGCGTTCGTCGCACTTCCGCCCCGCTGCCTTCCTGCCTTCCCGCCTTCCCGCCTTCCCGCTCACCCGTCGCCGGATCCACCGACATGACCACCCTCCACGGCTCTCCCACGACTTCGACCGACGGTTCCGGACCCCGGGAAGTCCGCGCCCCTCGCGGCAACGAGCGCACCTGCGCGACCTGGGCCGCCGAGGGGGCGATGCGGATGCTCATGAACAACCTCGATCCGGACAACGCTGAGCGGCCGGACGACCTTGTGGTCTACGGCGGGCGTGGCCGGGCGGCGCGCTCGTGGCCGGCCTTCGACGCCATCGTCAAGAGCCTGCAGGACATGGCCGCCGACGAGACCCTGCTCGTGCAGTCCGGCAAGCCTGTCGGCATCATGCGCACGCACGAAGACGCGCCGCGGGTCATCATCGCCAACTCGAATCTCGTCCCGCACTGGGCCACGCAGGATCACTTCGACGAGCTCGAGCGGGCCGGCCTGATGATGTACGGCCAGATGACGGCCGGGTCGTGGATCTACATCGGCACGCAGGGCATTCTGCAAGGCACGTTCGAAACCTACGCCGAGTGCGCTCGCCAGCACTTCGGGGGAACGCTCGAAGGCACGTTCAACGTCACCGCTGGCTGTGGCGGCATGGGTGGAGCGCAGCCGCTGGCCATCACCATGAACGGTGGCACCTGCCTGATGGCCGAGACCTGCCGCGAACGGCTCGACAAGCGCGTGAAAGATCGCTACCTGGACGAGATCGTGCTCGATCTGGACGCGGCGATTGATCGGGCGCTCGAACTCACCAAGGCCAAGCAGGCAATCAGCGTCGGCTGGCTCGGCAACGCCGTCGATCTGCTCGAGCGGCTCCGCGCCCGCGGCATCACGCCGGACACGGTCACCGATCAGACGAGTGCCCACGATCCGCTCGAAGGCTACTACCCCCACGGCATCAGCCGGGAGGAAGCCGACGCCCTGCGGGTCAGCGACCCGGAGACCTACGTCCGCAAGTCCACCGACTCAATGACCCGGCACGTTGCACTCATGGTGGCCATGCAGGACGACGGCGCCCGCGTCTTTGACTACGGCAACAACATTCGCCAACGGGCCAAGGACAACGGCTTCGACCGGGCCTTTGACTTCCCTGGATTTGTCCCGGCCTACATCCGCCCGCAATTCTGCTTGGGCCGTGGGCCGTTCCGTTGGGCCGCGCTCTCTGGCGATCCGGCGGACATTCGCGTCACCGACGAAGCGCTCATGGAGCTCTTTCCCGACGACACCGGGCTGCACCGCTGGCTCACGATGGCCCAGAAGCGCGTCGAGTTTCAGGGCCTGCCGTCGCGCATCTGCTGGTTCGGACTGGGCGAGCGCGACAAGGCCGGGCTGCTCTTCAACCGACTGGTGGCCGAGGGCAAGGTTTCGGCGCCGATCGTCATCGGCCGTGACCATTTGGACTGTGGTTCGGTCGCCTCGCCCAACCGCGAGACGGAAGCGATGAAGGATGGCACCGACGCGGTGAGCGATTGGCCGCTGCTCAACTTCGCCATCAACATCGCCAGCGGGGCGAGCTGGGTGAGTTTCCACCACGGCGGCGGCGTGGGCATCGGCTTCAGCCAGCACGCCGGACAGGTGATCGTGGCCGACGGGACCGATGCGGCGGCCCGGCGCATCGAGCGCGTCCTCACCAACGATCCGATGATGGGCGTGATCCGCCACGTGGATTCCGGGTACGAAGAAGCGGCGGAGTGCGCGACCCGGCTGAATGTGCCGGTGCCGATGCGCGGCCAGGACGCCTGAAGAGCCCCTAACAGCCCGTTGAAAAACCCCGCCCCGTCCTGAGCACGATCATTCCGCCCCTCGCTTTGTCGCCGAATCTCGGCGTATCGAGTGGATATGCCTTCAATTCAGCTCCGCGCGAGGGACGGAAGCACCGCACTCAGGACGAGACGGGCTTCTTCAACGGACTGCTAGGCAACAATGACTTGATGATCCGTGCGGACCGCTACGCCCTCGGCGGCGTGATCTTCGTTGTGTCCGCCTTGGCCAGCTCGGCCGTGGTGGCGGGTTCCTGGCCGCCGAGTCGAATTCTGGTCGATCGATCCCGGACCATGGAGTACGCTGGTTTTTGAATCTGCCGGGCAAGGAGTCGTCACGCTCCGTGCCGTGCTCGCGGCGACGCCGGCAACGCGCCGTTCGTTTGATCCGGG
Organism: Phycisphaerales bacterium; assembly: GCA_045106735.1. GTDB lineage: Bacteria > Planctomycetota > Phycisphaerae > Phycisphaerales > SM1A02 > JBGCEZ01. The sequence goes on along the minus strand of JBGCEZ010000012.1, from coordinate 8,281 downwards.
GCCCTCGAATGTTGCTCATCGCGTTCTTGCCGTTGCACCATGGTTCGGAACTGTCTCGGCGGCGACGCTCGACTGGGTGGCGAAGTCTGATGACGACGGTTGCGTGTCTGATGATCGGGTGCGTCGCCGCCGGGGACTACACGCACGCTTCGATTCAGAACGTCACCGAAGAAGTCAACGCACCGCCCGGCCTGGTGACGATTCGGATCCGATTGCACTTCGACGACCCCGACGACCAGTTGCTGGCTGTGGGAGCGTCCCATTCGACGCGGCCCTTGACGATTCGAACCACGGATCCTCTCGGCTTTCGCAACGACGCCGGGGTCTTCCTGGCCTGCGCGAAGACGATCTTCCAAACGCTCCATTCGGAGCCCCATGGGACTCCTGGCTCTCCGTCGGGGCAACGGACTTGGCTGGGACGCTGAGCTACAACACCCAGTTCTTCTTTCCGGATGTGGTCCCGGCGATCACCGGGTCATGGATCACGGCGGCTGGCGTCGGGTTGGTCGATTCGTCAGCTGGTCCGGTCGGCGTTGAACCGGTTGTCATTGCCCAGCTGACATTCGCATCCGGTGAAGCATTCTTGTTCCGACTGGGGGCTTGGTGGTCCGGCAAGGAAACCGGGGTCCACGAGGTGCCCGTCTTCATGAACTATTTCTGCGGGGACGCTCCGACGGTGGCGACCTTCTCGACCTGTCCGGACGCCGACCTGGACGGTGACGGATCGGTCGGGATGCACGATCTGCTTCATGTCCTGTCGGCGTGGGGTTCCGGACCGTCGGCGTTGAGATTCGGGGAGCCGGCGCGCGAGTGGGCCTTCCAGGTGTCGGGATGTGACGGTTCATGTTCGGACCGCCCCGGTGGCCGACTCACCGGATCCGGCGTTGCGGACTCCAATGCGGCGTTCGAGGATGCCAGAGGTCGGGTCGGCATGAGCCGGCTCGGTGGCCTGAAAGTGCGGGCTGGCGGCGTCCGGCTGGACGTGCTGGCGACCGCGGAAGCCGAGGCATCTCCAGCCTGCGAGCGACCGGAGTTTCCAATGCTCCTGGACGTCCGGAACACGGGGCGTTGGCCACTGACGGTCGATGCGCCGGTCGCCTTCGAATGGGTGGCGACGGGCCGGGGTCGCCTCGTACGCGAAGACCCTCCGGCGGTGATCGCCACGAGTGCTGCGCCAGTCAGCGGAACGCTTGAACCCGGGTTCTATACCGTCGAAGTGGACGCGAACGCGACGGTCACGGAAGGCATCGATCCCGAGTTCGAAGGTACGGCGGTCCAGCTGAACATTGACGCGCCGGCCGCGCGGCGAGATGTGGATGGCAGCGGATCGGTGGACATCGGCGATGCCGTCGTGATCATGTCGACGTGGGGGCCATGCGGGCCAGGCGGGCCAGGCTGACGCGGCCGAGTGCGTTGACCGCGGCTCGAACCGTCAGGCCCGCCCCGCGCAACACCGCCCGCGGCATCGTGGATGACGACACCGCGGGCAGGTGAAGTGTGGGCCCGGAAGGGCTCAGGAACGTTCGGCGGATCTGTTCACGGCCGGGACCCCGGGGCCCAGTGGCGGCCGGCGGCGCGAGCAGATCGTTGAAGCTGTCGACGGCCGGGACGAGCCCTGGCGTCGAGGAATGCCCCCGGATCCGCGGAGGTGCGGGCGATCGCCGGACGGGCTGGCACTGGAAGAGACGGATTCGGTGGTCGCGGCGCTCGCGGCGAGCTGAACATTGGTGTCGAACCCCAGCTTTCGTCCGGGCTTCGTCGCGGGTCCTCCCCCGCTCTGGCTGTCCTCGCCCGCCATCACGGGTGATCGCGAGCCGGCCTCCGCCGGGCCCTCGCCGTATCATGCCCGCCGTGCCCGTGAAGGATTCCAAAGCCGGTCGGCCAGACGAAGGCCCCCCGCCCACCGTGGCCCGGTGGCGCGACCGTCTCCACGAAATCATCTTCGAGGCCGACACCCCGGCGGGGAAGGCCTTCGACGTCACGCTGTTGGTCCTGATCGCCGCGAGCATCCTCGCGGTCATGCTCGAGACGGTGTCCGAATACCGCGAGCAGCACGGTCTGCTGCTCTACCGCGTGGAGTGGGCGTTCACGATCCTCTTCACGATCGAGTACGTCATGCGCCTCATCTGCGTCCGGCGGCCTCTGCGGTACGCCTTCAGCTTCTACGGCATCGTGGACGTCCTGGCGATCTTGCCGACGTACATGGAGCTTCTGCCGTACGTCGGCGAGACTCGGTCGCTCCTGCTGATCCGCTCGCTGCGCTTGCTGCGAATTTTTCGCGTGTTCAAGCTCGTGCGCTACGTGGGCGAGGCGCGCGAGTTGCAGACCGCACTGGCGGCCAGCCGGGCGAAGATCTTCGTCTTTCTTTGGACCGTGATGATCGTGGTGCTGATCGTGGGCGCGGCGATGTACCTCATCGAGGGGCCGGACCACGGCTTCGACAGCATTCCGCAGTCCACGTACTGGGCCATCGTCACGATGACCACCGTGGGCTACGGCGACATCGCCCCGGAAACCGTGCCCGGCAAACTGCTGGCCAGCTTGCTGATGATCACCGGCTACGGCATCATCGCCGTCCCGACCGGCATCGTCAGCGCCGAGATGGCCCAGATTCGTGGCCGGCCGACCGAAGTGCGGACGCGTTCATGCGTCGAATGCACGGCCGAAGGTCATCTCGCCGACGCGGTCTACTGCCGTCGCTGCGGCAAGTCGCTGAACGGCGATGACGGGACCTCGGCCTCAACCGAATGACGGTTCGGGCGTTCTGCCCACCCGCCGCTCTTTCTCTCGCCCACCCGCCGCTCTTTCTTTCGCCCACCCGCCGCCCTTGGGAGCACCTCTGATGACCGACGGCTGGCCGATGATCGGAACGGGAGCGGGACGCATCGAAGCGGTGCGTTCAGTGGACCTCCACGGAGACCGCTTCCTGGATCTCGCCGTCCGTCCCGACGGGATGGCGGGCGATGCTCCACCGCGCGTTGTCCGGATCAGCGAGCAATCCTGCGGGCAAATTCCGGCGGTCGGCGACCACGTGCGAATTGAGCTCCTGCTCGGGCAAGCCCAGTCCTTGCAGGTGGTTGCTGCCGACGATTGATCGGGCCCGGACGGGCGCCGGGCGACCGACCTGAAATCCCCGCCGATTGATCCGGAATGGCTGCGGCGACGGTCGGGTCCGTTGCCGCATCGCCAGCTCCCGTCGCCGGCCCGAGTCGGACCGGAGCCGCCCAGGCCAACGCGGCCATTCGCGCCATCGTCGCCATCCACGCCACGAAACCCACGGAGTCACGCCCATGTCGCCACGCACGCTTCGCCGCCCCCTCGCCCGCGGGGCCGCCGCCCTGATCGTCTGCTCGGCCAGTCTGAGCCTCGGCGGGTGCTTGATCGGTTCGTCCCGCAGCATTACCGAGTCCGGAACCCGCGTGCCGGTTTCGTTGCTCGACTCGGTTGAACCGGGCGTGACGACGGAATCCTGGGTGCTGGCCACGCTCGGAGATCCGACCAGCGTGACGGACGTGGAGGACCAGCCCGGCACGCGCATCCTGCGCTACGACTACGCCCGGCGCGAGAGTTCCGGTGGCTATCTGTTCCTCGTCTTCGCCGGCAGCACGAATCGAAAGACCGAAGAGGCGCGTTGGTTCGAAGTGACCGACGGGGTCGTCACCCGCACCTGGGGTGAAGCCCGTGGCTGAGTCACGATGGGTTCCGCGACCGAGGCCCGCCGCTTTGGCCGTGCTCGCGCTCGCGCTGGTCGGCGGGTGCGCGGTCACCGACGCCCGGCGAACCGCCCCGCTGGGCGCGCCGGCCGGCCCTTCGACCCTGAGCCAGATCGTCCCCGGTGAGACCACCGCCGGCTGGGTCATGGCCGTGCTCGGCGAGCCGGACCGAATCGAGCCGGCGGGAGCCGACCCGCTGGCCGGGACCGCCGCGACGCTGGTCTACCGATCGGGCACCGTCCGCACCGGCGGCGGAAATCTCCTCGTGTTCTCGGCGGCCACCGGGGTCGAAGACGCGGTCGAGACGCGGATCGCGGTCGCTGGCGGCCGGGTGTCCGGCGTCGAGCAGGTGAACGCCGATCGCCGCCTGACCGCCCTGGAGCGGGCCGCGCTGGAGGCAGACGAAGAATCGGCGGACACGGGTGCGCGTGACGACGCATCGGAGGCCGCTTCCGCCGGCTGAGGCTGAAGCTGAGGTTGGGGCTGGGGCTGGGGCTGAGTCAGCAGCCGGCGCCGGGCCCCGAATCGCCTCCGTCGCCCGATCCCGCCGGTCCGTTCCGCCGCTCCGTCCCGTCGCCGCAATTCATCGCCGCAATTCGTCCCCGGATCTCGTCCCCGGATCTCGTCGCCGGATTCCATCCCCGGATCATGGCGGCGGTCACCGGCGACCCCGGCCGGCAACACTTCACTGCAACCTGGGCGGCTCGGCGGTGTTCCATCGGGGCAAACCCGCAAGGAGCCCCGCCGATGCCCCGCCCTCGCCCCCGTTTCGACTCCGCCCTCCCTCGCGAACGCGCCCTCGAAGGCCACGTCCCCGCCTCGCCCGCCCAGGCCCAGACGCCCGCGACGGACGGTTCTCGGCTCGCGGCCCGGCCTGCCGGCCGCCTCGCCCTTGGCGGGCTGCTCACGGCGATGGCGGCGGTCCAGCTTGTGGCTGCCGCCCCGGCGGCCGCGTCCGGCTTCCCGGGGGCCAAGAAGCTCCTGGCCGGCCGCACGCCCACGCCGGTGACCACCGAGGACTACGCCAAGTTCGAGCGGATCGGCCAAACACTCGTCTCGCCCGACGGGCGATGGGTGGCCTACGCCGTGTCCCGCGTGGACGGCGACCGCTCGATGCGGCTGCGGGCCCTCGCCGGCGAAGGCGAGACGGTCTTCGAGCACGCCGGCAGTGGCCGTTTCAGTGAAGATGGCCGCTGGTTCGCGACGGTCGAGTCGGTCAGTGCGGCCAAGCGCGACAGTCTTCGGAAGGCCGGCAAGCCCGTCCCCTCGACCCTCATCCTGCACGACCTGGTCGGCGGCGAGACGAGCCGCATTGAACGCATCAGTTCGTACACCTTCAGCCCCGACAGTCAATGGGTCAGCATGCAGCGCCGGCCCGAGCGTCCGGGCGGCGCCTCGGCCGGCATCGTGATCCGCGAGTTGGACTCTGGCCGCCACACGAGCTTTGGCGGCGTCACGAGTTCCACCTGGAACGACGAAGGCGCGATGCTCGCCATGGTCGTGGCCGGCAACGACGACGAAGATGGCAACCTGCAGCTCTTTGAACCGGCGGCCGAACGCCTGCGCACGCTCGACTGGGGCGGCGCCGGCTACGTCGGCCTGACCTGGCGACGCGGCGGCGCGGACCTGGCCGCGATGCGGGTGCACGAGTTCGAGGGCGACGTCGACGCCACGCACCGCGTGCTCGCTTGGCGCGGACTCGATTCGGACGCGGCCGACCACCTGAGCTGGGATCACCTGGCCGTGGACGCGGACGCCGATGGCGATGCCGGCGAAGCGTCCGCCGCGGCCTTGCGCGATGTCCGCGTCGTCACGTTCGCCGGCCTGCGCTGGTCGGACGACGGCGAGCGGCTGGCCTTCGGCGTCGCCCCGTGGGACAAGCGGCCGGCGGAGACCGAAGCCCCGGCCAGTGAAGACGACGACGACGCTTCGGAGTCCGATGCCGCGGCCAGTGCGACGGCCAGTGCGACGGCCAGTGCGACGGCCAGTGTGACGGCCAGTGCGTCGGCTGGCGATGCCGCTGGCGAATCAGCCGGCGACGGCGCTGGCGACGCGGCCAAGCCCGCCGGCACCACGCTCCGCGATACGCTCGACGAAGCGGCCGGCGTGGACGTGTGGCACGCCCGCGACATCGAGGTCATTCCGCTGCAGAAGCGGCGGGCCGGCGCCGAGCGACGCAAGTCGCAGCTTGGCCTCTTGCACCTTGACGACGCCCGATTCGTGCAACTGGCCACGGCCGAAACCGATCGCGTGATCCTCAGCGAATCCTTCGAGACCGCCGTCGCCCTCAGCGATGAGCGATACCGCGAGCAGCAGCGCTTCGGTCCGACCGAGTACGACGTGCACGTCGTCAACACCGAGACGGGTGAGCACACGCCGATCGTGGAGCGGGTCAAGTACGCCCTGGGCCTGAGCCCGGACGGCCAGACGATGCTCTACATGGAGGGCGGCGACATCATGGCCGTCGGCGTCGATGTGTCGGCGTTCGAGCTGGGGGTGCGTCCCGTGCCGCAGCGGCTCACCGAGGGACTCGGCGTTCCGTTTGCCAACCCCGATGTCACCGTCCTGACCGACGAGAAGCCGCCCTTCGGGCTCGGCGGATTCACCAAGGACTCGGACCACTTCGTCGCCTACGACCAATTCGACGCCTGGATGATCGCCCTTGACGGTTCGGGCGCCGAACGCCTGACCCGCGGCCGGGAAGACCAGGTCGTCCACCGCCTCTTCCGGCCGGTCATTGATCCCGACGATCCGCATCTGGACGCGGACGAGCCGATGCTCTTCACCTTGTACGGCGAGTGGACCAAGAACTCCGGGCTGGCCCGGCGCGGCACCAACGGCCGCGTCGAACGGCTCCGCTGGGGCGCGATGAGCGTTGGCCGGATCGTCCGCGCCCGGGATGCCGACATCCACGTCTGGAGCGAGGGCCGCTTTGACGACTCGCCGGACCTGATGGTGGCCGCGGCCGGGTTCGATGCCCCGCGCCAGATCAGCGAGACCAACGCGTTCCTGGCCGGACACCAGTGGGGCAAGTCCGAGCTGATCGACTACGTCAATGCCCGCGGCGAGAAGATGCAGGGTGCGCTGATGTACCCGGCGAATTACGAGCCCGGCAAGCAGTACCCGATGGTCACGTACATCTACGAGCGGCTGAGTCAGGGCCTGCACCGCTTCCAAGCGCCGTCGGAAACCAGTCCGTACAACGCGGCGGTCTTCACCAGCGACGGCTACTTCTACTTCATGCCCGACATCACGTACCGGGCGCAGGAGCCGGGCGTGTCCAGCGTCGAGTGTGTGGTGCCCGCGGTCGAGGCCGTGCTGGCCACCGGCATGATCGATCCGGAGCGCGTCGGCATCATGGGCCACTCGTGGGGTGCGTACCAGACCGCGTACCTCGTGACGCATTCGGACATCTTTGCCGCGGGCGTCGCCGGGGCTCCGCTGACCAACATGATCAGCATGTCGATGAGCCTCTACTGGAACAGCGGCCAGACGAACGCGTGGATCTTCCACGAGTCGCAGGGACGCATGGACCGGCCGTTCTGGCAAGACCTTTCGACGTACGTGCGCAACAGCCCGGTGTTCGGCATCGACCAGATGGAAGCCCCGCTGCTCGTGGCCTTTGGCGATGAAGACGGCGCCGTCGATTGGCAACAAGGCATTGAGATGTACAACGCCGCCCGGCTGGCCAACAAGCAGTTCGTGATGCTCGTCTACGAAGGCGAGAACCACGGCCTGCGTCGCCGGCCGAACCAGGTTGACTACCACCACCGAATCCGCGAATGGTTCGGGCACTACCTCAAGGACCAGGACGCCCCGTCGTGGATCACCGAGGGCACGCCCTACCTGGAGCGCCAGCGCGAGCTTGAGGCTTCGGGCAAGACGGCGGTCGGCGGATCTGGTGGCGGTTCGCGGCCAGGTACGGCGCGGTCGCGCTGAACCGCTGGTAGTCTGCGGTCATGGCCAAAGGCAAGAAGAACAAGGGGCGAGGTGGCGGGGCGCCGGTTGATCCGGCGGCCCGGGCGGCGAAAGCGGCCGAGACCCTCGCCGGAGTGATCGATCGCATTCGCGCCGCCGGGGCCACCGATCCCTCGGCCGCCCCGATCTGGGGTGAAGCGCACAAGGCGATGCTTGGCACGCCCATTCCCCCGGGCGATGCCGGACGCATCATCGCCACCCGGGACCTGGACGGGCTTGAACGCGCCGCGGCCCTCCTGCGTGGTGAAGATGTTGCCCTGGTGGAAGAAGTCCCGGTGGTGGACGTGCCGGAAGTACCGCTCGAAATGCGCCGCGATGCGCTCAAGGCGTTTCGCCGGCGCGTGAAGCTGGTACGGCTTGACCACGAGTCCAAGCTTGGCGTGGGTCCGATGACCGGCGGCAAGAAGGCGGACTTTGATGCCATCCTGCCGCCGGACGACTTTGGACGCGAAGTCTGGGACGCACTCGTCGCCGAGGGCTCGTTGAAGTCCGCCGGCCAGGGGTTCTACATGCTGGCCAAGGGCAGCTGAACCGCCGGGGTCGGTTGCGGTCGCTCGGGGGGACCGCTCACGCAGGAGTTCGGCCGGGGG
>JBGCEZ010000113.1:0-17722 GCA_045106735.1 Phycisphaerales bacterium | reverse complement strand
GCCAGCCCCGGCCGCCCGACTCAGCCGCCGCCCTCGACCGACTTGCCTCCGGGTACCGCCGAACCGCCGGGATTCGTCGCGAACCGATCGATCCGCTGGGCCGCTTCGACCAGGCCGACGAACTTGGCTCGGTCGCCGCTGGGATCTCGCTCCGCCGCGGCCTGACGGGCCATCTCCAGGACCATGCCCCAGTCCGCCGCCCCCGCATGACGCGAGCTCCGCAGAAGCATGCCGAACCCGGCCACACTCGCCGCGTGGCGGAAGTCCGGACTCGTCTCCGCCACCGGCAGGGCCACGGCCATCGCCGGCGTGTCAAAGCGAATGCTCTCGTCCTCGCCCGGCCGCTTGTATCGCAGCCGAACGGTGAGGAGTTCGTCGTCCTGCGTCTGGGCCGCCGCCGCCCGAACAGGTTCGGGCGCCACGTCGGCGTCCACGGCGGGCGACGCCGCCCGGCCATCTCGGCCATCCGGAGCAGTTTCCTGGGCCACCGCGTCTTCTGCAGCCTGCCCCGGACCGGCGGCCGCTCCGCCCGCCACTTCGGCTCCACTTCCCGCTTCGCGACCGCCTACGCCGCCGCCGCCGCCGCCGCCGCCGGCAATCATGCCGCCAGGAGACGCCACATCGTTGGCTCGGGCGTACTTCGACGGCTCGACCGCCTGCGGCACCCGCACGCCGACCGGCACGATCTCGTAGAGCGCGGTCACCGAGTGCCCGGCGCCCATGTCGCCTGCGTCCACCCGGTCGTCGGAGAAATCGCGATTGGCCAAGCGGCGATTGGCGTAGCCGATGAGCCGGTAGGCCGCGACGTTGGCCGGATTGAAGTCGATCTGCAGCTTCACATCCGACGCGATCGGCACGAGCTGGCCGGTCACGCCGCGGACAAAGACGCGTTCAGCTTCTTCGAGTCCGTCGATCGACGCGGCAATGCCATTGCCGTGGTTGCTCAGAGATTCCATCGCCGAATCGCCGCCGGCGTTCATGCCGAAGCCCATCACGTTGAGGTACACGCCCGAGTCGCGCTTGCGCTCGATGAGCGTCTGCAGGGCCTCGGCCCCGCTCGCCCCCACATTGAAGTCGCCATCGGTGCACAGAATCACGCGGTTCAGGCCGCCCTCGATGAAGTGCTCGGTGGCCACCTGGTAGGCGAGGTTGATGCCGGCCTCGCCGTTGGTGGATCCGCCACCTTGGAGCTTGTCAATCGCGGCAAGAACCGCCTCGCGCCCGCCGTCATCGACCGCGGTCGACGGCAGGACCAAGCCGGACGCCCCGGCGTACACGGCCATGGCCACACGATCGCTCGGCTGCAGCGTCTCCACCATCATCCGGAGCGATGCCTGCAGCAGCGGCAGCTTGTTCGCGGCGCTCATTGATCCGGACACGTCGACCAGGAACACGAGGTTGGCCGCCGGGCGTTCCTCGGTGGGCAGCTCGTACCCCTGCAAGCCAATCCGCACGATCCGATGTTCCGGCGTCCACGGCGAGACGGCGTACTCGGTGGTCACACTGATCGGATGCTCGCCCTCGGGCTGCGGATAGTCGTAGCTGAAGCGGTTGATGAGTTCTTCCACCCGCACCATGTCGGGATTCGGCATCCGATCCGCTTCGAGGGCATTGCGGACGTTGGCGTACGACGCGGTATCCACATCAATCGAGAACGTCGAGAGCGGCGCATCGGCGGCAATCACCCACTCGCGGTCGGTGAGGGCGGGGCCAAGGTTGGAATGTTCGGCCGTGCGACGGTTGGTTCGCGCCCGCTCGCGGCGGGCGTCCTCGACGAGCGAATCGGTGGGCGCCACTCGAGATTCGACCCAGTCGTCGGGGTACTCCAAGACCTCGGCGATGCCCTTGCGGCCACCGCCAGCGAGATCGCCGCCCGGGAGAATCTCGCGCCCCTGCATGTCTATGTTGCTTCGAACGTAGCTCCGCTCCGTCTGGTTCTCCGTCCGCGCGTACTCCGCATACAGCTCACTCGACGTAAGGATGTCACGGAGGGCCAACCCGGCGGGATTGCCCTCGTCGAGAAACAGAATCTCCTCGACGACCGCTTGCGCTTCCTCGTAGTTCTGTTCGAGCTGGAGTTCTCGCACGCGAACCAACCGGTCGTTGATCGCTTGCTTCGTCCGTTCGGCGGACTCCGCCGGGTCCGACGCCACGCTCAAGGCCGTCCTTGCACCTTGCTCCAGTCGCCGCGTCTCTTCGGCCGCATCCGAAGGGCTCGACAGCCGAAGCACGTCGCGTTCGGTCGCTTCATCACCTCGCGCCAAGATCTCTCCTGGATTCAGAAGCTGCATCGCGAGGCGTTGCCCCACGCCCGCTTCCTCACTCGATGGATCGATCGCCGCTGCCGTGCCGAATGCCTGGGCCGCCTGCCCGAAGCGCGACGCTTCCAGGTGACTGCGGGCTTCGACCAAGAGGGCATCGCGCCGGGAGGCATCCGCCGCCGAAAGTGGACCGGCGGAACTCGCGGGTGACACGGACGGCACCCGGCGTGCGGCGGACGTCGACGAGGAGGGCTTCAAAGCCGGAGCCATCGCCCCCACCGCCGCGTCCGAATCGACGGTCGCACCGGACGCCACCGCGTCCCGCCCCGCGCTTTCGAGCATCGGCGATGCGGCGGTCGGCGTTGCGGCCGTCGGCGATGCCGTGGTCGGCGATGCGGCCGTCGGCGACGGAACCGGATCACCGAAGGCGACCATGCCGTCATCCGGGGCCGGCGGCTCCACCATGGGCAGCACCGCGAAACCGATCGCCGCGGCGATCGCCGAACCGCCCAGAATGAACGGCCCGATGCGGGCGAGGACCGTGCGCTGGACCGCGGCCGATGCCACGTTGATCGTGGGCGCCGGTTCGGCATTGGCGTTGCCGCCGGCTGCCCCTGCCGCCGGATTCGCTTCCGTCTCAGCCCGCGCCGCCCCCGCTCCCGGACCCGCGTTCACCGTCGCCCGGCGATCCGCGTCCAGTCCCGCTGCCGGCTCCGCGGCGAAGGCGGTCTCCAGGTCGACGGCCAAGCCCTCGATCGCGGCCAGCTCGGCCGCGAGGGCCGCGTCGCCGCTGGCCTGGGCCCGCAGCGCGTCGGCTTCCGCGCCATCCAACTCGCCGAGGGCCAGCGCGGTCAGGCGGGCTGCCTCGATGTCGGCCGGCGCATCGTGGTTCGAATCGTGCTTCATGGTGTCTCGTTCGTGGGGCGTCGTCATGCCGTCCCTCCCGCCGCATCCGCGGCCGATGGCGTTCCCAGCCGCTCTCGCAGCGACTGAAGGGCCGTGTGAAGCAGCACCCCGACGTTGCTGCTCGTGGTCTGCATCACCGTGGCGATGTCCGCGTAACTCAGGCCGCCTTGAAATCGCAGGCGAACCGCCTCGCGTTGGCGTTCCGGGAGCGCTCCCACTGCGTCCAAGAGCCCGGAGCCCTCGTCTGGCGGTGGCGTTGGAGCGGTCTTGGCCGTTTCCAGTTCCGTGATCGCACTGCTCGCGTGCATGCGGTGCTCCTTGCGATGGACGTCGATCGCCCGGCGACGGCAGACCGTGTAGAGCCACCGATCGAGGTGATCCTCGACCTGGGCGCGGTCCGCCTCCCACAGGCGCATGAAGGTGTCTTGAACGACGTCGCGGGCGAGGTCCACATCGCCGTTGAGCAACCGCGTGGCGTAGGCCACCAATCGTTGCTCCCAGGCGTCGACCGCTTCCCGGATCCAGCCCGAGTCATCCATCGTCGGCTCCGCTGCAGGTGAAGTGCAGATCAGGTGCGGGTCAGGCGAGCGTCGTCCCGTTCCACCGTCATGACGGCCGGCAGCCCGGGATCTTGGGGCCTTCTCCACGGTTTTCGTGAATCGGGCCCCGCCCCCCATGGTCCGGGATTCTCACGAACCGCGTTTCCCGGCCCGAATCGGGGGTCCCGGGGCGATCCCGGCGGCCCCGGCGCTCGTAGAATCCGCCCCATGACCACCTCCCGCCATCGCACCCGGCAAATCACCCTCGGCGACGACCGCACCGGCATTGTCCGGGTTGGCGGCGACGCCCCCGTCACCGTCCAATCGATGACCGCGGGATACACCCACGACATCGATGGCTGCGTGGCCGAGATCAATCGCCTGGCCGCGGCCGGGGCCGACGTCGTCCGCGTGGCCGTGCCCGAGCGAAAGGACACCGACGCCCTGCCCGAGATCCTCCGGCAGACCACGGTGCCAATCGTCGCCGACGTGCACTTCCACTTCCAGCGGGCCCTGGAGGCGGTCGAGGCCGGCGTCCACAAGATCCGCCTCAACCCCGGCAACATCTCCGACCGCGACCAGGTCAACGCGGTGATCGACGCGTGCAAGGAACGCGGCATCCCGATTCGGATCGGCGTGAACGAGGGCTCGATCATCGAGCGCAAGGACAAGCAGCGCCGCATGGAGGAGCTCGGCAAGTACTTCTCCGATCACCGGCACGGCCACCTGATGGCCATCATGATCGCCAAGCTCGAGGAGTACCTCGACATCTTCGACGCGCGCGAGTTTGGCGACGTGGTGATCAGCGCCAAGAGCATGGATCCGTCGCTGGTGATCGACGTGTACACCGAGATCGCCCGGCGCTACGACTACCCGCTGCACCTGGGCGTGACGCACGCCGGCCCCAAGGAAACCGGCTGCATTCGCAGCGTCGTGGCCCTGGGCACGTTGCTGGCCGGTGGCATCGGCGACACCGTGCGGATCAGCTACGCCAGCGATCCGGTGCACGAAGTCGAAGACGCCCTGGAAATGCTGTACTGCCTGGGCCTGCGCGAACGCGTCGGCGCTGAACTCATCGCCTGCCCCACGTGCGGCCGCATCCAGGTGGATCTCTTCACCCTCGTCCAGGAAGTCAGGACCAAGCTCGCCGACGAGATCCAACTGCCGATCAAGGTGGCGGTGATGGGCTGCGTGGTCAACGGTCCGGGCGAGGCCGAGGGCGCGGACGTCGCCGTCTTTGCCGGCAACAAACGCGGCATCATTTACGTCCAGGGCGAAAAGGTCGCCAACATTCCCGAAGAAGAGATTCTGGATCGACTCTTGGCCGAGTGCCGCGATTTCCAGGACCGCGTTCGCCGCGGCGAGGTCAAGCTCGGCGAAAAGAAGGTGGAGATCATTCCGCCCGATCCGATTGGCGAACTCGGCAGCGGTGCGGAACTGATTCGCGCGGGCCGCGTGCAGCCGGTGACCATCGGCCAAAGCGAGGGTGGGGGCGAGGGCGATGGCGGCGGCGACGCCACTGAGAACAGGCGATGACGCCCGCTCGCCGGATCGCTGGCGGATGCGCCTTGCTCATCGGCAGCGTGCTCCTCACCGGATGCCAGACCGCACCCGCCGCCCGTCCCGCCCTCTCCGCTGAGCCCACCATGCCCGAACTCACCATCCCCGCCGCCCGCGACGAACTCGCCCGGCTCGGACGTGGGGCCGAGCCGCTCGAACGCCCGCTGCTGATTTTCAGCGGCTGGGGCGATCCCGGCGTCGCCGGCTTCGTGCTCGTACGAGCGTTGGAGTCGGCGGTCCTGGCCGGCGGCGAACATCCGCCGATCCATGGCGTCGACTTCTTCACGACGTTCACGCCGGCCGCGTGCCGCGAGCGCGCCCTGAACGCGGCGGCCCGTGCCCTCGGGGCCACGCCGGGCCAGCCGGTCGAGGTGGACATCATCGGCAAGAGCATGGGCGGCCTGGTCGCGCGGGAAGTGGCCCGCCACCAAGCATCCGTTGACCAACCGTCGCTGATCGTCCGCCGGATCTTCACGATCTCCACGCCGCACCGCGGCGCCCGGCTCGCTGGCCTGCCGACCTTGGATCCGCGGGTCGTGAGCATGCGCTCGGGGTCCGACTTCCTGGTCGCCCTGGACGCCGATTTGGCCCGGCCGGGTGCCCCGCCCATCCATGCGTACACCCGCACCGGCGACTGGATGGTCGGCGAAGCGAACACCGCCCCCGCCGGCGGCACCGTCGCCGTCCTGCCGCGGCCCTGGCACGAATTCGGGCACATCCAAGCCGGCGGCGACCCCCGCATCGTGGCCGACATCGTGCGGCGCTTGCGCGGCGATGCCCCGCTGCTGCCGGATGCCGGGAGCGTGCGGTCGACGCCAGCGATGCACGGCGAAGCCGGCGAGCCGCGGACGTTTGATCCCCTGGGTGGTTGAACTGGGCGATTGACTTGGGCGGCAACGGACGACCGCCATCGTCACTGCAGGAACGAACGTGCCGGCTGGCCGACGCCGGGCGTCCGCCGACAAACGATCAGCGTCAAACGGATTCGAACCTACGCCGGCGTTCCGCGGGCCGGCGGTGTCCGCGAGACGCGTCGCGGGCGATCCGTTCGAGGTGCTTGTCAGGTGCCCACGCAACGGCAATCCCTTGCGGGGGTCCTGGGGCAGTCCAATCGACAACTCTGTACCTGAACTGCGAGACGTGGCTACCGTGGCTTGCCTTGGGCCAGTTCGGCTGGAGTCTATCAGGGCGAAACATGATGTCGGAAGAAGCAGTTTGCCCGGCCTGTGGCTACTCGATCGATGAGGCAGGCAGGCAACGCCCATGCCCGGAGTGCGGCATCGATCCGGAGACTCAGTGCCGCTTGCGCGAGACTCCGCCCACGTCTCTATGGCATCTGTCGATCGCTGCAGCCGTTCTCCAGCTGCCGCTGCTTGCGTGGTTCGGCGCGTGGCTCGTGGGAGCTCTTTGGGCTGAGTACATCGTAAAACCGCCTGCGCCGTTCGTTCAGGCCGGCGTGTACCCGTCGCTGGACATGCTTTCGAACTTTGTCATCGTCACGATGCTGATGTCGTTCTTGGCGACTCCAGTGGCGACATTGCTTACATTTGCTGTCATTTGCTGGGGGATCAGCCGGCGACGGCGAGGGAAGCGCACTGGTTGGAAAGTGCCCGCACTGCCTCTTGCGTTAGCGGCGACGATCGGAGCTGTCTATCTGATCGTTGACGCGGGCTTGGTGTGGCAACCTGCCGACTGGATGCCAGACTGACGAGGATCGTCGGGCGGTTTGTGTTCCGGCCGCAACCCGGCACCGAACGACAATTGCCCAGCGACAAGCCGCCGAGCTTTCGGCGACCGGACGCCACCGACGCCCGCGCTCGATCAGCCGTCGTTCGGCTGCGCCATCTGCATCTGTCGCATCGACCGCTTCACCATCATGCGAATCTGGCGCAGTTGCCGCTCGCTCACCGGCGATGACTTCAGGTCGATGCTGATCGCCGGCAGCCACTGGACATCGCCGGTGGCCTCGTAGCCGAGCTGGTCTTCCATGCGTTCGCCAAGGTCCACCAGGTGGCCGGCCCCGTAGAACACCGCGATCGTTTCGAGCCGCTCCGGACCGCGCGTCAGGACGGCGGCCAGGTCGTCGATCACCCGCTGGTTCCGCACGTCGATGATCACCTCACCGAAGGCCGGGTCGAGCTGTTGCATCCCGCTGTCAAAGACGGATTCGTCGCCCAGCATCTCCACGAACATGACCTTCATGGCCACGCTCGCCGCCCCGCCGGTGAAACGGTCGGCCATGCCAACGATGTTGAGCATCATCTTGACGACACGGGCCGGCAGGCTGCTGCCAGCCAACGTGCCCTCGACCAGCGAGAAGTCGGCCCCGCGTTCGGTCATCGCGGAATTGACTTCGTCGATCGCCATGTCGCTCGGCACGAAATGCGGCCGGTCGTAGTCAACGGTGTCCAACTGGTACGCCAGCCCAAGGGCGGAGGCCAAGGACGCCTGCAGATTGTCTTCTTCACCGCGTTCATCGGCCCCGAGTCCACCGAGTCCTTGATCGCGGCCAACCACCACCATCACGTCGGCGTCTTCCCCGTTGCCGCCCGGTTCACCGTCGCGGCCCCAGCTCGCCACCACCCGCATGTCGTCGCCGGAGTCGGCGTCGACGCCGGCGGCCGGCAGCACCACGAGCGAACGTCCCCAGGCATCGATCGCCGCCCGGGTGGCAAAGTGCCCCAGTCGCGCGTCGCGTCCGCCCACCCAGAAACTCAGGGCCTCCGGGTCGCTGGGCCACGCGCCGGTCGCGCTGGCCTGCGAAGCGGCGAGGCGACCGATGAAGCGCGCGGCGTTTCGCGTGGTGGCCTGCCGCTCACGGCCGGTGTCGCCGCGGGCGCCCGATGCGCCGGTCGGCGCGACCGATTCGTAAAGGACGAGGTCGGAGTCGTCGAGGTATTCCTGGAGCTGCGCGTAGTACGCCGCATCGCCGATGTGGGCGACGCCGACCAAGGCGATCGTCGGGCCGTCGCCATCAACCGGGCGGTAGTCGCGAATCGCGATCTCAAGGCTGATGCGTTCGCCGGGCTCGCTGACCACGCGGAGGGCAAAGGGCTCGTCAGACGCGGCGGCGGTCGCCGCGGTCGCCGGAGTCATCGCCGCGGTCGCGGGCGCGATCGCGGTGGAACTCGCCAGGGCAAGCGATGCATGGCCAAACGCAACGGCGACCGCCGCGGCATGAACACAATGGGGCAGACGAATCGACGACATGGGCCAGGCTCCTCGGACGGCGTGGGCCGGCGGACGGGGGTCGAGGTCCGGTGCGCCACCGGAAACCCGCCGCGCGGCTCCCCCGAGCGTAGGCGGGCGACGGGCCCGCCGCGAGGCATTGATGCGGGTTCACCACCGGTTTGACGCTGGCTCGCCACGGGAAACGGCCGCGGACGGGCCGTCGCCGGGCCACCGCCACGTCAGCTTCCGGCGGTGGGCGGCGGCGATTTGGCCGCCGGGGCGGCGATTCCTGCGCTCGCGCCTTCCCGTCCGGCGGCGAGCAATGCGTCAAGCCGAGAAAGGGCCCGCTCGACCTGGCCGCGAAAGACCATGTACGGAAACAAGGCGATCAGGGCGACGACGAGCCCGGCGGCGGTGGTCAACAAGGCGGTGGCGATGCCGGCGGCGACGGTGGACGGATCGCGGGTGGCGTCGGCACTTCCGAGCAGGTCGAAGGACTGGATGATGCCGACGACGGTGCCCAGGATGCCGATGAGCGGCGCCGCGGTGATGATCGTGGACAGCAGATTCATCGAGCGGTCGATCCGCGGCCGGACCGCCTCGACTGCCTCAAGTCCGGCTCCCTCGCCAGCGCCATCCCGCAGCACCCGGCTGGCGACGGTGCCGTAGAGCCCGCCCTCTTGGGCGGCCAACGAGGCGGCGTCGCCCCGACCCGTCCGAAGCGCCACCATCAACGCGGAAAAACCGCGAGCCCGGGCCGGCCGATGGCTCGTGGCCCAGAACCAGGTTCGTTCGAGGACCAGCGCGACGGCAATCACGCTCAGGATCAGCAGCGGCCACATGACCGGCCCTCCGCGCTCGACGATGGAACGCAGGCCCGCCGCCCCGGCGCCGCCAACCACTTCAGCCGCCGCTCCCGCCGGCCCCGCTCCGGCCGACGCCGTGGCCACCGTTCCGAAGGCCACCGTTCCGAAGCCCGCGGTTCCGCCGGCCACCGTTCCACACGCCAGGGCCGCGAGGATCGCCGCCGCGACCCGCCCGGGCGGACGCTCGACCGTCGCTCGCCGCGGAGAATGCAACCGCCGAGAATGTCGTGTCTGCTGGGCTTTCATGGGCGGGCGAAATCATACCTCGTCCCGCACGATCGCCTGACCTCGGCCGGGCCGAGGTGAACCGAAGGCAGGTGGCACGCGGCCGCCGTGATGTTCGCCCTCCACGGCCCGCCCCACCCCTGGCGGCCCCTTCCCGGCGGCTCCGTGCCGCCCCCACGCGGTTGCCGTCCGGAAACCCGCGCCACGGCCCATCGGCGGCTCCCTGGAAGCGGCTTCGGCCCTCCGAGGCACCTATACTCAGCCACCCATGATGAGCCTGGCCACCCCTCCCGAATCGAATGTGCTGACCCGATGGCTGGAAGGCTTCGATCGGGCCCTCGATACGTGCGTGCGCCAGCAGCGGTATCCGCTGAATCTCGAAGAAGCGATTCGCTACGCCGCTGGCGGCGGTGGCAAGCGGCTGCGTCCCGGACTCGTGTTTCTGGCCGCCGAGGCCGCCGCATCATCGGCCGGACTCGAGGCGGCCGAGGCGGTCGAACGGGCCATGCCGGCGGCGATCGCGATCGAACTCATCCATACGTTCAGCCTCGTCCACGACGATCTGCCGGCGATGGACAACGACACGGTGCGCCGCGGTCGCCCGACCCTGCACGTGCAAGCGGGCGAGACGATGGCCATCCTCGCCGGCGACGCGATGACCGCCCTCGCCTTTGGTGTGATCGGCACGTCCGATGTGCCGGCCGAGATTCGCGCGGCCCAGACCACCGAATTGGCCACGGCGACGAACCACATGATTGCCGGCCAGGTATACGACACGGTCGGCGGCTTTCCGCACGAACTGGCCGAGGCCGACCGACTCACGGTGATCCACCGCAACAAGACCGGCGCGTTGATCCGCTCGGCCTGTCGCCTGGGGGCCATGGCCACGGGAGCGGATGACGCGGTGATCGAGCACCTGACCACCTACGGCGACGCCCTCGGCCTGATGTTTCAGATCAGCGATGACCTGATCGACGTCGAACAGGATCCCGAGCATGCGGGCAAGGCCACCGGGAAAGACGCCGCGGCCGGGAAACTGACCTATCCGCGGGTGCACGGGATTGAATCTTCCCGTGAAGAAATCGGAAGACTTGAAGCCGCGGCGATGGCCTCGGCCGATGCACTGGGAGAGGCGGCCGCCCCGTTGGTGGACCTCTGCCGCACGATGGCGAGCCGGACTCGCTAGATCCCAGGGTGGACCACGCGCGTCCCCCCGCCAGCGGACCACCCGGTCCGCTTCACCGCCCCCGCCGAACGCTCGCCCTGCGGACGATCGGCCTCGCCCCCTGAGGGGACCGTCCGATGGACTGCTCGCTGCTTCGTTCGATCAAGACGCCCGCCGACCTCCGCGCCCTGCCCGTGGGCCGCCTGCCCGAGGTGGCCGAGCAGATCCGGCACGTCATCACCGAGCAGATCAAGAAGACCGGCGGCCACTTCGCCCCGAACCTCGGCGTGGTCGAGCTGACGATCGCCCTGCACTACGTCTTCGACTTCTCGCAGGACCGCCTGCTCTTTGACGTCGGCCACCAGTGCTATCCGCACAAGCTGCTGACCGGGCGCGTCGACAAGCTGAGCACGCTGCGTCAGGCCGGAGGCATGGCCGGCTTCCCGGACCCCCGCGAGAGCGACTGGGACCTCTTCCAGGTCGGGCACGCCGGGACCGCGGTGTCGACCGCCGTCGGCATGGCCCGCGGCGATGACCTCAATGGCGAGGGCTTCCACTCCAAGCGCAATCCCGAAGGCCGCCGGGCGGTCTCGATCGTCGGCGACGCGAGCATCGTCAACGGCGTGGCGATGGAAGGACTGAACAACGCGGGCACGCTCAATCGGCAATTCCTCGTCGTGCTCAATGACAACGGCATGTCGATCGCGAGCCCGCAAGGCGCGGTGGCCCAGTACTTCGACCGGCTGCGCGTGAACCCGACGTACCTGGCGGCCAAGCAAGCGACCAAGGGCGTGCTGCGGCACGTGCCCGGCGGCGGCAAGGTGCGCGACATGTACCACGTGGCCGGCGAAATCGCCAAGGACGCGGTGACGGAAGATGCATGGTTCGAGAAGTTCGGCCTGCTGACCATCGGCCCGGTCGACGGACACGACATCCGCGGTCTGATCGAGATGCTCATCGACGTGCGTGATGTGGACCGTCCGATCGTGCTGCACGTGCACACGGTCAAGGGCAAGGGCCACGACTTCAGCGAAGAAGACGCCACGACGTTCCACTCGCCCAAGCCATTCAGCGTCAAGGGCTGCCAGGTCGAACTCGCCTCGGGCGGCCGGAGCTTCACGTCGGCATTCAGCGATGCCCTCGGCGACCTCATGGAACGCGACGAGAAGGTGGTCACGTGCACCGCGGCCATGCCAGATGGCACCGGCACCACGGCCGTGCTCGAGCGGTATCCCGAGCGCAGTTGGGACGTGGGCATCTGCGAGAGCCACGCGATGGACATGATGGCCGGTCTGGCCAAGACCGGTTGGAAGCCGTTCTTCGCGGTGTATTCGACCTTCCTGCAGCGGGCCTACGACCAAGCGTTCCAGGAAGTCGCGCTGCAGGACCTGCCGGTCCGGCTGTGCCTCGACCGGGCCGGTCTTGTCGGTGGCGACGGTGCGGTGCACCACGGATTCGCCGACATCGCCCTGCTGCGCACGCTTCCCAAGGCGGTCCTGATGGCGGCGATGGACGAGCCGAGTCTGCGGGCGGCCATGCAGTGCATGAGCGACTACGACGGCGGGCTCAGCGCGCTGCGGTACCCGCGCGACAACGTGGACGAACGATTCGCCGCGGATTGCCCGGCGTTCGAGATCGGGCGAGCGCGGCCACTGATCGAGCACGACGCGCCGGACATCGCGATCCTCGCCTACGGCACGATGGCGATCGAAGCGGCGCGGGCGACCGACCAACTCGCCGGCGAGTACCGGGTGAATCTGTACGACGCCCGGTTCGCCAAGCCGGTGGACACCGCGCTGCTGGCCGAACTCAGTGCCGCCGGCGTGCCGATCGTCACGATCGAAGACCACAGCATCGAGGGCGGCTTCGGTTCGTGCGTGGTCGACGCCATGGTGGACGGCGGCATGGACACGCGCGGCGTGACGCGGCTGGCCCTGCCGGACCGTTGGATCCACCAGGGTTCGCGCGGTGGCCAGCTGGAAGAGGCCGGCCTCGACGCGGCGTCGATCGCCCGCCACGTGCGGGAGGTGCTAGATCCGGAGGCTGACGGCACGGCCACTGGCGCTGACCGTCGGTCGACCCTGGTCCGGCGATCGGACGCCGCGCGGGTGGCCGATGGGGGCGCGACGGACGCGTGAGCCGGGCGGGCGGCGGATGCGGTGGATCCAAATAGACGGATTCGGCTGTGGCCAAGTCAGCGGGACATCGCGCGCTTCCGCCTGAAGATCCCGGCGATGAACAGCCATGGCCCGATCAAGGTCAGGCCGCCGGTCTCGCGGACTTCCTCGCTCAGGAACTGATTGTCCGGCCGCCAATCGGCGGACGGCGGCCACACCGTGGCGATCACTCCGCCGGCCCAGGCGAAGGCCGCGGCGCGGTGGACAGGCGTGGCGCCCTGAAGACGAGAGCGTGCGTCGCCGCGCCGGTCTGGACGTCGCCCAGTTCGGTTCCCTGATCGACTCGATCCACCGCGGCGTCCCGATCGGCACCGCGGATGGCCGATCGCGGATCCCGACGACCACATACGAGCCAGTCCGGGCCGGCTCTGGAATGGCATCCCGAACGGCGCCGGCGACCCACTCCCACGGAGTCTCTCTCCCGTGCGCAAGTTCACGGCGCGCGGAGCGTATCCACCCGTGCACGGACACTGAACCCGATGACGAATCGGAGTCCGAGCGACCACCGCGCCGGTCATGAACGCCGGATGCCGAATCCACTGAGTCGTCCCCCGGCCGCCGAGCTGCGACGTCGACGGCTCGCACCCCAACCTGGAACCCATCGCATGCACGCCCTACGCCCCATTCTTCTGAACGCGGTTGTGGCCACTGGCGCCGCGACGTCAGCTCATGGATCTTTCACGACCGTCGCAGCAACTGCCCTCGACGAGCAGAACTGCACCGGACTCGAATGGACCTCCACGTTCGGCCCGACGGCGTCCGCCAGCGGTACCCTCCTCACTGGCCTCGCGGTCTTCGACAATGGTTCGGGCCCGGCGATCTACCTGTCGACCGCCACCTCGGCGGGATTCGACGGATTCGAATCCAACGTCGTCCGCTGGGACGGCACGACCTGGACCGACGTCGGCTTCATCGAACGGATCTCGGCGATGCTCCCTCACGACGACGGGACCGGCCGCCGACTCCATGCCGGGGGCCGCGATGCGGTCGCCCGCCTGAATGACGCCGATCAATGGACGACGATCGGCGACGTCGACGGACGCATCAACACCATCGCCGAGTACGACGAATCCGCCGACGGGCAGCCGGAGCTCTTCGTTGGCGGCACGTTCGCGTCCATCGACGGAGCCCCCCTCGCGTCCATCGCCCGGTGGGACGGCGCCCAGTGGACGGCACTCGAGGGCGAGATCAACGTCGGCGGTTTTCACGGAGTGCTGG
The DNA here is from genome assembly GCA_045106735.1 of Phycisphaerales bacterium. Lineage (GTDB taxonomy): Bacteria > Planctomycetota > Phycisphaerae > Phycisphaerales > SM1A02 > JBGCEZ01. Next base: position 3,634 of record JBGCEZ010000113.1, on the reverse strand, counting down.
CGATGGCCGTCCACGACGACGGCTCCGGGCCGGCGCTCTTCGTCGGCGGGGAGATCAGTGACGCGGGTCAACCCGCGGTGTCGAATGTCGCGCGATGGGACGGGACCGACTGGTCACCGCTGGGAACCGGCGTCAACGGGTTGGTTCGCGCGATCGCGTCCTTTGACGACGGCCTCGGTGGCGGCCCAATGCTCTACGCCGCCGGGGACTTCGACACCGCTGGAGGGGCCCCGGCCAATCAGATCGCCCGATGGGACGGCACGAGCTGGTCGCCGGTGGACTCCGGCCTCACGGGGGGCCTCGTGCGTTCCCTGACGGCCCACGACGACGGCACCGGAATGAAGCTGTACGCCGGCGGCTCCTTCGCCGCGGCTGGCGACGTGTCGGCGTCGGGGGTCGCGCGGTGGGACGGGATGGCGTGGAGCCCCGTCCCTGGAATCGACGGCGCGCTCAGGCGACTGGTCTCCACGGACGCCATGGGGGACGGGTCACCGCTTCTCTGCGGGGTCGGATTCGTCGACTACGACTCGGGCATTGGAGCGGCTGAGACCTTGACCCGGTGGGACGGCGAGTCGTGGGCCCCGCCGGGCTCCGGACTCGCCGCCGGGACGGTCCGAGCAATGGAGATGACCAGCCTCGGCGCCCCTGGCACCGGCGGCCTCTTCGTCGGCGGCGACATGACGTCCGCCGGCACGGTGCGCACGAGCGGCCTGGCCAGATTCGCCGCCGGCCGCTGGTGGGACGTCGGTGGCGGGGTCCGGCTCCCCACCGGCCACCCAACCGTGGATGCCCTCGAGTCGTTCGACGACGGAGCCGGCGCCGAGGCCCTGTATGTCGCCGGCAACTTCTCGCAGGCCGGTTCGATTCCGGCAAACAGGATCGCCCGATGGGATGGGAACGAGTGGTCGGCCCTCGGAAGCGGGATCCCCCCGGGGAACATCTCGGCGATGGTGGCGCACGATGACGGCGGCCCCGACGGCCGCGCACTGTTCGTCGGCGGGACCTTCAGTTCAGCGGGCGGCGCATTTGCCGGCGGCGCGGCGATCTGGAACGGCCGAACGTGGACACGGGCCGGGACGCACTCGTCCTGCATCGATGCATTCACGGCCACGGAAGGCGACGAATCGACGCCAGGCGTTCTCTACGCCAGCGGCGGCTTCTTCAACGCCGACGACGAATTCGTCAAGGGTGTGGCCCGCTGGCACGACGATGACTGGGAGGTGATTGGGGAGCTGCCCACCGCGTCCAGTTCGAACTCGATCTTCGACCTCGCGTTGTACGACGACGGCACTGGACGGGCGCTGATCGCCGGCGGGAGATTCACCACGATCGGCGGCATCGACGCCATCAACATCGCGTCGTGGAACGGCACCACGTGGAGCCCGATCGGGAGCGGATTGCAGGGGCCCGGGACGGCCTGGGCGAGGCGGCTAGTGGTCCACCGGCCGACGGCCGAGGGCCCATCGATCCTGGTGGCCGCGGGCCGGTTCGACGAGGCCGGCGGCGCGCCGGCGTCAGGCCTGGCCCAATGGGACGGCACCGCCTGGTCGGCGATCGGACCGGGCCTGCCGAATCCGTCGGTGCGGGCGATGCACGCTGTCGCCAACGGCAGCCTCGGTCGGTCACTCCTGCTCGGAGGTTCATTCGTGACCGCCCCGTCCGGCGACGGGTTCATCGCTCGCCTTGCCTGTCCGTCCGTGGCCGGCGACGTCGATGGGAGCGGGACCGTCGACATCAGCGACCTCCTGCACGTTCTTGCCGCTTGGGCCACGTGCGAATCGTGCACGCACTGCCCCGCGGACCTGGACGGTGACTGCGAGGTCTCCTTGCCCGACCTGATGCTTGTGTTGGCGGAATGGGACGACGTCGAGTGACGCGTTCAGGCGGCACGTCCAACGATCGATCGAGGGGTGAGATCCTCAGGCTTGGCGTCCCGAGAACCGAGCGTCCACGTCAGACCCGGAAGACGCAGAAACGAACATTGCATCGCTCGACGCGGTCCGTCGATCGCATCGTCACACGACCACCCTCCCCTCCCTGGCCGTCGCGTCCACTCAAGGCGCGGCGGCCTTCTTTCGCCGGCGACCACAGCAACCGGCGACGATCATCCACAGACCGATGAGGGTCACCCCGCCTGCCTCGCGCACTTCCTCGGCGAGGAACTGTTCCTCGGGACTCCACGCGGCCGTCGGCGGCCACATGGGGGCGATGATGCCGGCGGCCCAACCAAAGGCGGCGATGGCGACGGTCCAGGCGAGCCAGCGCGGCAGGAAGCCCACCGCGAACAGCAGGCTCAGGACCGCCGCCGCGCCGTACACGCCGATCCAGAAGTACGACGTCCACTCTTGAGTGTCGATATCGTCACGCTGCACGAAGGCGGCCAGGGCGAACAGGACGACGAAGAGCAATCCAGTGATCAGTCGGGGCATGGGCGAACTCCAACCCCATGCTCGCCCACGGCCGGTGGACCGTCAAGCATCAGCTCGGATCCGAGCGGCGGACGCCGGAAGCGGCATTCTGAACGAATCTTCGCACTTCTTCCGTGGCCGAAACGCCCAAGGCGCGGTCCAATCCAGCCATGCATGACGACCACGCCCTCGTTGCCCGTCGCCCGTCCGGTCTCTCGCGCGTCCGATCGGCTCACCGGTGGGTGTCGGCCACGGTCCTTGTCACCGCCGCCATCGGGACGGTCATGATTCCGGCCTCGGAGGCGGTCGCAGCCGCGGCGGTGGGATTCGAGAACTCCGCTCGCGGGACGCGGGCCACGCGTTCGGGGCTGGAGAACGGGCATCGGCTCGGGCACGACCACGGCCACGAAGATCCGCATCACAGACCGTCCAACGCGACCTCCGCCGACGATCCTCCCGCGGCCGACTCGTCTCAGCGCCCCCGCTTCATCACCGATCGACCGGGACTCGACCTCCCGCTGCCGGGCGAGGACGAGGCGTTCACCTTCGCCATCTTCGGTGACCGCACGGGTGGCCCGGCGGCTGGCGTCTCGGTCCTCGCCGACGCGGTGAGCGATGTCAACCTCATCGGGCCCGACATGGTGATGACCGTCGGCGACCTGATCGAGGGGTACAGCGGCGTCGGCCCGTGGATGGAACAGATGCGGGAATTCCGGGGCATCATGGCCGAGCTCGACTGCCCGTGGTTCCCGGTGGCCGGCAACCACGACATCTACTGGCGCGGGCCGAATCGCCCGGCGGAGGAACACGAGCGGCGGTACGAGGAGCACTTCGGCCCGCTCTGGTACGCCTTCCGCCACAAGGGCTCGCTCTTCGTCAGCCTCTACTCCGACGAGGCGAATCCGCGGACCGGGGAACGCAACTTCAATCGCGCCGACTGCCAGCGCATGAGTGCCGAACAGCTTGCCTGGCTCACCGAGACGCTGGCCGGCCACCGCGACGCCGAGCACGTCTTCGTCTTCATCCACCATCCGCGCTGGACCGGCGGCAACTACGGCGATGACTGGGAACGCGTGCACCAGGTCCTGGTCGACGCCGGCAATGTTCGAGCGGTCTTCGGCGGGCACATCCACCGCATGCGCTACGACCCGCGCGACGGGATCGAATACGTCACCTTGGCCACGGTCGGCGGGCACCAGCGCAGTCTTTCGCCGGACGGCGGCTGG
>JBGCEZ010000112.1:0-16439 GCA_045106735.1 Phycisphaerales bacterium | reverse complement strand
GCGGCAGGTCACCAACGGTCGATCTCTGCCCCGCACGTCGATCTCGACCTTGTTGGACATGCCGGCGGGGCAAACCGTCGTGCTCGGCATGACGCCGATGCTCGACCAACACTCGGTCTTCGTCGTTGAACTGCTGCCGGCCTTCGACATGTAACAGTTCGTTGAAGTAGCGCGTCTCGTCCTGCGTGCGATGCTTCGGTCCCTCGCCCGGAGCCGAATCGAAGGCCGATCCACTCGATGCGCCGAGATTCGGCGACAAAGCGAGGGGCGGACCGATCGTCCTCAAGACGGGGCAGGGTTTCTCAACGAGCGGGGGAAGCTTGCGAACGCTGCTCCCATCTGATCCCACGCCGGCACCGGGCGTCGTCCACGTGGATGGCGTCCGGTGTCGCGCGCGGTGGATTCAGGTCGCGTTGGCCGCGTCGGTCGCATCGCCGCCCAGCGGCGGAAGGCGGCGTTCGTTCTTGCTTTCACCCAGCCGATCAAAGGTGGACATGCTCGGCTCCGGGGCGAGCATGGCCAACTCTTCGGGCGAGAGAATCTGCCGGCACGCGGGCGGATCCACGTACCACGTGAGTTCGCCGCTCACTGGCCGAATGGCTCGGATCGGCGCGGCGATCGCGGGCGAGGGAGCCGGAATTGGAGCGGAAGCAGAAGCAGCGGCTGGCGCACCGTCGGCGGCCAAGGCCAAGCCATCGGCCGGTTCAGGGCCAGCGGCCAGCACGGCGACGAAGCGCGCGGCGTTGATGATCGAGGGCAGCATGGTCACGTGGCCGGATGCGTCGCCGTTGGCTGCATCGGCCTCGCCATCATCGTTCGCGAGCCCCGTGCCGTCCACGGCGCCGATATGCCCCCCGTCCGTGACCGCGGGATCGACGGCGTCCGGCGGCGAAAGTTCCTGCGCGACCTCGCCGCGAGCATTCGTCCGCACGACGAGCCGGCCGTCGGACTCGAGCGATCCCGGGTCGATCCCGGCTGGCAGTCCCGCGGTAGCGCCGGCGGCGTCCACCGTCAAGAGCACGTAGTCCAAGCGGTCCTGCCCGCGCTCGCGCCAGCCCAGGTGCTCGCGCAGGCGGCGTTCGTAGTCCATGGCCGCGGTCGGCGATGCGGCGAAGATCGGATGGAACTGCTCCGGCGGCAGGTCCGAGTGGTCGCCGATGAAGTCATTGATCGCGCGAAACGTCGACGCCGCGTCGTCCAGCCCGGTACACCGCTCACTCGTGAACCAGAGATGCGTACGCCGCCACGGAATCCAGCGAAATTCCGGGGCGTACATCAGCCGGCGGTACAGCTTCCGCGGGTGGACCCCACCGGAGAGAGCGACGTGGAAGTCCCCGAACCGGCGGACGCAGTTCTCCGCGTGCTGCACGAGATCGATCCCGAGGCGCTCGATCGCGTCGTCGGCGTCGGTGGCGAGCACGACCTGGCCCGGGAGCGGCGGCGTCGGAAGCGGGGTGTCGTCAATCTCGTACATCTGGAGCCATCGTAGGAGGGCCGCGGTCGACCGGCGGCCCACGGACGATCGGGAGCCACGGAACGGCCGCCACAGGCCCGAGAATGACGGCCGGCGACGGCGAATCCTGCCCCTCACGGGCTTCGGACGCCCGATTGACGATGCCCAGAACGCCCGGGGATGGGCCATGAATCGCAATACTTCCAGGGTTCAATCGCTCTGCTTCCGGCGAGCCGCTCCGTGCGGCCGCGGTGGATTCGCCGGGCCACGCCCAGGCCGCGGCGAGTGGAATCCGGCGGCGATGGCCGGGGTAGCATGCACGCCGCCACCCCGGCGTTCGGGACCGGTTGACGCTCTTCGACGATCGCCCGCCGCCCGCCGCCCGCCCTTGCCCGCCTCCACGGAGTACCGACCCATGCCCGCGCCACGCCGCACGATCACCATTGCCAATCTGGCTCTCGCCGGCCTCGCCGGCCTCGCGATCACCGGCCTGACCCTCGCCAGCGCAGCCGTGGCCACAACCGGCCTCCAGGCCGCGCCGCCGGCGGCCCAAGCCGCCAAGGCTCCGGCGGCCGAAGTGCCTCCCGTCTTCGGACCCGCCGAACGCGACCTGGACGAGCGCATCGACCCCACGCGCATCACGCGGATGGACCTTCCGCCGCTGCCCGAGCGCCTGATGCTGCCAATGCCTCCGGACCATCGGACCGCCGGCGCGGCCGAGCAGGTACCGATCAGCCCCGAGCATTGGGCCGCGGCGCAGGCCGCCATCGCCCGCGGGCTCGAATCGCTCGCCGCATCCCAAGCCGAAAATGGCCAGTGGATGAACGCGGTGCGCACCGCCCCCACCGACCAACCCACGCGCGGGGACTCCGTTTCCGTCGCGGTCACGGCCATGGCCATGCGGGCCTTCGCCCAGTCGTCGGCCAGCCATCCCCACGCCGAAGCATTTGCCCGAGCCCGGCACGCCGTGCTCTCGGCCCGACAAGCAGACGGCTCGTTCGGCGCAGGCCCGCTCGGCAACTACGTGACATCGGTGGCGATCAGTGCCCTGGCCGCGGTCGGCGAACCCGAGAGCCGCGACTTCGCCCTTGAAGGGGCGCGATGGCTGATGGACAGCCAGTGGGACCAAGGCGAAGGCCTGCAGCCGGAGCAAGATTGGTTCGGCGGCGCCGGCTACGGCCGCAACGGACGGCCGGACCTCTCCAATACCCAGATGATGCTCGAGGCCTTGTACGACGCCGGCGTGAGTCCCGACGAACCGGCCGTGCAGCGCGCCCTGGCGTTCGTCGCCCGCACGCAGAACCTCGCCGGCACGAATCCCGCCACCTGGGCCGGGAACGACGGCGGGTTCATCTACACGCCCGCCGGTGGCGGCGAATCGATGGCCAGCGAAGCGGCCGGCGAAGGACGACGCGGCGAGTTGCTGCCGGAGGAAGCGCCGCGGGCCCTGCGCAGTTATGGCTCGATGAGCTACGCCGGCTTCAAGAGCTTGCTCTACGCCGGACTTGGGTCGGAAGATCCTCGGGTCCGAGCCGTGTTCGATTGGATTCGACGCAACTATTCGTTCGATGAAAACCCAGGCCTCGGCCAACAGGGCGTCTTCTACTACTTCCACGCCGCCGCCCGCGCCCTGCGGGTCGGCCAGCAGGTCACCATCGACTCGATCGAGGACGGTCCGCGGAACTGGCGTGAGGACCTGATCGACGCCCTCGTCGCCCGGCAAGACGAACGCGGCGGCTGGACCAATCCGACCGATCGCTGGCTCGAGTCCGAACGCCCGTTGTCCACGGCCTACGCCGTCCTCGCCCTGCAGGAAGCGCTGAAGCCGGTCACCTTCCCGGCGCCGTCCCGCCCGAGCGGCGAGGACCGTGACTGAGACTGGCTGCCCCACCCACCGGTCATCGCCTTCATCCACGGGCGGATCCACGGGCGGATCCATTCGCGGAATTCCGACCGGAGCCATGACGCATCCTGGATCCTTCCGGCCTCGTCACCTCCTTCGTTCGCCCGCCCGCTTTCGCTCCCCTGCTTTCACCCGTTCCTTTCCGCATGGTCAGGCTCTGGCCACCACCACGTTGTCCACCGCCTCGGCCACGCCGCCTTGCCTTGCCCCGCCCGCTCTCGGTTCTCGGAGTCCCCGCTCAATGTTCGCGACCGCCCCTTCGATCGTTCGTTCCGCCCGCCGCTGGACGGCATCTTTCGCTGGACTCGGACTCGCGTTCGGGCTCACATTGACCGCAGCGCCGTCCGCCACGGCGGCCGCCGATGCCGCGATTGCCGTTGAGGCGATTGCCCAGGACGGCCCCATGCCCGAAGCGGGACCACGCCCCCCGGTCGAATTCGAGCTGACCTACGCCGCGGGCATCACCAGTTCTTTCAGCGGAACGGTCTACGTCGTGCTCGGCGCGGGCACCGCACCGCAGAACGTTCCACGCCCGTTTGCCGCCGACGTGATCATCGCCGCCGACGTCACGGATTGGAAGCCGAACACCCCGCTGCGCCTGAACGCGGAAACCGCCCGGAGCGCTCCCGTTGCATTCGCGGACATCGAAGCCCGCAACTACTTCGGCGTGGCCATCATGGGCCTGGTGTTCGACGCCCAACGACCGTCGGTGCTCGGCAACGTCCAGAGCCGGACGACCCCGATCGGCGCCCCGCTCTTTGACTCGATGCCGATCAAGATGCTGATCGACCGTCCAGTTTCCAAGCCGCCGGCCCGCGTCAGCCCGCGGATCTTCACCGAAGATCTGCCGAGCGAGCTGCTGACCACGTTCCATGGGTACCCCGTGACCATCGGCACCACCGTGGTCGTGCCTCCGGGCTACGAGTTCGAGCCGGATCGCCACTATCCGTCGCGCATCTGGATCGGCCAGAACGGCTTCAACCACCGAGTGGGACCGCGAAATCTGGGCTCCTTGGAGCAGGCCGACGGTGGCAACGACCACATCACGGTCATCGTGGAGGTGGACACGGTCTTCGGACATCCACTGTTTGTTGATTCCGACACCACCGGACCGTGGGCGTCGGCCCTCCTGCAGGAAGTGCTCCCCACGCTCGAAGCCAAGTATCGCATCGATCCGGCCGCGCGTTTCCTCAACGGACATGCGGCCGGCAGTTGGGCGGGCCTGCACCTTCAACTGCGGTATCCCGATGCATTCGCCGGCACGTTCGCGGTGTCGCCGTTCCCGGTGGACTTCTCGCACTTTCACGGCATGGACTTGTACTCGGCCAAGAACATGTACCGCACCGCCGACGGCACTCCGCGCGCGCTCGGCATCCGGGCGGACGGCCAGCCGGTTGAACCGGCCGTGGCCACGTGGCGGCGCGAAGACATCACCGCCAGTCCCTGGGGACCGCTGCGATCGTTCGAGTCCGCGTTCAGCCCGTTGACGATGGACGGCCTGCCGCGTCCGCTCTTTGACCGAACGTCGGGGGAGATCGATCCCGAGTCGGTTGAAGCCTGGAGCCGATTCGACCTTGTCCGCTTCGTGCGCGAGCAAGGCGACACGCTTCCCGAATCACTGGACAATGCGATCACGATCTGGGTTGGCGCCCGCGACGGCTACCGTCCTGGACCCTCGATTGATGCCCTGGTCGCCGCCTTGGCCGAGGTCGGCATCCGCGTCGATCTGCGCGTCAGCCCCGAGGGCACCCACATTTCGGTCGCCGATCAGGATCAGAAGCGCGAGGTCTACCGCGTGATCCGAGACCGGTACGCCGAGATGCAGGCTGCGGCGGATGACGCGGGCTGAGCAGCTCCGGGGCCGCACGGATCGACGGATCGAGGCGACACGGCGGACGTCGCCTGTGGCTCCCGGACCAGGGTCAAACGGCGAGCGCCCGGGACGCGGGCCGAAGCATCATCGGTTGCGCGTGTGCGGGTCGTTCTGGCCGCGGTTGTCGCCCGAGTCGCGGCTGCAGTGTCACTGCCAGTGCCAGTGCCAGAGCCAGTGCCAGTCGAATGCCGAAGCCAGGACGGTCACCCGACGCGCCGCCCGGCGGTCCGAACCGTTCCGGGAGCCACGACCGTTCCTTCGGCGAGCCCGATGCCACCAACGAGCATGGCCCGCGCGCCGACGTGCACGCCGCGTCCGAGATGGGTCGCCATTCGGCGCAGCCCCGGCACATTGGCGCTGGGCCCGGGCACGATCATGGACGCCGGACCGAGGTCGGCCTCGGGACCAACCGTCACCCCGCCGGCCGCGTCGATGACCACGCCATGACCGATCGTCGCGCCGCGGCCGATGATGAGCGTGCCTCCCGGCCGGACCGAGAGAATCGCCCCGCGTTCGATGACCACGTCGTCGTCGATGTGCAACGTCGCCCCGGCCCCCAAGGACAGTTCGACGCCGCTGCCCAAGTGCAGGTCGCGGCCGATGTGGAGATGGATGCAGCCTTCGCCGGGCGCCGGCAGTCGGAGCAGCGGGCCGCCGGCGGCGCGCAGGCCCGGCCCAACGGCCACACCAATGCGGCGCAGACGTCCGGCGATCTTCCGGGCCCACGGACCACGGGGCATGGGAATCACGACGCCGGTGACCGGCCGATCGGCGGGCGTTGCCGCTGGATCGGCCAAGCGCCCGTCACCCCCCTGCCTCGGATCGCTCAACGGCCCGCTCACGCGTCCCGCGACGAGTCCGCCCGTGCGGCGAGCCGAACGCGCGCGGATCGCCCGGGGACGCGGCGTCTCCGCCGGCGTATCGGCCGCATCCGGATCGCGGCGTCCGTGTCGATCGGGGGCCGACGGTGACGGCGATGAAGACGATGGCAAAGGCGAAGACGGAAGTGCCCCCTCGTCGCCCGGCCCGAAGGGCGTGGTCGAGTCGGCCGCATCGTGCACATCGCGGCCAGCGCCGGGAGGGCCCTCAGGCTTGACCTCGACCGTTGGTGGCACGGAAGACGCGGCCGGATCGTCGGCCGAAGACGGGGCCGCGGTGGATGCAGTGGACGCGGTGGACGCGGTCGACGCGGTGGATGCGGTGGATGCGGTGGATGCGGAGGCCGAAGCGTCGCTCATCTCCGCGGCGGACGGCCCCGCGGTCCTCCTCGCCGGCGAATCGATGCTGAGGCTCGGATCTCCGGGCGTCGCCGGCCCGACGAAGACATGCCGCACGCTGGGGACGGCGTCACGCACCGCCACGATCGGCCACGGCGCAGCCTCAAGCCAGATGATCGTGGCGTCCATCCGATTCAGCAGGACACTCGGTCCGTCGGGGGCGTCGAGCGCTGGCCCATGGTGCACTTCACCGGGCGCGGGGGGCAAGACCATTGACGAAACGCCGCCGAAGAGCGGCACGAGCAATGAAGTCAGGACGCCCGGCCGTTCGTCGAGCGTCCGGCGAGAGACGACGGTGTCCTCCGACGACAGTCCCAATCGCGCGACGACACGGTCCACCTCCGCAAGCACATCATGGTGGGTCAACAAGTGTCCGCCAACGCGGATCGCCGCGGCATCGCCGGGGCCACGCTGACCAGCGGCCGTGCGATTCAGCCGCGCGATCACGGCGGCCATCGGCCCGCTGACGGATCCGGCGTACGCACCGCGTCCGAGCGTCGACGGCGGCGCGGGAGCGGGCGTCCGGCCCACGGCGCCGACGGCGGAATCATGGCGAGCGTGGGACGCGGTCGCGTCGTGCGAGTGCGCCGCGTCCCCTCCGTCGCGGATCTCGATGCGCCATCGACCGGACCCGATTGCCGCGAGCGTGCAACCGGATCGAAGCCGCGGATGCTCGCCGGCGGCATGCGGGGCAGTACGCCCGGTCATCGGCTCGGCTGCCTGCCCGGCATCCGGCTCAAAAGCGGCGACGGAGCCGGCCAGCAGAACGCCAAGCGACAGGGCCGCGTCAGCTGCGGCGGCCCGGGCGGGCAGTTCGACCGCGTCGCCCGGTTTGACGCCCAGTTCGAGAAGGCGATCGTGGATCGTCAGTCCGTCGGCCACCAGACCGATGAACGGCCCGGCAATCCCGGGCGTCCACCCAACGCCGGATACGTGCCGCAAGCCGTCGGCCGGCTCGGTGACCAGGATGCGGGCCAGGCGGTCGACGATCGGCCGCGAGGGCGCGTCAACGGGGGATGCAGTTCGATCGGTAGACGCGGGCACGGGCAAGACCCTCGGGACTCCGGCGTGGCCCCACGTCGCCGCCCTGGCGCCGCCGACCACCCCTGCCCGATCTGTCGGCCGGTGGCCGGCGACAGTGAATCGCCGGCCGGCGGATGCGATGGGGAACGCGCCCCGCCGATCCGATTCGCCGGGCCAGCCGGCGCAGCCGACTCAGGCCGCCGCCTCATCGCTCGGCGCAATCGCCGCGCGTCCGATTCGGGTGGCCGATCCGGTGGCCGCCGACTTGGACTCGATCGTGCTCGGCCACGCGCCAACCCGGGCCACGGCTCGTTCGACTTCGATCACCCCGCCGAAGCAGGTGTCGGCCATCCGGTGCCCGCCGCGGAGTGATGCATCGACGGCGTGGGAGACGGCGGCCGCACTGCGGACGTCCAGGCCGGCCATCGCTTCGCTCGTTCCCATCAAACGGGCGGCCACACCTTCGATCGCCGTCACCACCGAACGCTGCGCTTCGGCGATCCGCTCCAATGACGTTTCCGGCACGTGCACCGCGACCCGGGTCGAGGCGGTCCCGCTCAGTTCGAGGCGGTACGCCTCCCCGAGATCGGCCGCCCACCGGATGATGATCGCACCCACGGTCCCCCCGGCGAACCGGCACGTGATGCTCACACACGCATTCGTTTCGACGACCTGCACCGCGGTGATGCAGTCGCCGGTCGCGGCCTCGAGCAATCCGATGGCCCGCACCCGACACGCCGCGGCACTCGGTCCGGTTCGATCGCTGGCGTCCTGCCGCACCGTGATCTGGGCGTGCTGGAGTTCACCCAGTCCGCCGCGGGCACGCTCGGCGATCAGCGATCGCACGCTCCAGGTATCCATGGCCGCCGCGTGGGCCGTCGCCTTCCGGCTCGCCTCGACGCTGCTCAGCATCGGATGCAGGTGGTCAACGAGACCGATCAACGCCTCGTCGTCGAGAAAGATGTCCGCTCCCGCCCCGAGCGCGTCCCCAAGGTGGGCCGAGGTGCAGTGCACTCCGGCCATCCATGCAATGTCGACCGCCCCGGCCGCCATCGGCTCGATCTCGTTCTCCACGTCGAGGTGACACGCCGCCGGCCCCATGGCGAGGGCCGCCGCCGACACGTCGTCCACGCCGCAAAGGCGGATGCGCACCGGAGCGTGGGTCTGGATCGGATCCGAGTGCTCGCGGATGCGATTGAAGACGGAAAGGTCGGCGTAGTCGACGGACGGGTCGTAGTCGGCAGATTCGGACATGGAGTCTCCCCGAGGGCTCACGCGGCGGTGAGCAGGCGATCGATGGTGGGTTCGGTGGGCGATTGGCTGACGGGATCGGTTGTGTCGACGGTTGCGTCGGCGGAGGCGTCGACGGAGGCGGAGGCGGAGGCGGAGGCGTCGGCGGAGGCGACACTGTGCGACCCGTGCGCCGCACGGCGAGCGGCCGGCTCGCGGCGCATGAGTTCACGCCACCCAAGGATCGGCGCCCCCGGCCCGAGATCGGCGATCAGTTGCCGCAACACGGCGACGTCGGCCTCGGTTTCCAGGGCCAGACGTTCCTCCGAACGGTCGGGATCATGGACGACCGGGCGCCAGGTGACGGCGGCGGGCGTGGCGTGCAGGGCGGCGGTGCAGCTCGCGGCGGGACCGAGCTGCGGTCCATCAAAGAGCGCCGCGGGAGCCTGGCCGAACGCGCCGGACGCGAGGCGGCGCAGGACGGCCATCGGAATGAGTTCGACCGATTGGCCGGCCGGGAACGTGCGTGGATGCTCCGTACTCACAACCGCCGAAAGATCGCAGCCGTGCTCGTCGATCACACGGTCCACCAGGGCCGGATCGAGCATCGGGCTGGCCATGTCCACGACGACGACGGCACTGGTGCGCGGCCTGGAAGCCGCTTCGAGCACGCGGGCGGCCACCGAATCGGCCCGTCCAGGGACGGTTCGAACTCCGGGCCGGCGCCGCGAAGCCAGCGGTCGCTCAGGGTCGGTGAGCAGGACGAGGTCATGGGCGCGGGTCGCGACCATCCGCGCGAGCAGATGGTCGAGGGCGGTTCGGCCCTCGCCAAGATCAATCGCGTCCCGCTCGGTCACCCGGGATCCCGGATCAAGCCCGGCGGCCGGCGGAGGGGGATCGGCGAGAACGACAAGGGAGACGCGCATACCGGACCATCGGCTTCCGGCCGAACGCGCCGGGAGTCCTCCGATCGCGCCGGTGGCCGAGGGTCCGAGAACGATCCTCAGGTGGATGCGGCGGCCGAATCCGCGGGGTCAGCCCGGTTGACAGAATCGTCGGATTGATGCTCGACGACCCCAGCGTGCCGTCCGGCGACGGCACCGGGGGCGTCGGCGTCAGCATCGGCAGTCTGTTCGGCCACGGCCGGCAATCGATGCGCCCACACCACGAGCAACGCGCCACTCACGAGCACCAGCGCACCATTGGCCTGGTGGGCGGTGGCGAGCAGGACCTCGGCGGCATACGGCGCGTCGGAGCGCATCAAGATCGCGACGAATGCGGCGATGCCGAGCACCAGTTGCAGGGCCACAAGCATGCTGAGGGCGTGACCGGTCCGCCGCAGCGGCCGGTCGTGCGGCCCGGTGCAGCTCATGGCCTTGATGCCGGCGACCCAGGCGACGATCACCGCCACCCCGGCCAGCGTCAGGTGGATGTGGGCCGGCCAGGGAAGCTTCTCGTTGACCGTGTAGAGGTGGCGATAGCCCGCGCCGGACAACAGTTGGGCAAACAGCAGGGCCAGGAGGACGACGGAGATGCCGCGCGCGGTGCCCGCCCGCGCGATCGTCGGCCGCGGCCACGGAGCGCGAAGCCAGCCCAGGCTGGTCACCGCCGCGAGGGCGACCATCGTCGCAAAGAACACCTGGCCGAAGACGCCGTGGGCGATGGCGTACGCCGTACTCGGGGCGAGGTCGGCCGCATCCTGACTGAGCGTGAGGTTGCCGGTGACGCGGCGGCCGCCCATGTACCCCTGCAGGCACACCATGACGACGGTGATGATGCTGGCGATCCGCACCCACCCGCGTCGCTCGCCGCACGTCCAGAGCACCACCGCACTGATGACGGTGCAGAGCCCGACGAGCGCGCCGTACAACCGGTGTGCGTGCTCGAAGTAGACGCCGCCGGTCATGCGTTCGAGCGGATAGAGAAACATGTTGGAGCCGAAGGTGTTCGGCCAGTCGGGCACGGCAAGACCGGTCTCCGTGCTCGTGACGAGTCCGCCAGCAATGACGACGAAGAACGTGGCCACGCACGCGACCACGACCATTGCGTGTCGCCACGGAGCAGCAAGGTCATCTGCGGGAAGGTCAACGGCGGGAAGGTCATCGGCGGGAAGCTGTTCACTCCGCGTCGCCGCGCGCGCTGGTCCCAACAGCCGGTGCCCGGCGATTCCCGCCACCGCCCCGAGCACCGCAGCCACAGCGAAGGACACCACCGCCGCAATCCCAAAGTCGCGCAGGGCGGCCGTCGCATCGGCTCCCTCCGGCACGTCGTCGCGAACCAACGAACCGAGGATCAGCAAGTTGATCGCCGCGCTGACGATCGCCGCGACGGCGCCGCCGCGCCACGCATGTCCGCCGAGCCCCGCGGCCACGCGCCCCGCCCAGATCGACCCCGCGATGAACGTCGCGGCCAAGAGCAGGAACACGACCGGCCCCGGGACCAGGCCCTGCCGCAGGTGCGTGACGTAGCCGATGGCCCACATCGCCACGGCGATTGCACACCCGATCACGAACGGCGCGAGACGAACCGGCGGCCGGAGAGCCGAGGCCGCCGCCGGCGTGGACGACTGCGAAGACGGGGCGTCGGCGGCGGAGCGGGGCGAGGCAGCGGTCATGGTCGGGGTCCCACGCGGGAAGATGGACAGACAAAGAGCAAGGCAAGAATCGATGTCGACGATTCGAACCGGCCGGGGATCGGCCGAGCGAGCGGCGAGAGAGCGAGAGAGCGGCCGGCGGCTGCATTTTCGGACCACCGCCCCCCGAGCCCGCACGCCCGAAGCACGCCCCCGACGCACCCGCCGGTGGGCGACCGTGACGTCGCCGCGGTTCCCGCCACCCGGCCTCGCCAGTCCCGCAACCCAACGCGTGGGCCGCCAGAATCACCGATCCAGCGCAGCTATAGTATTCCCCACGGAAGGCGGCTTCCCGCTGCTGGCCGGCAAATCCCCGCGAAGCGCCGCCAGCCCCTCGCCTTCCCGTCCCGAGTGTTGCCATGTCCACCGCATCCCGCCCCCGCGATCAGCATGACTCCGCGCGGGATGCTGCGCGGCCCGATCGCGTGGTCACCGTCAGCGTGAACGATCCGGTCGCCGCCGAGCACGGCCCGGTGGCCATCGCCGGCGCTGCGGCCCCGGTCAACGGCCCGGCGTCGCCGACCGGCTCGGCCACGATGAACCGTGCGGCGGCCGACGCCGATTCCGACCATCCCGGATTCGTCGCCCTGGCCATGGACCTGACCAAGGCCCGGCTGAGCCTCTTGGTGCTCTGGACGACGGCCACGGGCGCCATGCTCGCGGCCCACTGGGCGGCCGAACGAACCGGCGCAAGCCTGAACGTTCCGCGTCTGCTGTGGACGCTCATCGGCACCGCACTGGCCGCCGGCAGCGCTGGCGCGTTCAACCAAGCCTTGGAACATCGGCGCGACTCGGTGATGCGGCGCACGCGCCGCCGTCCCGTGCCCGCGGGCCACCTCTCCCCCGCCGCGGCGCTTGGCATTGCCCTCGGACTCGGCACCCTTGGCGTT
Organism: Phycisphaerales bacterium; assembly: GCA_045106735.1. GTDB lineage: Bacteria > Planctomycetota > Phycisphaerae > Phycisphaerales > SM1A02 > JBGCEZ01. The sequence goes on along the minus strand of JBGCEZ010000112.1, from coordinate 4,158 downwards.
GGACTGCTGCTCGCCTTTGTCGGCACGCTCGCGGCCGGCCTCGCCGCCCTCACGATCGTGATGTACGCGGCGATGTACACGCCGATGAAACCGCGCACCACGCTGAACACATTCGTCGGGGCCATCGTCGGCGCGATTCCGCCGATGATCGGCTGGGCGAGCGTCACCGGCGGTCTGGAAGCCGGGGCGTGGGCTCTGTTCGCCCTGCTCTTCGTGTGGCAGATCCCGCACTTCCTGGCCCTGGCCTGGATGTACCGCGAGGACTACGCCACCGGCGGCTTCCACATGCTGCCGGCCAGCGATCCGACCGGACGACTCACCGCGCAGGCCACCCTCGCCGGTTGTCTGCTGTTGGTGCCCGTCGCGCTCTCGATCACCCTGGTCGGCGTCGGCGGCTGGATCTACTCCGCCGGTTCGATCCTGCTTGCGGTGTGGATGTCCGCCCGGGCCCTGCGGTTCGTCCGCGAACGCACGGATGAGGCGGCCCGCAGCGTGTTCCTGGCCAGCCTGCTCTACCTCACGGTGGTGCTGATCCTGGCCGTGGCCGACCCGACCGAGATGGTCCACCCGATCGAGGTCGCCCAGCCCGGCGGCGGCTCCGCCATGATGGGCAGCTGAGGCGGCCGAACGCTCCCCACGTTCGGGGCGTCTGCATTCGCATCGCTGCCCGTCGCGCCGCCCCTCCGTACACCTTCCCCCGCCGCATCGCTCGCGTCCCGGCCCCGCGGGGCCGCTCGGTTCACGTCGTCACCAGCAGCGCCGCGTACAGCACCAACCAGATCCCGCCGAGGAAGTGCCAGTACATAGCGGTGAATCCGACGGTGCCGGCCCGGTGTCGTGTGAGCCGGTCGGCCCGAAAGGCGCACCACGACTCAAAGGCCAGCGGCAGGGCCCCGCCAATCACGTGGGCCGCGTGCAATCCGGTCAACACCCAGAAGCTCGTCAGGGCGAAGCGCGACCCGCGGGCTCCGTCATCCTGAAGCAGCCAGCTCACGTCGCGCAACCAGAGCATCCACGTCATCGCCTGCAAGAGCAGGAACGCCAGGCCCATCGCCAGGGCGACGATGAGATCCCGGCGAACGCGCCGCAGCATGAGCGCGGCGCCGGCGTCCGCCCGCGCCGCCAGGTCCGCCCCCCGCCGCGCCGACCGTGCCGCCCGTTCCAGCCCGATGCTCGTCACGACAAGAATGATCGTGGACAGGAGCAGCGCACTCGGCATGTGCGGCAGGTCTTCTGGCCAGTCGCCCCGCCCCGAGAGCTGGACGTACATCACGCCGTAGCCCACCACCGTTGCCCCGAACAACGCCGCGAGCGAGATCAAGAACAGCCACATGCCGAATCGCACCGCCGCCTCGGCCTCGGCCGCGCTCGCGAAGGGCGTCCGGGTGCCGGGCCCGATCGAGGCGGCGGAGTCCGCGGCATCGGCCATCTCAGCGCTGTCGGCCGCGGCGGGCGATGGGGTCGAAAGCTGGTCCATGAAACGGGTCCGGTGATCGAGAAACACGGGGCCAAGGACGTGCCAATGGCGGCGAAGTCAGTCCACCCGTTCGATGCCGCCGCACGGTCAGCATCGTAGGCCGCGCGAACGACGCCCAACGAACAAACGCCCGTTCTGACCACCATCATCGGGGGTCGAAACGGGCGCCTGCTTCAGGGTTCGGATCGGGCCAGAAATCGGCCCGACGGGCGATCAGCCGCCAGCGGTGCCGGCCTCGTCCGCATCGGCATCGGCATCGGCCGCATCGGCGTCGGTGTCGGTGTCGGCATCGGCAGCGTCCGCCCCCTCAGCTGTACCAGCGTCAGCGGTTTCGGCCACCGCCGCGGTCGCGGCTTCGTTCGCCTGGACCGCAGCCCGGATCACCGGGGAGTCGGGGGAGCCTTCCTTCTGGATCAGCTCGGCATCAACGTAGGCGGCGATCTCCGGGGCATACTGCGAGGTGTCGGTCATCGCGATGGCCACGAACAAGGCCACGCCGGCGATCGAACCGATGCACACCATCGCGTTGAACGGGCGGTCCCACCGCAGGTGCATGAAGTACAGGCCCACGAGGGTCGCCTTCACCACCGCGATGCCGAGGGCGATGTAGATGTTCGCCTCGCCGAAGTCGAAGTTCACGACGAAGACCGTCAGCCAGGTCAGGATGAACAGCAGCACCGCGGTGAGGATCAGCATCCGCAACGGGGCGACGTGACCGATGCGATCGTGTTCACCGTGGCCGGAATCGTGGGCGTGGGACATCGCGGTTCTGCCTTCGTGGGTCGAGCGGGCCCGCTGGTCGCCGCAAGTGGACCAAGGGAACGGGCGGGATGGGAAGCGTCGCGGCGACCGTCAGGCCGGCCGCGACGGTGGTTCGTCGCGAAACGTTCGTGCCGGCCCACGTTGGCGGGCCGCGGTGGCACGGTTCGCGGGGATCAGTGACCGGCGGGACTGACGCGGGACGCGCCTTCCTTCCAGCGGTAGCCCTGCTCGTCGGCGTCGTACTCCAGGACGCTGTAGTCGTAGCAGTCGCCCACGGTCGGAGCCTTCGAGAAGTTGTCGTGCGGCGGCGGGCTGGTGCACTGCCACTCAAGACTGCGGCCGCCCCACGGGTTGGCCGGTGCCCGGCGACCCTTGAAGACGGAGTGGATCAGGTAGAAGGCCGTCCAGAAGAACGCGAGGGCCATGACGTAGCTGCCGAGGGTCGACAGCAGGTGGTACTTGGCGAACTCGGCGGTCAGTTCCGCACTCCACAGATCGCCCGCGTAGTCGTGGTACCGGCGGGGCATGCCCTTGGAACCCATGATGAACTGCGGGAAGAACGTCAGGTTGAAGCCGATGAACACGCCGATGCAGCCGATGCGGCCCCACATCTCGTTGTACATGCGGCCAGTCATCTTGGGCCACCAGTGGTGGATGCCGCCGATGAAGGCGATCAGGGCCGAGCCCATCATCACGTAGTGGAAGTGGGCGACGACGAAGTAGGTGTCGTGCAGGTGCATGTCCGTGGACAGCGTGCCCAGGAACAGGCCGGTCAGGCCGCCGATGGCAAAGATGAACAGGTACGACAGGGCGTACAGCATCGGCGTGTTCAGACTGATCGAACCCTTGTAGAGGGTGGCGACCCAGTTGAAGACCTTCACCGCCGAGGGGATGGCCACCGAGAAGGTGATGGCCGAGAACACGGCGTTCATCAGCGGGCTCTGGCCACTGGTGAACATGTGGTGGCCCCACACCAGGAAGCTGAACAGCGCGATCGCGATCGAGCTGTAGGCGATGAACTTGTAGCCAAAGATGTGCTTGTGGCTGTGGATCGAGATCAGCTCGGAAATGATCCCCATCGACGGGAGGATCATGATGTACACGGCCGGGTGCGAGTAGAACCAGAAGAAGTGCTGGAAGAGCACCGGGTCACCGCCGAGGGCGGGATCGAAGATGCCGATCTTCATGAACGACTCGACCATCAGCAGCAGCACGGTGATGCCGAGGACGGGCGTGGCGAGCACCTGGATGATCGCGGTGGCGTAGAGCGACCAGAGGAACAGCGGCATGCGGAACCACGTCATGCCCGGCGGGCGAAGACGGTGGATCGTCACGATGAAGTTCATGCCGGTGAAGACCGAGCTGAACCCAAGGATGAAGACTGCGGTGGCCACCCAGTACACGCCTTGCCGGGCCTCTTCGACCGAGTACGGGGCGTAGAAGGTCCAACCGGTGTCCACCCCGCCGGCGAGCATGCCCATGACCGCGAAGGCCGCCCCGACCAGCCACAGGTAGTAGCTGAAGAGGTTCAGTCGCGGGAACGCCACGTCCTTGGCCCCGAGCATGATCGGCAGAATGAAGTTGCCGAGGGCCGCGGGGATCGAGGGGACGATGACCAGGAAGACCATGATCGCCCCGTGGAGCGTGAAGGCCTTGTTGTACTGGTCCGGCGTCAGGAACTGCTCACCCGGAAGCATCAGCTCGGTTCGCACGAGCAGGGCGAAGATGCCGCCCAGCAGGAACGAGGCGAGAATCGAGATCAGATACATGACCCCGATGCGCTTGTGGTCGAGCGTCACGAGCCACGACAGAATCCCCTTGGAGTGGGTGATGTAGTTCGTGGGCGACGCAAGCGTCGGGGTGGGGTTGATCGTGGTCATCGGGTCAATCCTGGGTGGCGGACTGGCGGGCGGCTGGGC
>JBGCEZ010000111.1:0-34729 GCA_045106735.1 Phycisphaerales bacterium | reverse complement strand
GCGTTCGGCCTCGGAGAATACGCCGTCGCGGTTCAGGTCGATCCACGCGGTGGCGTGGCCGTTCTGCGTCTTCAATCCCAGCTCGAACGTGCCGGTGCCCGGCGACTGGATCGTCGCCTCAAAGCGCTGCCCGCGAATGTGTTCGTGATCGATGGGGCCGCGAAGTATCGGCAGCCGGTAGCGCGCGGTGATCGCGTCCGGCCCGAGCGCGTCGAAGTCTGGAATGCGGCCACCGTCGCGGCCGGTTCCAGGCCGCGGCGTGCGGCGCCCGATCGCGTACTCGGTCACCTGGACACGGGCCGGCCAATCGAGCCCCTGCCACCAGGTCTCGCCGCCGATGCGGGTGCCGTCGCCGGCGTAGAGACCGACGCGCAGCGTGCCGGAACCGCCGGGGCGAATGGGCAAGCCGGTGCATTCGGTCGCCGGAACGTCGGGGGCCCGAAAGTCGATCCAGCCCCAGTCGCCGCCGAACGGCCGCCAGGACCAACGGATGGTGCCAGCACCGGCCGTGCGATTTCGCAGGCGGATGGTCGGCGGGTTGGGAGTGGCGTTTGCGTTTGCGTTTGCGTTCGGGTTGGGGTTGGGGTTGGGGTTGGGGTTGGCATCGGCATCCGCGACCGCGTCGGCGTTGGCGGTGGCTTTGGCATCGGCATCGGCATCCGCGACCGCGTTGGCGTTGGCGTCGGCATCGGATCCAGCCGGACGCCACGCGGCAATGCGATTCATCGGCCCGGGCTCGACGGCCGCATCGAACTCGATCGACACCGGCTGCACCAGACCCCAGAGGCGGTCGTCCACGGCGCCGAGCCGGGCCAACAGGTCGCGGTCGTCGTCCGGATTCCAGAGCCGCGCCCCGACCACCGGCAGGCGGTGTCGCAACCCGCCGAGCAGTGATCGCTCGTGCTGCTCCCACACCGAGACCTGGCCGCCGAGGACTTGCCCGCGGCCGGCTCCCTGTGGCACGCGCCAGATGCCGTCGTCGCGATCGTCGTCGGCCGGCCCGCGGTCCTCGAACACCGGACGCCCGGGCTCCCAGTGCATGAACGTATGCCGGTCCCAGCCCGCCAGGACCGACGGCTCCCACCGCCGCCCACCGGTCGCCCCGGGATGCACCCGGCCCCCGCCACCCACGATGTACAGGGGCGCCCAGCTCGCGTTGATGATCTCGTAGCCGGCGGCAAGCAGGTCCCACGGCGGGTTGTAGCTCGACTCCCACGCGGCCACGAGCACGCGATCCGGACCCGTCGACGGAATCATGTCGACGGGCGCCCCGTGGAAACCTTCCCAGACGATCAGTCGCTTGCCGCGCTCTCGCACGAGGGCGTTCACGCGGGCGAGAAAGGGCACGAGCGCGGCCCCCGCTTGCGATTCATCGCCGCCGATGTGGAAGTAAAGGGAACGCTCAAAGACGTCCATGACATCGGCGAGCAGGACCGACAGCCGTTCCCAGTGCCGTTCGCTGGCCACGTCGGCGTGCGAGGCAGCGTCCGGCAGGTAGCCCGACTCGATGAGCCGGCGTGAGTGCCCCGGCAGATCGATCTCCGGCACGAGCGTGACGCCACGGTCACTGGCGTACTGCACCAGACCCGCAAGTTCGCCGCGGGTGTACGCCGTGTTGTTCGCGATCGCGTCGGTCACCGGGGCGAAGGGAAACGTGAACAGTTGGTCGTCGGTCAGGTGCAGATGGACGAATCGGATGCGGGCCAGGCGAGCAAGCCGGACGACGTCTTCCAGGACGCGAATCGTGTGCGGTTGGCGGGCGACGTCGATCATCACCGACCGGTAGGCGGCGTCGGGGGCGTCTTCGATCGCGCCGCAGGGAATCGCCAGTGGGCCTTCGGCGTCCGGCACAATGAGCGAGTTGCCCAGGCGACGCCGACCGGTGTGGCCGCCGCGGCGATAATTTCTTGCGGTCCGATGTCCAGGCGAAAGCCCTCGGCCGGCAATCCGGCGGCGTCGAGGATGGGCTCCTGGCCGGGCGCCGGGGGCGTGAGCCGCAGGCGAATCACGGGAAGGTCGTCTTCGCCGCCGGTTCCCACCACGGCCGAGATGCCGGTCAGGCGATGAAGTTCTTCGGCCACCACCGCCGCGTGCCGAGCCAATGCCGGCGTTTCCGCGATCACTCGGACGCGATACGTCGCGCGGAACATCCCCGGCGCAGCGGCCACGCGCTTCGGGGCTGGGACCAACGCATCAACGAGCGAGCGGTCCGCCTCGGCAATGATTCGATCGACTTCGGCTTCGGTCCCCGCGCCGGATGCGAGATCGGTCCCGCGGACATCCCCCCCGAAGACATCGGCCCCAGAGACAGCAGCCCCGAAAACGGACGCCGCCGAACACGCCACCGCCAGCACGATCGCCCCAAGTCCGCCCCGTCGCCCTGACCGGCCCACCGGCTCCCACGGGATCAGCCCACTGTTCATCGCCACACTCCGCTGCATGCGTGGCGGCCAAGGGACGCGCGACGCGATCGCCTGATCGCGTGATCGCGCGGTCCAACATCGCCTCCACCGCACACGGCGAGTCTATCCCGGGCCGTCACACCCCACGAGCCAGCATGAATCGCTCCGCGCGACCGAGGAGGCTGGCGACGGAGGGCGAAGGACCGCGATCGGCCGCGACACGCCCGCCGGCGTACGGTCAGGCCCCAGGATCCCACGCGGCGAGTAAGGCCAACAGGTCCCCGATGTCCACCACCCCGTCGGCGTTGACGTCGGCTGGACATTCAGCGCACGGGCCCCACGACCCAAGCACCGTCAGCAAATCGGTGAGATCGACCGCGCCATCCCCGTTGATGTCCGCCGGCGGCGTGGCCGGCAGGATGACGCCGTCGACGACGCACACGTTGTCGACCCACAGGTTGTCGCCGTTCACCGGCGGAGCGTCGACCACGAATCCGGCGAACGCAACCTGAACCCGGTCGGTGCCCGACGATTCGCGGAGCATGATGCCCGATCCGGTGGACAGGTCACCAAAGCCGATGAAACTGACGCGGACACGGTCGGCCGCCGCGTCGTACCACATGTACATCGAGGTCCCATCGCCGCCCGAAACATCGCACGTGAAGAACTCCAAGCCGCCGAGCCACTGCGTGATGCAATAGAACGGACCATCGTCATCGTGGCCGGCGTCCATCACGAACCCATCGACGATCTCGCCCTTCTCGATCTCGCCGCCGAACACCACCACGAACGAGATCCCCGCCTCGCCGCTGGCCGGCGCCGCCGCGGCGTAGTCCAACTTGATCTGAAAGTCTTCGAACGCATCGAGCGTCCAACGACTGACGGCTCCGGCGAACGCTTCGCCGCCACCGGAGGCGGGAAACTCAAGCCGGCCATCCTCTTCGACGATCCCAATGACCGCGGGATCCTGGGTGATGACCGTCCACATCGGATCGATCACGCCGTCGTCAAAGGCGTCGCACAGAATGCCGGTTCCCGCCACCGCGACGCCGGTGAGCATGAGGGCAGAAAGTGCAGATGTACGGCGAATGCGCCGGTCGGACATGGCATGACTCCTTGCCGGGCCGACGTTGGCGGGCCGAAACGGCCGGGATCCACCGTGGGCAAACGGGCCAACGCGCCGGTGCACTCGATCGTCCGGGCCACCACCGGCCAACGCAATGACGCACCGCCGAACCGGCGACGAATTGACTCAACCGTTTGGCGGCGACTCCCGAATACCTTCCGTACGCAATCGCAACAGCAGCGATTCCAACTCCGAACGGACTTCCGCCCGCTCGGGCAATGCACTCTCGGCCATGGCCGATTCCAGCTCCGCGGCCAAGCGGTCCGCCTCGCGCAGTTGGCGCTCAAGTTCGGCGGGGTCGACCGGTTGCCGTTCCTGGCCGGACTGCTTCATGGCCATGAGTTCGGCAACGCCCGGCCGCTTGAACGTCTGGTTCAAGACTTCAAGGTTGGCTTCAACTTCGCCGGTGCGCATCAAGTGCACCCCGGTCATCAGGACCCGCAACACGTACAAGAGGGTCTTCACGCGCGGCGGGTCTTCACGGTCGAGCTTCGCCCGTTGGTTTCGGGCAAAGCCGATGTAATGATGCCCGTGGTGCCGCGTCACGCAGCGGCGGCCGATGTCCATCAACTCGGCGTGGGCGTGACCCGTCACCACCACCAACGGGGAAAGCAACTGTTCGAGCACGTACCCGTTCGGCCGGAGCATCAGCCGCATGAACTTCCGAACGTCGTGCGTGACGAGATCGATCTCGTGGCCTTCGACGACGTCCATCGACTCGATGGTTTCGGCCGGCGGATCGAGGGCGAAGACGTCGGCCTCGCTCATGAGGTGGATGCCCCGAAGATCGAAGTCGGAATCCGGGGACGGAAAACCGTAGAGGTGGGCCCCGCTCAGCGTGGCGAACACGAGCGGCCGCGAGTGGGCGGCGGCGACGCGTTCGAGCAATGGTTGGGCTTCAAGCATGCGGAGATCTCCCGAAGACGCGGCGGCGCACGCGCACCAGCGACGCCGCAAGAATGGAACGGTCCGGGGTGGCGGGCAAGACTGCAGCACGAGCCGGAGTGCCGGCGGCGATCGACGCTCGGAGGCCATCGCAGCGAGCGGCGATCACGGGCCAGTCGTCGCGCCCCGCCTTGATCGCCAACAGTTCTTCGCGCTCGTTCGGCTCCACCACGAACGCAAGCTGTCCGTCGGCCACGAATCGGTCGAGGGCCATGAGGACGCGAACGAGATGCATGGCCCGGCTGGCCGGAAACGTGCCGTCTCGGGCCCGGCGACGTTCGAGCTTGGCCGCCTGGCGATCGGCGTAGGCGCCGAACGACGAAATCACCATGGCCGACTGTCCGGCGCCGGCGTCGCGCAAGCCATCGCGTTCGGCGGCGAACCAGCCGGCGCACCAGTCGTCTTGTCCGGCGTACAACGTTTCCAAGGCCATCGGATCACTGCGGCCAAGGAGCCGAAGAAACTTGCCGTACTCCCAGAAGCAGCACTGGTCGGCGTCGTGGACCAACTGCTCCGGCGGACCATCGAGGGAGCAGTGCACCGCCGGCCCGGCGACGTACACCCCGCGACGGTCGACATCGGACGATTCAGTCGCGAGTCCTTGGCCACGCGAGCCGACGATCGCCGCCCATGGGATGGACACTTCCGCCGCCGCCGGAATCTCGGCGTCGCCGCGGACCGTGCACCGGGCGTCGGCCGGCCAGGCACGGGCCTCGGAATCGGCTGGCGGGACAGGGCCGGCCTTGGCCCATCCGTCGGTCAATTCGTCAGCCAATCCGTCGGTCAATTCGTCGGCGAACCCGGCGACCGCCCCCTCGGCCGCCCCGCTCAGTCGTCCGGCCGGGACCGATCCGCCCGCGTGCGCCCAAGCCGCACCGTCCAGGGCGCGGCGCAGCGCCCACCGCTGCCCCAGGAACCGGCTGGCCGCATCGCTCACGTCAGTTCGAGCGCGGCTGCGTCCCGGTCGCTCAGCATGCTCCCGTTGCTGCGTTCACTGACCGTGCCGTCACGCTTCCAGGAACGCTCGCAACGCGGCTCGCCCTCCAAGCTCTTGACGATCGGCGCGTCGATCGTGGTGTCGTACGCCACCCGGCTCACGCCGAGCAGGTCGGCCATGTCGGCGTCGAACCGCATCAGGACGCCGTCGGGATCGGGCAGCACGACTTCGGCGTCGAGTGGGTTGTCGACGCCTTCGGCCTTGGCGGCTTCGAGCGCCTTGAGCGCCGCATCGCGCCCGGCGAAGACCGCGGCCCAGTCGGCCGAGGCCTGGACCCGGGGCACGCCGGCGTAGGTTTCCATCTGGACGCAGGTCGGATCGTCCTTCGCCTGGGCATTGATGCCGTGCAGGCTCCGCCAGATTTCGTCGGCGGTGTGCGGCAGGATCGGAGCGAGCAAGGTCGACAGCAGGGCCGTGAGATCCCACATGACCGTCTGCGTGGCTCGGCGCCGCGGCGCATCGGCGGCATCGCAGTACAGCCGGTCCTTGACGGCGGCCAAGTAGACCGACGACAGCGTGTCATTGCAGAAGTCGAACAGCATCTGGTGGGCGCGGCGCATCTCGCAGGCGTCGTAGGCGGCCATCACGCCTTCGCGCAGGGCCGCCGCTTCTCCCAGGATCCAGGCGTCGATCGACTCGGCCGGAAGCTTGGACAGGTCCACGCACATGCCGTCGACCCCGTCGCACGTGGCGGTGAAGTCGTTGAGGTTGCTCAGCAGGAACCGGACCGTATTGCGCACCTTGCGGTAGGACTCCCCCGCCGCATCGATGTAACTCGTGTCCACCTTGATGTCGTTCTCGAAGGCAAGTTGGCTCACCCACCAACGCAAGACATCGGCTCCGTGCGATTCGAGCAACTCGCCCACGTCGAGCGTGTTCCCCAGGCTCTTGGACATCTTCTTGCCGTCCTTGTCGACGATGAACCCGTGGGTCAGGATCGTCTTGAAGGGCGGCTTGCCCGTCGCCCCGAGCGCGGGCAGCATGGAGAGCTGGAACCAGCCGCGGTGCTGATCGGACCCCTCGAGGTACAGATCGATCGGGTAGCCGAGGTCGCGCCGGCGCATCACTGCATTCCACGACGAACCCGACTCGAACCACACGTCGAAGATGTCATACATCTTCTCGAGCGTCGACAGGTCCACGCCCGCCGGCGCGTCGGGATCGCTGGCCGGGTCCCACGTGGCGAGGATCTGCTCCGGCGTTTCGGTGAACCACGCATCACTGCCGCGCTCGCCGAAGGCTTCGGCCACCGCCCGCACCGTGGCCGGCGTCATGAGCGCCTCGCCGTTCGGCAGGCGGAACGCCGGGATCGGCAGACCCCAGGCTCGCTGGCGACTGATGCACCAATCGGGACGCGTTTCGAGCATCCCACGGAAACGGTTGCGTCCCCACTCGGGGATGAACTTCACGTCGTTCTCGGCGCCGGTGACGGCCATCTCGCGGAGCGTGCGGCCCTCCCGCTTGGTCGGCCGGTCGACGCCCACGAACCACTGTTCCGTGCCGCGGAAGATGACGGGCGTCTTGCTGCGCCAATCGTGCGGGTAACTGTGCATGAACTGCAGGTGGTGGAACAAGTGCCCCGAATCTTGCAGGTGCTTGATGATCAGCGGGTTCGCATCCCACACGCTCAGGCCGACGAGCCACTCCGGCACGGTGTCGTCGTACGTGCCGTCGTGCTGCACCGGGCAGTACACCTCGAGCTTTTCGCGCAGGCCGGTCTGGTAGTCCTCCGTACCGTGCCCGGGCGCGGTGTGCACGAGGCCAGTGCCGTCTTCCAACGTCACGTAGTCGGCCGACACGATGCGGCTCGTCCGATCGCAGAAGGGATGGCGATACGTGCAGCCGACGAGGGCGGATCCGTCGCACTCGGCCAGGATTTCAACGTCTTCGGCGCCGCCGGTTTCGGCGACCTTCTTGACGAGATCGCTGGCCACGACGGTCTCGCTGCCGTCCATGCGCACCAGGGCGTACCGGTAGCGTTCGTGGACGGCGATGGCCAGGTTGGCCGGCAGCGTCCAGGGCGTCGTCGTCCAGATCATGAAACTGGGCGTGGTATCGAGTTCAACGCCGAATGCCTTGCCCACCGCGCTGCGGTCGGCGGCTTCAAAGTCCACGTAGATCGACGGATCCTCGCGGTCCTGGTACTCGAGTTCGGCTTCGGCCAACGCGGTCTGGTTGGCGATCGACCAGTGGACCGGCTTGAGCGCTCGGTACACCAGGCCTTGCTCGACGAGCTCGGCAAAGACTTCGATCGTCGCCCGCTCGTAACGCGGGGCCATGGTGACGTACGGATCCTTGTAGTCGCCGAGGGTCAGGAGCCGCTGCAGCTCGCCCGACTGCTGCTTGACGAACTTTTCGGCGTGCGCCTTGCACGCCTTGCGCACCGCCATCCGGCGAACGTCCGGCTCCAACGCGGCAAGCTTCTCCACGCGCCCGGAGGCGACGAGGTCGCTCATCACCTTGTGTTCGATCGGCAGTCCGTGGCAATCCCAACCCGGGACGAAGCGGCAGCGCTGTCCGCGCATCAGGCGACTGCGGACGACGATGTCCTTGAGGATCTTGTTCATCAGGTGGCCGAGGTGAATCGAGCCATTGGCGTACGGCGGCCCGTCGTGGAACACGTACGGATCGGCTTCGGCCCGAGCGGCGTCGACGCTCTCAAAGAGGTCCATCGCCTCCCAGCGCTTGCGGCTCATCGGCTCGCTCTCCTTCAGACGGGCTCGCATGTCGAACTTCGTCTTGGGGAGGTTCAGCGTCTTGCGGTAGTTCGGCTTGGCGGGGGCTTCACTCATGGATGTCGGGGCGCCGGAGCTGGAGGGGCAGGATCAGGAAGAAGGCCGGCCGCGGGACGGACGGGCGGAATCGCGGATGGTACCGGGCATCGGCATGGGCCCCGGTTCGACATTGACGGAAGCGGACGTCCGTCCGGCCGGCTGGTTCGCATTCTGATCGGGAATCCACCCGATCTGGACGTTGACGTCCGATTTTCGTGAAGCTAGTCTTCCCCGTCGCCGATGTCGACGGCGTCGGACGAAGGTCCGGCACCGGCGGCAACGTCGGCACCCTGCCCGGCTCGGACCACGCTCGCGTGGCGAGGCGGCACCAGGGGCGGTAGCTCAATTGGGAGAGCGCCTCGGTCGCATCGAGGAGGTTGTGAGTTCGACCCTCATCCGCTCCACTTGAATCGGGCCTTGGCCGGACACCATGTTCGGCCAGGGCCCGTTTTCGTTGGCCGGCGGCCCCTCCTGGGGGCGGCATCCCGCGGGCTGTTCGCCCGGCCCCGCCGCTCGCCTGGGCGCCGGCCCGTCCTCCAACCGTGGACGGCCTGGCGCGGACGCGGTGGCCCACGGCCGGCCGCGCCCCCCGGACTACACTCGGCCGCACCATGCCCCGAGCCCGCCAGAATCCGCCCGTCGCCGCCGCCGTCGCTGCCGACGAGGCCGAGACCGCCCCAGCCACGGCTGCATCGCCCTCTCCCGAGGAAGCCGACGGCGCCTCCGACGCGGGAGCGTCGCCGTCGACGCCGGCCAAGAATCCCGCGACCAAGCCCAAGAAACTCACCCCGGCCATGCAGCAGCATGACCGGTTCAAGCGAGCCCATCCCGGCTGCGTGCTCTTCTTCAGGATGGGCGATTTCTACGAGCTGTTTGACGACGACGCGGTGCTGTGCAGCCGCGTCCTCGGCCTGACCCTGACCAAGCGCGGCAACGACCAGCCGATGGCCGGGGTCCCCCACCACTCCGTCGACGGCTACCTCCGGCGGATGATCGAAGCGGGCTACCGCGTGGCGATCGCCGACCAGGTGCAGGATCCCAAGGACGCCAAGGGCGTGGTGGACCGGGCCGTCACCCGCGTCCTCACCCCCGGCACGCTCGTCGATGAATCGCTGCTCGACGAAGCGCGCCCCAATCTCGTGGCGTCGGTGATCTTTGGCTCCGGCCCGCTGGACGATCCGGCCATCGCCGTGACGGCCACGATCGCCGCGGCGGAAGTCAGCACCGGACAGTTCACCGTGATGACGGTTCCGGCCCCGAGGCTGGCCGACGAGCTGGCCCGGCTGGGGGCGAGCGAAGTGATCGTGGCCGAACGCGACGGCCAACCGGTGGCCCCGGCCCTGGACGCCGCCCGTGCGGGCCTCGGCTTTGCCCTGACGCCCCGCGGCGGCTGGACCTTCCGGGCCGAGGAAGCCGCCCGCTGCCTGCACGAACACTTTCGCGTCAGCACGCTGGAGGGCTACGGGCTGGAAGCCGGCTCGGCCGCGGTCTGTGCGGCCGGCGCCCTCGTGCGCTACCTCCGGGACACGCAGGATCCCGACGCGGGCGACGCGGCCACCGGGCCCGGGCGACTCGCCCACCTGGAACCGCCGCGCCGCCTGGATCCCGCCCGCGGCCTGGTGATGGACGCCGCGAGTCTGGCCAGCCTCGAAGTCGAACGCACCGTTCGTTCCGGCCGGGCCGACGGAACACTGCTGCACACGATGCAAAATGGCGTGACGCCCATGGGCCGCCGGCTGCTTCGCGACTGGCTGTGCTATCCACTCGCCGACCTGGATGCGATCACCGCGCGGCAAGACATCGTCGCTGCCCTGCACGAAGACGAACGCCTGCGACGCGAGCTCACGTCGGCCATCAAGCCGGTGCAGGACGTTGCCCGCATCGCCGGCCGGATTGCGATGCGCCGGGCGACGCCGCGGGATGTTGTCAGCCTGGGCACCTCGGCCGGCCGGGTCGCAGAACTTCGCGACCTCTGCGCCCGCGTGCCCGCCCTGGCCGACGTCCACGGCACCCTCCAACGATTGGCCGCGGACCTCGAACCGCTGGCCGCCGACATTCTGACGCGTTGCAATGATGAACCGCCGGCGCACCTGCGCGACGGCGGGCTCTTCCGCGACGGCTGCGACGCCGAGCTCGACGAAGCCCGCGGACTGCAGCGCGATGCGTCGACGTGGCTGGCCGCGTACCAGGCGGACCTCATCGCCGAGAGCGAGATCCCGTCGCTCAAAGTCGGCTTCAACCGGGTCTTTGGGTATTACATCGAGATCACCAACGCCCACCGCGACCGGGTGCCCGAGAGCTTTCACCGCAAGCAAACACTCAAGAACGCCGAACGTTACATCACGCCCGAACTGAAGACGTTCGAAGAGAAGGTACTCACGGCCGAGGACCGCGCCCGCGCCCGCGAACAGCAGCTCTTCGACGCGCTGTGCACCGGGGCCGCGGCGCACGCCGGAAGCCTGGCCACCTACGCGCACGTCGTGGCTGAACTGGACGTGCTGCGCGGGTTCGCCGAGACCGCCGTTCGCCGCGGATGGACGCGGCCGCACCTGATCGCCGAACCGGGACTGAACATCGTCGGCGGTCGCCATCCGGTACTGGACGACTTGCTCGGCGACGGATTCGTCCCGAACGATTGCCAGCTCGGGCCCCAAGCTGATGACCCGGCGCCCGCAGGCGGCGGCGAAGCAGAATCAAACTTTGCCCCGGCCGCCACCGCCGCACCGCACCTCGCCCTCATCACCGGCCCGAACATGGCCGGCAAGTCGACGTACATCCGCCAGGTCGCGCTCATCACGCTGCTGGCCCACACCGGAAGCTGGGTGCCGGCCGAAGCCGCCACCATCGGCCGGACCGACCGAATCTTCACCCGCATCGGCGCAGCCGACGAACTGCACGCCGGGCAATCGACCTTCATGGTGGAGATGGTGGAGACGGCCAGCATCCTGCACCACGCCACCGAGCACTCGCTCGTGATTCTGGACGAGATCGGCCGCGGTACGAGCACGCTCGACGGCTTGGCCTTGGCGTGGGCGATCGCGGAGACGATCGACGACCGCGGCTGCCGCGCCCTATTCGCCACGCACTACCACGAGCTCACCGAACTGCCGGAGACCCGCCCGGGCGTGTGCAATCTGCACGTGACGGTCCGCGAGTGGGAGGGCGACGTCATCTTCCTGCACCGCATCGCGGCAGGCCGGGCGGGGCAGAGCTACGGCATCCACGTCGCCCGCATTGCCGGGCTCCCGCGAGCGACGGTGCAGCGGGCGTCGGCCGTGCTCGATTCGCTGGTCGTGCAGACGCACGCCCCGCGCTCGCCAGCCGACGGGCAACTCGGGCTGTTCGCCGCGGCCGAACCGGCCCCGGCCAATCCCGCATCCAAGCCGGCCCCGGAGCCAGCCCCAGAGACCGCGACCGCGACCGCCGCAGCGTCCTCGCCCGAGCCGGCGGCTGCCCTCCCGCATCCGGTCATCGAAACCGTCCGGGGGCTCGACCTGGATCGCATGACGCCGATGGATGCGTTCGACGCGCTGCGAAATCTTCGCGCGGCGGCGGCGGTTGACGCCGATGCCCCGCCCGCCGGAGCCTGACCGCCGGCAAGCGGCCTACGCTCTGACTCCCCGCCCGCTCAGGCGTTCCACACGCCTGGCCCTCGACACGCCTCGCTCCCGACACGGAATCCCCTGCATGAACGCCCAGCGACTCGCCCGCGCCTTCGACCACGGCCACGACTACGAGGCGTACCTGGCCACCGACGCCGGCCGCGCCGCGAACTGGCGGCGCGTCGGCGAACAGATCGAACTGACCGAGGATCAGCGCACCCTGCTCGGCGGCTTCAGTCGCCAGATGCGGGTGCTGGCCATTTCCGGCATCTGGTGCGGCGACTGCGCCCAACAAGGCCCGCTCATCCAGGCCATCGCCGACGGCTCGGACGCCATCGATCTTCGCTGGGTCGACCGCGATGACGAAGCCGAACTCGCCGCCCAGGTGCGGATCAATGCCGGCGACCGCGTGCCGGTGCTCATCTTCATGGCCGAGGACTGCGAGCCGGTGAGCGTGTTTGGCGACCGAACGCTGACCCGCTACCGCGCCATGGCCGAGAAGCAACTCGGCGGCGCCTGCCCGCTGCCCGGAGCCCCGGTTCCGGCCGACGAGCTCGCCGGCACGCTCCAAGACTGGCTCGACGAGTTCGAGCGCGTCCATCTGCTGCTTCGACTCTCCGGCCGCCTGCGGCAAAAGCACGGCGACTGAGTCCACCCGATCGAAGGTGGGCCCGTCGGCCAATCAGCCGACCAACCGATCAGCCCACCTGCCAGCCTGCCCACCAGCGGATCAGCCGGCCTGCCCCGCACCGCGGACCAATCGCTCGCCCGTGCTCCCGGGCCCCCGTCCCCCCGCGTCCCGCTCTCGATTCCTGCTTCCGCCCCCCCGCCACGAGCCCCGACATGCACCTCGACCCCGGATTCCTCGCGTCCAAATTTGAACTGGCCTCCAGCTACGCTGACTTTGTCGCCACCGGCGACGGCCTCGGCCAGTCGGGCCAATGGCACGAACGACACAACCGACTCGAACTGTCGGCCGAACAGCTCGCCCTGGTCGGCGGCTTCACCCGCGAGATGAAGGTGCTCTGCCTTACCGGCACGTGGTGCGGAGACTGCGCCTTGCAGGGGGCGGCGATGCAGCGGGTGGCCGAGGCGAATCCGCTGATCGATCTGCGGTTCATTCCCAAGGCCGACGAACACGCGGACTTGATCGTGCCGGCTCAGATCAACGCCGGCTTCCGCGTGCCGGTCACGTGGTTCATGGCCGAAGACTTTGAGCCCGTCAGTGCGTTCGGCGACCGAACGCTCAGCCGGTACCGGTCGATGGCCCGCAAGGCCTTGGGCGAGGCGGCCACGGTGATCGCCCCGCCGCCGGCCGATCCGGTGCGCGAAGTCCTCAGCGAAGTCTTGGACGAGTTCGAGCGCGTTCAGCTCGTGCTGCGACTGTCCGGCCGCCTGCGCCAGAAGCACGGCGACTGATTCAGGCTCGGACGTTCCCCGGCACATTCGCGGCGCAAAAAAAAGACACGGGCAGCGGCTCCGCCGCACGCCCGCATCAGGGTGCCGTACGCCGGGCCGCGAACAAGTCGCAGGGATCCGGCGCGAGTGTTTCGCGTGACCGCCGTTTACGGGCGATCGTTCTCGGTCGAGACGTTGGCAAACGACTCGGGGGTGCCCGGAGCAGCCGGGAAGCCATTGGCCTCGGCCCAGGCCAGGGCGTCGTAGGACTCGGGCCGGCCGTCGCGGCTCGGCCGCCAGGTGCCGGCGATCGTGTCGTGCTGGCCCCACGGGAACTCGTCGAGCTTCAGGTAGACAACGCGGGCCACGGCCGGGTCGAGCCACATCTCGCTCGGGGCGTCTTCGCCGCTCCGCCAGGTGCCGTTGTCGAACCAGTGGAAGGTCTTGCCGTACGGCTCGTAGTAGACCTGGTCGTTCGGGTGGTACACGAACTGGTAGTTCCACCAACCGTCCTGACCGGTGTCATGCCGCGGCATGCCGTTGTCCTGCCAGGTCACGGACGACTCCGAGTGGCTGGACTGGGTGCAGCCGCCGGCCATGAGCATCACGGTGGCAGCAGCGGTGGTAGCGGCGACGAAGAGCGGCAAGCGAGCCATGGTCAGATCCTCCAAAGCCGGAGGGCGGGTGGGCGTCCCGTGGACGCGACCGCCTTGGCCTTGCAGTGATCGAACCAGTCGGCCCTCGTCTTCAGCCCTTGCCTCGGCTCGCCAGAAACCGGACCACGCCCAGGCGGCCTGCGTGGCGCAGACCGCACAGACGGACCCGCGCCCGCATTTGAGGGTGTGGGCCGAGCGCGGTCCGTACGCCGGCAGAACGCAGCCCCAACGCGGCCCCAAACCTGGCCAGCCGCGGCGGCGGAACCTTCGTCGGATCGTCAGTCGGACGTCAGTCGGATCGCCGGCCGGAGCGTCGGCCCGAGCGTCAGCCCGGACGTCGGCGGTCCACGCGGACGACCCCGCCCGACGCGATCGCGGCGAGGCTCAGCCGCCCTGCATCGCCTCGAACCGGGCCAGAATCGCCGCGTGCGATCGAATCCCGCGGTGGTAGCACGTCAATTCGAACTTCTCATTCGGCGAGTGCATGCGGTCGTCGTCGAGGCCGAAGCCCACGAGCAGCGAATCAAATCCGAGGATGTGCTGGAAGCTGCCGACGACGGGAATCGACCCACCGGTCCCGATGAGGGCGGCCGGCGTGCCGTACTCGTCCTCCAGGCCGGCCCGGGCGGCGTCGAGCCACGAACTCTCGGTCGGGACGCGAATCGCCCCTTCGCAGCCGAACTGCTCGAACTCGACCCGGCAGCCCGCCGGGGTTCGCTCGCGGATGAACTGCATCAGTCCGTCGCGGACCTTCTCGGCGTCCTGATCGGCGACCAACCGACAGCTGATCTTGGCCGATGACTCGGCCGGAATGACGGTCTTGGCTCCGCGGCCGGTGTAGCCGCCCCACATGCCGTTGACGTCGCAGGTCGGACGCGACCAGGTGCGTTCGAGAACGCTCCGCCCCGCCTCGCCGCGGCCGGCGTCGGCCGCAATGCCCGCGCTCCCCAGGAAGGCCGCTTCGTCGAAGCCCAGCCCGCGCCACATCGCCGCTTCTTCGTCGGACAGCTCGCGCACGTCGTCGTAGAAACCGGGGATCTGGACGCGGCCCTCGTCGTCGTGCAACTGCCCGAGAATCCGCGCGAGCACGTTGTTGGGGTTCGGCACCGCGCCGCCGTACATGCCCGAGTGCAGATCGTGGCTCGGTCCGTGCAGCGTCACCTGCAGGTAGACGAGGCCGCGCAGCATGTAGGTCACCGCCGGGGTGTTGATGTCCCACATGCCGGTGTCGCAGACGACGCAGACGTCGGCCGCGAGCTTTTGCTTGTTGGCTTCCAGGAACGGCTCCAGCGACGGGCTGCCGGATTCTTCTTCGCCCTCGAGCATGACCTTGACGCGCACCGGCAATTCGCCGTGCACCTTCTTCCAGGCGCGGAAGGCTTCGATGAAGGTCAGCAACTGCCCTTTGTCGTCCACTGCCCCGCGGGCGACGATCCGCTTGCCGTGCGGCCCGTCGACAACCTGAGGCTCGAACGGCGGGCTGTCCCACAATTCGAGCGGCTCGGGCGGCTGGACGTCGTAGTGGCCGTAGTACAAGACGGTCGGCGCATCTTCCGGGCCGTCGACCGCGACCACCATCGGGTGGCCAGTCGTTTCGTGCACCTGGGCGTCGAATCCGATGTCCGCCAGCTGATCACGACACCAGGCCGCCGCGCGGGCGACGTCGTCGTTGTAGGCCGGATCGGTCGAGACCGACGGGATGCTCAGAAGATCGCTCAGGCGGGCGACGGACGCGTCAAGTTCGGCGTCGATCGCTTCGCGTACCGGTTCGTATCGGCTGGTCATGGGGAGCGATGGTAACGAGGCGCGAGCGCCCCGGGCGCGCTCAGGCGACGAGGGCGGCCATCAGCGCGAGCACGCCGGCCACGCCGCCGACCACGAACGCGATGAAGACGATCCAGCGGTGCATCATGCTCGGCGATCGCCGGCTGCGGATGGCCGGGCGAATCGCCATCGGGCCGGCTCCGAGCGGCACAAAGCCCTCCATCTCCGCGTAGCTTCGCGGCGGACGGACATGAAAGTCGCAGTCGCACTGTGGGCACGACTCGACCAGAACCGGCGTGGCGTGGTCGCGGGCGACGGGGCAACCGCAGACGACGCACTTGCGGGCGAGGCGGGTTGGGTTCCGGGTCTGGAGGCGGCTCGTCATCGAGGCCTAGTCTATCAGCCCAAGAGGTCAGAATCCCTGGCCGCCCACCGGTCGTCTGGAGGACCGATGGCCGTCAAACGGCGAAACGTTCGCGCGGCTGCGTCCCCCACCCCCGTGAATTCGCCAGTCGCCCAACATTTGTCGGAGCATTTCGTGCGGTTCGATCTTGACACCTGGACGCGGCACCTGCGGTCCGTCGCCCATCCACTTCCGAGTCCGGGCGCCCCGCTCGGAGGAGCCGATCTTGAAGCGGCGGTCCAGGCAGTCCGCCAACCGTCGACCATCGATGCCGCACGGCCCCCGGGCAATGCGCCGTCCGAAGTCAACGCGGCATCCGCGCCCGGTGAACTCGCGCTCTGGTGGGGACGCAGCGACGATCGCATCGACCCGGCCGAGGTCTTGCACGCGGCCCATCCCGATCGCCGCGCGCCCAACGATGATCCCGCGGGTACCGGCGGGTCACTGCTCCCCCGCGACCGGTACCGGGCCATCGAAGTCTGGACCGACGCCGACCTCGCCGCCTGCCACGCCCTGTGGTGGCTGGCCGAACTGGCGCCGCCCGAACGCGCGGCCCCCTGGCGCGAGCGCTTGCACGCGGTGCGCGATTGGCACCTTGAGCACACCCAACCCGACAACGCGACGAATCGCCCGTGGGCCGTACACGTGTTCTTGGAGCTGGGCACGCGAGACGGCGAACGCTACGCCGAAACGCTGCTGCACAACGCACTGGCATTGGGCGCCGAACCGACGCCTCTGGCCCGCGTGCTTTTGGCCGACGCCGCCGACGCATTGGAACGGATCGCCGCGCGCTGAGCTGACACCGACGAGGCCAGGCCAAGCCAGACCACCCCCCCGCAGCCGCATCAGCCGTCGACGACCACATGGCCCTCGAACACATGCGTCGCCGGCCCCCGCATCACGACGGCCGCGCCGTCGTCCGGCCAGTGGATGTCCAGGTCCCCGCCCGGCAGCGTGGTTCGGACGCGGCGGTCGGTGAGCCCGGCGTCGATCGCGGCCACGGCCACGGCACAGGCCCCCGTCCCGCAGGCCTCGGTCATGCCCGCCCCGCGCTCCCATGTCCGCATCTCGACGTGCTGCGGCGAGTGCACCGTGACCACGTGCACGTTGATGCGCCGCGGAAACGCGGCGTGCCGCTCTACCTGCGGACCGATCAACCCAAGGTCGACGTCGGCCACCGCATCGACAAACGCGACGGCGTGCGGATTGCCCATCGAGACGAACCGGCAGGCCAGCGCCTCGGTGTCGTCACTCGGCTTCACCCACCAAGCACCGTCGCCCGCCGGCGCAAGGTCCGCGGTCAACACGGGAACCGCGGCCGGTTCGCGAATCGGGCGCCCCATGTCGACCGAAACGTCCCAAGACCCACGCGGATCGGCCGGCGCAGAGCCGCACTGGACGCGCAAATGCCCCGCTCCGGTTTCGATCGTGAGGTCCGGGCCAGTGGCACGCCCGCGTTCGATCGCCAGCCGAGCCAAACACCGGACGCCATTGCCGCACATCTCCGCCTCGCTGCCGTCGGCGTTGAACATGCGCATCCGCACGTCGCCACCATCGACCGGGGGCAGAAGCAGAATCAGACCATCCGACCCGACGCCGCGATGCCGGTCGCTGACCTGCCGCGACACTGCGCCAGGGTCTTGGACCGACGCGTCGTAACCGTCGACGTACACATAGTCGTTGCCCAGGCCGTGCATTTTCACGAACTGCAATCGCGTCACGAGTCCATCTCCGAGGTCTGGGCCTGGCCGCCGAGGCGGGTCGCCGGGGGCGGGGTCAATGGCGGTACCGATGTCGATGGCGATGCCGATGGTGATGTCGGCACCGATATCGACGCCGATGTCGACACGACTGTCGGCTCCATGCCGCGCGCCTCAACGGCGGCGAACGCCCGATCGAGCCAGAAGATCGACACGACGCCGCCGAGCAGCGCGACGAGCGCCGCCAATTTCAGTCGCCGTACGACGCGATCGATCGGCAGCCGCGCGAACGGGCGGCCGTCGAGCGTGGCCAGGTACGACTGTCGCCAATCGATCGATCCATGCCACCAACTCTTCCGGGCCGGATCCATTCCCGAGAGACTGGCTGTGAGCATGAGTGCTGCGCGCATGGCGACGACTGATTCCGGCGAGAAGTGCTCGGCTGGGACGGTCGATGCCGGACCGGGCGACGCCAGAGATGCGGCGCCGGTTGGGGCGTCGGGATGATCGCCCACGTCGCGTCCGGCCGGTGGACGGGCCGCGCCGCCGGCCGCCGCGATGGCCGCTCCCGCGGGACTCGCCGGCCCGGCATGGCCCCCGCGCCCCGCCGGACCCACCTGGCCAGCAAGACCCCTTCCCGCAGCCTCGCCCACGCCCATGCCGTCGCCCACACCCTCGCCCACGCCCAGGTCGCCCGGGCCATCGATGGTGCCGCCAGGGGTCGCCGGTGCTCCCGCCGCCCCCGGCTCCGCGGCCTCCCCGGCCTCCCCCGGCCCACCGGCCGCCCGCGCGGTACCTCGTCCGAGCCATCCGATGCTCTCGACGGTCATCCGCAGGCCACGGGGATCGTCACCGCTGAGCAGTCGCACGGCGAACGTGTCCGCTTGCCGTTCGTACCGCCGGGCGACCCAGCCGAAGGCCGCCCACCCGCCGACCAGCATCACCAGACTTGTGGCGATCAGCGAAACCTCACTCGCCGTTCCGGTGACCGAGCCACCGTTGAGGCCGATCAGCAGCGACGGCACGCTGGAACACGCGGCGGCGAGCGTGGCCATCGCGGCCAACGTGACCGCCAACCACGGCACGTGGCGAAAACGCACGTGCCCGATCTCGTGGGCCAAGACCGCACGCAGGGCCGGCTCCGGCAACTGCTCGACCAGCCCGTCGGTCACGATGATGAACCGGATCGGCGGGATCAATCCGACCACCGCCGCGTTGATCATGGTTCCTTCGGTGCGCCAAAGCAGAACATCGCGCACGCGAACGCCGGCGCGCCGGGCGAGTGCACCGAGCGACTGGCGAACGGCCGCTGAGTCGATCGGCGCGAGGGGCAGGACGCCACGCATGATCCACGGGGCCAACACAAAGATCCCCGCAGCGATCACGAACGTGATGCCGTCCAAGATCCAGGTGCGTGCTGGGTCAGTGGGAATCGGGCGCTCGCTGGAGGCACCCGCGGCACCCGCCGCGCCCGCCGTATCCGCCGCGCCCGCCGCATCTGCCGGACGAGACGCACCCGCCGCACTGGCCGCCGCCTCGCCCACCCCCGCATCGCTGGCCACGCCGTCGCTGGCCACGAGCCCGGGCAGTCTGTCCGACGGCCCGCCGGCCGCCCACTCGCCGCCCACCGCGTGCACCAGCTCACCCGCGCCCAGCACCAACAACACCGGCACGCCGAGCATCCCAAGCTGGACGCGCACCTGACCAAAGACCCAGGCCGCGCGGCCGGGCGTCGGCCAGATCGGCATGCCGTGGTCGATCCGGCGAATGCGGATGCTGTTGGCCACGCGGGTTTCCAGGCCGTAGTTGACGGCCCACAGTCCGGTCAGGGCCAGGACCGCTGGCACCAGCGCGAGCAACTCATCGAGCAGTACGAGGTCGCCGGTGAATCCGCGAATCCAATCGAGCCAACCGGCAGCGACCACCGCAATGACGTGCAGGCCCACCACGCCCCATCGGCCCCGTCGCAGCAGCCGCTCGGCCCTCCCCAGGCCCGCTCCATGACGCTCGCGATCCACGCGGCGAAGGTGCCGACCAACCAGCACGCCCACCAGCCCCACCAGCAGCGCGGGCGCCCCCACGGCGACCAGCGGTGCGAGCCACGGATGCTCCGCAACGCCGAGCAGACCGGCGGCGGCAAATCCGTCGTCGGCCAACAGGAGCGAGAGCACCAGGAGGATGGGCAGTGGTTGCATGGTCGCGGGGCGACGCTCGGCTCAGCCGCCGGGTCGGTCGATCGTCCCAAGGTCGAGCCCAACACGTCCGTGCCGGTACCAGTCGACGTTCATCGTGCGAGGGCTGGTGAAGGTGAACACCAAGCAGTTGGCCCGCACCGCATCGGCGTAGCGCCGGTCACCGAAACCCGGGCCCGCGTAGGCTCCATTGGCGTACTCCTGGGCGTGGTAGTGGAAGTGGAACAAGGCGGTGTACGCCGCGTCGAGCATGTCCTGCGTCGCCACGAACCGCCGATCGTCCCGGCGCAGTCGCGGGGGAAACTCCAACAGCGAAAAACGGCCCTGCCGATCGAGGGCCAGGACTCCGCCGTACTCGGTGCCGCGATCGGCTCGGTCGCGCTCGGCGTAGTCGAAGAGATGCTCCCGGACGGCGGGGACGGCCATGGCTTCCAGGGCGAGGGTGGCCGCGGCAAAATCTCCCCAGGTCATGCTCGGATGGTCGGCGAGCGTGTCCATCGGTCGATCGCGGGTTTGATCGTCACGGACGCGTCGCCCGCGTTCATCCAAGCGCGCATCCAAATCGCGCCGGATCTCGGCGTCCGAGCGGTTGAGCAGTTCCGGCCGATGACGAACCACTGACACGACCACCGGAACGTCGCGGAGTTCCAGCGCCGCCCGCCGCGCGGCCGGGAGTTGCTGCACCGCGGACGACGCCTCGGTCCAGAAGCTGCGGCGTTTCGGCTCCCGCAGGCGCCGCAGCCACAGAATCTCTTCGCGGTTGCGCGGCAGGATGCCGAGATCATCGACCCCCGCCTGGAGGTCGAGCATCATGGAATCGCGATCGTTCGGCGTCGCGTCGGCCACCAGGGCGAACAGATCGTCGCGGCGGCCAAGTCGGTGCAGCAATTCCCAGCACCGACCACGCAGTCCGGCCGCGCCCGCGCCGTTCTCAACCATGAGCGTTTCGAAGACGACGTCCACCACCCGGTCGTCGCCGTGCAGGGCGGCGAGGGCCAGCGCTTCCGGACGGGTTTCGTCGGTGATGTCCTGCCCGGGAATCGGCCGGGCCCAACTGCTCACCAGGGCCGGCGTCGACTCGACCCAGCCTTCGCGGGCGACAACCTGGCACAGGCGTTCGAGCCCACGCCAGGCTTCCATGTTCGGCAACGTTCGCCGGATCACGGCCAGTGCGGCAGGGCGATCGATGTCAGCCAGGCGAAGCACCGCGGCCTCCCGAATGTCCGGACCGTGCCCCGACTCGGAGACCAATCGAGCCAGAGCTGCCCGCTCGGCCTCCCCGGCGCCGTCGACCGGCAGCAGCCGAATCGCTTCCAGTCGCCGGTTCGGCAGCGTTCCGGCACTCTGCAATTCCGCCAGCGGGTCGTCGATCGGCCGACTCGCACACCCGCCCGAGATACCGGCGGACAGCACAAGGCCAATGAGCATGGCCAAAGGGGCGATGCGCGTCGCCCCGCTGCTTCGCCCCCAAGGACGGGGCGCGGTGGTCGCCCAAGGACGGGCGGCGGCGAGGAGACGACGTCGGCGGCGAATCGGGTCGAGCATTCCGGGAGTCTACCGGCCCGCGGGGCGGGCCCCGCCGAAGGTCACGGACAGCGCCTCAGTGGTCCGACGGTCGACGAAAGCAGGCCGAGCCCAGGGAATCAGAGCTTTGCCCGCCGGCCTCGCTACCATTGAGCCAGACGGAGGTGCGCGAGGATGTCTGAGTCCGCGCCGGATGGCAACGATTCAAAGTCGGTGGCGATTGACGCCGACGGTGCGCCCGAATCAGGCCGGCTTCGCCGCCGGGTTGAGGCGATCCTCGAACTGATCCGCCCCGGGGTCCAGATGGACGGCGGCGATCTCGAATTGGTCGACGTCCGCGACGACGGCGTGGTGGTGGTCCGACTCCATGGCGCGTGCGTTGGGTGCCCGTCCAGCCACATCACGCTCCAGGCCGGGATCGAGCGGCAGCTCCGCGATCACATCGACGAAGTGACCGGGGTCGAGGCCCTCAGCTGAATCCGAGGCGGCGACGCAAGGCCTGATTCCCGGTTCCGGGATCATCCCCAGCTGTTTCTGCGCGAAAGTCACTGGCCACCGGCCTCCCCGCCCCGGGGCACCAGGCTGCAAACCATTTCAATTCAAGGCCTTGCGTGCTACCATCGAATCGTCGACGGGGCGCGGTGGCGCGGCCCGCCGACAGATGGGTGGCAGTCCGGCCGGTGGATGGAGTCCGGATAAGTGGGGGATGGACGGTCTTCGGGCCGATTCGAAGTAGATTCGGAACTCGATCGGGTCGGGGACGGATAGATTTGGGTTGCCAAGGTAGGCACGCGGCCGCAGCCGCGAACCGCGAACGCAGGGCAGGAGGTCCGCACGATGCTCGTGATCACTCGGCGCGAAGGCGAAGAAGTCGTCATCGGCGATCCCGCGAATCCGCAGGGAATCGTCCGGATTGCCCAGATCAAGGGCGATCGCGTACGCATCGCCTTCCAATTCCCCCGCGAGGTGGAAGTCCACCGCCGCGAAGTGGCTGAACAGATCGTCGAGAAGCGGCCCGAGGCCGTCGTCGGCTCGATCCGGCCCAAAGGCTCGTCAAAGAGCGTTCCCGGTTGACCCCGGTGGTTGACGCCGGTGGTTGACGTCGGCGATGCCGTCGACGCTTCCCGCTGATGGCCACCGCCGATGGTGCGGCCGATCCCCGCGATCGGCCGATCATTCGTTGCCGCGACCGTGACGCGGCTTTGACGCGGCCGAAGCCCATGCGGGGCGAAGCACGGCGTTGTCCGCCCGCCCCCCGCCGCTCGGCCCCGCCGCGCACGCAACACACCCCCGGCCGACGCCAAGCGTCATGCGGGGGCGGACCTTCCTCAAGGTTCGCATCAGAATCCCGAGCGGGACGCATCCGTGCGTCTGGAGTCGTCCGTGACGACCGCCGCGTAGGATCGGGATACTGAGTGGACGACCCAGCCCCGGTGGGCTGGCATCGGTCCAAAAGTCCTGGGCACGTGGTGGACGCGTCCAGGACAGCATGGAGAGAACGGACGAACTGCTCCGCAGCTCGCCGACCTGACGGAAAGGCCTCCGGGATCAGTCGCGTGACCCCGAAGACGTTCGGCTTCCCCGCCGAGGTCCCGCCAATGGCGGGACTCGCGATTCCCTCGCGTACGTGGCGGCCGGCTCACGGCTCCGTTCGCGAGCCGACCCCATTCCTGTTCACCGCCCCATCCGTGGCGCGGCAATGCTCGGTCATCCAGTCGACCCGGCGACGGCACGTCCGTGGCGTGGGGCGTTGGAGTCGGTCGACGCGGCCACGTCGATCAGCTCCGGCCCGCTCGCCGGCCATGCGCCGGTTTCGATCCGGTTGGCGCTGGTCACTCCCGATGAACCAGTGCCGGTGGTTGGAGCGTCCGTGCTCCATCTTCCGTGGGTTCGGGCGGCGCCGGCGGACTCGAATCCTTCCGAGCCCGCGCGGCCTTGCCCAACTCGGCCAGCATCCATGCGGCCGATCAACCCGTGGTCGTTTGTGCCCCCTGCTGCTGGGCCCGCATCGCTTCGCGAGCCCGCTTCATGATCGCGTCCCGGTTGGCCTGCCTCTGGGCGAGCCGCTGAGACCAGTCGTCCGGATCCCTGAGTTCGAGGTGATCTCGCACCCCGAGGATCGTGACTTGCTTCGAAATCCCGGCTCCAACCAGAAGCCGATCCGTCAGGCGAACCCGTCCGGCCGAATCGAGCTCGAGTCTCGAGGCCTGCGAGTAATACAGCTCCTCGAACTCCGCGAGATCCTCGTCCGGCAGAAGCGAGCCGACCATGGCGTCCGCCATCTGCTTGAACGTGGCCTCCGGCCAGATCCAAATCGCTCCGTTGGAGCCCTCGACCGCATAGAAGCCCGAGCCATGCTCTTCCGGGACGAGCATCGCGCGAATGTCCGACGGGATGGCTACCCGCTGCTTCGCGTCGATCGTGTGCTCGTACTCGCCGGTAAATGGCACGCATCGAAACCTCGTCTGAGAGTTGCTTGACCTGGGACATCATGCCCCACTCCAACCCAATCGACAACACCCTGCCCCACACTTGAGCCATTTCAAGGGTAAAGCATGTCCGTACGCGCACCGAACATGCCGCAAACGCGGACGCTAAAATCACTGTCAGCAATCGCTTGAGCGCACGCGGATCCGGTTCATAATGAATGAGTCCGGGCGGAGGCCCTCAGGGATCCGGGCGTCTGCATCCCACGTTCATCCACGAAGATTCCACCGGACACACCCAATTCCGCCCCGCCGGCCCGATAAGTGCCCGCGGACGGCCCGAGGTGGGACACTGTGGATCGCCAGCTCCGGATCACGCCCCCATGAAGAATGACTCCCCTGTGGACCACGAGATGCTGTTCGAACAGATCCCGTGCGGCCTGTTCGTGCTGACCGCCGCCCATGACGGCGTGCGATGCGGCATCCTGACCCGCTGGGTCCAACCCTGCTCCACCAAGCCCCCCCTGGTGATGGTGTCGATCGCGACGGGCTTGCCCATCGAGCCGGTCATCCGCGACGCCCGCAGCTTTGCCCTGTGCCAGCTGCCAGAGAACGAGCGGATCCTCCGTCGCCGATTCGCCGAGCCGGCGGACCGGGCCGACGACCAGTTCATCACGATCCCGCACTTTGAGACGCCGAGCGGCGCCCCGGTGCCGGAGCGAGCGTTTGCCTACTTTGACTGCCAGCTCGTGCGCCACGTTGATCTTGAGGCGGACCATCGCCTGTACGTGGGCAAGGTGACGAGCGCGGACCTCGTGAAGCCGCTCGACGGCGCGGCCCCGGCGGTGGAAGTCCGTGGGGTGGCGCTGGATGTGACCGGAGCGACGTCCAACGGCGCGAGCTGAGGCCAGTTCGCCCAAATCAGCGGCGGCCGGCGCAGAGCGGCCGGCGCGCTGCGTCCGGACGGGAACACCCGGGCCGGATCATTCGCCCGATTCGATGAACCACCACGCCCCGAGCGTGCAGCGACCCGCCCGCTCGGCCGTCCGGCGACTCGCGTTGTTCGCGCCGTCGATCGTGCCGTGCACCACCGGGCGCCCCCGCCCCGCCGCCACATCTCCCGCCTCGTCCCCGCGCAACCAGTCGGCCAGCCGACGCTGGGCGCTGGCCGCGGTTCCTCGGCCGACGTATGCGGCGTCGACCACCTCTTCGATCACCAACCAGCCGTTGAGCCCGGCGTACGGCCGGCGTTCGACGCCGATCAGTCCGGCCACCCGTCCGTCGACTGTCCACCAGGCCAGACGCCCCGCCGTCCGGCAGCCGGCAAAGTCCTCCAAGTCCGCCGGCGGCACCCGCTGACTGAGCTCCGGCTCACGCTCTCGGAACGCCGCGTATTGCCGCTCGAGGAATGCCATCGCCGCATCGGCTGACGCGTCGACCAACGCGATGCCGTCGGCCGTCGGTCCGTGTTCGGTCATGTCCGACGGCGGGCCGGCCACCAGCACCTGATCCATCCTGGGCCGGAGATCTGGCCCGTCGCCCAATGCTGGCGGGCACGCATCCGGCGCCTCCCCCACCGCGGTCGACCGCCAGAGCCGGGCCATTGTGGGCCGAAACACCGCGTGCGAATCGATCGCCGCCCCCACCATCGACCGAAGGGCCGCCGCCTCCGGGGCAGCATCGCGGCCGTCGGTTCGGGCGAGGGCAATGAGTTCGACGAAGGGCTGCTCCCGGTCCCCACCGACGAATCGAATGCCGACCAAGGCCATCAGGCCGTCCACTTCGATCACCCGCTGCAGGTAGTCCTCCGGGCGAGCGAGCCGGAGCGCCCGCGCCCGAATCGCCGCCACCGATTCGTCGGTGCACCAACTGAATTGCTCGGCGAGGTCCTTTCCCCGCCGGGCCGCAATGTCCTTGGCTGGCTGCCAGGCGGTGACGGTCGCCGGCAGGACCGCGGCATCGGCGGCGAAGAGCGCCGCCCGAACGCCGGGGTCGTGGTGATCGACGATCGTCCAGGTCACGCGCGTCATCCTTGCTCCAAGGCACTGGCCACCACGGCATCCATCGCGGCGTCAAAGGCCGGACCGCTGAACCGCTCGGCCCACGTCCGGCAGTCGGCGGCGGATCGGCCGTCGCCAGCCAGCATTTCCATGGCCGCGGCGATGGCCGACGGCGATTGCTCGTCGAAGTGCACGCCGGTCTGCGCGGTCACCGTATCCAGCGCTCCGCCCCGACCGAATGCGGCGACCGGGCATCCACAGGCCATCGCCTCCACCGGGACGATGCCAAAGTCCTCCAACTGCGGGAAGACCAATCCGCGGGCCCGGCGGTAAAGCGAGCGCAATGCGTCGTCGTCGACCCGTCCGAGCATCTGAACGTCGTGCCCATTGGAACGCGCGGCCGCGGCCTGCTGCTCCAAGGCCGTCGCCTGAGAGCCGCCGCCGGCGATGCGCAGCGGCAGGCCCGCCAGGCAGGCGGCCTCGATGACGAGATCGGTCCGCTTGTAGGGTTCCAGCGCCGAGACCACCAGGAACCAATCCTCGCGCTCGACGGCCACGTCGCGGGTGAAAAAGTCGGTGCGCACCGGTGGATGCACCACCTCGGCCGTCCGCCCCCAGCAGCGCTGGATGCGACCGGCGGTGTGGCGGCTGTTGGCCACGAAGACGTCCACGCGGCTGGCCGTTCGCCGGTCCCAGCGCCGAAAGCGCGGCCCGATCGCCGCGAGCCCCAGCCGCCGAATGCGGCCGCCGGCGCCGATGGCGTAGTCGTCGGCCTGATCCCAGGCGTAGCGGGCGGGACTGTGGCAGTAGCAGACGTGCACGGTGCCGGCAGCGGGCCGAATCGACTTCATCACCGCCGAACTGGTCGAGATGAGCAGCCGAGCCGGACGCGGCTGAAGCCGTTCGACGGCCCAGGGCATCAGCGGCAAGAGATGGCGACGCCACCGCCCCGCCCCGCCCGGGATGCGTTGCAGCGGCGAGACGTGCCGGCGGCAGGCATCGATCGCCGGCGCGTGCGGCCGCCCGTCGTCCACGAGCAGGTGCAAGTCTGTTGGGCCGTATCGGGCGGCCAGACGCTCCAGGACCCGTTCTCCGCCTCGCATGCCCACCAGCCAGTCATGGGCCAGGATGACTTCGCCCGGTGCGAGCGCGGGCGAGCGCGCATCACCGTCAGCCGACGGGGCCGCGTGGCCAGAACCAGCGACGGCCGGCCGATCTCCGGCTTGCATGCGTGCGGTGTCTATCATCGGAGCCGAGTTTACCGGCGGCCGTGCGGCTCGCCCCACCGGAATCCCGCCGAGAACCGCCCCGATGACCCGCCCGAATCCGTCCAACCGCTTCGGCGTCGACTATGCCGCCGAGGCCGCACGATTCCCCGCGCGCGCCGATCTGGCCGACATCCCGTTGATCGACATGCACACGCACATCAATGGCGAGCGTGCGTCGCTGATCCACGCCCGGGCCGCCGACTTGTACGGCGTCAAACTGACGTACAGCATGACCTGGTGGGAGCACGTCGCCGGGGTCCAGAAGTCCGTCGGCGACCGCGTGCGATTCATCGCGTTCCCGCAGGTCCGGCAGATGCCCGAGCGACAGAACGAACCGGACATGGGACTCATCGAGCAGGTGGAAGCATTCCACGGCGTCGGCGCCCGCATGCTGAAGTTCTGGATGGGGCCGCGGATCATTGACTTTGTCGAGGGCATGGATCCGAACATCGTCGCCCGCCTGGACGCCGAGCCGCGGCTGCGGACGATGGAGCGGGCGGCGGAACTCGACATGATGTTCATGGTGCACGTGGGCGATCCGGACACGTGGTTCCGGACGATGTACGCCGACACGGAACGCTATCGCACCAAGCCGGAACACTACGACGGGCTGCGCCGTGTGCTCAAGATCTTCCACGATCGCCCCTGGATCGCGGCCCATATGGGCGGCTGGCCGGAGGACCTGGAGTTCCTGACCCGGCTCCTGGACGACCACGAGAACCTGTACCTGGACACGAGCGCGTGCAAGTGGATGGTGCGCGAGCTGAGTCGCCATCCGCGGGACACGTTCGTCGCGTTCCTGGAGCGATTCCAAGATCGCATCATGTTCGGCTCGGACATCGTGACGACCGACGAGCACCTCGAGCCGGCCGACGGTGATTCTCCGATGGGCGGCAAGGCGGCGAGCGAGGACGAAGCCTTCGACCTGTACGCCAGTCGGTACTGGGCGCTTCGCACCCTGTTCGAGACCACGCACGACGGCGAATCGCCCATCGCCGACCCCGACCTCATGATGGAATTCCCCGACGACTTCGACGCGATGAGCGCCCCGCGCCTCGCCGGCCACAACGTGCCCGCCCCGCTGTTGCGGAAGATCTACCACGACAACGCGAAGCAGGTGCTCGGCCACTGGTATGGCGACGAGGACGCCAACTGAGTACCGCGGTGCAGCGGATCAACGGATCGGCGGATCGGCGGATCAGCGGATCATCAAGGGATCACGGGATCACGGGATCAGCCGATCAGCAGCACACCGCGCCACACGTTGCCGGGCCGCGCGAGCAACGCCCCCGACGTCTCGGTCTACGACGAGCGCTGCACCAGCACCACGCCGATGACCAGCATCACCAAGCCAGCCAGGCGCATCGGCTTGATCTCGCGCAGCGGGTAGCCCAGCCACCCGAAGTGATCGAGGGTGGTTGAACTCGCCACCTGGCCAAGGACGAAGACCGAGACGAGCAAGGCCGCCCCGAGCGGGCGGGCGGACACGAGCATCACCGTGACCAAGGTCGCGCCGATGAGCCCGCCGGCCAACGCCCACTTGGGAGCCTCCATGATCGTCGCGACCGACGGCGGCGGCGTACGGGTCGCAAGCAGGATCAACGTGATGATCGCGGCGCCCACGTACATGTTGATGAGGGCCGCCTGGAACGGCTCGCCAGACACGTGGCGGAATTCGGCGTTCATCGCCGCTTGCACCGGCTGAAGGCAACCGATGAGGAACACGAGCAGCACAAGGATCATCTTCATGCCGCGAGGGTAGCCGCCAGTGCCGCGACCTGTACCGCGGGACGGGGATTGCCGGCCCCCAGGGGGGGCCTGGCGTCGCGCATCGGTCGCGAGCTGGCAATTCGCCGGCGCCCCGTGATCGGCGGCGATCAGGCGAGACCGGCGCGAGTGCGCCTCACCCAGCCGGCACGCGCTCGCGGCCCCTCAACCGAACGCGCGATCCGAACGCAGCCGGTTCAGCCGGGCCTGCATGTACCGCCCCGGGCAGAGCGTGCTCGCGCTGTCCCACTCACGGTGGCTCCGCACGTTCGACCGCGACACGCGGTGCGTCCGCTGCAACTCGGGAACAAAGCGGGCGACGGTCTGGACCTGGGCCTCGCTCGGCTGGTGCACTTCGAAGTTCCCCATCAGCATGACGCCGATGTTGCCCTCGTTGCGATCCTTGACGTGGGCACCCTGCCACTGCAACGGCCGACCTTCCCAGACCGCGCCGCTGCGGTCGATGACGAAGTGGTAGCCGATGTCCGCCCAGCCATTGCCCTGCTGGTGGGCCGACTGCACGCGGGCCATGCGTTGCCGGGCGTCGGCCCGACTGAAACTCTCGTAGTCGAGGGCATCGTGATGGACGGTGATGTGCTGGATCGGCAGCATCGGATCCATCTCGCCGGTCACCGGCGACGCGGCATTCCACGAACTGCGGGCGATGACGCCGCTCGGACGGGTGAACGTGCGCGAGGCGGCCGGCGCGGTTCGTGGCGCGGCACGGGTTGGCGCCCGCCGGACCGGACCGGCGCGACCGGGGGTGTCAGGCCGGCGAATGACGGCCCGGCCTTCGCTGGGCCACGGCGGCGCGGGAAGCCCCGCAGCTTGCATGGAGTCGTTGGCCGATCCGCCCGTCGCGCAGCCGCCGAGCAGGCTGAGGAGTCCGCCACCGGCGAGGCCCGAGAGCGCAGCCCGGGCCAACACAGCCCGGCGGCCGATGGACGCCCCGGGCCCAGCATCTGATTCACTGGCGCTGGTGGGGCCCGCGGCGTTCGAGGCCGGCCCGCAGCGCGGTGCGTCTGATCCAAGACCAGGGCGCGGCAACGGGTCACCGGAGCGGTCATCGCGTTCGATGCACATGGGGCGGACTCCATCCTCTGGCGCCAACGTGGCGGGTTCAGCGATCTGGCTGGGCCGCATGCGTCATCCATGACTCGGGCAGCGCATGTCGCCGCGGAAATCATATCGCCGGCGATCCGGCACCGGGCCGAAGGCTCACCCTCGCCGGCGAACGCCACCCGCTGGACACCAGCCCTCGGACTCCATTGGCGGACGCCACTCGCAGACGCCAGCCCTTGGACTCCATTGGCGTACGTCACTCGCAGACGCCAGCCCTTGGACACCATTGGCGTACGTGACTCGCAGACGCCCGCCCTTGGACACCACTCGCGGACACCGATCGCGGACGCCAACTCGGAAGACCACTCCGCGGACACCGATCCAACACGCCGCCCGCCGACGACCGCCACGGCGTCAACCGGTCCCACGCACCCCCATCCACGCAACGAGGGCCCGGACGTGTGTGTCCGGGCCCTCGTCAATGTGCAAACAATCGCGGTGCAGGATCAG
This sequence comes from Phycisphaerales bacterium, assembly GCA_045106735.1. Classification (GTDB taxonomy): domain Bacteria; phylum Planctomycetota; class Phycisphaerae; order Phycisphaerales; family SM1A02; genus JBGCEZ01. Next base: position 4,213 of record JBGCEZ010000111.1, on the reverse strand, counting down.
TCGCCGGCGGCGACGGTCTCCTTCTTTTCGTCACCGCTGCGGCTGCGGCCGCGGCCACCGCGGCGGCGGCGGCGCTTGCCGTCTCCGTCACCGTCACCATCGCCGTCGGAGTCGCCGCGGGGCTCGTCGCCGCCGCCGCCACCACCGTCGCCGTCGTCGCCACCTTCATCGTCGCCGCCGCCCTCGCCCTTCATGGCCGCCTTGCGGCTGAGCTTGATGCGACCGGAGTCGTCGACGTTGATGACCTTGACCTTGACCATGTCGCCGATCTTGACGACGTCGTCCACGTTCTTCACGAAGCCGTCGGCCAGCTCCGAGATGTGGCACATGCCGTCGGTCCCGGGCGCGATCTCCACGAACGCGCCAAAGTCCTTGGTCGAGACGACCTTGCCTTCGTAGATCGCGCCAACGCGGACTTCCGCGCCGAGCGCTTCAACTTCGGCTTGCGCCAAGGCGCCGGCTTCGCCGTCCACCGCGGAGATGAACACGCGGCCGTCGTTCTCCACGTCGATCTGGGCGCCGGTGCGCTCCTGGATCGAGCGGATCGTCTTGCCGCCGGGTCCGATCAGCTTGCCGATCTTTTCGGGGTCGATCATGACGGTGATGATGCGCGGAGCGTAGAGGCTGAGTTCCTTGCGCGGGCCAGGGATCACCTTTTCCATCGCGTCGATCAGTTCAAGCCGGCCTTCCTTCGCCTGCTTGAAGATCGTCTCGATTTCCTCGAACCACAGGCCGCGGGCCTTGAGGTCGAGCTGGATGCCGGTGATGCCATCACGCGTGCCCGAGACCTTGAAGTCCATCTCGCCGAAGAAGTCTTCTTCGCCGATGATGTCGGTCACGTGCGTGATGGTGCCGTCGTCCGCGGTGAAGCGGCCGACGGAGATGCCGGCGACGGTCGCCTTGATCGGCACGCCCGCGTCCATCATGGCCAGGCAGCCACCGCACACGGAGGCCATCGACGACGAGCCATTCGACTCGGTGATGTCGCTGACGATGCGGATGGTGTACGGGAACTCTTCGACGTCCGGGATGATCGCCAGCAGCGAACGCTCGGCGAGCGCGCCGTGGCCGATCTCGCGACGGCCGGGGCCGGCGATGCGGCCAGCTTCACCGACGCAGAACGGCGGGAAGTTGTAGTGCAGGTAGAACTTCTTCGAGTACTCAGGGACCAGGCCATCGACGACCTGCTCGTCCCGGCCGGTGCCGAGGGTGCAGGTGACGATCGACTGGGTCTCGCCGCGCTGGAAGAGGGCCGAACCGTGCGTGCGGGGAAGCATGCCCGGCTCGATCAAGAGGTCGCGGATCTCCTTGGACTTCCGGCCGTCGGCGCGGATGCCGAGCTCGTTGATGAGCTCGCGAGTGACCTTCTTCTCGAGCCGGCGGTAAGCCTCCTTGGCGTCGTCGCGACGCGCCTTGGAAGTGGTGTACTCGCCGTAGGTGCCGTCGTCCTTGATCGGGAAGTGCTCGTCGAGCATGCGATCGCGGAGCCCGAACACGGCTTCGCCGCGGTCATGCTTCTTGTTGATCTTGCGGGCCTCGGTCAGCTCCTTCTTCACGAGCTTGGCCACTTCGGCCTCGACCTCAGCGCTGGGCACCGCGGCCTTGTACTCGCGGGGAGCCTTTGCGCCGACCTTCTCGCGAAGTTCAAGCTGCATCTCGAGCAGCGGCTTGACGCCGTTCTCGTAGCCGAACTTGATCGCCTCGAGCATGTCCTCGTCGGACACCTCGGCGGCCCCGACTTCGACCATGTTCACGCCGTCGGAGTGACCCGAGAGCACGAGATCGAGATCGCTGTAGTCCATCTGGGACTGCGTGGGGTTGATGACCAGGGTCTCACCGTCGTCGGTGATGATGCGGCCGACGCGAACGGTGGCCACGGGGCCCTCGAACGGGGCATCGGTGAGGCAGAGGGCCGCCGACGCCGCCGTGCACGCCACCACGTCGGTGTCGTTCTCGGTGTCGTGACTCAGGACCCACGCCTGCATCTGGACTTCGTTGATGAAGCCGTCGGGGAACAGGGGCCGGATGGGCCGGTCCATGTTCCGCATGGTGAGGATTTCCTTCTCGCTCGGCGGTCCCTCACGCTTGCGGAAACCACCGGGGAATTTGCCGGCGGCGCCGGTCTTCTCGCGGTAGTCGCACTGCATGGGGAAGAAGTCGAGCCCCGGACGGGGGCCGGAGTGCACCGCGCTGCAGAGCACGACGGACTCACCGAACGTCGCGACGACTGCGCCGGTGGCGAGTCGCGCCACTTCGCCGGTCTCGAGACGGAAGATCCGGCCGGCGATCTCTCGCTCGACCACGATCTTTTGGTCTGATGCCATGATGGAATGAACCTTCTGAGGCAGCGCGCACTCAATGCTCGCCGCCTGCATGTTGCCGGGAGTGCGAGGACGCTGCTCCGTGCAGCGCCAACTCGCGTCGGGCGTGGTTCATGTGGCAGAAGGCAGGAAGCAGGCCCATGCCCCGCTTCTCAATGAGAGCGGTTCACTTCAGCGTGCACCCTGCCGACTGCCTCACGAGCCGGTCAATGGACCAGCTGCTCCGACGCGTCGCGTCCATAAGTTGTCGTCGCCGGCGTTCCGACTTAGCGGCGGAGGCCAAGCGACTTGATGAGCTCTTGATAGCGCTCACGTTCGGTTCGCTGAAGGTACCGCAGCAGGCGGTTGCGGCGGCCGACGAGCATGACCAGACCGCGGCGCGACGCGAAGTCGTGCCGGTGGGTCTTGAGGTGCTCAGTCAGTCCGCTGATCCGCTTCGTCAGCACGGCGACCTGGATCTCCGGCGAACCGGTGTCCTTGTCGTGGCGTTGGTGTTCGTTGACGAGCTGCGTGCGGGCTTCTTGCGTAATGGTCATTGGTCAAGGTCCGTCCGACGGTCTGCGGAGATCGCACCCACGCCCGGGGAGACGCCCCGGGACGAGTATCGACCCAGCCATCCCGTCGACACGAGGATTGGCGAGTTGCGAACGGAGCAGCGTAGCGAGGCCCCCGCCCAGCGTCCACCGAGGTGCGAGGCGCAGCCCCAATCGTTCGGATTTTGACCGGGCATGCGGCGCCGATGAAACACTCGCCCGCGCTCGCCCCTCAGATGTCGAGGTTCTTGACCTCAAGCGCGTGGTCCTCGATGTATGCCCGGCGGCTCTCGACGTTCTCGCCCATGAGGGTGGAGAACAACTGGTCGGCATCGGAGGCCGCATCCCAGGTCACCTGGAGCATGGCCCGGACGTCCGGATCCATCGTGGTCTCCCACAGCTCCTCGGGGTTCATTTCACCCAACCCCTTGAAGCGCTTGATCTCGATCCCACGCCGGCCGACCTCGTGGAGGCCTTCCAGGACGCCGGGGACGTTCGCGACTTCGACGACGCCCTGCTTCTCCGCCCCCGGATCGACGATCCAGGCGTACTTCGTCGGGAGCTTGTCGCCGGTGACCGATTCTTCTTGGACGAGCGACCAGTCTTCGACGTCCAGGCCGAATTCGGCGAGCTGATCCATGACCCGGGCGAGCTCGACGTTCTCGTGCAGTTCACGCAGGATCGCGATCCGCGTGGCGTCGATCGTGGTGCCGTTGGTTTCGACGTCGACCGCGGCCGCGCCCATCCCGTCGAGGATCAGCGATTCGCGGGCGATGTGCTCTTCGGCGTGGGCTTCTCCCCAGCAGAGCACTTCGCCGCCCGGCCAGGCCAGCCGGTGTGAGGGCAGCCGCCCCTTGCCGGTGGGATCGTCGGCCCGTCGCTGGAGCATCTCGCCGAACGGCGTCCCGCGGCGTTCAGAAACGGACACGAGTTCGCGAAGCCGGCCGAGAATGACGGCGAGGCGTTCGAGATCGTGGCCTTCGACGCGCCGTGCCTCGACGCCGTGTTCATCACGCACGATGAAGACTGCGTGCTGCATCGCCTGTTCCAGCAGAACGCTGGTCAGTTCGCGATCGTCGAGCACGTACCGCACGTTCTTCCCGCGCGTCACTTGATACAGCGGCGGCTGGGCGAGGTAGACGCGGCCGGCGCGAATCATCTCGGCCATCTGGCGGAAGAAGAACGTCAACACGAGCGTGCGGATGTGCGATCCGTCCACGTCGGCGTCGGTCATGATGATGATCTTGCCGTAACGCAGCTTGGACAGGTCGAAATCTTCGCCGATGCCGCACTGCAACGCTTGGATCAGTGTGCGGATCTCTTCGTGCGAGAGCACCTTGTCGATGCGCGCCTTCTCGA
>JBGCEZ010000110.1:0-15762 GCA_045106735.1 Phycisphaerales bacterium | reverse complement strand
CTGCTGCTGTACGAGTTGCTGTCTGGTCGTCTGCCCTACGACCTGGATGGGCAGCCGCTGCTGGAAGCCGCCCGCCGCATCGAGAACGCGCCGCGGACGCCCCTCGGCGCGGCGGCCATGGGTCTGCCGGCGGAACTCGATGTCGTGATGGCCACGGCCATCGCTCGGGATCCCGGCAATCGGTACGCGTCCTGCGCGGCCCTCGCATCCGACCTCCGGGCCGTGCTGGAACATCGTCCGATCAGCGCTCGGCCACCGGGGCGCATCCGCCGGTTCCACCTCCTCCTGCGACGCGCCCCGGCGGCCAGTGCACTGGTGGCGGCGGCGGCACTCGGCCTGGTGACGGCCACCGCCCTCAGCCTCCATTTTGCCGTGGACGCCCGGGCCAACGAGCGGGCCGCCCTTCGCCAGGAGTCGATCAGCCGGCGCACGAGCGGGCACCTGGAATCGCTGCTCACCATGCTCGACGGACATGCGCCGGCCGATGGACGCGGGTCCCATGCCGCGATCTCCGACGACGCGGCCGCCGCCGTCCTTGATCAGTTCCGCCGCGAACTTGATGCTTCGGCCGACTGGCCCGAAGTTCAGGCCGGCGTCCGCAGCGCCCTCGGCCGCGTCCTGCTCTCCCGGGGCCGCCTGCACGAAGCGCGGCAGCAGCTCCAGCAGGCGGCCGATGCCCAGCGGGCGCTCGGCGTCGGCGGCCCGCCGCTGGCCACGACGCTGATCGCGCTGGCCAACGCCACCAGCCCGAGCGGCGACCTCGCCAGGGCCGAGTCCTTGCTCCGTGAGGCGATCGCCGAGGTGGACGCAAGCCGGCGGGCCCGACGCTGGACCGACGAACCCGGTGGCTCCCCCCACGCCACGACCGACGGCCGATTGGCCCTCGTCGATGTACTTGCCGGACAGCAGCGATGGGCGGATGCCGCCCCGATTGCTGATGCACTCCTGCAGGAATCGGTGTCGGCTGGCGATCCGGTGCACCGCCCGATGGTGCACGCCGCCGCACTCCGGCAACGCGCCCGGGTCGCCGCCGGCGTCGGCGACGTGGCCGCAGCGGAAGCGCTGCTGGACCGGGTGGTCGAGACGATCGGTCCGCGCGTTTCTCCCGCCCACCCGATGATGCTCTCGACGTGGCTCGAACGGAGCGCTGCGCGGGCGGCCGCTGGCGATGCCGCGTCGGCGATCGATGCGTCGGGGCACGCCGCCGACCTGGCGATGGAGCACCTCGAGCCCGCAAGCTTCGATTGGATGGTGGCGGTGAACGCCCACGTCCGGCAGCTCCTGCGCGCCGAACAGCACACGGCTGCCGTTGACCGGCTCCGCGCGAGCCACGCGCTGGTGACCGACGCCCACGGGGCCGACCACCGCGTGGCGAAGGAAATCACCCAGTTGATCGAACGACTCCGCGCGTCAGCGCCCGCCACAACCACCACCACGCCCACGCCCACGCCATGAAAAACGCCCGCCAAGGCTGGCGGGCGTCTCATCGTGATGCAGTGCGTCGGACCGGCGTCCGGGCGGCGAACGCCCTTACGGAGCGTCGCCCAAGCGCCGCGGCCAGTAGTCATCCGGCGGCACCGCTTCGGGGTCCGCGGCCGGACGGATGTGGCTGAAGAGCGAGTCTTCTTCCTTGTCGTAGGCCACCCGGCCGTTGACGATCGTCTTCTGGACGAGGGTCATGTAGTGGAGCAGGTCGCCATCGACGATGACGAAGTCCGCGTCCTTGCCAACCTCGATCGAGCCGACGCGGTGGTCGATGCCCAGCACGCGGGCCGCATCGAGGGTGATCGTGCGGATGCCTTCGTCGTTGGTGAGCCCGCCTCGCACGGCGAACGCCGCGGCCATCGGCAGGTGCAGGAGGTCGCGGCCGGCGAGTCCGCCCAAGCTGATCCGGTCGCCGGGGCCGAACAGGCTGCCGGCCGGGGTGACGGCGACGGGAACGCCGGCGTCCCGCAGGATGCGAGCGTTCTGGATCGACGAACCGTTCTCGCGGACGAGCGTTTCGTTCGGCGGCCGCACATCACGCGGCGACAGGATCACGCTCGCCCCGGCCTGGCCGAGGCGGTCGGCCACGATCCACGCTTCCGTCGCCCCGTCGAAGACGACCTTGAAGCCAAAGTCCTCGGCCAGATCGCAGATCTGCAGGATGCCGTGCACATCGGTCGCGTTCACGCGGGCCACCGCATCGCCCTCGATCAGGCGGCGATAGTTCGCGAACTCGCCCCTCAGGAAGCGGCCATCCGGCTCCTTGAGGTCGGGATCGCGCTGGTTGTTGAGGTCGTAATTCTTCTTGTCCCGCAGGTACGTCCGCACGCGCTCCATGTTGGCGCGAATGCGGCGGCGACCACGCGGATCGGTCGAGTCGTACCGCAGCGTCGTGTAGAGCCCGGTCGTCAGCGTGTGATGGTCGAGCGTGCCGAAGGTCAGCTTGGCCGCCGACGTGCCCGACGTACTTGTCGTGATGCCGGCGGCGAGCGCCAGCGTCATGTTGAAGCCGAACACGTCCGACGAGTCGGCGGGATTGCCGCCGCCCAGCACGCCGCCACTCTTGACCGCGATCAGGCCGGGGTAGACATGCATGCCGGAGGCGTCGATGACCTCCGCTCCGGCGGGAATCTTGACCGTCCGGCCGATGCGTTCGATCTTGCCGTCGCGGCAAAGGATCGTCGCCCCGTCCAAGACCGGGCCGGACACGGTGTGAACCGTGCCGCCGGTGATGGCGAAGAAGGCATCTTCGAGCTTGGGCAGCTCCTCGGCCGCCTCCTCGTCCTTCTTGGCCGTGTCGTCGGCGGCGTCGGGCTTGGCCGCGTCATCGCCGCCACCGCCATCGCCGCCGCCAGGACCACCCGCCGGACCGCCGCGGCGTCCACCGCGACGCCGACGCTCTTGGGCGGCCAGCTCGGACTCGGACACGACTTCGTTCGCTTGGCCCGCGAACGCGTCCGGCGCGTCGGCCGCCACGATCGCGGCGTCAGCGGGCGTGCTCGCGGCCATGGCCGGCGAACCGGCGAGGGCGACCACGGCCACCAGTCCGGTGGCGAGGGAGGCAAGACCGGCGGTCAACATGTTGGTTCCCGACAGATTCATGGGCTGGCTGGTTCGCAGATTCATCGGCCCGACTCCTCGTCCATCTCCCAGACGGTTTCGCCCAGGATCATCACGCGGGTGACCTGCGTCAGCGGATCGATCGCGTCGCCGTCCAGGAAGATCAGGTCGGCGTCCTTGTTCACTTCGATGGTGCCGACGCGGTCCGCGATCCCGAGCACGGTGGCCGGGTTCACGGTCAGGGCGCGAATCGCCGCGTCCCGCGGCAGTCCGTAGCGGACCATCATCGCCAGACGCGAGGGCATGGATCGCACGGCGTTCGCCGCGTTGGCCCGCGTGACCGCCACCGGTCCGCCGCCGCCGCGACCGCGGCGTCCGCGGAATCCGCCGCCACCACCGCCGGGCGACTCGGGGTTGACCGCGAGTTCAACGCCGTGTCGGGCGAGGACGCCGGCAAAGTTGTAGAGCGTGGACGTCTGCGGCATGCGGCCGACGTCGAGCGTGGTCACGACGATGCCGTCGTCACCGACGTGCTCGACGACCATTTCGGCCACGTGGTTGTAGTCCGCCCCAAAGCCGTTGACGAACATCAGCGTGGCGTCGAGGTCCTCGTGGGCCTTCATCACGTCCTGCAGGTGCAGCAGGCCGCTGGAAGTCCCGAGCTCGATGACCGGGTTCACGGCCAGCTTGCCCTCGATCCAGTCCATCAGCGGCTGGTGGGTGCGGTCGGTGGCCGGCGGCTTGAACTCGCCCGGGCCCTCGTCCTTCTTTTCGTCGTCCTTCTTGGCCGGCTCGTCGGCGGCCGCGCCCTTCTTCTCGGCTTCGGCCTTGGCCTTGGCCGCCTTCTCGGCTTCGGCCTTCTGCTTGGCCTCGAACTCAGCCTTCTTCTTTTCCCACTCGCCGCGGGCCTTCTCGATCTTGGCGATCTCGGCCTTGGCCTTGGTCAGCGCCCCGCGGAAGCGAGCCTTGTCGCCGCCCACGTTTCGCATGCCGATGCGGAGGTAGGAGTCGCCCAGCAGCAGTTGCCCGCGGCTGGAAAACTCATCCAGCCCCTCGGGGGCCGCCGTGCGGAAGACGCTGGTCACGCCGGGGATGCCGCTGCCGTCGGCGTAGAGCGCGACGGAGGTGTAACCGGCGGCGATGAGCGGATCGAAGTCGATCGCCTCCAGGTCGGCTTCGTCGGCCACCCGGATGTTGCCATTGATGCCGCCGCGGCTGCGCGAGGGCAGTCCGTGCCGGCTGCCGGGGTGGACAAAGCCGGGCATGACCGTCTGGTCACGGGCGTCGATGACCGTGGCGTCGGCCGGATACTCCAGCCCAACGCCGACCAGCCGAATCGTGCCATCGACGATGACAATCTCGCCGCGGGGAATCGGGTCCCCGCTCACCGGGATCACGGTCCCGGCCTTGATGACGACGAACGTCTCGTCCGCCGCGGAGGCGGTCGCCGCGGCGACCGTCACGGCCAGGGCGGCGATCGCGGCGCGGGGGTTCAGGGAGATGCGCATGAACGGGTTCCGATTCGAGGGCCGCGGCGGATGCGCCGCGGAAGCAGTCAGGACAGGAGGGGCACGCGAACGTGCGAGCGGTCAGAAGCGTCGCATGCCTTCGCGGGCATCGTGGACGACGTCGCCGTTGATGACCGTGATCCAGCAGGTCGAACGCGGGTCGATCGGATCGCCGCCCCAGAGGGCGAAGTCCGCATCCTTGCCGACCTCGATCGTGCCGACGCGGTCGCCGACGAGCAGGGCATCGGCCGGCACGCGGGTCAGGCCCGCGATCGCGTGGTACGGCTCCCAGCCGAACCAGCACGCCATGGCGGCCTGGTAACTGAGTTCAACCTGCGGAACGACCGGCGAGTCGGTGTTGATGCCGAGCTGGCGAATGCCGCCTTGCCACCAACGAGCCGCGTTGCCCCACATCCGCCGCTCGGCGCGGTCGAAGTGGAACTGACGGGGACCGTTGATGGTCTGGATGTTCTCTTCGCCCTGCTCCAGAACGAGCGGCGCGGTCTTGAAGCCGTCGAAGGTCGAGTGGTCAAGCACGGTGCGGATCTTCAGCTTCTGGCTGAGCATGTCCACCGTCGTCATCACGACCTGGAAGGCCTGCGTGTGCACCGAGGCAACGAACTCGCGGCTGTACATCGCGCGGAAGTCGTCCCAGGTGGGATCGAACGGCGGGGCCACGTCGACCTCGCCATTCTCAAAGGCTTCCCAGGACTCGTGGTAGGCCAGGGCCTGCTCGAGCGTCTGCCGGGTGTTGTAGTTCATGAATGAACGACCGACGCGCCACCAGTAGCGTTCCGGGTTGCCGGCCTGGGCGATCTTCACCGAGGCGGGAAACTTCAGGACCGTCTCTTCCGTGGTCTCGCCGGCGAACTTCACCATGGTGCCGAAGCCGCTCATGTTCGTGCCGGAGCCAGGGATGAGCAAGGCGCTGGTCACGCCGCCGGCGTGGGCATCGCGGCGCGACTGCTTGGCCGCGGGGTCCACGGCGTCGAGCGAACGCAGACCCGGGTTCGTCAGGTACACGTAGTCGTGCAGGTCGCCGCTGCTGGCCGCGGTGTGGTTGTGGCCTTCGACCATGCCGGGCACCAGCCAGGCGTCCTTCATCTCGATGACCGTCGCGCCTTCGGGGACGGTCATGTCCCGGGCCTTGCCGACGGCTTCGATGGTCGTGCCGCGGACGATCACCATCGCGTTGTTGATGACGTCGTCGTCGCCGTTCATCGTCAGGACCTTGCCGACGCGGAAGACGGTGACCGATTCCTCGGCCGCCGCACTGGCGCGCTCGACGGTCGCGGCGTTGGCGACGGTCGCCGCATTCGTGGCCGCCGATGCAGCGGCCACCGCATCCTGTCCCACCGCGGGGCTGGCGAGCAGAACGCCCGCCGTCATCACCAAGGCCGGGATTTCAAAGCTGAAGTGCTTCACGGACGAATCTCCTCGCCGCCGATGATCACGCGTTCGACCGACGTTTCGGCGTCGAGCGGGTGACCGGAAAAGATGACCAAGTCCCCATCGCGGCCGGCGGCAATCGAGCCGAGCCGGTCCTCGAGGTGGTACATGCGAGCTGCATCGACGGTCATGGCCCGCAAGGCCACGTCCGGCGAAAGGCCGCGTTCGACGGCGTAGATCGCCACGTCACGCAGGGTGCGAGCGCCGTCACCGGCCGCCGACTGGAAGGCAACCGACACGCCGCGTCGCGACAGGTCGAGTCCCTGGTGGTACGGCATGCCGTCTTCGCGGCGGATCACGTTCGTCGGCAGGACGACGCCGATCTCCGACTCGTGCAGACGTTCGGCCACGCGGGCCGCCTCGCCGGCGTTGCGCAGGATGACCGGCAGTTCGTACTGCCCCACGAGCACGTCCAGAACGGCCGTGATCGCCTGGTGGTCGGTGACGTCAACGATGGCCGGAATCCGCTTCTCGAGCAGCGCCCGGATCGGCTCCAAGGCCTCGTCGACCTTCGGGGGCAGCGGACGCCCGTCGGCGCCGGTGGTGCGGCGGCTGCGGGTGACCTTGAACTCGACCGACGCCTTGTCGGTGCGGCGCATCTCGAAGTCCACCGTCACCATGCCGGCCAGGCCAGCGGTGCCGCGGATCAGATCTTCCTCAACGAGTTCGCCCTGCCACGTCGGCGTGCCCATGCCGCCGGTGTCGAGTTCGATCTCGCCGCTCATCTTCTTGCCGTCGAGCTCGCCGGTGATGCGGACATCTTCCGGCACTTCCGGCTCAATGATGCGGCCTTCGATCGATGTGCCGTTGAGCTTGAAGACGACGCGGCCGGTCTGCTCTTCCGGCAGCGGGCCGCCGGACAGCGTGGCCGCCCAGGTCCCGGTGACCGGATCGGCCTTCTCGCCTTCGCTCGTCTCTTCGACGATCGTCGGCTTCGCCACCGTGGTCTTGCCCTCGGCTGCCTTCTTCTTCCACTCGGCCAGGTCGGCTTCGTACTTCTTCCAGGTCTCGGCGTACTTCTTGCCCTGCTCGAGACGACCCCGGAGCTGCCCCGGGATGCCGCGGGGATCGCCGCCGACGGCGAAACTCACCGCCGCGGTATCGCGAATGATGCGGTGCGTGCGACTGTGGCCGGCCGTCTTGATGGCCGAGACCTGGCCGCCGGCGTTGTTCACGCCGTACGGAGCGAGCAGCACACTGGTGATGCCCGAACGCGCGACCCGCATCTCCGGAAGGTCCGGGACGCCGATCAGGCGGGTGAGGGTCAGGTTCGGAGCCAGCGTGCCACGATCACCGCGAAGACCGAGGTGGCCGTAGGCATCGATGAGTCCGGGGGTGACGAACCCGTCCGGCCCGGCGTCCATGACGCGGGCGTGCGGCGGACGACCGACGCGTCGGCCGACTTCGGTGATGCGGCCGTCCTCGATGAGGACTTCGCCGCCCTCGAGGTAGCCGTCTTCGCCGAGCCAGATGGTGCCGGCCCGCACGACGAGGGCATCCGACGTCGCGCGGCTGTAGGCCACGCGGCCGTCAACGTACACGCGCTGGACATGCGTCTGCGTCGCCAGCGGATCGCCGGTCATCACGAGCATGTCGGCCCGGCGGCCAACGGCCAACGAACCGACTTCGTCGTCAACGCCGAGGATCTCGGCCGGAATGCGGGTGATCGCCGCGAGACGCCGTTCGGCCGAGAGGCCCGAGCGACCGGCGAGGGCGGCGGCCATGCGAAGGTCGCCGGCCGGGCGGCCGTTGGGCAGTGCGATGGCCAGGTGTTCGACGTCGCCGAAGGCGGCCAGGTCGCGGATGAAGCGTTCGTTCGCCGCCGGGTTCTCGCCGATGTCGGCGCCCGGACGCCGGAACGTCGCGTCCACGGTGTACACCAAGGGCACGCCGCTGGAGGCGATCTGGTCGGCGACGTCGACGGCATCGGCGCCGCCCACGAGGTAACCGGTGCGGCCCGCGGTGCGCATGAAGTTGAGGGCGCCGGTGAGGTCGACGGCCTGCTGGGCCTGGACCCGGACCGGACGTCCGCCGGCCCACGCTTCATTCAGGGCGAGGGCGTGCGAGGACCAGTCCGCGCCTTCGGCTCCGGCGGCCTCGAGGGCCTCCTTGAGCGCGAGGAACTGCGTCATCCGGGAACCGGGACGCTGCGGCATGGCCGGCTTGATCGCCTGGTCGGGCGACGGCGGCACGGTGTACTCGATCATGTTCGGCGGCAAGACCACCGAAGGACCGAGGGTGATGGTCAGGTCCGCTTCGTCGAGCAGGATCCGGTCCGGACCCTCCCCGCCGAGTCGCACGACCGCCCCCTGCCCCGAGAGCAGGCGATGCCAGCCGGGGTTCAGGTGCACGGTGGTGACGCCGGCGGCCAACGTCTCGCGTTGGTCGGCGTAGTGATCGAAGCTGTCGACCGCGCGGTAGCCGGCACCGATCGAGATGTCGCCACCTCGGTTGCCGGCGATGCTCGTCGATGCGGCGACGAAACCGGGCGTGATCGTCGCGTCCGGCATCTCGACCAGATCGATGCCGGCGGGGACATCCACGTCGGCGCCGATGGCCACGATGCGGCCGTCGCGGACGACGATGATGCCGTCCTCGATCACCGCGGGGTGGTCGGTCGAAACCGGCATGATGCGGCCGGCCCGGATCGCAAAGGACGGGCCGTCACCCGCCAGCGCCGGAGCCCCGGCGAGGCAGGCCGCAACCGCGGCCCACGCTCCGGTGGCCGCGGCGTGGCTCATGGTTCGCCTGGGATTCATCGGGCGTCGCCTCCGTCGGCATCGGCGCCGTCGCCAGCGTCGGTACCAGAGTCAGAATCAGAATCGGCGTCCGCGTCGTCGGGATCGGCCGCGTCGCCGTCGCCGTCGCCCGCATCGGCCTCGGTCATGTCGCCCGTGTCCATCGACTCGAGCTTCATGATCTCGGCCAGCCGCGGATCGTTGGTGCGGTCGTAGGCGTGGATGCCGTCGATGAAGACGTGCTGGACCCAGGACGTGAAGTCGAGCGGGTCACCGCTGAACACGACCAGGTTGGCCCGCTTGCCGACTTCGATCGAACCCATGTCCTCTTCCAGGCCGAGGGCCCGGGCGGGGTTCAGGGTGATCGCTTCAAGGGCAGCCTGACGCGGGATGCCGTTGCGAACGCAGACGGCGGCCTGGTAGTTGAGGTAGCGCTCGGCCAGGCTGGTGTTGCCCGAGGGGAGCAGCGAGAACTCGATGCCCTCGCGGTGCAGGACCGAGGGGATGAACGTCTCCTCGATCTCGCCGGTGATCGGATCGCGCTCGCGGTGGTACATCTGCGAGGGAGCGATGACCGGCCGGCCGGCCCGCTTCAGTTCGTCGGCCGCCTTCCAGCTCGTCGAGCCGAGGACGAAGACGGCTCCGTCCAGGAAGTCGTTGTCGCGGGCGACGGCGATCGCCGGGGCGACGTCCATCGCGAAGCCGCAGTAGATCCAGCCGTGCAGGTCGCCCCGCGTGAGCCGGATGAGGTTCGCGTGGGCGTCGTCGTAGTCGGCGTCGGTGATCAGCTCCGCGCCAAGGCGGCGGGCTTCGGCCGGGCCCACGTCGAGGGGCTTGTCGTTCTTCTTGAGCCAGGCCTCGTAGACCGACTCGGGCAGCCGCTCGACGTAGTCGCCGAGTTCGGCGAACGTCTCGCGAAGCTCGGACATCTGCCGCATCCGGTCGTAGCCGGACTTGGGGCTGGTCGAGAGCTTGATGCCGATGTCGGTGGCCACCGTCATTTCGTTGACGGCCAGGCCGATCGGCCGGACGACCCGGCTGATGCCGCCGACGACGGTGTTGTTCGCCTGCATCACGTGGACGCTGGTCACACCGTCGCGGAGGTAGTTCTCAAACGTCGCCCGCGACGGGTCGATCGCGTCGAACACATCGAGGTACGGGGCGACCGACAGCGTCTCGTTGGGCACATCAAGGCCGCCCGAGGATTGCGGGTCGATCATGCCGGGGAACACGACCATGCCGGTGACGTCGTACTCGGTGGCGTCGAACGGGATGTCCACGTCCGTGCCCACCGCGATGATCCGGCCGTCTTCGACCAGGACCGTGCCCGAGGGAATCGGGTCGCCGACCACGGGAATGATCCGACCGCCGGTAAGGGCGATCGTGGACGGCGGGGCCGCGAGGGTCGCGGTGGCCAACGCCGAGGCGGCGACCACGGCCGAGCCGAGGTATGCATTGAGTCGCCGTGCAGTCATCGGGAGCTCCTGAGTCTTCCCGCCGTGCACCGTGGCCGGCGGGTCCTGGAATCGTGTTCGAGGGCGGGGATCGAAAGGTCGGAAGGCAGCGGTGGGATCAGTCGTCGCGACGGTCAAGCACCGTCTCGCCGGCGATCATCACCATCACCGGCCGGGCGGTGGCGGAAAAGGGAACGTCGCTCCACACCACCAGGTCGGCTTGCTTGCCAACCTCAACGGTGCCGAGGTCATCGTCGAGGCCGAGGAACTCAGCCGGCGTGCGGGTGACGGCGCGAAGCGCCTGCTCAAAGCTCACCCCAGTGCGGATCGCGTACATGGCCTGGCGGTCCAAGCCGTCTTCGTCACGGCGGTCGCGAGCGCTGAGGGCGGTCGGGATGCCGGCGGCGAGCAACTGGCGAAGCGTGCCGGCTTGGGCCTGCGTCTCTTCACCACGGCGAGGACGCTCAAGCTGGATCGGGCCGAAGACGACGCGGGTGCCGGCTTCGGTCAACTGCGGGAGCAGCGTGTGGGCTTCGGTCGCTTCGGTGAGGGTGAACGGCACGCCGAACTCCCCCGCCACGCGGAAGGCGGTCTCAATGTCGCGTTGGGTGCGAGCGCTGATCC
This sequence comes from Phycisphaerales bacterium, assembly GCA_045106735.1. Classification (GTDB taxonomy): domain Bacteria; phylum Planctomycetota; class Phycisphaerae; order Phycisphaerales; family SM1A02; genus JBGCEZ01. Next base: position 4,944 of record JBGCEZ010000110.1, on the reverse strand, counting down.
GCATCGGCAGGTCGCCGGCCAGGATCTCGTTGAGCACCGGCATCGCGTCGGCCGGCGGCGCGTCGGCCCCGCCGTACTCGAGCCCCATGTCCACACGCTTGGCGTCGTAGAACGCCTTGCGGAACACCCAGGCGACGCCCATGCGGCTGCCGGGACGACGGGTTCGGTTGGACACGAAGTTGCGGAACGGAGCGCTGTTGCCGCCGCCCACGCGGAACGTGTCGGGGTTGACGACCGCGTGCACGTCGCTGGCTTCGGTCAGGATGCGTTCGCGCATCGGGCCGCCGGTGCGGACGATCGCGCCGCGGGGGCCGATGACCGCGGCGTTGTCCGGGGCGGCAAAGACAGTGGTCACGCCGCCGTTGATCAGCCGCTTGAAGTCGGGCGAACGGAGGTTGATCGAGTCGACGACCCACGTATGCGGGACGACTTCCGAGCTGCTCTCGGTCGGCGTGAACTGACCGCTGCGAACGCCGGAGATCAGGTCGTGCACGCCGGGAGGGCCGGGGTATCCGCAGATCGGGCAGACGGCTTCGTCGTCCAGATCGGCGTGGGCCTCCGCCAACGCACAGTGAATGAGACCGCTGCAGGTGCAGGCCTCGTCGGTGTTGTGGTCGGTGGAGTGGAAGAGCCGGGCAATCGACGCCCCCTGCCGGCGGGCCGGCTCGGTGGTGACGATGTCGCGGGGCTCGATCCGGGCGTTGGCGTCGATCAGGCCCGCGGTGATGTGCATCCCGCCGAGATCGATCGTGTCACCGTCGGACGCGCCGCCATCCTTGACCACGGCCACGATGCGGCCGTCTTCAACGACGATCGTGCCGCCCTCGATGGTGCGGCCGGTGCCGGTGTGGATCGTCACGCCGGTGAGGCGGACGGTTTCGGCGACCGACGGCGCGGCGACGAGGCCGATCAGCATCAGGCCGAAGACGAGCATGCCGAAGCGCCGGAGCACGTTGGCGGAAGAATGGAGTCGGGTCATCGAAAGCGCTCCCGTGGGGGCGGGCGGCGAGTCGGATGACCCGCCGCGGTTGAGTCGTCGGGGATCAGTGCGATGCAGCGTGGACGCGGTGGCCCCGCACGTGCACTTCCAGCACGCGGGAATCCATGCGAAGCGGATCGCCGGAGAAGATCGTGAAGTCGGCGGCGTGGCCAACGGCGATGGAGCCAATCGTGTCCTCGACGCCCGCAATCCGGGCGGCGGTGGACGTGAGGCCGCGGCGGGCCGCGTCCGGATCAACGCCGGCTCGGACGGCGATCGCCGCCGTCATCCGCAGTTGATCGGGCGAGTTGTTCGGCAGGCCACCGGCGAAGGCGATCGGCACGCCCGCGGCATCCAGGGCGTCGGCCCCCATGAGCAGGCGATCGCCGGAGCGGAACCCGAGCGGGCCAACGATGGCGGCCCCTTCGTACTCGGCGACTTCGGCGGCCACTTCGACCGCGGCGTTCGGGGCGTAGATCGTGGGCACCACGCCCTGGCGATCCATCAGCCGCAGCATGGCGCTGACGTCTTCCGGGGCGTCGGCCACGAGCACGGCCGGCATGTCGCCGCCCATGACGCGGGACATCCGTGAGCCGTCGTTCTTGTCCATGTTCCGCATGGTCGAGCGGAGCAACTGCATGGCTCCGGCCCGGCTGGTCGGCCCATTGGCCGTGGCCAAGGCGGCCGAGCCCATGCTGAACATCATCGCGCCTTCGGCGTTCAGGACGTCGGCACTGCCGTCATCTTCCGGGGCGGTGCGGACGGTCGCGGTCGCGCCGTCGACCAAGCCATTGGGACCCGGGATGATCATCACCGCGGTGATGCCGGCTTCGAGCGCGGCCCGCACGCCGGGAGCGTGCGGATCAAAGGCCTCGACCACCGACGGATTCGGGTCGAGGACTTCGGTGGTGCTCGAGTTCGCGCCGCGGACGCCGACGCTCGCGGCCAGGTCGATGAGACCCGGGCTGAGCACCGCACCATCCGGCAGCCGGGTGGCATTGGGATGGTCGGCGAAGTCCTTCATGGAGCCGATCTGCTTGATCGCCCCGTCGACGACGTGGACGGCCATGTCGTCGGCCAGGCTGCCGTCGGGCATCAGCACATGCGGCGCGAGGATCACGTGATCGTGACCGTCGCGGATGGCGGAGGCCGAGATGGCACTGGCCGAGGAAACGCTGGCCGAGGCAATCGCCGGCATCAGGCCGACGGCGACGGTGAGGCCGGCGGCGGCGATGGACCGGGCGGTCGTGCGGTGGAGCGTGCGCCGGAACGTGCGGTTGTGCATCATGCAGTCACTCATTCGGGGAGGGTTCCGAAGACGGTGCGGCCGTCGATCATCACCGCGACCACGGACGAACCGGGATCGTGGGGATCGCCCGACCAGAGCACGAGATCAGCGGCCCCGCCACGGCGAATCGCACCGTGGTCGGGCAAGCCAAGGAAACGAGCCGCGTCCACGGTGACCGCGTTGAGCGGGTTGACCGACGGAGCGTGGCTGGCCACGAGCTGGGCGTTCATCAGGAGGTACGGCGTGGCCCCGCCAACGCCGCTGCCGATCACCGTGTCCACACCGGCGGCGGCGAGGGCGGCCGGAGCGTGGGGATCAAAGCGGAGGAAACGTGGTCCGCCGTACGGGCTGGCGGTGGGCGCGGGGCCCATCACGACCGACACGTCGGCCGCGGCCAAGGCATCGGCCACGAGTCCGGCTTCGTGGCCGCCCTCGATGACGACGCGGAGCCCGAACTCTTCGCCGAGGGCGATCGCGTTCAGGATGTCAGCCGAACGGTGGGCGACGATGCGGACGGGAATTTCGCGGTCGATGGCCCGAAGCAGCACGTCGGCCGCACGGTTCGCTCGCGGCTCGCGGGGCTTGCGGGCTTCTTCGGCCTCGCCACCACCGCCACCACCTCCGCCGCGGCCAGCGGCCGGGGGCGCACCGGGACGACCGCCACGCCGGCGGCGCGGCGTCGGCTGCAAGTCTTCGTCGCCGGCGACGAGGGCGGCGCTGTCCTTCTTCTCGCCGTCCGCGCCTTCTTCGGCTTCCTTCTTCTTGCGGGCCTCGACCTGTTCGGCCAGCTTCTTCTCGTACTCCGGAAGCTGTTCGTCGGCGTAGATCTCGCGCGACTCGCGGTACTCGATCGCCTGCTTGAACTGCTGGCGAATCGACTGCACGCGGCCGAGCCGGGCCAGGGACGACGCCCCGCTGTCGAGATCGATGCACAGGGCGTTGCCGGCATCGACTTCCTGCACCGAGCTGCCGAGCTTCATGACCGCGCCGGTGCCGCTGATCGAACCACCGCGGGCCGGGATGTAGACCATGGTCACGCCGCCGCGCCACGCTCGCTCGATGGCGTCGGTGTCGTAGCGGTCGAAGGCATCACTCGCGCGGTTTCGCGGTCCACCGCCACCGTTGCCGGTCAGGCCGAGGGTGCCGTGGACATCGATCAGGCCCGGCGTGATCACCAAGCCGCTGGCGTCAACCACCTGCGTCCGGCCGCGAACTTGCGGTTCGTCGGTGGTGATCGAAGCGATCGCCCCCCGCCGAATCACGACGTTGGCGTTCTCAATCGGGCCATCGGGCGTCATGACCGTGGCGTTGGTCAGGACGGTGGCCCGGCCGCCGAACATCTCGCCGATCTGGGCGGAGGCCGGACGAGCGAGGCCGACGGTCGCCATGGCCATCGCGGCCACAGCCACGAAACCAGCGGTCCGAGAGCGGAAACGCAGCGCACGACGCGCGATCGCGGTCCGGGCAGAGCCGCGGCACACCATCGCACTCTTCATCACATGTGACATGGTCGAGTCGATCCGGGGGAATCGGAAAGGCAGCCACACGAACGGTGGCCGTACAGATCGCAACGCGTGCACGCGTCACGGGACCTGCAGGGCAACATACTGGCGGCAGCCAGACCCGATGCACACTGTTCTAAATACGATGCAGAGGCTGCTCCTATCGAACGAAACGAATACTCGGGGATACCCGAGGACCGGATGACGAATCGTCGGCCCGGTTCAGCCCCGGGAACCGAAGGTCGCAAGCACGGCGAGCAGGTCCGCAAAGTCGACGTTCCCGCTCTCGTCGAAGTCGGCCAGGCAGGTCTCGCAGCCGCGTTCACACGGTCCCCAGCTCGCGAGCACGGCCAGGACATCGTCGAAGGTCACCGCACCGTCGCAGTTGGCATCGGCGATGGCCGCGGGCGGATCGAAGCTGAACCCATCGGCCGGCACCACGGCGGCAAAGGCATTCAAGAACAGTGGACGACGCGGACCCTCAAGCATCTGACTGGCCGCGCACGGCGACGTCGTGATGTCCCCGGCGAATTCGTCGTCGTTGATGGCGACGATGACGCCGTCCCCAAGCACGAAGCGGGCGGCGACGGTGTCGGTGGTGGCGAGCAGCGGCTCGCCGATCGGGCCGACGTCCGGGCTGGTGCGATGAAAGTTGAACTGGAATCCCGGGGTCACCACGCCGAACGGGCCGTTGATGACCGGCGATGCCGGGGCGGCCACGGACACCGGGCCGGAGCCGGCCGGAGCCACGTCGCTGCTGCCCACAAGCGGGGAAAGCCAACGAATGGCGGAGTTCTCAAGGTAGAGCACGCCCCCGCCCTGCTCGACGAAGGCGCCCAGGGCCGCGAGTTCGCACGCGGTCACCCCGGACTCGTTGTCGGTTGTAAGCAGCACCACATCCACGCCGACCAGTTCGTTGACATCGATGCAGCCGACGCCCGGAAGCAGTTCGACCGGCCGCGGCACGATCCCGCCGGGCCCGAAGTTCGCGGCCGACGCAAGGGCGGCCCGGGCCAGCCCGAACTGGTTGCCAGTGCCGAACGTGTGATCGATCGGCCCGTTGGATCCGTCGCACTGCCGGGACCGGCTTTGATCCCACGAGAGCACGCGGATCGGCTCCGGGCCGGCGAGGGCCGGAGCGGCGAGGACGGCGGCGGCCAGCGTGGCGGCAGCGG
>JBGCEZ010000011.1:0-41128 GCA_045106735.1 Phycisphaerales bacterium | reverse complement strand
CACATTCGCGGGCAGCGCTTTGAGGCGACGATCCAGTCGCCGGGCACCGGCACGTTCGAGCTGGGATTGAAGACGCAGAACGGCCACGCCACCGCGTGGATCGACCTGAACCGCGACGGCGTATTCTCCGAGGCCGAACGCTTGATCCCCGAAACGCCGAGCACCGAGGAACGCCTGCGGGCCCCAGTCGAAATGACGGCGGGGGAGCGCTACCCGCTTCGCGTGGACCATGTCAGCGGCATGCCGCGCCCGGTGGTGATCGTGACGCTGGACGTGCCGGGCGCCGAGCGGCCGAAGGGGATCACAGGCCACTTGGTGCCGATGGATGGGTGATGGGGTCGCCGGGTCGCCTGGTGGCCGGGTCGCCGGGCCGTCGCCGGGCCGTCGTGGCTCGTCGCGGGCCCCTGGGCTGGACCACACCGGCGACGGCACACTCAGCCGCGCGCTCGCCACGCCGTGATCGCGTGCCCCAGATTCGTCCGGGCGGCCGTTTCGAACCGGCCGTGGAAATGGTCCGTGGCGTAGATGCGGTCGCGGGCCGCGAACTGCTCGAATACGGCCGCTCGACCTCGGGCGAAGTCGGCATCCGCAACCCAGGCGTATTCCTCGCGGATCTGCCGCTCGTAGGCGTCGAAGCGATCCGCTTCCGCCCCCAGAATCGCCAGGTCGACGTCGACGATGAGGGCGGCCGGGGGCGACGTCGGTGCATCGGTGTGCCGCGTTGCGAGGATGAGGGCCGTGACCCGTTCCGCGAATCCCGGGTCCAGCGGGGTCAGGACCGCGGCCGCCATGTCGGCGCTCCGCTGCTCGTTGTCCGAAGCGCGCGAGTCGTACACCGCGTCGTGGTACCAGAGGGCGAGCTCGATCTCGCCGCGAATCTGCGGCGAGCCAACCTCGGCATCGGGCGCGCCGTCGAGATGATCGAGGCACTCCAACACGTGGTCCAGTGCGTGGTACGCCCGTGGCGGGGCGGCGTACGCATCGACCAGATCGTCAAGCGCACGGGCATGCCCGTCGGAACCAGCGTGCTCCAGCCCCGTCCGCTCCCACGTGCAACGCCAACGGTCCAGCAGTTCGCGATTCATGCGGTTGTCCCTGCGGCGTCGGGCCCTGCCCCCCACGCCCATCGCACGCCCGGCCCCGGCTGCGGCGGGCCGAACTCCACATGCAGCACCCGCCGCCGGGCGGGGCGTTCGGCCGGGCGCGAAGCGTGCCACGCCAACGGACGCATCAGGACGCAGTCGCCGGTGTCCGCCTCGCACGTGACCGCCGCGTCCACCGGCGGCTTGTCGGATGTCGGAGCCGGGGGCCAGCGGTGGGATCCCGGCAGGACGAGCAGGGCCCCGTTGTCGGCCGGACAGGGGTCGAGATGCAGCCGCACCGCCACCATGCGTTCGAGCAAGGTGATCGGTGCCCGTGCGTGGGGGATGCTGTCTTTCACGGACCACGGGCCGAAGCCGTCGGCGGCGTCGTTCCGTTCGGCCAGGGCGACGGCCAGGTCCTGGTGCCAGGGCACGAGCCAGTTCGCCTCCGGCGACTTGTCGAAGAGGGTCGCGCGGACGGGGATCAGGTCGGCGTCGTCCGTTGCGGTCCGGGCCAGCTCCTGCATGGCGCGGATCGTGGACACGCGCTCGCTGGTGTCTGCTCCCTCGCCGAGCCGCAGCCGCACGCCACCGCGACGCCCCGTGGTGTGGTCTGGCGGAGGAAGGTCGGCCGCGAGGCGATCGCACGCATCCGCCGACCGCACCCCGGTCGCGAGGGCCCAGCCATCGCGCTCGAGCTGACCCGCGAGGGAGCGATCCGCCGCGCGGTGCATCGCATGGTTCGGCCCGGACGTGGCGGCGTGGTCGGCGTCGGCGTCGGTGCCGGGACCGGCGTCGGGACCGATGGGAGATTCGCTCGGTGACGACGTGTCGGCCCGCCCCATCACGTCCGACCCTGAAGCGTCGCATGACCCTTCTCGGTCGGCTCGCACGTGCGGCCGTTGGCCACGCGGGTCACCCGCAAGAGTCCAAGCCGGCGGAGCAGGACAATTGCTTCGGCCGAGCCGGCTCGGCCGGCCGAGCCGGCCGAGTTGGCCGAGTCGGCCGCGTCGAGCGAGTCCAGTCGAACGCCGCGCTCCGCCGAGACGAGCAGTTCGGCCGCGGTGTTCACACGCGGGGAATCGGTCGGAATGCCGCTGCGGAAGTGCCCGATCGATTCCAGGATGTTTGCCTGGCCCCCGATCAGGAACGCCGCGGCGCCGGCCGTCGCCTGCCGCGGATGAAACGCGACGGGCATGCCCGTGGCCATGGTCAGCGCCGCCGATCCGAACAGGCTGGCATCTTCGGGTTCCAGATTCGCCAGCGGATCCACGCGTCGCCACGCCGAGTACGTGCCCACGGCAAAGAACACGCCGGTGATCGTCGCGGCCACGCCGGCTTCCGAGTGGCGACCACCGCCAAGCAGAAACGCCAGCATCCACGTCAAGACGAAGACGAAGCCGAACGTCAGCACGGTGAACGCCACGCCCGTTCCGGGCGTCACCCAGGCATCGAGCGTGACGTCGCGATTCTCTTCTGCAATGCGCCGGGCAACGCCGGCGCGGACCACCGAAAGGTCGATCACTGTGGTTCCCCGTCTGCGGCGGCGCGTCAGTACGCCCGCACGTCCACCTTCCGTCGCCAGTTCAAGAACGAACGGTTCAGCACGCGGTACCCGCCCGGTGTCGGGAAGTTGCCGGTGAAGTACCAGTCGCCGGTGTGCTCGGGCATGGCCCGTCGAAGATCGTCAACCGATTGGTACATGACTTCGATCGGTCCGTCCCAGGTGACATTCGTCGGCCGCACGAGCTGGGCGATCTTGCCCTCAAGTTCTTGCAGTGTGAACCGGTCGTAGATCATGCCGACGTGGTTGACCATGCGGTCGGGTGGCAACGCTGCCTGCTCGAGGCACTTGGCTTCCACCTCGTCGAGCAGTTCCAGTTCGTTGCGGTCTTCGAGCAGTCCGATCGCCGCTTCAAAGGCGATGAATCGCCCGAGTTGGCTCATGTCGATGCCGTAGCAATCGGGGTACATGATGGGCGGGGCGCTCGAACACACCACGATTCGCTTGGGGTTCAGCCGTGAGAGGATCGTGATGATCGATTCGCGGAGGGTCGTGCCGCGGACGATCGAGTCGTCGACCACCACCAGCGTGTCATCGGTCTGCACCACGCCGCGCGTGATGTCGTACACGTGCATCACCAGATCACGGCGGGCCGCGTCGTGGGTGATGAAGGTGCGCATCTTCTGGTCCTTGTGGGCGACCTTCTCGGCTCGCGTCCGGCCGGTGGCCAGGGCCATCACGTCATCGCGGCTGGCCGTGCCGGATTCGATGCGCCGCCACAGTTCGTCGCCCAAGCGGGCTCGGTGCAGGCGGTCGACTTCTTCGACCAAGCCGAGGTAGGACGTCTCGGCCGTATTGGGGACGAAGCTGAAGACCGCGTGATCGACGTCATTGTCCAGGGCGTCGAGCACCCGCGGGGCGAGCAGCCGGCCGAGGCTCTTGCGCTCGCGGTAGATGTCCTGGTCGTTGCCGCGGCTGAAGTAGATCCGCTCGAACGTGCACTGGCGCAGCCGCCCGGGCTCGGTGAACGGCACGATGCGGACCGCCCCGGATCGCTTGATCTCGAGAATGTGGCCGGGCGGCAGGGGCTCGATCTGCTCCGGCTCGGCGTCGAACAGGTTCGTGAGCGGGGCTCGCTCGGAGGCCATGACCACCACGTCGTCGTCCATGTAGTGGAAGGCCGGCCGGATGCCATTGGGGTCACGGACGACGAAGGCGTCGCCGTTGCCCAGCAGGCCGGCGAACGCGTAGCCGCCGTCCCAGCCGTCGCTGGCCCGTCGCAGGACGCGGGCCAAGTCGATGTCGTCGGACACGGCTCCGGCGAGTTCGCGGTTTTCCAGGCCGCGGAAAGATTCGGGCCCCATGGAGGAGGCGATTTGGCGGTGTTCGCGGTCGAGCTCGTAGCCGATCCGCTCCAAAATGACCGCGGTGTCCGAGTCGCCCACCGGATGGAGGCCGTACTCGACGAGCTGCTCGAAGAGCTCGCGCGAATTGGTCATGTTGAAGTTGCCGGCCAGGGCCAGATTCCGGCTGGCCACGTTGTTCTTCCGCATCAGCGGGTGGCAGGCCGAAACGCCGCGTCCGGAGTGCGTGCCGTACCGGAGGTGGCCGATGTAGACGTCGCCGATGAACTCACACTGCCGGCGGAAGCCCGCGGCGTCCAGATTCTTCAGCTCCCGCGGCTTGAGCTTCTCGATGTCCCGCTGCAGGATCCGGCCGATCCGCTCGATGGCCGATCGCTTGTCGGATCGGACGCGGAGCATGAACCGGTCGCCCGGCGGCATGTCGAATTTGACGACGCCGACGCCGGCCCCGTCCTGGCCGCGATTCCGGAGCTTCTCCATGAGCACCAGGAGCTTGCGGACGCCCCAGCCGGGGTCGCCGTAGAGCTCTTGGTATTCCGCCGGGGTGCGGCGGAGCCTCAGGAGCATCAAGCCGCATTCGTGTCCGATGAAGTCGCTCATGGTCCGCGCAGGGTAGGGACTCGGTGGGGGGGTGGGCAACCTTGTCTTGGGCCGGTGACAGGTTGGGCCGATCGGAGGAAATCCGGAGCGTCCGGGAACGGGGGCCGGCCGCGCCGCGAAGCCTTTCATGGTCCGGGGATCCGTCGCCCGCGTTGCACCCGGGCCAGAATCGGGTCATCCTTCCATGATCATGCCGACCGCCCCCGCACAACCTGACGCCGAATCGAGCCAGGGCCAACGCCCGAGCCCGAGCCCGAGCCAGAGCCCGAGCCGCGGTGGGTCCGCCTCCAGTCCGTCGGCCGCCGATCGCGCGGCTCGGGCCCTCCGGCGTCGCCGCATCTTGGCTGCCGGGATCGTGCTGGCCCTGGCGTCGATCGGGGCGGTCTGGGTCACCGGCGTGGGCCTTGGGGCGGCCCTGAACCGCATGTCCGAGGCATCCGGGGCGGCATCGGCCGATGTGACGTCGGCCATCGCCCGGGCCAAGCTCCTGGGGATGCTCAGCGCCGGAGTAGCCGTGGCCGCGGTCATGGGCGTGCTCTTTTGGATCGCCCGGCGATACGAGCGTGAACTGGATCGCATGCACGACCGGGTCGCCGAGTCCCGGGCCACCGGCCGGACCCAGCGCAATGCCGCCCGCACGACCATGGTTCGGGCGATGGCGACCCTGGCCGGCGTACGAGATCAGGACACCGGCGAGCACATCGAACGCATCCAGGCCTACGTCCGCGTCCTGGGCGGGGCCCTCCGCGGCACGCGGCCCGAGATCGACGAGGACTTCATCGTCGCGATGGTCGAGACCTCGCCGCTTCACGACATCGGCAAGGTCGGGGTTCCCGACTCGATCCTGCTGAAGCCGGGGCCGCTGACGGACGAGCAGCGGTCGGAAATGCAGAAGCACGTCCTGGTGGGCTTCGACACGCTCCTTGAGGTGCGCCGGCAGTCCGGGGACGACGACTACCTGCGGATTGCGTGCGAGATTGCCTTCGCCCACCACGAGCGATTCGACGGCACGGGCTACCCGTTTGGCCTGGCCGGCGAGGACATTCCCATCGCCGCCCGGATCGTGGCACTGGCCGACGTCTACGACGCCCTGCGGGCCGAACGCGTCTACAAGGACGCGTACACGCACGAAGCGGCCCGGGACATCATTCTCGAACACGCCGGGACGCACTTCGACCCCGATGTGGTCCGTGCGTTCATGGCCCACGAAGCGGCGTTCCGGAGCATCGGCGACGGCGCTTCGGCCGAGCGGGGAACGACCGAGGTCGAGATCTTGCCCGCCCCCGAGCTGGGGCGGTCGGCGAAGCGCCCGGTGTGAGTGCGAGTCCGGGCCCGATCTGAGCCCGATCGACCCGGCCCAGCCCCAGGCCAGCCCCAGCCCGCCTCGGCCTTCTCGAGGCAAATCACAGAACCACGAAGAAAAACCAGAACACGTCGGCAGGCTCCGACACCAACTGTCGTATCCCACGTTGAGAGATCACTTCCGGGGTCGGCATGTGCCGGATCCCCAACGAAATTGATTCCGGGCCGCCGACCGGGATCCCCATGTACCCCTGATCCATGGAGATCCAGCGATGTCGAAGTCTGCCCCCACTGTTGTTGCGCGCTCCGCGATTCGAACCACCTTTGCCGGTACGGCCGCCGCGTGTGCGCTGGCCGTTGTTCCCGCGGCCCACGCGGACATCATCGTCGACGACTTTTCGTCGGGTGATTTCACTGAAACCATCAGCGCGGGTCTGACCAGCGCTGAGTACACCGGCACGATGATCGGCGGCGTTCGGTTCGCCGGGCAATTCGTCAATGCCAACCCGTTTGACAACGTGCTGACGACCTCCGTCAGTGGCGGGTTGTACGAATTCGCGGCCGGCGACGGCGTCGTGGCCGGCGGCCTGCTCGGGTACGGGGCCGGATCGAGCGCCGGGGCCCTCAACCTCGACGTTTCGGGCGAGACCGCGTTTGAGATTCAGTTCGGGGACGCGCTGGCGACGTCATTCACGTCGATCGTCTCCTTCGGCTCGAGCGCCGGGTCCGCTGGCGTCGAGGCGACGTTTGAAGCCGGTTCGACCTCCTACGTGCTCGACCTGTCGGAACTCGACGGTCTCGATCTCACCGACATTGACTTGATCAGCGTCGGGCCCAACCCTGGATTCGGCGAACCGGGTCTGAACTTCTCCATCGACCGCATTGCGTTTGTGCCGGCTCCCGGGGCGATCGCGCTCTTTGGTCTGGCCGGTTTGGCCGGCGCCCGGCGTCGCCGCGGCTGATCCGCGAAGGCTGAACGAATATCGAAACAATGATCGCCGCGGGGCTCGGAACGGCCGAGCCCCGCGGCGTCTTCATCTCTGGGAAGCGTGCGTCGATCGACGGGCCGCGATGGACGTGCGGACCGCGCCGGCGATCCTTGTTCCTTCCACAAGTCGGTTGCAATCAGCCAGCGCGCCCACGTCCGCGCCCGGCCGCCCAAGCCCATGCCACCCGCGCCCAAGCGCACACGCCCGGTCACCCACGCCCAAGCACGGGTGGCCCGGCACGTGCCCGATGATTGAGATCGCGGAAGACGAGAGACCATGTTGGAGTTGACTCGCGTCATCTCCACCCAAGTTCGCTGCGATTCAGGGCCGCCGGCCGGGATCCTTGTCCTTTGGCCATGGAGCCCCGTCATGCGTCTTCGATCCTGCCACACTTCGCCTGTGCCCTTCAGTCCGCCGATCGCGGCAGCACTCGTCGCCGCGGGGCTCATGGTTCCCGCGTCGGTCGCCCATGGCGAGATCATCGTGGATGACTTCACGTCTGGCGATTTCGTGCAGACCAACAGCGAGGACGTCATCTTCTCCGAGCAAGCCGGTTCGATGATCGGCGGCTTCCGATTCGCCGGTCAGCGGGTCCGTGACAACCCGCTCGGGCTTGATCTCACGACGTCGGTCGGGGACGGGGCATTCAGCTTTCTGGCGGGCGATGAACTCCGTGGTTTGGCGTTGCTCGGGTGGGGCTCCGGCACCGTCTTGGGTTCCGAACTGAACCTCGATCTGACGGGGAACACCGATATTGAACTGCGCTTCACCGAAGCGCTGGACGTGGACGTGCAGTTCCGGATCGAGCTGTTCACCTCCGGGGTGGGCAACGACAGGTTGTCGATGGCCGCGCCGGCCGGGTCCACGTCGGTGGTGATTGATCTCAGCTCCTTGGACGAAGTCGATCTGACCGACGTCGACTCGTTGAGCGTGGAGTTCAACTTCGGCTCGAACGCCCCAACCGGACTGGAACTGTCGATCGATCGAGTGGCTTTCGTCCCCGCGCCGGGGGCATTCATGCTGATCGGCATGGCCGGAGCCGCGGTCGGTCGTCGTCGTCGCCGTGCTTAAACGCGGAGTGCGGTGGGGTGCGACGCGTCCTCAGCGATCGCGGTGTGCCCGGCCAGCCGCGTTCAATCGATCCACTCTTCGAGTTCCGGCGGCAAGAGCGGCAGCAGGCCGGCCATGCGCTCCACCCCACGCCGGAGCCGCTTCTCGTTCATCTTGCCGTCCTGGACGATGCTGATCGCCCCGGGCATCACGTACCACTTGTCGCCGGGGTGTTCGGCCAGGAACTCCTGGGCCTCCAGGTCGAGCATGGCGACGGCAAAGTCGGGCGAATCGGTCCGGACCCGGTACGCGCGACGAAATCCATCGTGGTCCAGTCCGACGTCGGCCTCGCCCCCGCGGCGCGGCCGCACGCCCATCGGCGGCGTGCGCATGCTGGCCAAGCGCTTGATCGGCGTCATGCGGAGCATTGGCCACGGCGGGGCGGGGGACGTGACGATCGTCCGGTCGATCCAGAAGCTGCCGTAGACCACGTTGATCGACCATCGGTGGTGGATCGCGATGATCGCCCGGCCACCGATCTCGCCGCGGGCGACCGCGCGGATCTCCCCGTCGGTATGGAACTCGGGGATCAACTGCGTGCCGGGCGGGATGACGTCCGCGGCGGGCCGTTTGATCGGGACAAGTCCGAGATCCTGACAGACCATGCTCAACTTGTTCTTCACGCTTGGTCTGATCCTCTGCGTCGCCACGTGGCGGGTCGGCTGTGGACAAGCTGCCGCGCCGCCCGACGGCGACGGTTTGGCCACGCCCGAACGGTAGCGTCCCCAGCATGGGATTTCGCTCTGGCTCCGTTTCGTATGCCCGCTTCCGCGTTCACGGTGGCCCAGAGGCCGTTGAGCGCGAGCTCGTCGAGCAGCTCGCCTCCGGTCAAATGGGCCCGATGCCGCCTGGCGATCCGCCTGAGATCCGCGCGGGATGGACCGCGGGCACCCACGTCCTGGACGTGGACTTCAACGCGTCCCGGATCGTCTTCGGCGAGACCCTGGTCTTTGGGCTGCGAATCGACACGCATCGCGTGCCGGCCGACGTCCGCAAGGCCTACCGGGCGCTGGCCGAGAAGACCCGTGCCGCCGAGCTTGCGGATGGCGATGTCCGCAGTCTCGGCCGCGGGGCCCGGCGAGAGGCCCGCGAAGAGGCCGAGGATCGGTGCCGGCGCGAGCTCATGGACGGCAAGCACCGCAACTCCAAGCACATTGAAGTCCTCTGGCGGGTCAACACCCGCGAGGTCTTTGCGGCGGCCATGTCGGATGCCGCGGTGAAGCAGCTCCGCGAGCTGTTCCGCGACACCCTCGGGGCGACGCTCGAACCGCTCGGCGCCGGGTCGATGGCCCGCGAGCGGCTCGAGCTCGCCGGCCGCAGCCGCGACTACGAGGATCTTCGGCCCTCGCCCTTCACCCCGGCCCCGCCGGCGGCGGAAATTGAGCCCGGGCGCGATGGAGCCGTCCCCCTGGTTTCCTGGACGATGGGCCCGGGCGAACCGCAGGACTTCCTCGGCAACGAGTTCATCAGCTGGCTCTGGTGGCGCATCGTCGCTGGCGAGGGAGCCATTGAGGTCCCGCGAAGTCGCTACGAGCTGGCCATCGATCGCTCGCTCGACATGCAGTGCGCCTGGGACGCCACCGGCAAGATCGGGCTGCGTGGCCACGCGCCCCACCGGCTTCCGGAAGCCGCCGATGCCCTGCGCACGGGCAAGTGGCCCCGCAAGGTCGGCCTGCTCATCGCCTCCGGCGACGAGTTCGCCACCCTCACGCTGCAGGGCGACCGTTTCGTGGTCGCCGGACTGGCCTTGCCCAAGCCCGAAGAGCCGCCGGCCGACGACGCCGAGGCCATGGAGCACCGGCTGACGTCGCTGGAAGCCATCGACGAAGCCCTGATGACGCTCTACGCCGCGTTTGTCGACGAACGGTCGACGGGCACCTGGGCCAGCATTCGCTCGGCCATGGCTGCGTGGATGAAGACCGGCCGTGCTTCCGCGGCTCCGGCCGTTCGCGGGGCGGAGGGCGGCGTGCGGCCCCCGGCTCCGGCCGTGCCGCCCGCCTCGGCGGATTCCAGTTCGAGTCCCACCGGCGCAGCCGACGCGGCGCCCTCGGTGGACGCAGACGCCGCGAGCGAGACCGGCAACGAGTCCGAAACCGAAACCGAAACCGAGACCATGGCCGGCGTGGCCTGAGTCCCGCGTCGCCGTCGTCCGACGAATCGCTGCCGACCGGAGGTCCGCCCGATGAATGCTGAGCCGCACTGCCCGGATCAGTCCGCCCAGGCCAGGGGGGGCGTCCGGCCGCCGGGCGCTGGTCGCGCGCCGATGATCGAACCGGCCGCGGGCGGCCCCGAGTCGACGCGTCCGACCTCCGCCGTCGGGGCCCCGATTCGCCCGCCGATGCCGATGCCCGCTTCCACGTCCATGCCCGCACCAACGCCCGTTCGCCCGCGCATTCAGCCGAGGATTCGCCTCCGCTGATCGGCGCGTCGCGCCATCGCTCGCCCCTCAGGCCGCCGCGCGGCGGCCCGGGTCGTCGTGTTCCATGTGCACCAGGATGTCCGCCGGCGGGGCGTACGGCGTGCCCGACGTCAAGTGGTCGACGATCCGCACCAGCTCGGTCAGTTCCGGCTTGGCGATTTGCAGCGTCGCGCCGACCGATCGTCCCTTGCGGGCGTTCTCTTCGTTGATGAGCGAACTGAAGAGCACGACTGGGGTCGACTCGAATCGGCCGTCCTCGCGCAGGCGGCGGGTGAGGGCGTGCCCGTCGAGGGCCGGCATCTCGATGTCGCTCACCAGGATGTCGACGGCGGATCCCAGCCGGTTGAGCGCCGTCCACGCCTTGGCGCCATCGGAACAGGCCTCCACGCGGCCGTAGCCGGCGGCCTCGAGCGTGCGTTTCATTTGGTTGCGGATCACGGCCGAGTCCTCGGCCAAGACCACGGTCAATGCTTGGCGGTCGATGCCGATTTCGTTCGTGACGTCGCCCGTCTTCATTTCGCCGTTGTCGAGCACCGTCGCAGCCACGGACTCGAAGTCCAGCAGCAGGACCAGTCCTTCGTCCATCGCCAAGACGCCGTTGGCCAATGAATCCGTCTCCGCCCCGGTGCCGGGCGTCTGGGGGACCGGGCGAATCTCATTCCACCCAACGCGGTGGATGCGATCCATGCCGTCGATCATGAACCCGAGCCGGAGCCCGTTGAACTCCGTGACAATGATGCTTCGTCCGTCGGCCACACCATCGACCGGCGCCAACGGGGCGTCGCGCACACCCAGGTGAATGCCGAGATCGATCAACGTCAAGACGTGCTCGCGAATCTCAAACAGTCCGAGCACCGACGGATGCTTGTGCGGCACATCGATGATCGGCAGCGGCCGAATCACCTCGCGAACCTTGGCCACGTTGACGCCGAACCGGCGCCCGTCCAACAGGAACACCAGGATCTCGACCTCGTTGGTGCCGGCTTCGAGGAGGATCGACGGGGCATTGTTCGGCGTGCTCATGGCGGGGCGTCCTGATCCGGAGTCGGCGTTCCGCGGGGGGGCCGGATTCCGGCGGTCCGGCGGGGCGTTGATCGGGTGACGGTGGGCATCCTCCGTCACCGGGCGACGACCGCGCATGGCGTGCGCTGCACCGCCGCGGCGTCCATCGGAAGATCGACCAGAACGAGTGTGGGCTGAAGTCGCCCGGACCAGAGCGTTCTGCCTCCCCAACGAAACAGGCCGCCCCGGAATCAACCGGAGCGGCCTGCGTCATGCATGCATCGTCATGCGTCGGGCGGGTCCACCGGATCGGTGGCCGCGACGGGATCAGTAGCGGTACTGATCGGTCTTGTAGGGACCTTCGACCGGCACGCCGATGTAGTCGGCCTGATCCTTGCTCAGCTCGGTGAGCTTCGCACCAAGCTTGTCGAGGTGCAGGCGGGCCACTTCCTCGTCGAGCTTCTTCGGCAGCACCACGACGTTCTTGTCGTACGCCGCGTAGTTGGAGTGCAGCTCAATCTGGGCCAGCACCTGGTTCGTGAAGCTGGTGCTCATCACGAACGAGGGGTGACCGGTCGCGCAGCCGAGGTTCAGCAGGCGGCCTTCGGCCAGCATGATGATCGAGTGGCCGTCGGGGAAACGGAACTCGTGGACCTGGTCCTTGACCTTGATCTTCTCCATGCCGGGAATCGCCTGGAGGCCGGCGATGTCGATCTCATTGTCGAAGTGGCCGATGTTGCCAACAATCGCGTTGTGCTTCATCTGCTTCATGTGATCGGCGGTGATGATGTTGTAGTTGCCGGTGGCCGTCACGAAGATGTCAGCGCTGCCGATGACGTCTTCCAGCCGCACGACTTCGTAGCCGTCCATCGCCGCCTGCAGGGCGCAGATCGGGTCGACTTCGGTCACGAGCACGCGGCACTTCTGGCCGGCGAGCGACTGGGCCGAGCCCTTGCCGACGTCGCCGTAGCCGCAGATGACCGCGACCTTGCCCGAGAGCATGACGTCGGTCGCCCGCATGATGCCGTCGACGAGCGAGTGGCGGCAGCCGTAGACGTTGTCGAACTTCTGCTTGGTGACCGCGTCGTTGACGTTGATGGCCGGGAAGAGCAGCTCGCCCGCTTCCTGCATCTGGTACAGACGCATGACGCCGGTGGTGGTCTCTTCCGACACACCATTGATCGCCGGAGCAAGCTTGGTCCAGAAGTCGCCGTTGACGGCCTGGAGGTCGCCGAGGATCTTCAGGATGACTTGCATCTCTTCGATTTCGCTGGTCTCGGGGGCCGGGACCGCGCCGTCCTTCTCGAACTGCAGGCCGCGGTGGACGAGCAGGGTGGCGTCGCCGCCGTCGTCGAGAATCAGGTTGGGTCCGCCACCGTCCGGCCAGCGGATGGCCTGCAGCGTGCACCACCAGTACTCGGGCAGGGTCTCGCCCTTCCAGGCGTAGACCGGGGTGCCCTTGGGGGCGTCCGGCGTGCCGTCGCGGCCGACGACGATCGCCGCGGCGGCGTGGTCCTGGGTCGAGAAGATGTTGCAGCTCACCCAGCGGACGTCAGCGCCGAGGTCGACGAGGGTCTCGATGAGCACCGCGGTCTGCACGGTCATGTGCAGCGAACCCATGATGCGGGCGCCGGCGAGGGGCTTCGTGGAGCCGTACTTCTCGCGGAGGGCCATCAGGCCGGGCATCTCGTGCTCGGCGAGCTCGATTTCCTTCCGTCCGAACGCAACGGTCTCGGGCGAGAGGTCGGCGACCTTGTAGGGAAGGTCGGACAGCAGCGGCAGGCCGGTGTCCATGAACATGGCCGAGGCGGTGGCGGTAGTCACGTCAGGCAACTCCTTGCAGGGGGTGCGTCCGCCCCTCTCCGGCAATGCGGCGGGTTCGGAGCGGGGCAATGAAAACGGTCGCGGGCGGCTCGCGGTTGAGGCGGGCGGCCGGACCGTGGATCGGTCGACGGAAAGCGGGATCAGCAGATCAGGAGATCGGCTCGACGCCTTCTTATCCGTTCATCCGGATGAAAGAATGAACGGGGGGAAGTCTAGGGGGGCCACTGAGCCGGGTCAACACCATCCGTCGAGCGGGCTATCGGACCCCGTCAATGGGCCTGAGCGGGGCGGCCGCTCAGTCGGACCCTCAGTCCGGACCCTCGGTCGGCCGCTCAGTCGGACCGCCGCTCGGACCGCCGCTCGGCTCGCCCGTCGGCTCGCCAGTCGGTTCGAGCAAGCGTCGCGATCGATGGTCCGAGCGGAGGGCGGCGACGACCGCGGTGGTCACGGGCCGGTTGGTCGCGGGGAACGGCCAGGCGTCGAACGTGTCCACGTCCAGCCATCGCCAATCGACCGGGCCGGCGAGCTGAACCGTCGGCTTGGAGGCCGGATCGGCGGGGGGCGAGCCGCTGGGACCGACCGAAATACGAACAAGCCACGTCGAGAGGTGGAGCACGCCCGATCGGACGGGCACCTGCGTCTGGGTGAGCAGGGTGGTCTGGCCGCCGATCAAGCCGGTCTCCTCGCGCAGCTCGCGGAGGGCGGCCGAGCGCGGGGATTCTCCGGGCTCGACGCCGCCGCCCGGCAACTCCCACGCGTTCGGCAGGGAACTGTTCGGGCCACGGCGAGTGACCAGGATTCGCGGGCCATCGAGGGTGTCGAGCACCGGAGCGGCGAGGGCGACGTGAATTCGCTTGGAGTCAGAAGTATCTGTCATTGCTGTATTTGTGATATCTCCCGGCGGGCCGGGAGGGAAAAAGCACGGTTCGGTCGGTGCTCCCGTTGACCGCGTCCCGAGGCACCGGATACCGTGCTTCGCGGGGGAAATCGAGTTCATCGTGCGGTCTGGCCGACCGCATGCAGTGCCGTTGTCCGGAGTCGTCGGAGCGTCCGGGCAGCGGCCTTTTTTATGCGCCGAACACGGTCTGCGCGCGGCTCCGCGGTGCGCGCCGCACCGGGAGCGCATCGCGCCGCGTGCGCGACAACGCCGATACGCCCGCGCGCCGCGCGGCGCGATGCGTCCACCGACGAGCAAATCGTGAACAGTGCGTGGTTTGAAGCGCGCGAACGCTCATTGCGGGACGCGGTCGCGCCCAATGGCGTCCGCAAGTCCGTCGGGACTTCGATCGAACGTTCCGTGCACCGCGCAGACGACCGCCAGTCGGGCATGTTCGTCGGCTGCGAGCGCGCTCTGGGTGGCATTCGCGCCCTCGCCGGCTCCGGCGCCCGCGCTTGGACGCCCCGTGACGGTCCAGCGCGCCGCATCGCCCCGTGTACCGATGACCAGTCCAACGGGTTCGTGGCCGGGCTCGGGCGGCACAACGAACGCTTCAACGCCCCTGGCGCGGCTCAGGGCGGTCACCGCGGCGAGAAAGAACGTCTCGTCCGTACCGTCGACGGTGGTGAGTCGTCGGAGCGCTGCACGGTCGGCCACGACAAGCTGGGCTGCATCGAGGGCGGACATCGCGAGCGTGCGATCCAACGGAGCGTCGGCACAACCGGAGACCGAACGGTCGGGTAACACCGCGATCCGAATCGCGGTTTCGGCCGCGTCGAGAAGCCGGCGCTCTTCCGATCGACTCTGGCCACCGCGCCACGACGCCAAGCCAAAGACCACCGAATCAGCGCGCCGGGCGACGTCTTCCAGGTCGTGGTCCCATTGCAGCCACTCCGCCGCGGTTTCGCGTTCGTCGGCCGCGGGGTTTGGCGTCCCATCGGGGCGACGGAGGACGCGCGGCGTGTCGTGGTCGGGGTCCCGTTGCACGTGCGTGGTCTCGACGCCCGCCTCGGCCAGGGCCGAAAGGACGGTGTCGCCCCGCTCATCCTGTCCAATGCGGGACACGATGGCCGCGCGGTGGCCACGACGGACCGCGGCGAGCGCGACGCGGGCCGCGCCACCCCCCAGAGCGACGGCAGAAGGGGATTCGTCGAGGGCGGCAACGCCGGCGGCAACGATCAGATGGGTTCTGGTGAGCGGTTGCATGGTCGCGAAGTGTACGGAAGCGGCCCCGTCGGAAGCGAGCGGCCGGAGAGGGGAGGCGGCACGAATCGTTGGGCTGGCCGTGTTACAGTCCTCGCCTGCCCCACGCGATCCGTGGCGATGGAGCACGCCGGCGGCCAACGCCCGCCCCCGGCAACCCGTTCGATCTTTGGGACGCTGACCCGCGCCCCTCCGACTTGATCCCCGTTTCGATTCCCGTCTTGATCCCGGAGTCCGCCCGTGCGCACCCCCCGAACCTTCGTCACCCGACTCTTCACCGCCGCCTTGGTTCTGGGCGGGCTGAGTGCCGCCGCCCACGGGCAGTCGGAGATGCACGCGTCGGTGGCCCATCTGGCCGAGGCTCCGGTCTTCCGGCTCGTGCCCGCCGCTCCCGCCGCCACGTTCGATGGTCTCGGTCGCGTGGTGCGGCAGGATGCCGCGGTCGACGCGCCGGCCGGCGATCTGGAGATGGCGCTCCCGACCGGCGAAGTCGACGATTCAATCGTGTCGCGGCGAGTCGAGCCGCGCTTCGGTGACATCGGCAGCACCCGATTCGATTTGCGGGCCGGCATGGGATGGGACGTCAAGACCTCGGACAACCAAGCCACGGTGTTCGGCATCGGCTTCTCGGAATTCATCGAGGACGGCATCGCGATCCGCGTTGAGCTCAACGGGGTCGTCGTGAACCAGCGGGGCAGCGACGCGGAAGGCGTCAACCTGAACCTGCTCTTCGAGTGGCACTTCTACCGCCAGGACACGTGGTCGTTGTTCTTTGACGCCGGAGCGGGCGTGCTGTTCACGACCGACGACGTGCCGACGAACGGTTCGAGCTTCAACTTCACGCCGCAAGCAGGCTTTGGCGCGACGTTCGATATCTTCGACAACGCCCGAACCGTGGTCGGCTTCAAGTGGCACCACGTCTCGAACGCCAACACGTTCGACGAAAACCCGGGACGCGATCACGCCTTGCTCTACGCCGGCTTGAGTTTCCCGTTCTGAGTTTCCCGTTCTGAGTTTCCGGTTCTGAGTTTCCGGTTCCAGGATTCTGGATCCGGGATTCTGGATCCGAGATTCCGCTTTGGGGTGAGCGATTCAGATCGCGGCGCTCGGCGAGAGCCGCGGCGCTCCAGGGGTGACCGGGAATCCAAAGAAGCCCAAAGACAACGGCCCGCACTGGCGGGCCGTTTGTCATTGGGAAATTGGTGTCTCGCCGGTGACGGAACTCAGCGTTGGATCATGCCGTTCCGGAGTCGGAACAGCGCTCGGACGACCAGCTCGCGTACGGTGACCGGCATCTCGGGCTCGTCAACCAGAGCGGAGAACGCGCGGTCGAGGGCTCCGTCGGACTGGCTGGTGATCAACTCGCCGCGATGGATGATTCCCGCGGCGATCGTGGCCGCGTACCAGCGGGCGCCGAGCAGCCGTTCGTCGGATGTTTCGCCGACGATGCGGAGCGTCTTGTAGGCCCGCTTGGCCGCGAGGAGATGCTTGACGGGAACGTCGGGGTTGGTCAGCAGCGCTTCGGCTGTCGGCCGGGCCGAATCGATGTCGGCGGCCAGCCAGTTCACCGACGCCATGGCGGCGTCGGCCCCGAGATCCATCGCCCAACGCATGGGATCAGCTCCCTGATCCACTGGGCTGCCGGATTGCGAGCGGTCGGACATGGTGGTTGACCTATTCATGATCGTGAGCCCCCGAGGCTCGACATCAGTTCATTGAGCTCGGCATCGATCTCAGTCGGATCGGCGACGGTCCGGCCGATTTCCATCCGCAACGCTCGGGCAAATCGTCGCTTCGCGGTCACCATCATATTCGCGGCTTGGGACTCATCGTCCAGCGCGAACTTTGAGACAAGGTCGGCATATGGCATTGGTTCCACTTCTTGGAAGAGCGGGCGAACCACGCGGGCGTCAAAAATTGCCCAGTGGGTCGCCAAGTCGGAAGCTTCGCACTCCTCGCTGGCTGCGGCAAGGACGGTTCGGATCAGGGTTCGGCCCCATTCAGCATTGAAGGCGGCTTCCGGATCGCCTTCGACATCGACGCCGTGGTCCGTTCCCACGGCATCCAGAGACGCGACGCCGCCATCGGGCCGGCGCTTGAGGCGATGGGCGTGGCGGTGCCGCTGAATCGTGTAGTTCCGCAAACTCGTCAGGAGCAAGGTGCGGAATCGGCCGCGATTGGGGTCGGCCCGTTCGAGCAAGTCGCCGTCGACGACGACATCGCAAATGAAGCCTTGGGTGAGGTCGGACGCCGTGTCGTGGTCGCGGCCGGACTTTCTGAGGTATCCGAAAATCGCCGGCCAGTAGCGGGCGGCGATGCGATCCATGGCCGCCTTCTGCTCGATCCCTTCGCCGAGGGCGCTGTGGATCACGTCCCAATCGGTCATGGAGGCCGAGGGTGGGACCGACGTCGACCCGGCGAACGAACCGCCCAGCGAGTCGTTCCGTGGGTCATCCGTGGTGGCATCTGACGAGTGGGCCGATGAGGTGGCGGATGTGTCGGCCGAACTGTCGGCCGAAGTATCGGCTGAGGAGCTGGCCGATGCATCCGCCCGCGAATCCAGCGGTGATGCGCCGGCGTCGTCCGTCTGATCGAACCGGCTTTCGTGGCCGTCGGTCGATTCAGGCGTTTCGGATGGGACGGGTTCGTTCATGGCACCCGAAGATACGCCGCGGCCACCACGATCCTGCGCGAATCTCTCGGCGATCGGATGGCGATCGGGTTGACTCGTCCGTGCCTCATCTCAACTGAGGGCGCTCCGCCGGGCGGCTTACCAGCTCGGATCCGCTCGCATGAGCAAGACCGGCGGACCGGCGACGGCATCCCGCAATGCACTCGGCGGAGAAGGCGAGGCGACGTCTCGGCCGGGCAGCGGGCGCCCGTCGGCGTCCAGTTCCAGCCAACGCGGGCCATCGGGGCCGCCGATGATCAACGTCGATCCAAAGCGATCTTCCAATTGGCCGAGGCTCAGGCCGCCGTCCGAGAATGTGGCGGCGTCGGTCGGAGCCACGATCGGCAGTCCGGGGCCGGAACCGGTCGGGGCGATCGGCGACCCGGCGGTGGGGGACGGAAGCGGGGCAAAGTTGACGCTGTCGTCGGCTCGGGACCAGTCGGGTTCGAAGGTCTGGGCCGCGACGACGAAGGCCAGGGCCGAACCGAGCACGATCGCCGGGCGGGAAAGCCGGCGGGCCCACGGTGAATCGGGCGAGGGTTGGCCATCGAGGCTGGCGCCGCGAGGCACGCTCCCGGCGGGATCGCTCGACGTCGCGCCGGAGCTCGGGGAACCGGCGGCGGGGCGGGTGGACAAGGAGGCGTCGGCTTCGGGTCGGGATTCGCGCATGGCCGGAGGATCGGTTCCCGCGGAGGCGGGCTGAAGCGAAATCTGGAGGAGTGGCCGATGGGCCCGCCGGCCGTGCGGTCTCGGGGGTTTCGCCGCCCATTCGGGGGAATCAATGGCGACGAAGCGCAACGAAGGTGGCCGAGTGGGCACCGCGTTCGTCGACGGGTGCTATCATGCCGCCGCTGCGCCCGATTGCAGCAAGACGGCCCCATCGTCTAGTCGGGCCCAGGACGCCAGGTTTTCACCCTGGAAACAGGGGTTCAAATCCCCTTGGGGTCATTGTCACCGGCGGCGGAATCTTCACGATTCCGCCGCCGGTTTTTCGTTGGCGGCCGACGAACTGGGGACAAAATGCGGAGCCGGGCCCCGACCGCCGGTTGGGCCGAGATGCGGGTTGGAGGCTCGTGGGTGAGCCCGGGCAGGCTTCCGGCCGGCTTTCAGCCAGCGTCCTCGTCGGCCAGGCGATCCAGGGTCGCGTCCAGAAGGCCGCTGAGCCCCTCGTGCATCGGGGAATCCCGCAGGTCGGCCAGGGCCCGGAACCGGGCGACGACGGCTGATGCCTCGGCCGAATCCTTCGCCAGTCGGTCGGCGACCGCGGCCTGATCCGCGTCGGGTTCCCGCAGGGCATCGGCGCTGGCCACGATCGCCTCGATCGGGCGTTCGAGGCGGACAACGGCCCGGTGCAATGCTTCCAGGAACCGGCTCGAGCGTTCGCCCTCGACCAGACTGGCCACGCCCTGTCGCATCCGGAGGCCGTTGCGGACGCGGGCCATCAGCAGCGGCGGATTGACCGGCTTGGTGACGTAGTCGTTCGCCCCGGCTTCCAGCCCACGCACGACATCGGTGGCCTCAGCCAGGGCGGACACCATCATCACCGGTAGCCGTTCGGCCTCCCAGCGGGCCCGAATCCACGCGAGGACTTCCAGGCCGCTCATGCCCGGCATGCTGATGTCGAGCAGGATCAGATCCGGCGTCGGCTCGCGCTCCAGGCGCTCGAGGCAACTCGGGCCGTCGGCCACGCCTTCGGCGGTGATGCGGTCGGACTCGAGCATGCGCACGACGAAGTCGCGACTCATGTCGTCGTCCTCGACCACGAGGACCCGTCGGATGTCGTCCATGGCGTCGTCCCAGTCCAGAGTCAGTCGGCCGACGGGGCCGGGATCGCCGCGGGCGCCGCGGGCGAGAGGTCAGCGGGGATGCGGGCGGTGAAGGTCGATCCGCGATCAGGTTCGCTCTCCACGTCGATCGAACCTCCCAGCAGCGTACAGAACCGTCGCGTGAGGGCGAGTCCCAGGCCGGTGCCGCCGTACCGGCGGGTGATGGTGGCGTCGGCTTGGACGAATTCTTCGAAGACCTCGGCCATCTGGTCTGGAGACATGCCGATGCCGGTGTCCTCGACGGCGAATTCCAGGGTCCGGACCGGGCCGTCGATGGCTCGCCCGCGGAGCCGCACGACGCCGTTCTCGGTGAACTTGGCCGCATTGGACAGCAGGTTGAACAGGATTTGACGCAGGCGGGTGGCGTCCGTGCACGCGGAACCGAGGGTGTCGAGGTCCACGTCGAGCCGGCTGCCGTGCTGCTCAACCAGGGGGCGGACGGTCTCGGCCACTTCGCGGCACAGGTGCCCGGGATCGAAGGGAGCCGGATCGGGTTCGAGCATCCCGGCTTCGATCCGGGCGAGGTCGAGCAGATCGCTGATGATGGCCAGCAGGTGCTCGCCGGCCCCGCGGATCCGGCCGATGTCGTCCATCGTCTCGCCGGCCCGGCCGTCCCGGATCGCCTGTTCGATCAGCCACGTGAAACCCATGATACCGTTGAGCGGGGTACGCAGTTCGTGGCTCATGCCGGCGAGGAATTGACTCTTCGCGCGGTTGGCCTGTTCGGCTTCGTCGCGGGCGAGGCGGAGTGCTTCGGCCGACCGTGCGAGTTCTTCGCGGCTGCGGACGGCTTGGAGTTCGCTGGCCTGGGCCGCGTCGCGCGCCTGTCGCAAGCCAGCGTTCAGGCGCCGGAGCCGCGAGAGCAATGCAACGAGCAGCAGCGAGAGCACGACGACGGTGGCCAAGACGCCGCCGTCGAATGTGAGGACGGCGGCCAAGCGCTGGCTGGCGTCGCCGCGCAGTCGATCGGTGAGCCGGTTGCTGGCGTCGGTGGCGGTGCGGCGGGCCGCTTCCAAGTCGTTGATCGCGGCGGCGGCGCGGTCGGTGTCCGCGCCGGCTGCGTCCAGGCGAGCCGCGGCTTCGAGCATCGAGCGGACCGCGCGGGCGGCGCGTTGGGCGTCTTCCAAGGCGCCGGGCACGATGGCGACCGACCGCCCGGTGAGGGAGGCATCGCCGGGCACGGTTGCGGCGGCCGGGGACGGGCCGGAAGCGGACGTCGACGTCGGCAATGAGTCAGTCGCCGGGCCGATCGCCGGGCCAGTCGCGGGGCCAACGGCCGCGTCGGTCGCCGACTCGGATGCGGTGGGGGTCGATGCCGACGACTCCGGATTCACCGCGGCGGCTTCTCGTTCGCGGTCCGCTCCGCCGGCTCGAGCGCCGGTCGTCGGTGCGGCTGGCTCGGGAGACAGCGGATCGCTCGTCGACTCGGGATCGCCGCCTTGCATGCGGCGGCTGACCCGGAAAAACGCCCGGCTCGCCGAGTCCCGGCGCTCGCCGGCCGCGATCGCCGATTCCAGCGAGCGTTCGGCCTGCGGGCCGCCGGCGGCGGCCAATTCGCGCCAGGCGTGGGCCTCAATCGCCGCGGCGGCAATCGCGTCCACGCGGGCCGGCTGGGCCGCCGCGGCGAGCACCCGGTCCACCGCCCGTTGGTACCGCAGGACCCGAGTGGCCGTGAACAGCGGCAGGATCATCAGCAGGGCGACGAGCGACAGCAGGGCGGTCGTCAGGACCACGCCGCCGGTCAGGGACGACGCCGGTCGGGCCGCGGCCGAAGGGGGGTGATCGGGCAACGATTCAGGCCTCGACCAGGCCCTCGGCGATCGCGAATCGGATCAGCTCGCCGCGGTCGTGGATGTCGAGCTTCTTCATGATCGACTTGCGGTGGTTGTCGATGGTCATCGGACTGCGGTGCAGCTTGGCCGCGATTTCCGTTCGGCCCATGCCGAGGGCGATCATGCGCAGCACTTCAAGCTCGCGCCGGGTGATCGTTTCCATTCGGCTCTTGAGTTCGGGCCGATCGCTGCGGCCGGGCCGCGATTCCTGCGTGCGCTCTTGCACCGCATCGCTGGTGGCCACCCGCCCGTTCATCACGTCGCGGATGCCGGTCACGACCTGGTCCGGTGGATCGCTCTTGGAGAGGTATCCCCAAGCGCCAGCCTTGTAGGCCATGTCGATGTAGCGGTCGCGCACGTACGCGCTGAACATGATGGCCCGCACGGTCGGGGCGTCTCGCTGCATGTCGACGAGCGCGTCGAATGGATCGCGCCCGGGCATGTCGATGTCGAGCAAGACAACGTCCGGCCGGTGCTCGCGGAGCGCGGCAGCCAAGCCATCGGCACTCTCGAGGTGGGCGACGAAGGACATGTCGGGTTCGGCGTCGATGCGGGCCCGCAAGCCATCGGCGAGGAACGCGTGGTCATCCACGCAGAGAACACGAATCGGGGTCGATGCCATCAGGGGCCTTCCTGGGCGGGCCGATCGTTCGGCCGCCCGTCGATGATCCGCTGCAGGTGCTCGCGGATCGAGGGCAAGTCGTCCGGGTCGTCGACCCACTCGGGGTCGCCGGCCGCGTTGGACGCGGGATCGGTCGCGACGGGCTCGGGCCACGTCCCGACGAGCAGGAACCGTGCCGCGGGGGCACGGGTGCGGGCGTCGGCGATCCGGAGAGCGGCGGCGTCCACGGTCCCATCATCGGGGCCGGCGACCAGGATCACAACCTCCGGGCCGGCTTCGCCCTCATCCTGAGGGCCGGCGATCCGGGCTCCGGCATCCTCGACCGCCCGGCCGATCCAGGCCGCCCGGCGGGGGTCCGGGCTCTCAATGGCGACGGCCAGCGGGCTCGGAGCCGATGATCGGGTGGAGCCGGTACCTCGGCTCGAGCCAGCGGATCCGCCTGCTCCGCTGGAATCCCTTGCTTCAGAGTGGTCGCCAGGCTCGCTGACCGATTCGGCACCTGGCGGGTGCCCCACGCCGCGGGCCGTGATGGCCGAGCCGCGGAGGGATCCGGCGGTCTCGGCCATCGGCAAATGCAATTCGAACCGCGTGCCGCGGCCCGGCGCGGTGTCGAGTTCAACCGCTCCGCCGGCTCGGTCGACGACCTGGTGCACCAGCCAGAGTCCCAGCCCGGTCGAGACCGTCCGGGTCTTGGTGGAGAAGAAGGGGTCGAAGACCTGGGCCGCGACGTCCGGCGTCATCCCCGGTCCGTTGTCGGCGACCTCCAAGATCACCGTGTCTTCGCGGGCGATCGGATCGTCCGGCTGGCGAGCGTGGATGCGGACGGTCCCGCCATCGGGCATCACGTCGGCCGCGTTGACCATGAGGTTCAACACCACCTGGGTCAGGCCGGCGGCGGCCACGTTCACCGGTGGAAGATCGGCCGGCAGATCGGCTTCGACGATGACTTCCGTGGGCAGCGAATGTCGGAGCAGCGGCGCCACGCTCGTCCACCACGGTTCGAGGTGGGTCGACGCATCGAGATCGCCGGCCAGCGGGTCGCGGGCGAACAGCCGCAGTCCGTCGCTGAGCGATTGAAGAAAGCTCACCGCGCGCCGGGTCGCCCCGATGGTGTCGGCGGCCTCCTTGACGTCGATCGACGACTGCTTCTCCATTGCGTCGAGTCGGCAGCGGAGCGGGAAAAGCACGTTGTTCATGTCGTGCCCGAGCCCGGCGGTGAACGTTCCGATCGCGGCCAGGCGATCGGCGGTGCGCAGCCGAGCGTGCGAGGCCTCGAGTTCCGTCGTCCGGTCGGCGACGAGCTCTTCGAGGTGATCGCGGTGCAGCTCAAGTTCGCCTCGCTGGCGCTCCAGGCGGTCGATGAAGCCGACCTTGGCGATTGCCGCTCCGGCCCGGCGGGCGAGTTCGCGGAGAAAGAGCAGGTCATCGGCGTCGTAGCGGCGCGGCGTGCGGTCGAAGGCGTACAGCACGCCGAAAACGTCGCCGCCATCGCTCAGCGGAATGGCGGCCCAACTGCGGATCGGCGAGTCGGGATCGCGGCGGTAGGGATCGGTTTCCGGCCGGTCGACGGTCAACGGGCGGCCGGCCTGGCTCACCCACTGGCCGGCCCCTCCGGCGTGCAATGCTTCGGCCGCCTGGCGTTCGGCGGGCCCCGTGAATCCGGCGTCGGACGCGAAAACGCCACGCTCGTGTTCGGGGGTGCCATTGGCGGCCGTGGCCGCGTCCAGGCCGAAGGCGATCGCCGCCGCGTCGGCCGGGAGATCCGACCGCAAACGGTCGAGCAAGGTGCCGAGCAGGGTCGGCAGTTCACGGGGCTGGTTCACCGCCATGCCGGCGCGGGCCAGGGCGGCCTGGCGTCCGTACTTGCGGTCCAAGTCGACGACGCGTTCCCGGCCGGCTTGGGTGATCCGCCGACGGGCGTCTCCCGGGAAAAGTTGGGTCAGGGCGAGCGGGCCGGGCGCCGGGACGCCGGGCGATGGATCGCCAGTCGCCGTCGAGTCGGGCGACGTTCGGCCGGGCCAGGGCATGACCCAGACGCTGTACCACTGGTCCTGGCCGTCGGCGGTCGGAATGCACACCAGGCGTTCGCTTGGCCGCCCGGTCCCTGGATCAGTGCCGCCGAGGGCACCGGGGCCAAAGGGCAAGTCGCCCGCGCCAAGCACGCGGCGGTCTTCACCGACGATCGGACGGGCGCCCGGCCAACTGCTCACCGGGCGGACCAGCAGGTCGTGGCCGATGGCCTCGGCTGCGGCGGCGTTCGCCCCGACGACGACGCCAGAATCGTCGACCAGCACCGCAGGGACCGCGATCGCGTCGAGTTCGGGCAAAGACGCGGGCGGCGGGATCTCCGCGGCGGAGGTGGCCGCCGCGATCGCATCGGTCGTACCAGCGTGGCGGGCGGGCGTTCGATCCATGTGCACCACTGTACGCGGGGTCGGCCCGGCGCCATGTGCAACTTGTGGGGGGCGACGTCTTCTGGGCCGATTGGACTGGAATCGCCACTTCGCCGGTCGCCGCCCGCGCGGCGGGTTCGCTCAGTACACTCCGCGGCCCCGCATCGTGCGGAGGTCTCGGGACGAGTGGGGGGCCACACGCGGCTCCCGCTGCCCCGAAGTCTCAATCATCGACGCCGCCGGTCCGGCCCTGCCCAGGGGAACGGTTCCTCGGCCATGCGGACGAACACTCGGCGGAGCGGCCCCTCAATTGCCGGAATGCTCCGGATCCGCCCACGCCGGTTTCGCCCCACACTCAGGAGCTCATGGACATGCTTCATCGTCGCACCACTGGGGTCGCTCTGACCCTGGCCATCGCCGGACCCGCGAGCCTTGCCGCGGCCAACTGCCCGCTCGACGCGGACTCGCTCACCCTCCAGGATCACGGAGACGCGGGGGCCGCGGTCGCCGCCGATCTCGACGGGATCATGCTCGCCACCATGCAGGACGGCGAGCCGATGGGCGCCCCCGCGTGGGAGAGCAAGGTCGTCGCCGGTGGTTCGGGTTCGTTCGGCAACACCGACACCCAGGACGTGTTCGTCACGTTCGCCACCGTGCAGGATCGTGGCGACGAGAAGACCACGATCGACGCCGGCTACTTCTACGGTGCGTCCGACGGTGACCGCACCGACAACGAGTTCACCGCCGGCATTCGCAACGAGTGGTTCATGCCCGACAGCCCCTGGTCGATCTTCGCCCAGGGCCGCTACGAGTACGACGAGTTCCAGTCGTGGGAGCACCGCGTCTCGGTCGCCGCCGGTTTCGGCTACACCTTCGTCGACACCGACGAAACCACGTTCATCGGCCGCATCGGTATCGGTGGCTCGCACGAGTTCAACGGTCCGGACGACGACTTCAAGCCCGAGGGTTTGATCGGCTTTGACTTCCGTCACAAGCTGAGCGAGAACACCGAGTTCACCGCGGATTCGACGCTCTATCCCGACCTCGGCGACATCGGCGAGTTCCGCACGATCTCGCACGCCGGCATCTCGATCCTGCTGGACGAAGAGCTCAACATGAGCTTCAACGCTGGCCTCGAGCACGAGCATCAGTCCGAGATCCCCGCGCCGAACGAGAAGAACGACTACCGGGTGACCTTCGGTCTCTCGTTTGAGTTCTAAGTTCGTGCGGCTTCGGCCGCCCGGCGACGCATGAAACTGACGCGGGAGCGTGGCGCACGGCCATGCTCCCGCGTTGTCATTGGCGGGTCGACGAGGGTTGACTTCGGTTGGGATTGAGTGGCTTGCGTCTGGTCTGGTCGGGGCAGGGCGAGGCAGGGCGACTCGAGCACGTGCCGACGGTCGACCGCGGAAGAACTCAGCCGCCGCGCAATCGCATCGTGTGGCAGCCCGACATCAGGCCATCGCACGTGGGGCACCAGACGTCGCCAGGTTGGACGTTGCGTGGACACGGCGCGGTTCGCGCCGGGCAGCAGGCGGTCGGATCGGTCGTGTCGAGATCGGTCGTCGCACGATCGGTCGTCGCGGAAACGACGGCCGCGGCATCGACGGAGTCTGACGGTTCGGCGCGCCGCGGGCGAATCGGCAGCACGCCTTGAACGCCCGACTCGAAACGCATGATCGACGGCGCGGAAGTCGCGGCCGGCGAAACAGCGGGGCGAGGGTCGACGGTGGGACCCGAGGGCAACGGCGTGATCGTTGAAGGCACGAACGGCTCCGCGCCGAACCCGCGGGAAGTGCTTCTGGCCATGGGGGACGCAGAAGGGCGGGCGGCTGGACCGCCGGAGCATAGAGGCCGCGGCCGTGCGCGCACAGTGGTCGATTCGGGAATCCGTCGCCGGCGGTGAAGTTTCCTGTCGTCGGCCGTCCGGAAACGTTGGCGGAGCTCCGGCGGATTGGCGGGCGGCGGGTCGAATGCCGACCGAGGCGAGTACGCTTCCGGCGGGAGCAGCAGGCATGGCGGGCAACGAACAACACGTCCGAAGCGGGCCCGCATTCCGTCGGGCGCGGTGGCGAGCCGGCGGCGTTCGGTGGGCCTTCATCGCCTTGGCGGCGATCGGAACGTCCGCTCCCGCCTGGGCTTCTGTGGCGTGCGGGACGGACGTGGGGCCGCCGTCGCCGGCCGCCCGGGCGGCGAACTCGGCGAACTCGGCGAACTCGGCAAGCTCGG
Source organism: Phycisphaerales bacterium (assembly GCA_045106735.1). Taxonomy (GTDB): domain Bacteria; phylum Planctomycetota; class Phycisphaerae; order Phycisphaerales; family SM1A02; genus JBGCEZ01. Next base: position 14,219 of record JBGCEZ010000011.1, on the reverse strand, counting down.
CGAACACAGCGAACACAGCGATCCAGCGTGCCGCTGGGCAGCCGGGTCCTCGGGTGCGTGCGGGCAATCCCTCGATGGGTCCCGTGCTCACTGCACTCCCGGCTCCGGGGACCGAGCCGGACGCCGCGCCGATCGAAACGAGCCCGCGCGTCCCGCCCCTCAGCCGGGCCGCCCGCGTCGCCCTCGGGGCCATGGCCGACGATCGCGACCGACTGGGCGAGGCCTGGCACTTGGTGGCCGACGATCTCGACGTACCCGCGAGCTCGGCCGGCGATGTTCCGGTCCCGCTCGACGTGGCGGCCGTCCTCGCCGATCCCGAGGCCTGGCGTGGACGAGCGGTGCGCGTCGCCGGGCGACTTGAGCAACGGGCGCCGGCCGGGGACGCGGGCGACGCGGCCCGCGCGGCCGAAGAATGGTTCGTGCGGGCGAGCGACGGGCCGGTTGCGGTCGTGATTCGTTCGCCGCCGCCATTTGCTGCCGGGCGCCGCGTCGTGATCGACGGCCGGCTCTTGGATCGCCTGCAGGTGGTGGATCGGCGCGGCCAAGCGATGCGCTACCCGCGCATCGTCGCCGCCCCGGGCGCGGTTCGTGGCCGCGGTGCGGCGGATCCCGGGGCGGGTCTGACGTCGGAATCCGCGGCCATCGCCGGGCTTCTGGTCGTCATGGGAGCGGGGCTCCTGCTCGCTCGGCGTGCGGTCCGTCGTGCGAAGATGGCGGACTCGCGTGGGCGGCGGGGGCCACGCGGCCGGCGGCCCGTCGGGGGCGACCTCGAACGGCGGCCAGCCGGCCGGGCCGGGGCGGGGGACCGACCATCAGTCGATGCTTTGGCGGTCGTCCGGGATGGAGTCTCTGCTGGAGGACGTGGTGTTGGTCGCCGCGGCCACCCGCCGCCGTCGGCCGACGAACGGGCGCGGGCGCTCGCCGCGCTGGCCACGTCCCGCGATCCGGCCGCGGCAACCGCGGCAACCACGGCAACCGCCGCGGGCGCTCCGCCGCCGACCGACCCGGCGAGCACGCGTACCATGGCCCAACCTCCGACGGAACCGCCCACGTGAACGCACACGCTGCCCCCGATTCCATGACGTTCGACACCGCCCGCGGTCCGTGCACCGTGCACGTCGGCCCGGGGGCGATCGCGCACCTTGCGCATCTCGTTCCACCGCTGCGGGCCGCCGGCCGGGTCTTCGTCGTGGCCGACGCCAACGTGTCCGAGGATCACGCCGCCCGCGCCATCGACGGGCTCATCGCCGCCGGCATCGCCGTCGACCGCACCACGATCGTCGCGACCGAAGCGGCCAAGTCGCTCGATACCGTCGCGTTCCTCTACGACGCCTTCGCCGAAGCCCGCGTCGAACGCCGCACCCCGGTCGTCGCGATCGGCGGCGGCATCACCGGCGACGTGGCCGGGTACGCAGCTGCGACCTGGCTTCGCGGGGTCCCCGTCGTGCAGGTGCCCACAACGCTTCTGGCCATGGTTGATGCGTCCATTGGCGGCAAGACCGGCGTGAATCTGCCGCTGCCGGGCGGCGGCCTCGGCAAGAACATGGTCGGCGCGTTTTGGCCGCCCTCGCACATCGTTGCCGATCCGCTGACCTTGGCCACGCTCGACGATCGGACGTTCCGCTCGGGCTTTGGCGAGTGCATCAAGCACGGGCTGATCGCCTCCCCCGCGTTGCTGGAGATGATCGAAGCCGACGCCACCGCGCTGCTCGACCGTCAGCCGGACGCGTGCAGCCGGCTGGTCGCCCGGGCCGCGCGCATCAAGATCGACGTCGTCGTCCAAGATGAACGGGAAGCCGGCATCCGGGCGCACCTGAACCTGGGGCACACCTTCGCCCACGCGGTCGAGGCAATTGCCGGCGGCAAACTGACCCACGGCGAGGCGGTGGCGATCGGCTTGGTCGCGGCGGCCGACGTCGCGGCCCACCTCGGCCGCATCGGGTTGGACGATGTCGACGCACTGCGCCGCCGCCTGGAAGTGCTCGGTCTGCCAGCGTCGCTGCCGGCGCCCGCGGCGGATTGGCCGGTGGACCGGCTCTGCGGATTGATGTTGCACGACAAGAAGGTGGACGCCGGGGCGGTGCGATTGGTCGTGGCCGGTCCTGCCGGCACGTGCACGATCGAAGCGGCCGACCCGGCGATGGTCCAACGGGCCTGGGCGGCGGTCGGCGCCGGGGCGTGAGCGGGCGGCCCGGCTCGGGCGCGGCGCAGGGGCAGGCGGGGTGCGTGCCACGGGGGCCCCATCGGGGACCGCGCCGAGGCCGAGCCTGGCGCCGCGACGGCATCCTGGCCGCGGGTCTGGTGGTGCTCGCGATCGGGCTTCGGCTCGCCGGGCCCGACGATCTGTGGGACCACGCCCAGCCGCGCACCATGGCCTACGCGGTCGACATGGTCGCGAACGGCCGATGGATTCTTCCCTTTGACGCCGAGGGGCACCCGGCGACCAAGCCGCCGCTCGTGCCGTGGCTGGCCGCCCCGGCCGTGGCGGTGCTCGGGCCGAGCGGCCGCGTCGTGCACCTGATTCCAAGCCTCGGCGCCGTGCTGCTCACCGTCGCCGCCCTGTGGTGGGCGGGTCGCCGGTGGTGGCCGCGGGCAGCCGCCGACACCGGGGCGGTCGCGGTCATCTTGTGGATCAGCAGCCCGCTCGCCGGACGGACGCTGGTGCTGGCCCGGCCGGACATGGTGCTGACCGCGGCCATCACCGTGGGGTGGCTGGCTGCCACCATCATGGTGGTCGAGCGGCCGCGGGCGGGCGAATTGGGACGGACGAGCCGTCGCCGGTGGCTCCAGTGGGGGACGTACGTCGGCGCCGCCGCGGCCTCGACGCTGGCCAAGGGCCCGGCGGCGCTGCCGCTGATCGTCGCGGCGCCGGCCGGAGCTTGGCTGGTGCGGCGGGCCACCTGGCCCTCGCCGTTCGGCCTTGGCGGGCCGGCAACGCTCGCGGCGATCCTGCTTCCCTTCGCCATCTGGTGGAATGCGGCGGCCGCCGTCGACCTGACCGCCGTGGTCCGGGACGTGGCCGGCGGAGAAGTCTTCGATCGCATGCGGGGGGCGATGCCGGAAACCCGGGATGCCGGGCCGATTCGCCTTCTGACGACGGCCGGGCACCTGCCCGCGTACCTTCTGGCCCGGCACGCTCCCTGGAGCCTGGTGCTGCTGGCCGCGCTCGCCCTGCACCTGCGGCCTGGCTGGGCGCGGCGTCCGGTTCGGTCGAATCGTGCGGGACGGATCGCGACCACCATGGGCCTGGCGCTGATCGTGGCCACGATTGCCGTGTTCACCCTGGGTGCGGGGAAGCGGGCCGACTACCTCGCGCCGTGCCTGCCCGCCGCGTCGCTGATCGCCGCGGCGTGGCTGACCTCCGGTGATCGCCGCTGGCATGTTCGCACGCCATGGCTGGTGCCGGCGCTCGCCGCGGCGCTCCTGGCCGCCGCCGCCGTCCACGCCCGGCGGCCGTCGAACGGGATTCCCGCCGCCGCCGGCCCGCATCTCGCCGCGGCCGTCCGGGCGGCGATGACCGAGGCCGAACGCTCCGGCCTCCCGATCATCACGCTCGGGTCGGCTGAACCCTCGCTCGCCGTGCGGCTTGGCCGGGTGCCAGACCTCGACCTCGGACGCCACGCCGCCCTCGTCGCGGCCGGGCAGCCCCACATCCTTGTCCACGCCGACTCGCTCGAAGCCTGGTTTGGCCACGGGCCGGCCGCCGCGGGCCACGCCAGCCAGCGCCCGGGCGGCCTCGATTTGCCCACGTGGCTTCGGCTGGACCCCCGGATCGAGCGCATCGAGGTCCTGGCCGGCCCAACCCGGCCGGACGAATCTGTTCGGGTCGCGGGCGCTCCAGGCTCGCCAGAATCGGCCGCAGCTGGCAATCTGGGCGGTTTCCCAGGCCCGGATCGGCGCCTGATCGGGACCAATTGGGGGGTCTGGACGATTCTGGTCGTGCCAAAAGGCCGCGTATTCAAGCAGGCTTCCCCAGACTCCCGATAATCCCCATTGACCAACTTGAACGTCGGCCTACCCGAACGGAACTCGGGGGGCCGCGTTTTCACGCCGTTGGATGCGAGGTGCTCGGTGCGGACGATCGCGATCGTGAATCAGAAGGGCGGATGCGGCAAGACGACGACCGCCGTCAGCCTGGCTGCTGTCTTCGCCAACAGGGGCGTCAGCACCCTTTTGGTGGACCTGGATCCGCAATCCCATTGCGCCCTGGGTCTCGGGGTGCCGCAGGAGAACATCAAGGCCAGTGTGGCCGATGCCCTGGTGACGCCGATCGACGAGTCCTTTGACCCTCGGACGTATCTGTTCCGCGGGACCCACGGCATCGACCTGATGCCGAGCACGGTCGCGTTGGCGGGGATCGACTCCCCGGGTGGGGCCCTCGCCTCGCTCTCGGATCGCGATGTGCGGCTCCAGCGACTCCTGGATCAGTACGCCCCGACGCACGATCTGTGCCTGATCGACTGCCCGCCGACCCTGAGCGTCCTGACCTACTCGGCCATGCGGTCCGCCCGCGAGGTCCTGGTGCCGGTCGAGACGAGTTACTTCGCCTACCGCGGGGCCCGCGAGCAGTGGAACGCGATCCAGAGCGTGATCGAACGGATCCGCCGCCCGATCGCCTGCCACATGCTGCCGACGCTGCACCGCAGCGATTCGCGCCTGAGCCGCGACATCCTGGCCGAACTCCAGCGGACCTTCGCCGGCCTCATCCTGCCGCTGCAGGTTGGCTTCCACGAAGCCCTCCGTGAGGCCGCCGCTCTTGGCATGGCCATCACCGAATACGACGGCTCGAGCGGTGCGTGCCGCGACTACGAAATGCTCGCCGAGTGGCTCATCGAGAACGCGACGATGGCCCCGGTGATCGAGGTCGCGCCCGACGTGGCCAATGCCGCCATCGAACGGGCCCGGGCCAGCATGCCGCCGCCGACGACGGGGCAGGGCAGCCGAGCCAAGGAGCTCGCCGATCGACTGAAGCGGACGCCCGGCGCGCCGGCCGCACCCCGCAGCGTCCCCGGCCGCGATGCCGATGCTGGACGCGGCGCAAAGCCCGACATTCGTCCCGGGACCGCGCCGCCGCGTCCGGGCAATGGAACCGTCAGTCCCGCCGCCGATGACACCGAACGTGGGCCGCGAAGCGTCCGCGTCGATGTGCCGCGGGCGACGTTGCGAGTCGAGACGACTGAACTCGATGCCGCCGACACCGCCGACGCTCCGACCGACGCTCCGACCGACGCGACCAGCCGGCGGGTCAACGGATCGGCGAATGTCCACGCGAATGGGACGCACGACGCGTCGGAGAACGGCCGAACGAACGGCCAAACGAACGGCCAAACGAACGACCAAACGAACGACCGCGGGGATGCCGCCCGCAACGGTTCCGCGAACGGGTCGTCGCATGCCTCGACCAATGGATCGACAAACGGATCCACGAACGGATCCACAAACGGCACGTCGAACGGCCACGATGCGTCGTCCGCCGAGGCGGATTCGAACCAGCTGATTGAGGCGATCTCGCAGAGCACCGAACGTCTGGCCTCCCGGGTCGCGGCACCCGTTCGTCCGTTGGCGGCCGCCGATCCGATGCTCGAACACTCCAGCGTTTTGGAAGCTGGCGCCGAAGGCCGGCCGGCGCGATTGCTCGGCGTGCACCTCACCGAACGCGGCGTGCTGTTCACCCAACCGCTCGAGGCCGGTGAACGCATTGCGGTCGTTGGCGACTTCAATGGATGGGCGCCGAACCGGCACGTGATGCGGCGGAATCTCGACGCAGGTGTGCAGGAGATCTTGATTCCGGTGCCGAGTGGCCGCCACCGATACCGCGTGGTCATCGACGGACGATGGGAACTTGACGGCTTCAACACGCTCGATGGACTTGGCGAAACCGGCGATCGCCACAGTGTGGTCGACGTTCCGCGCAGCCCGGAGTACGTCGGGTGACACGCTCGCGCGATCCGTACAAGGCGCTGGCTTCGATCTTTATGACGACCTCGGAATCCGAATCGGATCCGACGGAAGATCCCGCTGCGGCTGGCACTTCCGCCAGCCCTGACGGGCCGTTGCCCAGCGGCCCGCTGCAGGATGGCGACCACGTTGGCTTGATTGATGAGAAGCGGCGAACCGATCGGCCGTCTGTGGTTGGCACGATTGGCCCCGACGCCGAGGATGCGGCCGGTGAAGTGGCCGGCATCGAAGCGCTTGGCGGCAACACGGCGCACCCCCGATCCGAGCACCCCCACGCCCAAACCCCAACCCAAGGCCCAATCCAAGCCCCAACCCAAACCCAGATACAGTCCCGGCTCGGCGAACTCGATCCGGTGACCACGCCGCGCCCGACCAGCGATCGTGTTCACGATCTCCTCGGGGCGATCGATGCCGTCGTCACCCCGGCTGATCCGTTGGCCGCGGCGTGTGTCGAGATCGAGTTCCCGTCCGACGCAGCCGACGCACCCGACGCAGCCGACGCACCCGCGTCGCCCCTGGCCGCCCCGGCGGTTGACGCCCTGCAGCGCTTGCTCCGCGACGACGTTGATGCCGAGAGGGCCGCCGACCCGGCCCCGATCGAGCGGGTCATCCTCGGCCACCTCCCGGTCCGCGCCGGCATTTGGCTGGCGCCCTTCATGCACGTCATCAGCATGCAGTCCGGAACGTCGGTCTTGGTGCGGCGCGAACGCGACGAAGTCCGCCTCGAACTCTTCGGTCGCCGCGGCCCGGCGGGCCTCGAACGCCTGCCGCTGCGCGCGGCGGTCACCGCCATGTCGCGCTTGAGCGGGGCCTGGGTCCTGCACGCGGCCGGTCCGCCGGATCCGCACGCCACACTGTCGGGGCAGCCCGAACGCGTCACCATCCTGACCAGCGGCGATCCCATGTCGATCGCCCGCTGCCGCAGTATCGCCGCATCCTTGGCCGCGGCGGCGGAACAGCGCGGCGTGGCCATGCCGCGACTCGGCGTGGCCGTGGTCGGCGTCGTCCGACGCGAAGCAGAAGCCGTCTCCGTGGCCATCGACGCCGCCGTCCACGCCGACACCGCCCACCACGTCGAATTGCGTTGCTGCATCCCGCGCATCGAACCCGGTGCGGTCCCCGAAGCGGTGGTCAGCGGTCCGCCGAGCGGACTCTCGCCCACGGACGTGATCGATCTCTTGCGACGCGGTTCACCGAACACCGCCGCGGCATCGCCGGCGTCGCCACTCGCGCGTCCCGAACCCGTCGCCAACCCGGCCTTCGAGACGCCGGTGGGAGGCAGCCCGCCGCGTCCGATCGAGCAGCATCCGGCCTTGGCGGGCGCTCCATTTGAGGCGCCACCCATCGCGTGCGATGCGGGATTGGCTGGCACCCAAGCCGGTGGCACTTGCATCGAGGATCCCGACGGCTCTCGCTCATTGGTCGACCACGTCGCCGGGCTCATCGCCCTCCCCGTGCGTTGCCCGGACCATCCGGCGGTGGAACTCGCCGTCGACGATGCGGGCGGCTTGCATGTCTTGGCCCATGTGGCCGACGCCGTCCGGCTTGCCGCGGTCACCCACTGGGCCGTGAACCACGCCGATCTGCTGGCCATGGCTTGCCGCGACACGCCCATCGATGGTGGCCGGCGGCCGCGCGGCCACGTCTTCACCGACGACCCGCTCCGCATCGCCGATTTGCTCCACTGCGGGCTGGAACTGCATCTGCGAGCCCCGATTCAGCTCGGCGGCCGGCGTGGCTGGTACGTCACCCGGCTCGGGGCCGGCCCGCGCTGAGCCGCGGTAGGTCGCCCGACTGGCCGGAACGCCGCCCCACGCCTGGCCCTCTGTCTTGCTCCGCGCCCGGCCCCGCGCCCGGCCCGACGCCCGGCCCCACGACTCGGCCACGTGACCCGCCGTCCGGCCTGAGCCGGCACGGGATGCCGTGCTGGCGTCCCCCTCGGGCGACGTCGCCCAGACACACGCTGGCTTCCGGATCCCCGGGAACCCTGCCGCCGGGCCGTTCGAATCGTGCCGGCGACGGGGGGGTACCATGCGGTCCGGCCCCCGCGGTATCGCGGTTCGATTTCCGCGGCCAGCCAACCCCGACCCGTCCGACCGACGGACGCCCCTCCGGATCGCCATGAGCTCTGATGCCACCCCACCTTTCGCCGCGGCATCGTCCGCGGACGCCGCCGGCGGAAACTCCGGGCCCGGCATCGCATCGACTTCGGGTTCGGGCTCAGATTCCCGGGGCGGATTGGGCACCGCACCGGACGCAGCACCAGCATCAGCTTTGGGCTCCGGTTCCGGATCAGATGTCCCGTCGGATGACTCGGCCGGGGCACGCATGCGACGCCGCCTGATCGGGGTCGCGCTGGCCATGCCGACCGGCGGACTGCTCGGGGTCGCCGCCTGGCTCAGTCCCTCGGGCGGCGGACTGGGGACCCACCAGCAACTCGGACTCCCCGAGTGTGGCTGGGTGACCCGCATGGATCTGCCGTGCCCGACCTGCGGGATGACGACCGCATTCGCCCACTCAGCCGACGGCAACCTTGTCGCGGCATTCGTGACCCAACCCTTCGGCACATTGTTGGCCGTTGTCACCGCGGCCACGCTCGTTGCCGCCCTCTGGACTGCTTGGTCTGGGACCGCGGTCTTCGGCCTGCTTGTCAATCGCTGGGTCACCGCCCGGATCGGCTGGATCAGCGGTGGATTGCTGCTGCTGGCCTGGGGTTACAAGATTGCCACCCACCGAGGATGGATCTGACCATGAAACGTCTTGCTCGCTTTCTCCGTGAATGGAACGACGTTCGGACTGATGTCGGTCCCCGCCGTCGGTCGCGCCGGTCGCGATGGCCACTCGCCACCGCGGCACTGATCGCTGGCGGCAATCTGCTGCTCGCCGGTGGGTGCGCCGCGTTCGGCATTGTCGGGGCGATGGGCCAGTCGTTCGAGACGCAGAAGCTCATTGAGGTCGCACCGCTGTACCGCGGTTTGGAAGGGCAAACGGTCGCCGTCGTCGTGAACGTCGGCCTCGACATCAGTTGGAACTCGCCGCAGCTCGGGGCCAACGTGGCCACGGTGGTGAGCCAGAAGATCCTCGAGAATGTCAATGGGGTTTCGGTGCTTGATCCCCGTGGCATCCAGGCTTGGCAGTACCGCACGCCGCAGTGGGACGCGATGGCCTACGGCGAGATCGCCGAAGCATTGAATGCCGATCGCATCGTGTACGTGGATGTGTACGAGTACCGGCTGAACCCGCCCGGCAACCGCTTCCTCTGGGACGGCGCGGTTGGCGCGACCGTCGGCATCATCGAAGCCGATGGGTTCGACAATGACTCGTTCATCGACACCTTTGAAGTGAACGTGCGGTTCCCTGACATCGAGGGCATCACCCGTGAAGACGTGGCCGAGTCCGCCATCGCCCAGGGTCTGACCAGCAAGTTCATCACCCGAGTTGCCTGGCTCTTCTACAAGCACGAAGAGCCCAAGTATCCCGATCTCTACAAGCCGGAGCTCGATCAGTGAGTCTCGACCGATCTGCCGATCGACATGCATCTGATGCTCGTTCGACCTCCTCTGGCAACGGGATGTCGGCCGACGCGCTGCCCGGGCACGCCGCGCCGGCCAGCGACAACTCCGCGGGGATCAGCCGGCGCGAACTGCTCGGCCAAGGCCTCTTGGCCGGCGGTTTCCTGATGCTGGGCGGGTGCAACATCGTTGCTCCGATCGTCACGATCCTCGACGGGCCGCCCACGCGCGAAGCGCTCTACACCTTGGAGCCTCGTCCGACGGTGGTCTTTGTCGACGACCGGCGGAACGTGATTCCGCTGCGATCGACGCAGCTTCGCCGGCAACTTGGGCGCCGCGTCACCACGATCATCAACTCCGAGAAGGAATTGAACCCGGAGAACATGATCGACTCCACCGATGCCATCGCCTTGGCCGACGCCCGCGATCGCAGCGGGCAGTTGGTGAGCCGCGAGATGATCGGCCAGGAGGTTGGCGCCGAAGTCTTGATCGCGATCGAAATGCAGTCATTTGCGTTCTTGCCGAACAGCGTGCCGCGACCGGCCGCGTCCGCCCGGGTTTCGATCCTCGACATCAGCGCGCGAGAACGCGTCTTTCCGTCGCCGGCCTCGCCGCAACCGTTCGAGATCGTCTCCGCCCAGTTGCTCGAGACCGATCCGCTCGCGCTTTCCAGCGAGTCGGGCCGCGTGCGCATCAGCTTTGAAGTGATCGATCAGCTCGCGGTCGAGATCGGCAAGCTGTTCTACGAGCACGAAATCAAGGAACTCGGCGGCAACCTCAACCCGCGCTGATTCGGGAGCTCGCTCGCCCATGGACCGCCTGCGGATCCTCCACGTGATCGATCCCGGTGCCGCCGGCGGCGGGGGCATTGCCCTGCGCCAGCTCGCCGGACCGCTGCGACGAATCTCATCCGTCGACCAACGCACCGTGATCCTGGGCGGTCGTCGCCACGCGCGGCTCGCGCGGCGGTGCGGGGTGGTCCCCGACGGACTCGTGCCGACGACGATCGGCTTGGCCATCAGCGCCGGACGTCCGCTCCGCCGGCTCATCGAAGCCTGGGAACGCACCGACGGACCGTTTGACCTCTTCCACGGCTGGACGCTCGGCTCGGCCATGGCCCTGGCCGCGGCGGTTCCCGGTCGCCGCATCCTGGCGTCGGCGTCCATCGGCCCGGTGTCCGAGCCGGGACTGATCGCCTTGCGCCGGGCGGCGGACCGCCATCCGGTGCCGATGCTCGTCCCGAGCCGGTCGGTGCGGCGGGAGTACATCGCCGCCGGATTCCCGGCCGAACACGTTTCGGTGCTGCCACCGGGGGTGGACCCCGAGCTCGTCGACCCCGACGCCCGAAACCGCCTGCGGCACCGATGGAACGTCGGCCGCGGCACCGTCGTCGTTGGCCTGCTCGGTTCGCCGATGGCCTGGGCCGACGCCCGGGTCGCCGCGGACGTGGTGGGACGACTCGCGGTGAGCGGCCGCCGGGTGAAGCTTCTAGTGCATCCGGGGGCGGCCCGCCGCCTGGCCGGTCGCCGGTGGCTGCAGGACCTGGGCATCGAGTCGGTGATGGACCTGGAGGACGGCTTGGCGGAGCCCTGGACCATGTTGCCCGGCTGCGACGTGGCCATGATGACGGCGACGGGTTCGGTCCGCCTCGACGATCCGGAGCTGCGGCCGTACGGGCTGCGGGGCTGGCTGCTCGGCGGCGATCGTTGCGGGCCGTCGGTGCCCGGCGTGGGGCCGGCGCTGTGGGCCATGGCCGCCGGCGTGCCGTTGGTGGCCGACGCGGCGCCGGCGTTCGCGGAGTTGATCGAAGACGGCATCACCGGTTTGCTGGTGCCGCCCGGCGACCACATCGCCGCGGCCGATCGCATCGGACGACTGCACGATGACCACGCACTGCGCGCGACCATGGCGACCAAGGGGCGCGAGCGGGTCGCCCAGACGTTCCACATCGGGGCGTTCTGCGTGCGGGTGCGCGACGCGTGGCAACGCATGAGCCGAGACGAGCCGGTGCACATCGCCCCGTCGGCAACGGAGATCGAAGCGGGGGTGAACGAATTGGTGCCGGCATCGCTGGACCGGTTCGATGCATCGGCCGGGGTCTGGCGAGATGAGTCGGTCGAACGCGACTGATCGGCGGCGGTGGGGCGCACGAGGACAGGCATCGCTGCGCCGGTGTTCGCTCCGCCCGGACGGCTGCCCGCATGGCCGCCCGTACGACTGTCCGCGAACGAAACGCCCAACGAAACGCCCAACGAAACGCCGAGCGAAACACCCAACGAAACGCCGCGTCATCGGCCCGGGAAACGGGCGAATGACGCGGCGTGTCAGTGTTGGTTGGATCGCCGTCGTTCGATGGCCGGCGTCCGAAGGATCCGTCCGCCGGCCGGGGCTCAGAAGTTCGTGCCCTCGCGGAACACCGTGGACTGAGGATCCCAGTACTTCATCTCCCGCATCAGGCGGAACATGTCGACGGACTCGATGCTGCCGTCCAGGCGAGACGTCGGGATGTTGATGCCCGCCGCGTCGGCGTTGTCGCGACGATCGAAGGGGAATCCGTTCGCTCCGGTTGGGCCCGAGCCATCGGACCATGCGTATCCGCCAGCGGCCTGGCGGGAGGCACCAGTGTCGCTGCCATCCTCGTTGTACCACCACGTGGCGTTACCTTCGGTGCGAGCCCAATCCCCGCCGGGCGTTCCCGAAATCAACTGTGGCGGTTGCACGATCGGCGCGCCGAGTCGGACGCCAGTCGTAGCGGGATTGCCGCCAGTCGGAAGCAGCTCGCTCCCCGCAAATCCCCAGCGGGCCGTCGGCATGAACACAACCGTCTGCGCCGGCGCCTTCGCCTGCGACAGGTTTTCGATGGCCTTGACCGTGCCGGCCGAGTTGAAGTCCCAGGGGGCCTCGTTGCCCAGCACGCCTGAGGAGTGCGGCATCAGGTGCACATCGTCGCCGCCGAGCATGACGCCGTTGAGCCCGAAGGCGGGGAACTCACCGATTCCGATGTCGGAAGCACCCGTGGCCGTGCTGCGGCCAAGGACGCCGCGGGCAACTTCGTTCTCGATTTCCGCCTTGAACGTGGCGGAGGTGTACCCCTCCATGCCGATGCGCCAGTCGTCCAGATACGGCGAGAGTCGCCACATCCAACCGGCCGAATCCCACAGCTGGTCATCGGGAATCATCTTCCCGTCGGGACCGTAGCCGCGGATGTTGAGCTGGAGCTGCGCGGCCGGGCTCACGTAGCCCGGCATGAGCTGGCCTTCGTTCGCACTGGCGTACGCGAGGTAGGCCTGCGTGATCTGCCGCAGCGCGTTGGACTCCCGCGTTCGTTCGGCGTTCGCGCGGACGATGCGCAGGCTGAACAAGACGAGTCCGATGAGAACTGCAATGACCGCCATGACGACGAGCAGTTCAAGCAATGTCAGGGCACGACGCCTCATGGTGCACTCTCCAGGCCGACAACCGACAGACAGGGACGCGGTGGAACGCGCGATCATCAAGCGCCTCCAAAGGTCACGAGGTCGTCGTATTCCTCGATCACCTGGGGCGGAAGCACGCCGGCGCCCGTCGTCAGCGTGTCGAGCTCCACGATGTAGCCGTTCGTGGAGTCGGTCGGGCCAGGGCCATCGGAGGCGGAGAAGAAGATGCCGTCGGGGCCGGCGGAGATCACCACAAACGAGCCGCGGGCTTGGCCGGCGATCGAGGGGTGACCGATGAGGTACGCCAGGTTGTCCAGGGCGATCATGTTGCCGCCGGCCGCGTCGGTGAGGATGCTGCCTTCGGTGTTGCCGCCGGCGTTGAACACCTGGCTCTTGCCGAGGCGGCCCAAGCTGGTCGACCCCATGTAGCCCATGAGCGGCGACGGGTCGAACTGCGAGATGGTTCCGGCCGAGGCGAGGCCGACGAGCGGGCCTTGCGTGCGGCGGGCCCGCAGGAACGCGATGGGCTGTCCCCACGCGTCGAGCAGGTCGAGCATCGGGGCATCCGGATCGGCTTCATTCGTCTGGCCGGTCACCGGCAGGAAGTCGTTTTCGTCGGGCGTGAAGTACGGTCCGAAGCGCTTGCCCTTGATCTTGGGGCCTTCGCCGATGCGGTTCACGTCGACCCGCATGCGGAGCGTGCCGCCATCGGGTTCGCTGAACGTGTACTCACGGACGCTCGGGCTCGACAGATCAAACGAGTTGAACTCAACCGTGTCACTGTCGAAGGCGTAGCCGCCCATCAACTCGAGCAGCGCGTTCTCCATGCCGGTGAGCCGGGTGGCGTTGCCGCCGGCATCATTGAGCAGCGTCGCCTCGGGCACCGCACCGGGCAGCCGGCCGTGTTCCTGCTGGAACGCGGAGACGGCGTTGGCGAAGGCGGTGATCGTGGAATTGGTGTCCGTCGCCTGGGCCCGGGTCCGGGCCGCACCGAGGGCCACGAGCAGGAGCGCGACCAGCAGGGCGATGATGGCGATCACCACCAGCAGCTCGGTCACGGTGAAGCCAGGTCGGCGTCGCCGGGAGCCCGCCGAAGCGGTGATGGGGCGAGGAGTGGACTGGATCGAGTCGGTTCGCAGCATGAGCGTGGATCCTGGGAGTCGTCCGCGAGCCGGGTGGCCCGCAGCGAGAATCGGTCCGGTTCGAGTCCTTCGGAGGTTCCTCCGAAAGTGGGTCGAACCCGTGTGGTGCCCCGGGCCAATGGCCCGAGCGGCCGCCGGGAAGGGTGGTACTCGCGCACCGCAAGCCCTCCGGGCGGGGCCGTCGCCCCGTC
>JBGCEZ010000109.1:0-4223 GCA_045106735.1 Phycisphaerales bacterium | reverse complement strand
CCTCAACGGAAAGAAGCGCCCGGGCGTGCCCCATCCCCAGCTTGCCCGCTCGAACTTGATCGAGCGTCTCAGGATCCAAGCCCCGAAGTCGGAGATGATTCGAGATCGACGCACGATCGAGCCCAACCGCGTCCGCGATCTCTTGATGGGTGAGGCCGAACTCCGAGCGCAATCGATCAAACGCATCGGCACGCTCGATCGGATTCAGGTCCTCACGCTGCAGGTTCTCAACCAAGGCCCATTCGGCCGCGGTTCGGTCGTCAATCTCGTGGACGACCGCGGGAATCTCCATGAGTCCCAGTTTGGTTGCCGCTCGAAAACGTCGTTCGCCGGCCACGATCTCGTAGTGCCCGCCCTGCTCCGCGTCGGGGCGAACGACGATGGGTTGCATCAGTCCGGCCGTGCGAATCGACTCGGCGAGCGTGTCGATCGCGTCGTCGTCGAAGTGTCGCCGCGGCTGCTGAGGGTTCGCGTGGATGCGACTGAGCGAGATCGTGAGCAATCGCGCTCCGTCACCCCCAGATCCATTGGACGAATCGGTGGTCCGCGGACCATCTGAGCCATCCACGCCCGGGGTGCTGGCCGAATCCCCGGGAACGAACGAATGCGCGTCGCCCGTTGCTCTCGGATTGCTCGGCACTGGCGGCGACGGAACACCCGATGCCGGTCGGTCTTGATGCCCAGGCTGGGCTCCCACCGCTGAATCGCGATCCCCGACGTCACGACCGGAGGTTCCGCTCCCCGCGCTGGCCAGGATCGCAGCGTTCGAGCGGTTCACCGATCCCGCCGCCGCCTGATCAACTTCGCCGCCGGCTGATGGCCGAACCGCGCCGGCTCGCGCACTCGCCTGAGCCTGCTCTGCATCCATCGGTTGACTCTCGCGGACGGCCGTGGCCGCAAGGGCGGATGCTGCGGCGTCGGGAGCAGTTGGAGCGCCGTTTCCGGGACGCACACTGACAACTGCGGATCGGCGCGCTTCACCCGGTTCGCTCAGAGATTCCTTGTTCGCATTCTGTACGGTATCTTTCGCGCGAACGTATCCTGCTGGGTTGACCACCTGGTCACGGGCGATGGCGTTCCCCCCAGCGTCAGTCGAATCGCCGGGGGAATCGTCAGCCGATCCGCCAACCGAGTCACCAACCGAGTCACGAGGCGCGGCGGAACTTGTCTTCGCATCGGGTCGGGCCGCTGACTGCGGGTCCGCGGCGGACGTGCGATCTTCCCCGACATCGACGGCGACTGGCTTGGCGATCAGACTCTGAAGCCCGCGGCCGAGACGTTTGCGTCCCTTCGCCGGCTCACTCGACGTGTTCTTTCGTGCCATCCGTGGCGCTCCCGGTTGTGGATCGTGAACGGTCGTTCGCTGCGACCTTTGTCGAGACTGTACCGGAGGATCGGTGTTCGTCGCCAGCGTCCGAGAATCTTCCGTCAGTGGTTGATCGCCGACAATGGGACGCTGCGTTCTCGCAAGGGGACACAGATGACTCCGTTCGCCCTCCCCGACTGACCGCAACGAACGAGCTTCTTTCGCTGGGTGAGCCAACGCGTGTGGGTTGGCGGGGGCAAGATGCGGTGCCCTCCGTCGCTCCATGATCCAGTTTGAGTCGAGCCCAGTGAGCATGCTGATGCGTCACGCGATGGGTCAAACCGACCAATCCAGGCTTGATCCAGGATCCTCTCCGCGAGGGCTGGAAGACGGCACGTCGCGGACTTGGGTGTTGAGATCGATCTGCGCACGGATCAATGACCGACTGATCGTTCCGCGGAGACGTTCTCCGTGTTCCACGTGGAACCCAACCGCATGTTCCTTCGGTGGAGACAGCCTGCGGCCGGAAGTCGAGAGTTGACACACGACGAACGGACTCCCACACGGGCCGGTGGTGATGTACTCGTTCGGGTGAGACCTCTGACCACGGGCCCGCTGGAAACGGAATCCCTGACTGTGGGATCTCTGCAGGCGGTTCCGCGGGACCGCCTCATTAACTTCCAGGAGAGACCGCGACCCATTCCGTCGACCACCATGCCCACTCCCTCGGATGGCGAAAGACATGGTTCCTCAGTGCATTCACTGAGCCTAGGCTTGGAATGGGCAGGGCTTGGACTGGCCGACGGCCATTGGGCGGGGCTTGGACTGGCCAGCGGCCATTGAGCCAAGTTTGAGCAGGGCGCGTGTTGCCCGATACGACGGCTCGCAGTTCAGTCGGCTTGTTGGTCGCCATACCGTCGGCAGGACGATTGCCTCCCGGGGTGAGCACCTGCCCGTTGCCGCTCACCATGAGCTGCAACAGCCTTTGGGATACGGCCCCGCCATTGAGTGTCCGTACGAGACCAACGTGCTCGAGTGAACGAAGATCGAGACGGTGTTCGAGCGGCACCAACTGAACGACGACGTGTTCCACGTGGAACCCATGATGGCGCGCGAGCAATGCCTGACCGCCGCTCCGAGTCGCCCCCCATTGGCTCGAGTGGATTCGATCGTTTTCGGCATGAACGACTGCGGCAATCAGACCCCCACTCGGCTGGATCGCCGGAGAGGCGTACAGCACACGAACCCGCAAGATGTCCTCGCCGGTGGCCGAGAACACCACCGACCAAGACGAACGGCTGAGTGAACACCCGGCCCACAGCCTCGATCGAGGCAACCTCGACCATCGACCCGAAGCAACACTGGCTCGACCAGCACCGCGCTCTGCCGACGGCTCTGGAACCAGCGACCACCGACGAGACGCATGGGGCGAATCGGGCGACACGGGCGACCGACGGCGTACCCAGGCACGAATGCACGTCTCGCCATGATCCGAGCTAGGCCTTCATCGTGCCACGAGAAGAACTGAAGGACATCCGTGATCTGAGCGAATGACCGGCAGGGCGGCACGGTGTTGGTTCCACGTGGAACGACAATCGTGGCGTTCGAGGAGGCACTTCGCGTCCGCCGAGAAGATGCCTCAACTTCAAACGCAGACCCGACAAGCTCAGCCGGCAACCCCACCTCGACCGAACGTTGCCGGAGCGATCAACTGACGCCCATGCCCCGCCTCGTTGACTGACGAGCCAGAGCCCCCTCGAGCCCCCGGCGACCGCCCCTCCCAGCCGACTGAGCACAGCGGACAAGCCGGCGCCAGCCGATAGCCGCACGGAACGCCATAGCCAGGCCTCCAAGCCATCGTTCCACGTGGAACACTCCCAGCGAAACCCGTCCCCCGAAGACCAACCGTCAATCCCACGCCAATCCCACGCCAAACCCACACCAGTCAACCGCCGCACACCCCAAGACCCCGCCGATCACGCCCTGGCGATCAAATTGCGACTGGAGTCCACCGACTCTTCGACCGATCCAACGACGTGGCCGATGCTCTCCAAGCACTCCAGAAGACCCTTGACCGGCTCGATGAGATCGAGCAAGAGCTCGATTCTGTCCGCCTGGACCTTCGCCAGAGCGACCGCCTGGCCTCCCTGGGGCAGGTGACAGCCACAATCGCCCACGAACTCAACAACATATTGACGCCAGCCCTGAGCTACGCCCAGATGGCCCAGCAGCATCCTGACCGCCAAGACTACGTGGAGAAGGCGCTCGAACGCACCATCGAGGGCGTCAAGATGGCCAGCGACATTCTTGACTCAGCCCTGAACTTGGCGGCAGGCGACCGGGAATCGCACCCAACCATCTCCCGACCCCAGGATGCCGCCGAGATGGCCATCAAGTGCCTTGCTCGCGATCCACGGCGAGACGGAATCGAACTGCAGTTCGACCTGCCACCCGACATCGTGGCGCCGATCCCACCACGGGCACTCCAACAGGTGTTTTTGAACCTGCTGACGAATGCCACCCGGATCCTGCGCCGGCAAGGCGGGGGACGCATCGCAATCGCGGCCCAAGCAACCACCGCCGGCACGGAGATCATCTTCTCCGACAACGGCCCCGGCATTCCGCCCGACATTCGAGACCGGGTCTTCCAACCGTTCAGCACGACGGAAGAGCCGGATCGAAACGCACCCCAAGACGGCGGTCGCGGGCTCGGTCTCTCGATATGCCGACGCACCGTCATCAGTCACGGCGGGACGATCTCAGTCGAGGAAGAACGCGATGGCGGAGCCCGATTCGTGATCCGCTTTCCACCGGCGACATCCATCGCCGCCGGCCGGGCAGCGGCCTAGAACGACAGCCGCCGACGCGAACTTCGCCTCTCGACCCGCACCACACCCGCACCTGCGGCGATCTGCGG
>JBGCEZ010000108.1:0-12023 GCA_045106735.1 Phycisphaerales bacterium | reverse complement strand
GCCGGCAGCAGTTCAACGACGAAGACCGAGTGTTGGTCGAGCATCGGCGTCATGCCGAGCACGACGGTTTGCCCCGCCGGCATGTCCAACAAGGTCGAGATCGACGTGCGGGGCAGAGATCGACCGTTGGTGACCTGCCGCGGCGTCGGATCGTCGAGGGGGCGAATCTGAATCGCCACCGACATCCGCTCGACGTCGACTGGCTTGCCGTCGACGGTGCGGGTCAGCGAGGCCTGGCGGATGCCGTTGAAGTCGAAGTCCCAGTTCACGCCGCCGGCGGAGAACACCGACTCGAGTTCAAAGGGGACCATGGCCTGCGTCATCACCAGACTCTGGCCGTACTGCTGCCACTTGATGATGCCCATGGACTCGAGCTCGCGCACGACGGGCTCCATCGGCGGACTGACGGACGTCGCGTCGTGGTCGTCGGATGCGACCAGCCACGTCAGTCGCACGAGCATCGGGCCGGAGTCTTCTTCGACTTCGGGACGGCCGGAACGTTCGGCTTCCTTGATCTGGGCGATGGCGGTGGTGAAGGCCGACTGCACCGACGGCGGGGCCAGCAGGCTGATGACCCGCCCTGAGGTGCCACGGATCAGCCGGGTATCGGGATGGTTCATGAGCAACGTATGGCCGATGTCGTGGGCCAGGTCGGCTTCCCGCAGGCCGCTGACGTCGTACATGCGCAGGACGTTGGCGGCGTGTTCGGGCACTCGGGCGTCGGCCGGACGATCGGCCGCGGCGATGAAGGTCCCGGCACGGCGGACCACGTCGGCCGGGCCCTTGAGGACGATGGCGTTCTTGGCGCTGCGGTCCACCGCGACGGTCATCTCCCCGTACTCACGGAAGGAGCTGAGGAGCTCGGTCGCGATGTTCTGGGCCAGCCGGTTCTGGACGGAGAACGTCGACTCGACGATCCCGCGGTAGGTGTCGCTGGCTGATTCGAGTGTGGGGAGTGCGGGCCGATCAGCGCCGCGGTCCGACGATTGGGCCAGCGTGGATCCGGTCGCGGCGATGGACAAGGTCAGTGCGGCCAGGGCGCCAGCGATGCGAGGGCGAGTGTGGGTCAGCATGGGCGACTCCGATTGAAACGTGGGTGGGAAGCGTGGGTAGAGCGTGGGAGGGTGCGTGTGCGGCCCGCGAATCACGGGGGATCTGCGGGCCGCGGTTCTTCGTCCGGCGTCAGCAGCCAGACGATGGAGATCTTGGGTGAGTCGGTCGGGCGGGCCACGGCAACCGTGCGGTCGTCGACTTCCACGCGGACGCCGTCGTCCAAACGGGCCAGCCGGATGGCCGGGGCGGTGGGTTCGTCGGCCGCTTGGCCAATGACCTCCGCCGACGGGACCGGGGCCGTGGGGCGGAGCATCGTCGCGGCCAGGATCGCCGCGAGCCCGAGGCTGGCCGCGGCCAGCAGGCGGGCAGCCAACATTCGGGGGGCGGCGCGGCGAAGGGCGGTGCGGCGGGCTTTTCGGGGGATTGGCTGCGAGATCGGCTGCGGGCGTGTTCCATCGTCGACGCCGAGGTGAACGGCCGGCGCGGTCGCCGGCGTGGCGGACAGCGGAACGCTCGCCGAGACGGTGGCCGTGGTACTTGCCGTCGTATTGGCCGTGGTATTGGCCGTGGTATTGGCCGTCGTACTGGCCGTGGTATTGGCCGTCGTATTGGCCGTCGTGCTGGCCGTCATCTTGGCCGCCCGCTGACGGACGCGATCGGCCAGGCCCGCCGGCGTTGCTTGGCGTTCGGCGTGGCCACGGATCAGGGCATCGATCGCGTCGTCGTCGAAGCGCTCGGTCGGGTCGGTCTGGTCGTGCGGCCGGGTCATGGTGCGGCTCCCGTGGTGCGGGCGGGCGGGCTGGCGGTGGGGGCCAGGGCGACGCGAATGCCATCGCGGGCGCGTTGCAGGGCCGTCCGCACGTTGGTTGGGCTCAGGCCCAGGACTTCGCCGATCGACGCGTGGTCGAGCTGTTCGACGGCGGCCAAGTGAAGCACTTCGCGCTGGCGGGCCGGGAGGGCGGCCATGGCGTCGGCGGCCTGCTGCTCAAGTTCGCTGGCGCCGACCAGCCGGCTCGGGCCGGGGCGGGGATCGGTTTCGGCCGCGGCCAGGTGCGGAGCATGCCGTCGCCGCGTGCGTCGCCGTCGGAGATCGTCGCGATGCAGATTCGTGGTGATCCGCAGCAGCCAGGTGCGTTCGGCCGCCGGATGACGCACGGCCGTTGCCGGATCGTCCAGTGCTTGCATGGCCCTGACGTACGTCTCTTGCACCAGATCCTCCGCTTCCGCCGCGTCGTCGGCCAACACCCGAGCCAGTCGCCAGACGGCGTCCAGGTGTCGGTCGATCGAGTCATGGGCCCGTGGGTGCATCGCGTCCTCTGTTGCGGTCGTCGCCAGGGTCCGAACGTCGGACGATGGCGTCGATTGTCGGCAAACCGGGAGGTTCGCCGCCGAGGGGATGGGCTGGCCCGGGACGCCGGCCCAGATCAAGGACGGCGTGGCGGCCCCGGCGTCACGCGCCGGGCCGGAGAAATCTGCGGGCCCACGAAAAAAGGCGGGCGTCCGGCGAATCAACGCCGAACGCCCGCCAAGGGTTCGTGGGGGCCTCGCCGAATGCGAGGCCCAGCATGATCGGGCACGTCTCAGGGGATCGTGCTCGATCGAGTCAGATCAGCCCGTCCACGCCGAGAGCAGCGACAGGACGTCGGTGAAGCTGACGGCATCGTCGAGGTCCAGGTCCGCCCCGCAGAAGTCGCCGCAGGGACCGAAGGCACTGAGCATCGACAGCAGGTCGGTGAAGTCGACCGGGCCATCGTCGTTCAGGTCGGCGTCCGGGAAGAGCCGGGCCGTGATCTGCACGACGCGGCTGTCGGAAACCGTGTTGTTGTTGCTGTCGGTCACGGTGCCGGTGATCGTGTGCGTCCCCACGCTCAGCGAATCGACCATGAGCAGGCGGCCGACGCCGATCTCACCGTCGATGCTGCTGGTCCACACGATCTGATCGGCGATCGTCTCGTCTTCGCGGTCAAACGAGTAGCCGTGCAGGATGAGCGGAGCCCGCTCGCGCACCGCGCTGAACTGGTTGGGCGTGATCACGTCCATGCTGGGAGCGCCGCTGCCGAGCATCGAGATCGTGGCACTGTCCACGATCGTCGTGTTCAGGCCATCGCTGGCCACGAGGCGGAGGCGAGCCTCTTCGCCGCGGGGCAGCAGCTGGGGGTCAAGCTCAAACGAGTTGTCGGCGATGCCCATGGCCGACGGGATGCCGCGCCAGCGTTCGCCGTTGTGGGCGTACTGGAGCGTGTAGGTCAGGTCGTCGCCGTCGGCGTCGTCGCCAACCCAGCTGACCACGACCGGCTGGTCGATGACGGTGCCGGTGCGGAGCGGGGCGGGCTGACCGAAGTTGGCCTTGGCCGCGGGACGGATGCCGGTGAAGGCGATGGACGGCGCGTTGAACGAGCGGTCCATGCGGGCCATGACGTTGCCATTCGACGCATCGATCACGTCGATCGAAGCAATCGGCTCGCCGCCGGGCATCTCCGGAACCATGACGTGCAGCGGGCTGGTGCCGTGCCACGCATGGTTGTGCGACGGATCGGTGCAGGGCTCGCGGGTGTTGGCCAGCGCGGTCTGGACGATGTGCGTCGGGCGGCCGTTCACGTCGCGGGTCACGACGAAGACGGTGCCGGCGTCAAGATCGCCGCTGATTTCACCGGGCGGGAACGGACGCGTCGCGTCCAGGGCCACGGTGCTGGTCGCGTGATCGATCACGCCGCTGATGCGGATGCGGGCATCCTGCGCGGCCGGGGCATCGGCCACGCTGCAATTGAAGATCGCGCGGCTGTTGGTCTGCTCGTACGTTTCGCGGGAAACGAACGCGGCCTCGGTCTGCTGTCCGGCGACCATGACGTCGAGTTCATTGGGGCCACGCAACTGGGGGATGTTGAGCGGATCACGGAGGTGATGCTCCACGTCGATGACGATCGTGTCGCTGCGTTCGTTGTTGTGGCCTTCACCCAGGAGGTGGCCAACTTCGTGGGCGAACGTGCGCTGGTAGCGCGATCCCTGCGTGTTGCCGAAGGCGGCGTCACCGGGGATGCCGTTGGCCTGGCCGTTGCCGCTGAACGGATTGCCGGGAAGCCAGCCGTAGATCAGCGGCGGACGCGGGTAGCCGGCCGGAAGGAAGTCGTCCTGCCGGATGTCGCTCAGCGTGTTGAGCAGCTGGGAGCTCGAGCCGTTGATGTTCTGGGTCCAGGTGAGCGGGCCGAGCGGCGACTCAAAGTAGTTCCAGTTCTGCGGCTTGAAGATCATGCGGGTGAACGCATCACCAACGCCCGGACGAATCAACTCGGCGTCCGGCAGGCCGCCGCCTTGCGTGTAGTTGATCGGCACGTACGGGAGGTCGACGATGCCGCGGCAACGGAACCACAGGTTGTCAACCGTCGCGACGTTGTTCGACAGATCCGGGTCATCGACCAAGTTGTTCGGGTCGACGACGATCCGCAGGTCCACGTTGAAGCTCGTGGGGGCCACGAACGCGAAGTTCAGGTGGTCGTTCAGATCCTCGTCCATCGGGAAGAAGGGACTGGTGAACGGTCCGTTGATCGGTCGCAGCGGCGAGAAGTCGGCTTCCTCGTCCTGGATGAACACGCGAAGCAGCGCATCAACGTTCGGCGTCGAACCGCCGAAGTTGTTCGACTCGATCAAGACGCGGACGAAGGTCACGTTGCCGCCAACCAACTGGGTCGAGGGAAAGCGAATGCCTTGGGTGACGAGGACTTCGTCGATGGTCATGTCCTGGGCGGACGCGGCCGGCGCGATGATCGCGGCCGCAGCGACAGCCGCGGTGGCGCTGCCGCCCACGATGCGGGATGGCTTCATGATCTGGACTCCTAAGGGGATTTCGGGCCAGGGGGGAAACCTGGACCGTTTTTGGGGATTCAGGCTTCTGTTCGCAGCCGACGCGTCCGCGGTTGTGACTCGATCGAGTCCTCGCGCGAAACGTTGACCGGCGAAAAGCAGCGTGAAGCCCCGAGGATAGGGCCACATGGGGCCAATTCCGCCTCCCGAATCTCCAGGTTCTCCCCGAGATCCGGGGGCTTGCCCCTTGCGCGATCGGTGCACTTTGCCCCGTTTTACGCGGCTTCGGGCGGACGCGACTTCGCGCGAAGCCCCACCCTTTGGGCACTTCAGGCAGATCGGTGGGGGGCGGCGAGCTGGGAGATATGGGTCCGAATCGCGTTGAGCCGGCGATCGGCGATCGGTCGAAGGCCAATCGCGGGCCGGGGAGTCCCGTCATCCTGCGGCTGGTCCGTGATGTCGCATTCGAACTCAATCGTGCGGCGAATGCGTGACCCGTCGGTCCGAATCGCCGTGATGACGCAGTGCGGGGCCGTGGCCCGGGCCACGGAGAGGACGTATCGGTGGTGCAGGGCGGCGGTGATCATCCGGACTTTGGTCCACGGGACCGTGAGCTCCTCGCCGCCGAGGGTCAGCCGCGAGACGCCGTGGCGATCGATGACGAGCCGCGTCGACTGGATGTCGCGTTGTCGACGACGGACCACCTCCCGGATGACGAGCGCTGCGCCGGCAATCGCGAGTCCAGCCCCGGCCAGTGGACCGGCGAGCGATCCCGCGCCGGAGACCACGGCCACGGCCACGGAGTACGCGATCAAGGCCAGGCCAGCCCACTGGGCGGTCGAGACCGACGGTGTCCGGCCCACCAGGACCAGTGATGAGTCATCCCAGGCAAAGCCGCACTCCGGACAGGCATGCTCGGCCGGCAATTCGGTCAGGGGATAGCTGCACTTCGGACACGGGTCCGGGGGCAGGAAGTCGGCGGGGCGCGTGGGGCGTGGGGCGGTCATGTGGGCAGTACCGCCGGCGGTTCCTCGGGTGGTGGCCCGTCTGAAGGAGGACCGTCTGCGGGAGGACTGTCTGGGGGAGAACCGTCTGAAGGAGGCCCGTCTGACTGGGGCCCGGTCGTCGGGGGCCCGTCTGCGGGCGGCCCAACTGCCAGCGGCCCGTCCGGGCGAGGCATGATCGGGGGCTCGAATCCTCCGCCGGCGTCCAGGAAGTCCCGGAGCAGCTCGGCCGCGGCCAAGGCGTCACGGATCTTCTTCTTCTGGCCGCGGGTGCGGCCGGAACGCGCCATGCGTTGGTTGGCGGCGAAACTCGTCAACCGTTCGTCTTGCAGGTGCACCGGCCGGCCGGCGGCGTCGGCCAAGACCTGGGCCTCGGCTCGGGTGAGTTTGGACCGAGCACTCTCGCTGTCATCCATGTGCAGCGGCAGGCCCATCACGATCGCGTCGGCGTCGGCCTCTTCCGCCGCCCGGGCGAGGGCTTCGGTCAGCCGCGGGCCGATGGGAATCTGAAGAACCTCGCCGGGGGAGACGAACCCGGTCTGGTCATCGCCCATGGCCAGGCCCGTACGCCGATCGCCGAGATCGACGGCCAGGTAGCGCGTCACCGATCGAGTCCGATCCCGCGGTGCATCGTTGGGGTGCCGGGCCCGCCGAATTCGGAGCCGCCCGAATCGGAGCCGTCGGAGTCAGAAACGCCGCGAGTCCGAGCCGCTTCCAGCTTGGCGGCCTGCTCAGCCATCTCGCGCACCCGCTGGGCATCGGCCGGGCGACAGATCAGCGTGCGTCGGCCGGAGCGAATGACAATGAGGTCCTCGCAGCCGATGGTGGTGACCAGCTCGTCAGGATCTTCGGTCACGACGGTGATGTTGCGGGAACCCAGGTGCAGCGCGGATGCAGCGTTGGTGCGATGCCCGTCGGCATCCGCGTCCAGGGTGTCGGCGTAGCTCGGCCAGCTGCCCAGGTCAGCCCATTCCACGGCCATCGGCACCGTGCAGATGTCGATGGCCGGGTCTTCGCTCGCCGGCTCCATCATGCCGTAGTCGACGCTGACTTTCTCGAGTTCCGGGTAGCACGCGCCCAGCGTCTGGTCGCGCTCCGGCCCGTTCCAGGCCGCGCCGATCCGGTCGAGGAGGGCGTGGTTCTTGGGCCGGTAGCGGGCGAGGGTCTCGAGGAATGTGGCCGCGTGGAAGACGAACATGCCGGCGTTCCACTCGAAGGTGCCGGCGTCCAAGAAGCTGCGGGCGGTGGGCGCGTCAGGTTTCTCGACGAAACGCTTGACGTGCCAGGCTTCGGCCATGCCTTCGACCGGCGCTCCGCGTTCGACGTAGCCAAACGCGGTCGACGGTTCGGTTGGTCGCACGCTGAACGTGACGAAACGGCTCGGGTCCGACTCCACCAAAGTGAACCCGACCTCGAGGGATGCGCGGAAGGCATCCTGCGGCTCGATGATGTGATCGCTCGTCAGCACGGTGAAGATCGCATCGGGATCTTCGCGCACCAAGACCGCGGCGGTGAAACCCACGGCGTTGAGCGTGTCGCGGCCGGCGGGTTCGCCCAGGATCTGCGCGTCGCTGAACTGTGGAACCTGTCGGCGGACGATCCCACGGAGGGCTTCGTCGATGCAGAGGTACCGGCGCGCCGGCGGGACGACGCCTTCCAGACGGTCGGCGGCCAGGTCCAGGAGGCTGCGGCCGCCGATCAGCGGCAGCAGCTGCTTGGGACGGCCGGGGCGGCTCATCGGCCACAAGCGGGTGCCGGCACCGCCGGCCATGATCATTCCGTAGCGCATCGGGGACTCGAGGGGGCACGCGGCGAGAAGAGAAACGACCGGGCCGAGGTTCGTCGGCACGGGGGCGGGACACGTTGCCGGCCCGACGTTGGCGACCAGGGCTCGGTGGCCGGGGTCAGGTCAGTGGGGCGGCGACCGACGCGGAAGCGTCGCGAAAGCGGAACGCGGCGTCAACGATGGCCGTCGGGGCGTCCAGCGAGGGATCGGCCGCCAGGGCCCGGGCCACCAGGCGGCGGGCGATGGCTTCGGGTTCGCCGAGTTGAAGAAGGATGGCCACGGCGTCTTCGCCGGCGGGCGGGATGGCCGCGATGGCTGGCGATCCGGCCGCCGCCGCTGCGGCGTCGGTGGACATGGCGAAGGCGTCGACCTTGCCGGCGAGTTCGGCCACGATCGTCTCGGCCGTCCGCTTCCCGATCTCGGGAAGCGTGGCCAGCAGGGCGGTGTCGCGGCCGGCGATCGCCGTGGCAATCTCGCCAACGGGCCGGGCCAGGCAGCGGAGGGCCTTGCGGTTGCCGATGCCCTTCACGGTGGTGAAGAGCTCGAAGAAGGCCCGGTCGGAGGCGGCGGAAAACCCGAGCAAACGCGGGATGAAGCTGGAGCCTTGGCCCTGGCCTTCGAGGTACGCGAGCGTGTGAAAGGTGATCGCGCCGCCGACCCGAGGGCTCAGGGACGGTTCGTTGCCGGCGGGCACCAAGACCTCGACCGCGATTGGTCCGCAGCGGACGATCGCGCGGCCGCGGTCCAAGGATTCGAGGGTGCCTTCGAGGCGGTGGATCATGGCCGCGAGTGTATCGGGTCAACCCCGTCCGGACGCTGGTCCTGCGCGACGTGGGATGGCCTTCGTCACAATCCGCACGACGCCCCGAGTCGCTCAGTGGGCCGGGCGGCTCGTGGGCTCGCCCATCGGCAGCATTTCGTCGTTGAGCTCCCAGCCGCTGACCCGGGCGATCTCGAGCCGGAGGTGCTCGGCGATCACCTTCGGGTCGCGTTCATCCTTGAACTCGTACCGGCCGAGGAAGACGACCCGGGCGTTGCTCTTCATGGTCAGGCCGGCCCACTGCTGCCGGGTCTGGGGGGTGCCGCTGATCCAGGCCAGCAGGACCGGCTTGCGGGTCCGGGCGGCCAACATGCCCACGCCGGCCAGGAACGGGCGGACTTCCCCGGGGGGTTGGACGAGCCGGGCTTCCGGGAAGACCCCGACGCAGCCGCCGGACTTCACCTCGCGGATCGCCTCCCGCAGGCTGGTGCGGTCGCCGCCGGTGCGGTCGACGGGGATCACCCGCTGCAGCCGCCAGGCCCAGCCAAGCTCGCCGCCCATCATGTCCTCGGCCATCATCCAACGGATCCAGAACGCTCCGGCGGCCTGGAGCAGGAACGGATCGATGGCGGAGGTGTGGTTGGAGACGAGGATCAGCCCGTCGTGGTCGTCGTCGTCGGCCGGAAGATGCTCGCGGCCCTCGACGGTCAGGTTGTGCCGCCAGCGCACGTACAGCTTTTCGAGTCGCCAGAGAAAGCCCAACATGGCGTCCGAGCGGGGGCCACGCCGGAGCCACGGCACGACCAAGGCCCACCAGAGGGCCATGAAGACGAACCACGAAGCGAGCACGATGAGCAGCGTCTGGAACAGGGCGAGGGTTCCCGGGGGTCGAACGGGGTCGAAGGGGGTCGGCGGCGGGTCGGCCGCGGGCGGCGGGGGGAGCGGCCCAGAAGCGTAGCTGGGGCGGCGAGCGTTCGCCGCGCGGCGGGAGGCCAGGGGCGTTGGTGATCTCGGTCCCTCGCGGATACCCTGTGCCCCCGGTCCGGCCGCCCGCCGAGAACGGGATGGCCCGCGATCATGGGTGCGTCCGCCTCCGGCTTCTTCGGCCGGATCGGCTTTCGCTTTCACGCCTCGCCCGTCCCTTCCCGGCCACTCCTCCATGCCTCGCCGCGACGATCTCCGCACCATCCTCGTCATTGGCTCCGGTCCGATCGTCATCGGTCAGGGCTGCGAGTTCGACTATTCGGGTACGCAAGCCCTCAAGGCGCTGCGCGAAGAGGGCTACCGCGTGGTCCTGGTCAACTCGAACCCGGCGACGATCATGACCGACCCGGCCTTCGCCGATCGGACCTACATCGAGCCGATCACGCCGGAGGCGGTGGAGCGCATCATCGAGCTGGAGGCCGAGCGCGGCACCCCCATCGATGCGGTCATGCCCACCCTCGGCGGCCAGACGGCGCTGAACTGCGGCTGCGCGCTGCACGATGCCGGCGTCCTGAAGCGGCACCGCATCGAGATGATCGGCGCGGACCGCGCGACGATCTACCGGGCCGAGGACCGCGATGAGTTCCGCACCATCGTCGAGGCCATCGGCCTGAAGCTGCCGAACGCCAAGAGCGTCGAGTCGCTGGAAGACGCGCGGGCGTTCCTCGACGAGATCGGATTGCCGGCCATCATTCGGCCGGCGTTCACCCTCGGCGGCATTGGCGGCGGCATTGCCTACAACCGGGCGGAGTTCGACGAGATCGTCGGCCGCGGGTTGAAAGCGTCGATGATCGGGCAGGTGCAGATCGACCAGTCGATCCTCGGCTGGAAGGAATACGAACTCGAAGTCGTCCGCGACCGGGCCGACAACTGCGTCATCGTCTGCGGCATTGAGAACGTGGACGCGGTGGGCGTGCACACCGGCGATTCGATCACCGTCGCTCCGATTCAGACGCTGTCGGACAAGGAATACCAGCGGATGCGCGATGCATCGTTGGCCATCCTGCGGGCCGTCGGCGTCGAAACGGGCGGCTCCAACGTGCAATTCGCGGTCAATCCGGCCGACGGCGAGATGGTGGTCATCGAGATGAATCCGCGGGTGAGCCGTTCGTCGGCCCTCGCGTCCAAGGCCACCGGGTTCCCGATTGCCCGCATCGCGGCGAAATTGGCCGTCGGCTACACGCTGGATGAACTCGGCAACGACATCACCGGCACGACCAGTGCGTGCTTCGAACCGTCGATCGACTACGTCGTCACCAAGATTCCGCGGTGGACGTTCGAGAAGTTTCCCGAGGCCGACGAAACGCTGACCACGCAGATGAAGAGCGTGGGCGAGGCGATGGCGATTGGACGCACGTTCGCCGAAAGCCTGCAAAAGGGCATTCGGTCGATGGAGGTCAAGCGATTCGGCTTTGGCCTCGACGCGTCCGACCTCTGGCTGCACGACCGGCGGGGAACGGAGCCGCCGCGCGGCGTTGGCGGCACGTGGCCGATCCCCGAAGAAAAGCTGATGCGGAAGCTCACCGTTCCGAGTCAGGGACGGATGTACTACCTCCGCTACGCCCTGCGCATGGGATACAGCGTTGAGCGGGTGCACGAGCTGACGGGCATCGATCCGTGGTTCCTGGACCAGATGGCCAGTCTGGTGGAGTTCGAAGACGAGCTGCTGGCCGTGGACCGGCTTGCCGACGTGCCGGCGGAACTGATGTTCGAGGCCAAACGGCTCGGCTATTCCGACGTCCAGTTGGCCAACGTGTGGGAACGCGGCGTCGACATGGATTCGGTCATGCGGGTTCGCCGCCGCCGGCAGGAGATGGGCATCGAACCCGTCTACAAACTGGTGGACACGTGCGCGGCCGAATTTGAAGCCCGCACGCCGTACTACTACTCGACGTACGAGCCGCCGCTCGAACGCATCGCCGACGATGGCACGGTGACCACCGGCGACGCCGACGACGAGATTCGCGTCACCGAGACGCCCAAGATCGTGATCCTGGGCGGCGGGCCGAACCGCGTCGGCCAGGGCATCGAGTTCGACTACTGCTGTTGTCAGGCGGCCTTCGCGTGCAAGGAGCTGGGCTTCGAGTCGGTGATGATCAACTCGAATCCGGAGACGGTCTCGACCGACTTTGATACCAGTGATCTGCTCTTCTTTGAGCCGTTGACGCTCGAAGATGTGCTGAACATCGTCGAACGATTGAATGGCGGCGGCGTGCACGTGCCAAACCGCGCGGGCGGTGTGGTCGGCGTCAACGTGCAGTTCGGTGGGCAGACGCCGCTGAACCTCGCCGGAGGCTTGGTCTCGATGGGCGTGCCGCTGCTCGGCACCAGCCTGGAGTCGATCGACCTGGCCGAAGATCGCGACCGTTTCAAAGCCATGCTGGACGAACTCGGCCTGCGCCAGCCGCCGAACGGCATCGCCCGCAGTGTGGACGAAGCTCTGCGCATTGCTTCCGAGATCGGCTACCCCGTGTTGGTCCGGCCGAGCTACGTGCTCGGCGGCCGCGGCATGGAAACCTGCTTCGACGAAGAGTCGCTCCGCCGGTACATGAAGGTGGCGGTGGATGCGTCGGACCTCGTCGACCAGCCGGTCTTGATCGACCGGTTCCTGAGTGAGGCGGTCGAGATCGATGTGGAC
>JBGCEZ010000107.1:0-7709 GCA_045106735.1 Phycisphaerales bacterium | reverse complement strand
GCCCCGCGGGGTTCACACATTGCACTGGACCGCGTCCCTCGGGGAGGCGATACTGGTGGGTCGCCCGGATGGCCGGGCGGCATGTCCTTCCTGGACAACCCAACGGGGCCGAATGGTTTCGACCGGGCAGGGAAGGTTCGTTTGTCGCGTGTCGTGGAGCATCCGTGCCACGTTAAAAGGATGCAAAAACACAACTGCCAACCAGCAGTACGCTCTCGCCGCTTAAGTAGTGGTGCGGTCCACCCTGACGCCCGATGGGGTGTGGACCGAAAACATCGGGCTGGCCTGGTCGTCCTGATTGGCGGCGACCGGGTGAGAAAACAGTCGATCATGACCCGGACGGAGGCTGTCACCCACCGCCGGCCAGGGTCGAGATCAATCGGGTGACTACACACGTAGAAGCGACGGGCTGACTGTTCCGGCACGGGGGTTCGAATCCCCCCGGCTCCACTTTCTGGGTCTTCGGACCACCAGCGACTGAAGCGGACTCTAGAGATTGAGAGTCCGCTTCTTCATTGGTTTGCGCAAGCACGGAGGCGGCGGGTTCACGGCCAAGCAGTGCCAGTCGATGACGGGCAACGCCCTTCGTTGGTGAGGCTCGTTGTTCCCGCCGTCGTGTGTCATCCCCCGCCGGTTGCGGAACGGCCCGTGGCGGCTGGGCGGTCGCCTCAGCCGTTGGAACGGCCGTCGCATCGACGAGAGCTCTCGCGGTGAGCTTGGGATCTGAGTGCCCCATCGGCTCCATTTCGATGCATTGAGGCGTCCCTACCCATCGTGATTGGACGCATCGGTGCGCCGGAGGGCGTAAGCGTCCACCCGACGGCCAAGCGGGTGTCCGTTCGCAGGATTGCCGCTCGATCAATGTCGCGGGCGACCGTGTGGTGGGGGGGCATGGTCTGAGACACACGACCCTTTCGGCTCGCCGGCCCCGCAGCCTGGTGCGCCATGAGCAGCTCCGCTGTCAGCCGGAGGATCGCGTCTTCCTTGCTCTTGGTGGTCTCGGCCCGAACCTATAGATGAGGCCGCTGGTGTCCCTCCAGGGCGATGTCCGGCCACTGGAGGTCACTCAGTTCACCCGTCGCAATCCGGTCTGGAGGGCCATCAGAGAGAGGGTCCGGCGAGGTCCTGCCACGCCGAGGGGGGGGGGGGCGACTTCCTCGTTCGACTGAGCCTGGCGTTCGAATGATGCGACACCAGCCGTTCTGGCCGTGCCGACGGTTGCCCGCGGGCCTGGGGGGGGCGATGCATCCCCACGCACCAGGCCAGCAGCGCGGAGGACGCATCCAGGTGGTCGTGAAGGGTCGTTGCCGATCGCGAGTGGGTCAATCGCCACTGGGTGAAGGATGCAGGATCAACGTCGCCGATGGTCTCCCATCAGATCGTCTCGCCCGGCGTCCTGAACTCTTCGTGATCTGCCCGTGATCGGTGCATGTGCGCCCGGGCGCACATGCGTCGTGTGCGACTAGGACGGTCATCCCGATCGGGGCGCCCAGCTTCGCCGCCCCTGTCGTGTGCCGATTCATGTCGAGTCCTTCCATCTCCGGACGTCCCCGACCGGATCAACGGCCATCGATCCGCACGCCATGCCGGGCGACGTCCGTCGCGGGGGACTGAAGCGACCGCGGTGGAAAGAAATGTGTGACGCGGCTGCAGGCGCGCGGCGGCGACGTCGTGATGGAGGGGGAGCGGGCCCCGATGCCTCGGCGGGCTCGGACGAGGATCAGGAGGAGCACTGGATGGCACGTAGCACTCAGTGGTTGGCGGCATTCCCGGCCACTGCCACCGTCGCAGCGACGCCGGCATCTCCGCCAATCGCGCTCGGGGACCCCTCGGAGCGCAACGGATTCGAGGTCCTGCCGTTCACCCTCGGCGCCGACGCGTTCCCGTCCAACGCCGTGGCGGAGGCGAGCTCCGCCTTGCCACGGTGGCCCTGATGCCCTTGGGATGGTCGCATTCCGGGGAATCCTCTCTCCTCTGGTGGCACTCGCGCCCGGCGTCCGAACCGCCGAGGCTGCCAGCCACTTCTTCAGGACCCGGCGACGCGCATCGTGGCGTCGGCACCGTCGAACCGGGTCGACAGGCCGCACCGCGTCATCGTTGGTTGACTCGATCGGCCGCGCATCCGCCTGCATGGCCATCGGTTAGGGGAGCGCGTGCGTCGGTGCGGAAGCCGCCAGCGGGTCTCACGTCCCGTGTGGGCGACTGCTATAGTCTCCGCGTGACTGACGGCGCAGACCATCCAATAACCGAGCTCTTTCGCGCTGTTCAGAATGGTCACCCCGCCGCCGAGGCTGAGCTCATCGAGATGGTCTACGGCCAGCTGCGCGGCATTGCCCAATCAGCCTTCGCGCGAGACGGCGACCGCGTCCGCACGCTCCAACCGACCGCGATCGTCAACGAGGCCTGGCTCAAGCTCGCGGGCGATCTCGGCCGCTACGAGAACCGGCGGCACTTTTTCGCGGTCGCCGCCACCGCCATGCGACACGTGATTGCCGACGCGGCCAAAGCGAAAGGTCGCGAGAAGCGGGGAGGCGGTGCGCACCAGATCACGCTGATCGAGGATGCGACGGCCGCTCGGACCGACGTCGATGTTGCCGAACTCGATGACGCGCTCGCCAAGCTCGCCGAGTTGAACGCTCGCCACGCTCGGATCGTGGAACTTCGCTTCTTCGGGGCTCTGACAGTGGACGAGACAGCCGAGCTGCTTGACGTCTCGCCGCGTACGGTGGCCGCGGATTGGGTGATGGCTCGGACCTGGCTGCGCCGCGAGCTCGGACGGGACACCTGATGGACGCGGAGCTGTACCGGGCGGTCCAGGAGATCTTCATCGCGACGATCGACCGGCCCCCCAGCGAGTGGGACGCGCACGTTGAGGCGGCGTGCGCGAATGATGCGCCGCTGCGCGGCGAGGTGCGTGCCATGCTCGCCCAGTACGCGGCCGATCAATCCGGCGACGCGCAACCGTTCGGCGAGACGCAGATTGAAGTGGTGCGGTCGAAGCTTGAGGAGATCCTCGACGAATCCTCCGATGCGCCGCCCGCCGACGTCCCGGTTCGGATCGAGGGGTACACGATCCAGCGTCTCATCGGCGTCGGTGGCATGGGGGTGGTGTACGAGGCGATGCAGGCGTCGCCGCGAAGACGGGTGGCGATGAAGCTGCTTGATGCGATCAAGCCGTCGCCCGATCGGCTGCGCCGCTTCGCGCAGGAGGCCGATCTCCTGGGCCGGCTGCAGCACCCAGGTATTGCGCAGGTCTTCGAGGCGGGAACGGCGGACCACGGACGCGGGGCCCAGCCATACTTCGCGATGGAGTTCGTGGATGGTGTGGACGTGCGGACGTATTGCGAGCGTGAGCAGTTGGGCGTGCGCGACCGCGCGGAGCTGATCGCGAAAGTGTGCGATGCGGTCCACTATGCCCACGAGCACGGGGTGATCCACCGCGACGTCAAACCCGAGAACGTTCTGGTCAACGAGCACGGACAGCCGAAGGTGCTCGACTTCGGCATCGCCCGCGCAACAGACGCGTCAAGTGTTCTCTCGACGATCGTGACTGAGGAGGGGCAGTTGCTCGGCACCTTGCCGTACATGGCTCCGGAGCAACTTCGCGCGGCCCCGGAGGCAGTGACGAACCGGGTGGATATCTACGCGATCGGTGTACTCGCCTACGAGATCTTCGCGGGCCGCCGCCCACATGCAGTGGAAGACCTCACGATCTCCAGTGCGATCGCAGTCCTGGCGAATGCAGATGCGATGCGGTTGGCCAAGCTCGATCATCGGTTCAAGGGAGATCTCGACACCATCGTGGGCAAGGCGCTGGAGGCTGAACCCGCGAGGCGCTATCCGACGGCAGCGGCGATGGCGGGTGACCTCCGGCGTCATTTGGACGAGCTTCCCATCACCGCTCGGCCTCCCACCCGTGCGTACCGCATCTACAAGTTCGTGCGTCGGAATCGCTCCCTCGTCGCGGGCGCGATGTCGACCGCGGTCGTGCTGATCCTCGGACTCATGGCGTCCCTGATGCTGGCCGATGCGGAACGAACGCAGCGTCAGAGAGCGGACGAAGCGCTGCGCGTCGCGCGGCGCGAGACTGAGTTCGCGGGCGGGATGCTCCTCCAGACGGCAGTCGACTTCTACGACTCGGACGCAGCGGACAGGGAGTTGCTCGCCATGGAGGCACTCGGGCGCGTGCCCGAATCCGTGCGGGGATGGGGGTGGCGACTGTTCAGCGCCGGACTGCCGCCGCAACTGCCCCGTCAGTTCGGTGCCGCGGAGCACCTGGACGGAGGCCGCTTGTGCGAGTTGAAGAACGGGCAACTGGGGATCATGACGGTCGGCATCGATGACGACCTGCGCGACATTTTTCCTGATCTGCAGGTATCGCAGTGGAGCAACGCGACGTCCTCGGGACTGGTGGTCGTTCAATTGGACGAGGGGGAGGGGCGTCTGCTCGACCTGGTCAACGAGCGCGTCATCGCTCATGGTCCGGGGTTTCCCCCCTACGGAGACGCGGTCAGCGACGATGGCCAGCTCGTGCTCTGGCGGACCGGTCCCCACGAGGCCGAAGTTCGGCGTGGGGGCGAGGTCGTCCTGGCGATCAACGATCTGCCGGCGCTTCCGTCGTCCGGTCCTGCCCGCGATCTCATGCTGCTGGGGGCGGGCATCCTCGTCAGGGTCGAGGCTGATGGCGTGGCGGTTGTCGATCTGGTGACCGGCGAGCTCGGTCCGAAGATGGCGATTGACGACGGTGTGGCCGTCTCGGAGGTGGTTGGGTTCGACCACGGCGTCTTGCTGGAGTCCGGGGCGAAGCGCGTCGCGCTGGACCTGAGTATCTCGCCTCCGCGGCGGGGGGCGGCCGTCAGCGTCGGCGACCGCAACTGGCTCACCACGGTCTCGGACGACGGGCGAGTCGCATCGATCAGTGGCTGGGGGATGGCCAAGGTGATGGACCCCTGGACCGGCGCGCCGATCGGTCCGACGCGACACACTGACGAGTCGGGAGCACTCCGATTCCGTCATGGCAATCTCGGGTTGACCTTCCCGAGCCCTGACGGACGATTCGTCTACATGATGTCATGGCGTGCCGACCTGGACGAGCCGCCGACATCGCCGGTGTACGACCCGCGTTGCCTGGTGATGGTCGGTGAAAGTGAGTGGTATCACGTCGCTGTGTCCAATGACGGCAGTCTGATCGCGGCCGCGGGGCCATGGCATGAGGAAATGCACCTCTGGGATGCACGGACCGGAGAGCGCGTCGCGTCCCGAGTTGACAAGCGGGGCGTCTACCAGACCCAGACGATGCTCATGGCCTTCGGAGCTGGCGATGACCACTTGCACTTCACGATGCCGATCGATGGTGGTTCGGCAGAGGAGCCGCGTGTCGTGTCATGGGATCTCATCAAGGGTTCGGATAAAGTGGCCCATCAGCCGGATATCTTGCGTCGCGACGTGCACACGGGATTGATTGACACATTCATCGATGTCGTCGATCCGGGGCCGCGGGTGCAGCTGAGTAAAGCGTGTCAGATGTTCGGTGATACGGCGATCTACACCGGCCAGCCAATGTATGCGGGGAGTCTGCTGACGCCTCCATTCGACCAATGGGACGGTGGCGCGCGTTGGCGTTACTCGCGTGCCGAGCGCTTCCAGGGCATCTACGGCATCACCGGTCTCTCGGTGCATCCGACGGAGCCACTCCTTGCCGTCGTGCGGTTCGATGTTGACGGTCGTACGTGGGATCGGCGGAGCGGCTTCCTCGAGGTGTACGACGAGGCGACCGGTCGTCGCGAGCATCAGTTGCGGCTTCCCTTTCAGCCTTGGTGCGTGGCGTACAGTCCGGATGGCGAGCGACTGGTGATCGGTGGGGACGACGGGAACATGATCGTCGTCGACACAGAGTTCTGCATCGAGCGGATGAAGATGAAGGCCCATCGGTCGTATGTCTACTCCGTCATGTGGTTGCCGGGCGGCGATCGATTGGTCACCGTGTCGGGAGACCGGCAGGTGCGGGTCTGGGATCCGAGTACGAGGCGGGCGCGTGAGGACGCGGTGGCGTCGTGGCGGTCGGTGCGGGCGGAGATGGCCGCGCGGTCGGACCTGGAGCGCGTCTACCCGACGCTCGACGGCGACGAACGGGCCGCCGCGCGCATCGAGCTGCTGTTGCGCCGTGAAAGGGCGAAGGCGACAGTGGATTCCGTGAAGAGCGAGCGAACGCCTGCGGCCGGATGACCGCAGGCGTGCCAAAGAGTGGGACGTGACGCCGAATGTCTCGACTTGGCCTCGACGTGGCCACGATCTGGTCGGCGATCTCGGCGGGCGATCAGGGGCCAATGCCGTCAAGTTAGAGCGTAAGCCACGGCTCTCCCGGGGTTTCTCGCTGCGGCTCACGGGCGTAGCGCATCTTCATGTACGCCTTCCGACGCCGGCGCTTCATTCGAGGCGCCGGCGTTCTTTGTCAGCGTGGATTGATCGCCAGCGAGGCGAGGCACTCGCCAGGGCATCCAAGCATCATCCAACGCAATGCATCGATGAAGCTCACTTGGTCCGCGGCGATGCCCTCAGACGCCGCGCATTCCAGCATCACGCGCCGCACAAGGTTGTAGACCACGCCAAAGATCGCCAGCTCACGCTGCACGCCCGCGATTGTCTTCGACTTCAGGATGTCCATCTTCATCGTCGTCTTGAGGTGCCTGATGTTCGTCTCGACCTGCCAGCGGTCACCGTACAGTTCGGCGATCGCGCGCTTCGGATACGCCGCCGCGTCGAGCAACGTGGTGACGAGCGTCACCTCGTGGCCGCGAAATCCGCGCCGTTCGACTCGGTAGCGCAGCTCGCGCACCTCGATCCACTCTGGCATCCGTGCCCACTCTGCTTCCGAGATGTGATGCGGCCGGCGCAGTGGCTTCCGCCACGCCACGATCTGGTCATGTCGTCCGAGGCGACGAATCCAGCGCGACTGCACGCCGCGCCAGTGATGGTGCTTTGCGTGCGGTCGATGGGGCCGGAAACTCACTTGCCGCGAGTTGACTGGGACGCGGATCACTCCATGGAGTCCACGGATCACGAGCTGGCTGATGAGGTTCGCGCTGCAGTAGAGGCGGTCGGCCACGACGACGTCGCCGGGATCAAGGCGGTCCAGGATCGGCTGCGCTGTGACCACTTCATGATCACGCATCGTTGCCGGAACCATCTCAAGCAATGCTCCAGTGACCAGATCAAAGACCGCCACGATCCGTGCGACGGGAAACTCGATGCCCATGTCCGAGACCCGCCAGTGGTAGCGACGCCAGAGTTCGTCGGTCCACGGCATCGTGAAGGTCGACCCGTCGATCCCGATCAAGCGATGGCCACGCCAGAGCTTCAGCCGATGTCGATGACCGGTGAGGTCCTTTCCGGTCGATCGGAGAAGCGCTCGGTAGACCCGGAGCGGGATCCGACTTCGCGCGGCGCAGTAGGCAGCGCGGGAGAAGCTGAAGCGTCCCAGGACCCGGACGTGGGCGCAGCTTGTGTTGCCGTGGAGGACCTGCACGATGAAGAGCTGGAGGGTCTCGACCGGGCCGAGGACCCGGGTTCGCCAGCGATGCCCTTCGGCCGCGCAGATCTCAAGGATGAGTTCGGGAGAGACGACGGCGAAGAGATCGTCCTTGATGCGATGGACGGCTCGGGTGATACTGTTGGCGTTCAACGAGAAGCCTCCTGCAAGGTTGGATTTC
>JBGCEZ010000106.1:0-5118 GCA_045106735.1 Phycisphaerales bacterium | reverse complement strand
TGCGGGTCGGCACCGTAGAAGTCGGTGACCGACTGTTCGATCGCTGCGACGAGGCGGTCACGCAGTGGCTCGGCGACGAGGACATAATCCGGTGCGATACAGGTCTGGCCCGAGTTGACGAACTTGCCCCATGCAATTCGTCGAGCGGTGACCTCGACGTCGGCATCGGCTGCGACGATCGCTGGGCTCTTGCCGCCGAGTTCCAGCGTGACCGGAATGCCACGTTCGGCCGCGGTGCGGGCGATACGCTTG
The DNA here is from genome assembly GCA_045106735.1 of Phycisphaerales bacterium. GTDB lineage: Bacteria > Planctomycetota > Phycisphaerae > Phycisphaerales > SM1A02 > JBGCEZ01. The sequence goes on along the minus strand of JBGCEZ010000106.1, from coordinate 4,866 downwards.
CCAACTTCGGTCGAGCCGGTGAACGCGATCTTGTCGATGTCCGGGTGGCCGACGATCGCCGCACCGGTTTCCGGCCCGCCGGTCACCACGTTGACCACGCCGTCTGGCAGCTCGCATTCCTGGATGATCTCGGCCAGCCGCAGCGCGGTCAGCGAGGTCGTTTCCGCCGGCTTGATCACGACGGTGTTGCCGCACGCCAGCGCGGGGGCGAGCTTCCAGGCCATCATGAGCAGCGGGAAATTCCACGGGATGATCTGGCCGCACACGCCGACGGGCTGCGGCGTGCGGCCGGGGAAGGCGTACGCGAGCTTGTCGCACCAGCCGGCGTGGTGGAAGAAGTGGTGGGCCACGAGCGGGACGTCGGTGTCGCGCGACTCACGGATCGGCTTGCCGCCGTCCATCGACTCGAGCACCGCGAGTTCGCGGGCCCGCTCCTGAATGCGGCGGGCAATGCGGAACAGGTACTTGGCCCGCTCGGTCGGGGCCAGCCGGCTCCACGGCGTGAACGCGGCACGGGCGGCGGCAACCGCGGCGTCCACGTCGGCGGCGCCGGCGACGGCGATCTCGCTGATGGGATCTTCGTTGGCCGGATTGACGGTCGGCATGTGCCGGCGCGACTTGGGGGCGCGGAACGCCCCGCCGATGAACAGGCCGTAGCGGTCCGCGATGGCCACCGGATGGCGTTCCGGTGCGGCGGCGTACGTCCACTCGAGGGTGGACGCGCCCGCGTCGGGATTCGTGGCCGAGATGTCTGTCTCGTTGGTCATGGGGGCCTCAGGACTCCGAGACGTCGTGATCGGCGGTGTAGACGCCGGTGTCGAGTTTCAGGATCTGGCGGACGAGGTCATTGGCCAGGCTCGACGCGCCGATGCGGAAGAGCTTGGGCGTGAGCCACGCGTCGCCGAGCGTTTCTTTGACGAGCACCAAGTAGTGCAGGGCCTGCTTGGCCGTGCGAATACCGCCGGCGGGCTTCATGCCGATGCGCTGGCCGGTGCGGCGGTGGTGGTCGCGGATCGCTTCGAGCATCACGAGCGTGACGGGCATCGTGGCCGCCGGCGACACCTTGCCGGTGGAAGTCTTGATGAAGACCGCGCCGTCGTGCCAATCGTCGTCGGCCGCGTGCATGGTTGACGCGGCGATGGCCAGATCGCTGGCCCGTCGCACGTTGTCGAGCGTCTCGAGTTCGCCGGTCTCGAGGATGATCTTCAGGTGGGTCTGGCCCTCCGGATGATCCGGCCGGGCGTGCGCGCGGCACAGTTGGCGGACGGCGGCGATCTCGGCGGCCACGGTCTCCAGGTCGCCGCGGAGGAACGCGCCGCGGGCGATGACCATGTCGATCTCGTGTGCGCCGGCATCGATCGCCGCGGCCACGTCGCGCAGTCGCAGATCGATCGGGTACTGCCCGCTCGGGAATCCGGTGGCCACGGAGGCGACCCGCACCGAGCTGCCGGCCAGCGCGTCGGCGGCGACGGCCACGAGTTCGGGATACACGCAGACCGCGGCGACCGGCGGGACGGGTTCGTCGAGGGCGCGCTCGCACGGCTGCAGTGCTTTGCGGCACAGGCCGCGCACCTTGCCCGGGGAGTCGGCGCCTTCGAGCGTCGTCAAATCGACCATGCCCATGGCCAGGCGGAGGCCGCGGGCCTTGGCCGAGGTCTTGATCGACCGGCGGGTGAGGTCGCGGGCCCGCTGCTCGGCCATCACCCGGTCCACGCTGGGGGACGGGGGCAGGTCGAGGCGGGGGAGCACTGGGCCGTCGGGCGGAGCCAGTGCAGAGGTTGGGTCGGAGGCGGCCATGGCAGGATTCTACGGGCCGGCCGGGCGAACCCATGCGAGGCGGCGGAAACCCGTCCAAAATACGTACAAAAAATGCAAGGCGGCTTCGATCGGATGGCGGGCCGCCCGGACTGGCGTTCGGGCGCTCATTGGCCCGATCTCGCTGCGAGTGGCGGCCGACGGGTCATCGGGCCTTCGGCTACCTTGTTCGCCCTTTCCATCCGTGCCCGCCCGCCGCGCAACCATTGCATCGGAGCCCACCATGTCCGGTTCGTCCGCGTCCGCCACCGCCTCGACCCCCGCCACCGCCGCCGGGCCGCCCGTCCCGATCACCGTGGCCGCCGGTGACGGCATCGGCCCCGAGATCATGAAGGCGACCCTGTCGATCATCCAGGCCGCCGGGGCGAGCCTCGACATCGACACCATTGAGATCGGCGAGAGCGTCTACCTCGGTGGGCATTCCGCCGGCATCACCGACGACTCCTGGGACTCGCTGCGCCGGACGGGCGTCTTCCTCAAGGCGCCGATCACCACGCCCTCGGGCGGCGGCTACAAGTCGTTGAACGTGACCGTCCGCAAGACGCTCGGGCTCTACGCCAACGTGCGTCCGTGCCGCAGCTACGACCCCGCGGTCAGCTCGCGCTTCCCGAAGATGGACATCGTCATCATTCGGGAGAACGAAGAGGACACGTACGCCGGCATCGAGCACCGCCAGACCCGCGAAGTCACGCAGTGCTTGAAGCTGATGACGCGTCCCGGTTCCGAGCGATGCATCCGCTACGGCTTTGAGTTCGCCAAGGCCCACGGCCGCGATCACGTCACCTGCATGGTGAAGGACAACATCCACAAGATCACCGACGGCATGTTCGCCGAGGTGTTCGAGACGGTGGCCAAGGAGTACCCGGACATTCGCAGCGAGCGGATGATCGTGGACATTGGTGCCGCCCGCGTCGCCGATACGCCGGAGCAGTTCGACGTCGTCATCTGCCCGAACCTGTACGGCGACATCCTTTCGGACATCGCGGCCCAGATCTCGGGCTCCGTCGGCCTGGTCGGCACGTCGAACATTGGTGCGACGTGCGCGATGTTCGAAGCGGTGCACGGCTCGGCGCCCGACATTGCGGGCAAGGGCATCGCCAACCCCTCGGGCCTGCTGCTCGGGGCGGTCCAGATGCTGACGCACATCGGCCAGCGCGGCGTGGCCGCTCGCGTGCACAACGCGTGGCTGCGGACGATTGAAGACGGCATCCACACCGGCGACATCTACCGCGAGGGCTCGAGCAAGGAACGCGTCGGCACCGCCGACTTCGCCGCCGCGGTGGTGGAGCGCGTCGGCCAGCGGCCCGAACAGCTCGCGGCCGTGCCGGAGCCGAGCGAGGACGACGCGACCAGTGGTGGCCCGATCCGCATCGATCTGACTCCGCCCGCCCACCGCGAGAAGAAGGAACTCATCGGCGTGGACGTCTTCGTCGACTGGGAAGGCGACGACCGGGACGCCAACGTCCTGGCCGCGCAGCTCAACGAAGCGGCGCCCGGCGGCATGAAGCTGGTCATGGTCAGCAACCGCGGCGTGAAGGTCTGGCCCGACGGCCTGCCCGAAACGTTCTGCGTCGACCACTGGCGCTGCCGCTTCCGCGGCGTGAACGCCGGCGGCGAGCTGGGCGCGGTGGTCGAGCCGATGGACGTCGTCCGCCTGCAACAGGCCATCATCGGCCAGGGCCTCGACGTCATCAAGACCGAGAACCTGTACCAGTTCGACGGCGAACGCGGGTACGCCCTCGGCCAGGGCGAGTGATCGCCGCGGCCACGCCGGCCGCACGCCGACACGACTGACAACGAACGCCGCGGTGGAGTGATCCACCGCGGCGTTTTTCGTGGTGGGCGCGGCCGAGCGGCTTCGGCCCTATCCTCATCCCCCCATGCTTGACCGCCTCCGCGACATCCACGTGACCTGCAGCCCTGGGCTGGTGCCGTACCTCGTGCACGAGATCCAGGAGCTCGGCATGCCGGCCGAACCCATCGCCGGCACCGTCGTCCGCACCGAGGGCATCTGGCCGGACACTTGGCGGCTCTGCTTGGAGCTGCGGACGGCCTTCCAGGTGCTCTATCCGCTGGCCAGCTTTCCCTGCGATTCCCCGCAGACGCTGTACCACCAGGTGCGGAAGATTGCCTGGGATCAGGTGATTCCGCCGCGCGGGTACATCACGATCGAGTCGCGGGTCGACCATCCGTCGATCAACAATTCGATGTTCCCGAACCTCCGGGTCAAGGACGCCATCTGCGACGAGCTGCTGAAGATCCGCGGCGAACGCCCGGACTCGGGATCCGAGAAGCGCGGGCTGACGATCTTCCTGCTGTGGCGCGGCGACCGCGCGACGATCGCCCTCAACGCCGCCGGCCGCAAGCTCACCGACCGCGGCTACCGCCGCATGCCGCACCGCGCGCCGCTCCGCGAGTCCCTGGCCGCGGCCATGGTGATGGAGTCGGGGTGGTACGGGCAGGGACCGCTTGTGCTGCCGATGTGCGGCAGCGGCACGTTGGCCATTGAAGCGGCGCTGATGGCCCTGGACCGAGCGCCCGGCTCGGTGCGCCCGCACTTCGGCTTCGAACGCGCCCTCGGCTTCGACGAAGAACTGTGGAGCGGCATGCGCCACGAGTCCCGCAAGCGAGCCCGGCGCACGATCGACGCCCAGATCATCGCGTCGGACATCGATCCGGCGGCGATCGAAGCGGCGCGCCACAACGCCCAGACGGCGGGCGTCGAGAACCTCATCGAGTTTCGGGTCGAGGACTTCGAGGCGACGCCGATCCCGGAGCCGGGCGAATCCGGCGGCGTGCTGATCGTGAACCCCGAGTACGGCGAGCGCCTTGGCAACCTCGACGAATTGCACGAAACCTACGCCCGCCTCGGCGACTTCTTCAAGCAGCGCTGCGGTGGATACCAATGCCATGTGCTCAGCGGCGATGCCGGGCTGAGCCAGTCGATCGGACTGCGGGCCAGCCGCCGCGTTCCGCTGTGGAATGCGGAGATCGAGTGTCGGCTGCTGCAGTACGACGTGTGGGCCGGCAGCCGCGACGAGTGATGCGGCG
>JBGCEZ010000105.1:0-23615 GCA_045106735.1 Phycisphaerales bacterium | reverse complement strand
CGATGCGAGTCCGCCCGTCTTCGGGGACCTCAATGACGACGGCATCGTCGACTTCGTCGATCTGCTCTTCGTCATGAACCTGTTCGGCGCATGCCCGGCCAGCGGCCCATGCCCAGCGGACCTGGATGGGAACGACTCGGTTGACCTGGGCGACGTGTTGCTCGTGCTCGCAAGCTGGACCGGATGATCACCGACGTCGAATCGTCGCACGGATCGAACATTCGTTCCTTGTGAGCATTTCCGAGACCGTGATTGGATCTGTCGAAAACTACATCGAAAGGTGAACCCGCGAGCGTGCCGCGGACACCAACTCGAACCTGTACCGAAGTCCAAGCTGCCCGATGGGCCGATGGCTGTCGCCGACCCGCCACATCACGCCTCCTCATCTCCACAACCGAAGACGAGAACGCCATGCACCACCCTGCTCCGCCTTCCGCCCGTCTCCGCGGCCTCACATTGGTCGAAGTCAGCGCGGCAACCTCCGCCGCCGCGGTTCTGATCGGCCTGACGCTCCCCGCGTTGGCCAAAGGCCGCACCGATGCCCTGACCGATGTGTCGCTGGACAATCTCCGGGTTCTTGGTTCCGGGTACGTTTCGTACGCCGCCGACTGGAATGATCGCCAGCCGACGCATGTTTCGGATGAGCTCAGCACGTTCGGGGACGACGCATCGTCGGCGTTCAGCGGATTCTTCTCGACCAACGGCAACGACGCGATTCCTGGGGTTGGCCTTGGTTGGGGCCTGCTCGATGACACGGACCTGTTGATCCGGTTCCGGTATCGAGCGTGGTCCAATCCTTCGAATGCTCGACTGGTACAACCGATTGAATTTGAGGCGGACGAACTGAATCTCCGTGGGTTCGGAAGCTTCCGATTCATCAATTCGTCCCAGTTCCGGCAGTATGTCTCCACCCGATTCTACGACCGCATCTTCTACGCTCCGGCCGACGAGGTCGTCTCTCCGCTGGTTGACCCACTGTTTGATGCGCCGTTCGGCTACGTCGATCGCGAGGCGACTCCGGGCTTCGGAGACGCCCCCTACTGGGCCAGCTACGTCCTTTCTCCGGCCGCCATGTTCGACCCAGAGGTGATGAAGGCCCAGGTCGCAACCCCCGATGGATTCAAGGGTGGCTGGTCTTCGCCCTACTCGCTCGACCAAGGCTTCCGGAGCCCCCAGTTCAGTGCCGCGCGGTATCCGAATCTCAAGACGCTGATGCTCGAACATCACTGGCTGCAGAACACGCCCAAGGACCCATGCAACCCAGACGTCGAGTTCAGTTCATATGGCGGCTGCGAGCCTTGGTACTTCAACCAGGGCATCGACTCGGCACCGGCGACAATCTTCTATGACGGCAGCACCCGACTGTTCACGAACGCCGAAGCGGTTGACAGTGATGAGCGATTGCGGTCGATGAATGGAGGCGGCGACGGCACGTGGTCGCGCACCACGCCCTTCGGCGAAGACGGGTACTTCGGCGACATCTCTTTCGACGGCACCCAAGTCAGTCACCACATCCTGACGGCCGACGGCATCCTGGGTCGCGACACGCTCGGACCGAGCAAGAACCCGCCGAATGCGAACGCCCCAGCACGGTCTCGCTTCGAGCGCGGGACAGAACTTGGCGTCGGCCGCGACAAGAGCTCCGGCAAGCGATCGTCGGCCCGCGGACTCAGGACTCCGTCGAATGTGACCGGCGCCCCCTCGCTTCTGAGCAATCGGCCGGAGACGCCGTGATGCTGACCGTCCACCCACTTCATGCTGCCCCGTCCGCCCACGTTCCAAGCCCGCCCTCAGTCCAGGCCACTGCTGGCCGATGCCCGAGATCTTCCGCCATGACCACCGCCAACGCATGGATGCCGACCGTTCTTCGCCTCGCCTTCGTCGGGGGTGTCCTGGGGGCAGCCTCGACCGCGAGCGCGGCCATCGCGGGTGACCCACCGGTCATCGACTGGCTGGGCGGAGACGGGGACTTCATCGACCCCGCGCAATGGGCGGGGGGAATCGGGCCCGGCCCCGAGGACATCGCCCGGTTCGCGACGCGCGGCACGACCTCGGTCCAGTTCTTGGGGCTGCCAGAACCCGCGGTCGTCCGTGGCATCTGGTTGGAACGAGGCCGCACGGAACTTCGCGGAGATCCGTTCACTGACCTGGACATCCAAGCAATCTCGCCGTCGTCGTTCAATCCCTCCGTGTTGATCGCCGGACCGGATGGACCGGAGTCGATCACGTCTCTCTTCGGGTTCGCCCTCGAAGCGACGTCCATGACCATCGGGCAAGGCGGGATTGGCCCCGGCGGCCATGGTGAGGGTGGGATCACCGACTTCACGATCAGTGGCCGATTGGCCATCGGCGACGGAGCCCCCGGATACTTTCGATCGCGCGGCACACTCTCCGCCGGATTCGCCGAGTTTGGCCGTGGAGCCTACGGCGAGATCGACTTCCAAGGTGGCGGCAATCTCTTCATCGATGGGCCGCTTCAAATCGGTTCGTCGGGCCTGGCCATCGTCGTCAACGCCGACGAGACCACCGCCGACCAACTCAATCTCGGCGGAACCCCAATGGGCAACGGCTCACTCACCACCGACACGCTCGACGTCACCTCCGGGGTTGACGTCGGCGTGCTCGGCGAGGGGGAAGTCATCCTCAGCGAACCATCGACCGTGGGCGGATCGGTGGTGCTCGGTGCGTCGGTCGATTTGGAGAGCATGGCCATTCGCGGTGAAGGCCGGCTGCGCACCGGCTCCTTGAACATCGGCGAAGACTTGATCATCGGCCTTCTCGGCGTGGGGCATCTCGAGGTGCGGCCAGGAGCGACCGTTGACGTGGCCGGCGAGATCCGCACGTTCTTCGCCGATCCGAACGACACGAGCTCCGTCACGATCGAGCTCGGCGCGGGCAATGGCCCGCCCGCCCTTCGCGCGGGCGGCCAGATCATCCTGCCGGGCATCACCGTCATCGGGGGGGCCGCCGGCTCGTTCGCTCCCGGCGACGCGTGGACCCTGGCCGATGCGGGGACCAGCCTGCAGTATGGCTCACTCAGTCTGCCGGCCTTGCCCGGCGACCTGCAATGGACGGTCAACGACGCGTCCAACGATCTGACCATCACCGTCATCGACGCCGGCGCCCCCGGCCCCGGCGACGCCAACGGCGACGGCACCGTCGACTTCGGCGACATCCTCGCGGTGATCGAGGCGTTCGGGCCGTGCCCCGCCGGCGTGCCATGCCCCGCCGACTTCAACGGCGACGGGATGGTGACGACGTTCGACCTGCTGACGGTGCTGGCGAACTGGGCGGGATGAGGGGCGCGGGTTGCGTTCGCCCCCCGAGGGGGAGTGAGGCGACGTCCGAAGCAAGATGCGAACCGGGATGCGAACCGGGATGCGAACCAGGATGCAGATCAGCGTGCGAATCGACGGACAAACCAACGGACACTCGGCCGCAGCGCCACCCGCAAACGGGCGCTGCAGCCCACCTCACCCGTGCCGCGTCAACGTCTCGATCTTGTCGATCAAGGCTTCGAGTCCGTTGCGCCGGCCCTGCGACAGATGTTGATCGAGTCCGAGTCGGCCGACGACCGCCCGCGGCTCGACCGCCCGCGCTTCGGCCTTGGACTTGCCGTCGTACATGGCGATGACCACGGCGATCAGGCCGTTGACCATCGACGCATCGCTCTCGGCGCGGACCTGCAGGTGTTCTCCATCGGGCAGGTCAACCTGGAGGTGGACGGTGGACTGACACCCGTGCACGCGGTTCGCGTCGATCTTGGCCTCGGCCGGAAAGTCCGGGCGTCGCCGGCCCAGGTCGATCAGGTACGCAAACCGATCTTCCCAGTCGTCCATGGCCTCGAAGCCGTCTTCGATCTCTTGAATGGTCGGCAGGGTCAGACTCACGCCAGCAGCTCCCGGGCCCGTTGCAGGCCATCCACCAGTGCGTCGATCTCGGCGCGGGTCGAGTAGATCGCGCACGACGCGCGGGTGGTGGCCGACACGCCGAATCGCTTCATCAGCGGCTCGGTGCAGTGGTGCCCGGTGCGCACGGCCACGCCCATGCGGTCCAGCACACTGCCCACGTCATAGGCGTGGCCCCAGTCCAGCACGAAGCTGAAGACCGGTCCCTTGTCCGCCGCGGTCCCGATCGGACGCAGCCCGTCGATCTCGGCCAATCGGCCCTGGCCGTATGCGGCCAGATCGCGCTCGTGCTCGCGGATGGACGCGGGGTTGATGGCCATCAGCCATTCGAGGGCGCGGGCCAGGCCGATTGCCCCGGTGATGTTCGGGGTGCCCGCCTCGAAGCGGCTCGGAATGCCGGCGTAGGTCGTGCCGTCAAAGCTCACGGACTTGATCATGTCGCCGCCGCCGCGGTACGGCTGCATCGACTCGAGCAATTCGCCCCGCCCCCACAGCACGCCAACGCCGGTCGGGCCGTAGACCTTGTGCGAGGTGAATCCCAGAAAGTCGCAGCCGAGGTCCAAGACGTTCAGCGGGACCGATGCTGCGGCCTGGGCCGCGTCGACCACCGTGATCGCACCAGCCGCCCGGGCCAAGCGGATCATCTCGTGCGCCGGGTTGATCGTCCCCAAGGCGTTGGACACGTAGACCATGGACGCGATCCGCACCGGCTCGCGGCACAATTCGGCGTACGCGTCCATGTCGATCGTGCCGTCGTCGGCCACCGGCGCGACCACGATCTTCGCCCCGGTCCGCTCGGCGGCCATCTGCCACGGCACGATGTTGGAGTGGTGCTCCATGTGCGTGAGCAGGATGCGGTCACCCGGCTTGAGTTCGTGCTCGGCCCAGGCCCGGGCCACCAGGTTGATCGAATCGGTCACGCCCGACGTGAAGATGCACTCCCGCTCGTCGGCCGCCTGGAGGAAGCGGCGCACGGTGCCGCGGGCCGCCTCGAAGGCCCGGGTCGACGACTCGCTCAGCGCGTGCAAGGCCCGGTGCACATTGGCATTGGACGTGCGATCGTGCTCGGCGATCGCGTCGATCACGCAGGCCGGCTTCTGCTTGGTGGCCGCACTGTCGAGGTAGACGAGCGGCTTGCCGTGGACCGTCCGGCTGAGAATCGGAAACTCAGCGCGGATGGCTTGCAGGTCGAGCGGTGGCGCGGCGGTGGCTTCGGGACTGGTCATCCCACCACTGTATGCCGCGCGGCGTCTGTTTTCGCGTCCAGCAGCTCGTCGATCACGCGTTCGACGTGTTCGGGGCGTCGCAGCACACGAATGAGCACATCGGCCGGCAGGAGCGGGCTGCGTTCTTCCGGTCCGGCAAAGCCCAGGAGGGCGTGGTACTCAGCCCGCCGCCGGTGGAGGGTGACCGCGGCGTAGTGGACGACCGAGTCGGACGAAAAGAGAGCGCGGCCGAAGGTCTCCCGGTTGTCGCCGCACACCCGCTGCCCCGTCGCCGATCGCCGGAAGGTGCGGACGAGGATCTGCCCCATCGTCCGCAGCCACGGAACGTCCAGCCACACCACCATCGTCGCCCGCGGCCAGACCACGTCCCGCATCTCGCGGTAGTTCCCGTCAACGATCCACGCATCGCCGGTCGTGGCCGCGGCCAGGTCCGCCCGGCAGGCGTCCATCGGCCGCTTGGTCCACTCCGGGCCCCAGAAGATCGCGTCCAATTCGACGTGGGGAATCTCCAGCGCCGCGGCGATCCGCCGAGCCGCCGTCGACTTGCCGGCCCCGCTCGGGCCGACCACCACGATGCGCGGGCCGCCCGTCATCCCGGCGTGCTCGCTGGGGTCTCCAAAGGCAACTGGCGGGCGAGGTCCATCGTCGCGCCGTACGCCGCCTGCACCTGGGTCAATGAGTCGCCGCCGAATTTCTCGAGCAGCGAGCGGGCGACCTCAAAGGCCACGACGTTTTCCATGACCACGCTCGCGGCCGACAACGCGCACACGTCCGAACGCTCGTAGTCGCTCCGCTCGTCTTCCTTGGTATTGAGGTTGACGCTCGGCAGGCCCTGCAGGAGCGTCGAGATCGGCTTCATCGTGCCGACGGCCACGATCGGCATGCCATTGGTCATGCCGCCTTCGATTCCGCCTGCGTTGTTCGAATCCCGAACGAAGCCCAGAGCCGGTTCGCCGCGCCGCGCCGGATCAAAGCGGATCGGATCGTGCACTTCTGAACCCGGCAGATCCCCCGCCCGCCGGCCGATCCCGATCTCAATCGCCTTGAACGCCTGGATGCCCATCACTGCCGCGGCGATTCGGCCGTCCAGCCGCGTGTCCCACTGGACGCAGGAACCGAGCCCGATCGGACAGCCGAGCACGTGGACCTCGGCCCGCCCGCCCGCGGTGTCCTTGTTGACCTTGGCCTCGCGGATCCGCTCGACCATCGCCGCGCTCGCCGCCTCGTCCGGGCAGTAGACGACCGACGCATCCCGAGCCTCGCGCAGGTGATCCAATCGCGCCGGATCAATGACCACGTCGGTTTCAACGTCGCGCAGAGAACGCACAAAGCCGAACGCATGAATGTCGAATGCCCGCAGCAGGCACCGGGCGAGCGCACCGGCCGCAGTGCGGGCGGCGGTCTCGCGGGCACTGGCCCGTTCGAGGGTCTCGCGGCAGTCGGTCGTCAGCCACTTGACGCTTCCGGCCAGGTCGGCGTGGCCGGGGCGCGGCCGATGCACCGGCGGCGTCCGCTCGAGATCGTCGAGCCGGCTGTCTCGGTTGATGACCTGCAGCACGATCGGGGCGCCGGTGGTCCGCCCGCGCCGCACGCCGGCCAGCACCGTGGCCCGGTCGGTCTCGATGCGTTGGCGTCCTCCACGTCCGTAGCCACCTTGACGCCGCGCAAGTTCTGCGTCGATGAAGTCCAGGTCGACCGGCACGCCGGCGGGCATGCCATCGATGAGGGTGGTCAAGGCGGGCCCGTGGGACTCGCCGGCGGTGCGATAGGTCAGATCGGCCATGCGGCGATGCTACGCGGTCGCGAGGCCGGGCGGGCGGCGAGGCGGAGGTGGAAAGCGGGTTCGACGAGTGGATACGGGCGGCGGACCTGATCCGGCGAGCGGCCGCACCTTCGGCCGCGGGTTCGGCCGCGGGTTCGACGGCAGGTTTCGTGGCCGGTTCGGCCACTGGTTCGGCCGCGAGTTTGGCCGCGGGTTTGGCCGCGGGTTCGGCCGCGGGTTCGGCCACCGGGCCCATCGCAGATCGGACCTCGCTTTCATCGCCCCGCGCTCAACCTGGGCCAGCGTTGGGCCGACCCCCTTGGTGGGGCGCCGTCGGACGCGCCCCCTCGTTCTCGCTTCCGGGAAGCTCCCATGCCACACTCCATCCCTGCTGCCTCCATCTTGGTGGTTGATGACACCGACAGCACGCGGCGGTGGATGAGCCGGATGCTCGCCGAGGAAGCCGACATCCTCACCGCCTCCAGTGGCGAGGAGGCGATTCGCATCGCCCGGGATCGGGAGCCGGCGTTGGTGCTGCTCGACATCGAGATGCCCGGGATGGATGGCTTCGAGGCCTGCCGTCAGTTGAAACAACTGGCAACGCAGTTGCCGATCCACATCATGCTTGTCTCGGCCCTCGCCACCGCCGAGCATCGGGTCGAGGGATACGCCGCCGGCGCCGACGACTTCCTGGCCAAGCCTTTTGATGCCCAGGAACTTCGATCCAAAGTCTGCGTGCACCTGCGTCTCCGCCGAGCGTTGGCGGAACGCGAGACCGTGCACCAATTCTCCGAACGTGCGGCGGGTCATCTCAGCAACGTAGTTGATGAACAAGCCCGCGGCCTGATCATCGCGCGGCAGATGACGGCCCAGGCCCTCGCGTCACTCGCGGAATCACGTGACCCCGAGACCGGCCACCACCTTGAACGCATGCGCGACTACGCCGTGGCCATCGTCGACCAACTTCGACTGGAAGGTCCGTACGCGAACCAGATCGATGAGTGTTTCGCCGAGATGCTTCTGCATGCCGCCCCCCTCCACGACGTGGGCAAAGTCGGCGTTCCGGATGCGGTGCTCAAGAAGCCGGGACGCCTGGACCAGGACGAGTTCCTGGTCATGCAGCAACACACGGTCATCGGCGCGAATGTCCTCGAAGCGATCCACGACGCTGAATCGAACGCGGGAACGACGGATGACCGCAGCTTCATGCCCATGGCCGTGGAGATCGCCCGATCCCACCACGAACGCTGGGATGGATCCGGGTACCCCGACGGCCGTTCGGGGACGGACATCCCGCTCGCCGCTCGCATCGTCGCGGTGGCCGATGTCTTCGACGCCCTGACCAGTGCCCGTGTCTACAAGCCAGCATTCCCTTCGGAGACAGCCCGAAGCGTCATCCGAAAGGGAAGGAGCCGGCACTTTGATCCAGTCGTCGCCGACGCATTCGAAGCTGCGTGGGACCGGATCATCGACATCCACGAGCTGTTCTCGACCATCCCGCCGGTGGCGGCCGACGTGATCGTCGCCGACGTTCTGGTGGACGACGACGACCCCACGATTCCCCTTGGCGTGGTGCTGGACCAGGAAGGCTCGGCCGCGGTGGTGGCCGAGTTCGGCCAACGCAGCAACGGACCGTCGCCGACCGACAACGATTCGACCGATCGACGCGCGGCCTGAACGCGGCAGGCCGAACGATGCAGGCCGATCGACGCAGGCCGATCCGGCAGTTTGGCCGCTCGACGCTGAACCCGTTCGCCCGGCCGCCCTACCATCGCGGCATGATCGACCTGACTCCGCGAGACATTGTCGCTGCCCTCGACCGGCACATCATCGGCCAGCAAGCGGCCAAACGCTCGGTTGCCGTTGCCGTTCGCAATCGATGGCGTCGCCAGCAACTCGAGCCGGAACTGGCCCGCGAGGTTCCGCCCCGCAACATTGTGATGATCGGGCCAACCGGCGTCGGCAAGACCGAGATCGCCCGGCGCCTGGCCGGACTCGTTGGCGCGCCCTTCATCAAAGTCGAGGCGACCAAGTACACCGAAGTCGGGTACCACGGCCGCGACGTCGAGTCCATGATCCGCGACCTGCTGGAACTTGCGATCAAGATGGTCCGGGCCGACCACGCGGCTACGGTGCAGGAACAGGCGGCCGCCGCCACCGAGGATCGACTCGTTGACCTCTTGCTCGGGGAACAAGCGACGACTCCGACGCCACCGAGCCGGCCAATCGGCGGGCCAACCGGCGGGCCGGCCAACGAGCCGGCCGACGGCCTGAACGCCGACCCGACCAACGGAGCGGGCGCGGCAGGCGAGACGAGCCAGTCGACCGCCGGCGCCACGGCCAGTTCCACCCCCGACCCTGGCGAGAGCGCTCGCGCTCGCATCCGCGAACGCTTGCGGACCCGGCTGCGCGAAGGCTTCTTCGACGACCGAGAGATCGAAATCTCGATCGAAGAGAAGCCGGCCGGCGGGCTCATGGGGATGATGGGTCCGGAGCAGTTCGATCCCGGCATGTCGCAGATGTTCGAGAATCTCATGCCCAAACGTGAACGCCGGCGCCGCATGACCGTCGCCCGCGCGCGCGACATCCTGCTCGAACAAGAAACCGCCCGACTGGTGGACAATGAGAAAGTCACCGAGCAAGCCATTGAACGGACAGAGCAAACAGGCATCGTGTTCTTGGACGAACTCGACAAGATTGCGACGAAAGACGGACGCTCGGCCGAAGTCTCCCGGGAAGGCGTGCAACGCGACCTGCTCCCGATCGTGGAAGGCAGCGCGGTCAATACGCGGCATGGCGTCGTCCACACCGACCAGATCCTCTTCGTGGCCGCCGGAGCATTTCATGTGGCCAGCCCGAGCGATCTGATGCCCGAGTTGCAAGGCCGGTTTCCGATCCGCGTGGAACTCGAGGCCCTCGGCCGCGACGACTTTCGGCGCATCCTCGTCGAACCCGATGCATCGCTGGTCCGCCAGCAGTGCGCCTTGCTCGGGGCGGAAGGCCTCGAAATCGTGTTCACCGATGACGCCCTCGACGCGCTGGCCGATCTCGCAGCGGAAGCCAACAGCCGCATGGAGAATATTGGGGCGCGGCGGCTGATGACGATCATGGAGCAAGTGTGCGAGGACCTCGCGTTCGACGCCCCGGACCGCGTCGCGGGAGGCGAGCGCCGCGTCACCATCGACGAAGCGATGGTCCGCGACCGGCTGGCCGCGGTGATGGCCGACGAAGACCTCTCGCGTTTCGTGCTTTAGGCCGGCTCGGCGGACGCTTCGCACAAAGCGGATGGTTCGACGATCGGCCAGAGGCAACTGCGTGGTATCGTGTTCACCAGACTTGTGGGCGGAGACGAACGACATGGCGAATCATCGCACCGGCGGACGATGGACTCTTGGAGCAGTGGGGCTGGCCACTTTTTTCGGCGGCGCGTCTGCCGCCGCACAAGAATGCGGCCCGTACGAAGTGGTCCCGCTCTACCTCGAAGGCCAGCCCGCGGCCGGCACGAACGAATTGTTGCAAACGATCGATCGCCCGAACATCGGGGAGTCCGGGCACGTCATGTTCGCCGGCAACCTGACCGGCCCGACCGGGACGGCCGACGTCGTCTATGTCGATGATGTGCTCATCGCTCGCGAGGGAGATTTGATCCCGGGCCTCGCCACGCCGGCCCGCTTCGGGAACTTCGAGTTCTTCGAGACCGGACACCAGATCAACGCTTCCGGCGATGCGGCATTCATCGCCACGCTCCTGGATGTTCCCGCCGGCACGAACCGCGCGGTCTTCCACAACACGACGATCATCGCCCGGACCGGCGGCCCGGTACCCGGCATCGCCGGCCGCACGATTCAAGAACTTGGCTTCGCCGGCATCACCGACGATGGCCGCGTGGGCTACCTCGCGGATCTCGACGGAGATACCGATGACGACTCGGTGATTGTGCTTGGCGGCGAGGTGATCTACCGCGAAGGTGATCCCGTGCCCGGCCGAGCCGCGAACTTCGACGGCAACTTCGACGAACTGCAGTGGAACGGCGCCGGCGACCTGTTGGTCGAAGCCAACACCTCGCTCCCGCTGGGCATCGACATGGTGATGCTGCGCCGGCGCGTCCGCGGCGAGGCGGTGCTGGAAGACATCCCACTCCAAGAAGGTGCGCTGATTACCACGCCGCAAGGCACGTTCCAACTCGAGTTGTTCCTGCAGTTTGCCCTGGCCGAGGACGGCACCTGGGGCATGCGTGGCAACCTTGACACGGTGTTCCCGTCGAACGACGCGATCATCATGACCGGCGATGGATTCATCGCTCAGCAAGGCGATCCCGTGGACGAGTTCTCGGGCGCCGTGCTCGGCAACTTCAACGGGATCGACTTCAACAGCGCGGGTCACGTGGTGTACCTCGCCGACTTGTCGGCGCCGGCCGGACTTCCCTCACTCGTCGACGAAGGCATCTTCCTGAACGGGTGCCTGGTGATCACCGATGGCATCAACGCCCCCGGTGTCGACGGCGGCCCGATCGTGAGCGATCTCGGCTTCGAGGATCTGTACATCAACGACGTCGGCCAGATCGTTTTCCACATGAGCTACCAGATGGGCGACGGCCTCTTCATGGTCGACGTCGGCAAGAAGCTCCCCTGCCCCGGTGACGTGAATCAGGACGGGGCGGTGAACTTCGCCGACTTGACGATCGTGCTGGCCAGCAATGGCCCATGCCCGACGGGTGAACGGTGCCCGGCCGACCTCGACGGCGACGGCAGCGTCGGCTTCTCCGATCTCTTGGAAGTGATCGCGAACTGGGGTACATGTCTCTGAGGCGATCGAGCGAGGCGGCCACATGCACGGCCAATGAGGCGATGGCGAGGTCGCTGGCGAAACAACCAACAACACTGCCAATGGTGCAGCCCGCAAGGCAGCCAGCAACGCAGCCAGCAAAGCAGCCGACAACGCCGCCAACCGCACAGCCAGTGGCCCGGCCACCCGGACGTCTGGTCGTGCTGCCTGCAGCCATCATTCGGCCGGCCGACGCTCCATCGGTACGGCGGCGATGGCTTCTGGCGGCAACGGCTGACCGGTCCACTGCTGGAATTGTCGATCGGCCTGGCCAACGAACAACACGTCTCCGGTGATGACGCCGGCTCCGGCGGCGCGGGCCCGGCGAATGAGCGGTGTCTCGCGCGGGACGTACACCGTGTCGAAGACGATGTGATCCGATCCAAGTTCGACCGATGCCGGGAGCGGATCGCCATCCGGAGCGTCGCCGGTGGCCATGCCGACCGGCGTCGCGTTGACGATGACCGACGGGCCGGCGCCGATGGCAGCCTCAGCGCCCGCCGCATCCAGTCGCCCGGCGATGACGTGCATCGGCGCGTCGCTGGCATCCGGCTTTCCGTGCAGATCCGCGGCGATTTCGGCGGCCGCGTCCGGCCGACGGGCGAGCACCGTCACCGGCATCCCGGCGTACGCGAGCCCGGCTGCGGCGGCGCGGGCGGCTCCGCCCGCACCCAGAATGACGGCGTGGCGGCCGAGCAGCACGCCCGGATTGGCGGCGGGGCCGGCGAAGCTCAAGGTCTCCGCGGCGGCGCCGTCGGCTCGGGCTCCGGCAGCTCCGGCGGCAGCTCCGGCACCGGCAGCTCCCGAGCGTTCGGCCGCCGGCCCAGCAATTGCTTCGGCGATCGCGGCCACGATGGCCGGGGCATCGGTGTTGTCGGCCAGCAGGATTCGGGTTGCCCCGTCGCCCTGGACGGACAGCGTATTCGCCGCTCCGACCAACGCTGCGAGCGGCGAAACATCGCCGCCGGCGTCGCGCACGAACCGCAACAGATTCGTCTTGTGTGGCAATGTCACACTCAGACCGCGGAGCCCGAGCCGTTCGTCGTCGAGCCACGAACCGACCGTGGCCAAGAACGACTCCCAGCCGGCCGGGATCGGCATCGGCAAGTAGACGCCGTCGTGGCCGATCGCGCGAAACCCGGCGTTGTGCACGATGGGGCCATGTGAGTGCTCGACGGGATCCCCGGCAATGCCGTAGGTCGCGGTGGTCCGGCTGATCTCGGGAAAGCGGAACACATGCTTCATCACCGCGAGCGTGGGCTGCCCGGGCGCGGTGGCCGTCCCGTCGCCCAAACTGGCGAACGTCAACAGTCCGCCGAGTTTTCCGGCGAGCACGCGAGACGGACTGCCGTAGGGCCCCATGGCCAGGGCGATGGTCGGCTTGAGCCGGGCGGCGATGACGTCGGCCACCTCCAGAATGTCGCGGAGGCTGCGGGCGAACCATGCGACCTTGATGATGTCGCACGCATCGATCGAAGCCATGCGTTCCAGGCGTTGCCAAAGGTCGCGGGGCCGGCCGAAGAAATCGTGGGTCGACAGGATCAGGGATGTGTCGGGGCCCAGCAGTTCGCTGGCCGCCTCACGCAGGGCCGGCGAGCGTTCCCAGGCCGCGAGCTCGACGTCCACGTACCGCGGGCGCGGCTCGCGTTCGGCGATGGCCCGCAACAGCGCAGCCCGTTCGTCGTCGTCGGTCTCGAACGCGCCGCCTTCTTCCGGGTCGCGGCAGGTCAATATCGCCGGCATGGGCGACTCGGTGAGCAAGCGACTGGCCGCCGCCGCGCCGTGGGGATCGCCGGCCAGCGGATCAACCCGCCATTCCACGAGCGTGGCCCCGAGTTCGGCCGCGACCGCGGCATTCTCGAGTGCGCGTGAAGCGTCTTCGGCGTCCTCGACCAGAATGGGTACACAGAGCCGGCTCACCCGCGGGTCGTCTCGTCGGACGCTCCCGGGGCATCGCCCGGCCGGTCGCCCGGCCCGTCGCCAGGCCGGTCGCCAGGCCCGCCGCGCCGGTCGTGTTCGGACCCGTCGTCGGACCCGTCACCAGATCCGTCGCCGTCGGCATCGCCCGGCGATTCGTCGGGCGATTCGGCGCCAGGACCACCCGGTCCGCTCGCTCCGGCCGCCCCGCCAAGCCCGATCCACGCCGGGTCGATGCCCAGGCCACCGAATTCCCGCGGATCATCGGCCTCGCCGTCGGCTCCATCGCCCGCTTCATCACCGTCATCGGGTCCCGGGCCGTATCCGCCGGCATCGGATCGCCGGTCGGGGACTTCCCCGCCCAGGACCCGTTCGATCGCCGCCTCGGCCGAGGCCGGGTCATCGGCCACCAGCCCGCCGGGAAGCGGGACCCGAAGCACGCCGAACCGGGCGCGGATGTCGAGACCGCGCGGGTCGACGGCAACGAGGCGGGGCTCGGGGATGTGCACGCCGGTCATGCGCTCGCAGGCGGTCCGGAGATCGTCCAGCCGGCCGCCATTCACCTGCCGGCACAGGGCTGGCTCGGCCGCGGCGAGCGGATTGGGCCGCATCAAGGCTTCCCCGTCGATGACGTGCTCGGCGTACCGGCCGGCATCCAGCAGCACGCGGGCCCAGCGAACGTCCGGCGGCTCACCGTGGTGGATGCGCCAACGATCGCAGGCAGCCCCGCCAGGGCCATTCTCATCCAGCTCGACCAGCGTGACGCCCAATTCCAGGGCGTCCAGGGAGCACTGCGGGACGAACATCACGGTGTCCATGGTCTGCAGCATCGCCACCATGACCGGGACGATCAGGGCCCCGTCCTCGGGATCGATGACGTACTGGACCGATCGGAGATGTTCATCGAATCGGATGTCGGCGTTGGTGTGGTCGCGGAGCCGGGCGTAGGCCGCGTCAACGGGTTCGTTGCTCATCGCCGCATCGTACCCGCGGGACATGCGGCGGCTGGCCGGCCCCGGGAAGTCGTTCTCGGCCGGGGTCGATTCACGCATAGAATCGAAGCCTGGGCCGGCGGCAATGACCAACGCACCCGTTCGGACCACGCTGGCCCGGAGGGGGCTCGGCGGCTCGCGGCAGCTCGCGGCAGCTCGCAGCACGGCGGCCCCCGTTCGTCCTCTCGACGCGCCGCACTCCACCCTCGGCCAGCCGCGCCCGTTCAGCTCCGTCCGTTTCGCCGTTTCCGCCCCGCCGTCTCCGTTCAGCCACGCCATTCCGGCCCCGCCCACCACAAGGAACGAGCCCGATGCCCGCCACGCCCCCCGCTTCGTCCGCCACCGCTTCGAACCCGGCCGCTTCCGATGCCGAGGCATTTCCGGTCTCCGGCCCCACGGTCCCGGCCATGGCGTACGCCGAACGCCGGCGCGCCCTCGGCGAGCAGCTCGGCGGCGGCATCGGACTGGTCTTCGCCGGCAAGGCGGGACACGAGGAAGCCAACTGGCGGCCCCATCCGCACTTCGAGTACCTCTGCGGCGTGACCGACGAACCGAACGCGATGCTCCTCCTGGATCCCAACCATCCGGTGGAGTCGCGGCGGGCCATCCTCTTTCGTCGGCCGCTGGATCCCGAGCTCGAACAGTGGGACGGGCTGCGCGAGCCGGTGACCAAGGCGCTGCGAGACCGCTACGGCGTCGGCACGATCCATCGCACCGACCGGCTTGGACGTGTGCTGTCGGAAATCGGCGGCCGGACGCGCCGCCTCGTATGCGTGCACCCGCTGGCCACCATCGACCAGCCGGTTTCGCCCGACCTTGCCGTGTTCCGCCGCGTGGCCGAGCGGACCCCCGGCGTGGACATTGTCGACGGCTCGTCCTTGATCCCGGCCATGCGGGCGGTCAAGGACGGCGCGGAAGTGGCCATGATCCGCCACGCGGGCGCGATCACCGCCCGCGGTTTCGCCGCCGCCCTCGACACCGTGCGGCCCGGCATCAGCGAGTTCGCGCTGCAGCAAGCCCTTGAGCACACCTACCGGATGAATGGCTCGCGCGGTCCCGCCTACGGCACCATCGTCGGCAGCGAAATCAACAGCACCGTGCTGCACTACCGGGCCAATGATCGGACGATCCAGGCCGACGAAGTGATCTGCATCGATTCGGGGGCCGAGTACGGCGGCTACGGCGCGGACGTCACGCGGACGATTCCGTCCGGCGGCCGGTTCACGCCGCGCCAGCGCGAGCTCTACAGCATCGTGCTTGAGTCGCTCGATGCCGGCATCGCCGCGGTCAAGGCCGGGGCGACGATGGCCGACGTGGACCGGGCCTCGCGGAAAATCATCAACGACGCGGGCTACGGCGACTTCTTCATCCACGGCATCGGCCACCACCTGGGCTTGGAGACGCACGACACCTGCGGCAGCGGTCCGCTGGAGGTCGGGGCGGTCGTCACCGTCGAGCCCGGCATCTACCTGCCCGACGAGGGCATCGGCATCCGCATCGAAGACGACATCGTGGTCACCGAGGGCGGCAATGAGAACCTGACGGGCGGAATCCCCCGCACCATCGACGAGATCGAGGCGGCGATCGGCGGGAACTGACGGTCGCGAGGGGGAAGCCGTGCGCGGGCCGGACCCAGTGCCAGCCCGTCCGCGAGCCCACGCACCGGTGATGCCGCGCCCCCGAAGAATGATCAGCTCGTCAATCGCCCGGACTCGACCCGCTCGCTCACGCCGGGAGTGCGCCAGCGCAGCACAAGCACGACGACCACGGCCAGCGTCAGCAACGGGCTGCCGACGAGGCCTTGGATGCCGGCGCTGTGCCAACCTCCCAATCCTCGCGTGGTCCCCAGGACAGACGCCGCGAACGCGACTTCCGTCGCCTCCAACGTGAGCGACCAGGCGTCCGCGAGCCAGCGCATGGTGGAGTCCGACGCACTCCCCAATACGAGGATGATCAAGACGGCCGCGGGGTACGCAACAGCGCGCGTCAAGAGACCAGCCGCGGATGTTTCAACGTTCGACATGACGAGACTCCGTGCACGCACCATCGATGGCGGCCGGGCCGGCGGCGAGGCGGGCGGCCCGGCCGGCAGCCATCAAGGCCGACGTCGGCTTCGACGAATGGCGCCCGCACTCTGAACAGCTCGCCCCCACATGGGACAACTGGTCGCCGCAGCCGGCGCAGTCCCCTCGCTGCTTCCGATATGGAAACCGTCGCTTCCACGGGACAACGAAAAAGGCCAGCAACGCCATCGCGAGGATCGGCCCGCTGATCACGGCTCGCTGGACTTCGATGCCTCCGCGCCACGCCCGGATCGCGGGATCGCCGGAAGGTTCAGGCCCAAAGTTGATCGTGGCGCTGAAGCCCGACGCGCGCATCGACGCGTACGCGGCACTGACGCCCCGCTGGAACTCCAGCACCTCCGCGTCGTAGCGATCGCGCTGCACCGCCCGCCACGCCGACTCGTGACCACCGCGGGCCAGATCGTCGATCGATCGGATGCCAACGATGCCGAACACCATCACGGCCAGGCAGATCAACGCTGACCCCACGCGGCGACCGCGCAACTCGCGGGAGCCTTGGTCGTCGCGACAACCGGCGTCGAGTCGCACTTCACCCACGTCTCACCCCTCTCCCGGACGTTCGCCGACGGATCGCATCTGCTCGATCACCTGCGTCGACCCGAGCCCCGGCCGGTTGGCCACGAGTTGCAATGCAATGCCGAGCTCGCTGACGACGTCGTGTTCGTTGATCTCTTCCGGCCGGTAGTCCCCGCCCTTGACGTACACATCCGGGCGGATCGACCGCAGCAGATCGTGCACCGTGGGCGTGGCGAACGGCACCACGTAGTCCACGCACGCCAGCTCGCTCAGCACGCTCACGCGGTCGGCCAGTGGATAGATCGGCCGGCCCTCGCCCTTCTGGCGGCGGACTTCGGCGTCCTCGTTGATCGCGACCACCAGGACGTCGGCCAAGCCACGGGCTTCCCGCAGGTAGCCCACGTGCCCCGCGTGCAAGACGTCGAAGCATCCATTGGTGAAGGCCACGCGCTGGCCCGCCGCCCGGTGCGCGGCCACCTCGATCGCAATCTCGTCGGCGGTGCGCAGCTTGCCGTCCAGGCCGCGGTGCTGCCGCCAGACCTCGCGCACCACGCGGGCCAGCGGAATCGGTTCGACGCCAAAGACTTCGACTTCCAGGCCGGCCGCAGCATTGGCGAACATCGTCGCGTCTTCCCAGCCCAGCCCGTTGCCGCGGGCCGCGGCCAAGGCAGCGAGCACCATGTCGCCGGCCCCGGTCACGTCGTACACGCTCCGGGCCACCGTCGGCACGTGGATCGGTTCGCCGCCGCGAATCTCCAAGAGGGCGCCGTGCCGGTCGAGCGTCAGCAGCACCGCGTCGAGATCCAGCTCCTGGCCGAGCTTGGCCGTGAGCCCGGCATTGTGCAGGCGGCTCGCGTCAAGCGGCGTGTCCATGCCCGTGGCCCGCTCCGCCTCGCTGCGGTTCGGCGTGACCGCGGTCGCCCCGCGGTACCGCCCGAAGTCTTCGATCGCCGCCGGATCCACCAGGACCTCGCGTCCGATCTTCCGGCCGACCTCGATGACCATGCGGCAGACGTCGTCCGTGCACACGCCCTTGTCGTAGTCTTCCAGGGCGATGACATCGCACTTCGCCGCGCCCGTGGCAATCGCCTCGTCGAGGCGCTCGCGGGCCACGCCGCTGGCCGGCTGCTTGGACTCGATGTCGATGCGGAACATTTTCTGCGGGTGCCGGTGTTGGGCCAGGCCGACGAGGCTGCGCTTGACCGTGGTCGGCCGCGCGGGATCCACGACCAAGCCGTCGGTGTTGACGCCGGCTTCTTCCAGTCGACGACGCAAATCGCCACCGGCCGCATCGTCGCCGATCAGGGCGACGATCGACACGTCCGCCCCCAGGGCCCGCAAGCACAGGGCGACGTTCGACGCGCCGCCCGGCCGCTGCTCGGTGCGTTCGGCATGGAGGACCGGCACGGGCGCGTCCGGGCTCAGCCGCTCGGCCGCGCCGTACACGAGTTCATCGAGCATCACGTCGCCAACCACGAGCACGTGTACGCGCTTCCAGGCGGCCAGGGTTTCGAGCAGTCCGGCGGTCATGGGTGGAGGGTACCGGAGGGCGCGTCCGAGCGATCGTCGGCCGAGGCAATGGGCCCGCCGGCCGCGGCCAGGACGCGATCGCGCAGGGCGTCTTCCCCGTCCACGAAGCCAACGTCGAGATCCGGCACGACCACCGGGAGCCAGCCGGCCCCCGCCGGCGCGTCATCCGAAGTCAGGATGCGTTCGAGCTTCACCCAGTCCTTGCGGGTCACGAGGACGAATTCGGCCCCGGCGGCCACGGCCCGGCCCATCGCCCGGCCAAGCATGGCCGCGTCGTAGCGATGGTGGTCCCGCACCGATTCTTCGTGGACGACCCGGGCCCCCGCTTCGGTCGCCGTCCGCACCACCGACGCCGGATGCCCGATGCCGGCCATCACCGCCACCGGGACGCCGGCGAGAATCGACACCGGTTCGCGAATCGCGTCGATGCCCACCGGTCCAGGTTCGTGCACGTCCAGGCCGGCCCAGACGTGCCGCGTCCACGCGATCGGTCGGTGGCCACTGAGCTGCTCAATGGCGGCGGCCAGTTCGTCGTCCACCGCCGTCGCCCGGGTGACGACGACCGCGTCGGCCCGGGCCAGCGCGGTGATCGGCTCGCGGAGCCAACCGGCGGGCAGCATGCGATCGGCCAGCGATGCCCGCGTCGAGTCGAGCAGCACGATGTCCAGGTCGCGGGCGAGCTGGCGATGCTGGAACCCATCGTCCAAAACGCAGCAGTCGATGCTTGGATCGTCGGCCAGCGCCCGCCGAATCGCTTCGTAGCGCCGCGGATGCACGACGACCCGTGCGTCCGGGACGCGCCGCCGGTGTTCCATCGCCTCGTCGGATGGCCCGTCTCCGCGGGCGTACCCCCGCAGGCAGATCGCCGGCGAACGGCCGGCGGCCAGCAGCGTGCGGGCCGTCCACTGCACGTGCGGCGTCTTGCCGGTGCCGCCCACGGTCAGATTGCCGATGCTGATCACGGGAACGGGGACCGTGCGCGATTGCCGCACGCGGCCAAAGGACGCATTGCGGGCGCCGATCACGCCGCGGTACACCCAGGCGAGCGGCCGCGCGATCGGGTCAAGCGACGGGGGGAGCGGACCGGTCATGGTGCCCGATCCGGCCGAGGGGGAAGCAAGGGGTCGTCGCTGGATGATGCGGCGGGGTCGCCGGAGGCGCGGCCGGGTGCCCCGCCGTTGTCTGAACTGGTTGACGCCTCCGCGTCGATCGGGGCGCCCGACGTGCCGCTCGCTTCGCTCGCTGGTCGGGCCTCGGGACCGGCGGTGGCGGTGGCGGTGGCATCCGGTGAGGCGATCGCCGCGCGAGCGTCGGCGCCAGCCTTCGCATCCGATGCATCCGACGCCTGCGCATCGGCCTTCGCCTGCTCAGCCGCCTGCGTGGCGCGGCGAACTTCCCACGCGGCCAGAGCACTTGTCGCTTCCAGATCGCCCCGCAGCAACCACGAGGAAATCATCGCGTCGACGACGGCAAACATGACCATCACCAGCACCAACAACATGACGGCAGACCAACTCGCCACGTACAGCAAGCGGTGCCGCTCGGCGTCGGCAAAGGACATCGCGACCACCAGCACCAGGACCAAGACGATCATCAGGGCGGTGGCGGTTCGCCGGAGCCGGCGTCGCACCGGCGGCACATCGGCGTCATCGAGGGACCAGAGGTAGATCGCGAGCAGCGCGATGATCACCGCGCCCATCGACACACCGTATGCCGGAGCCAAATGTACATCGGCGAGCAGCCAGATCGGACTCACGCGGCCGACCCTCCGTGCCGAGGACGACGAAAGGGCGCGAGCACCGATTCGAGTCGCTGCATCGGCAGTCCGACGACGGTCGTCGGATCGCCCTCACAGGTCAGCGGCCAACCGGCCGCGATCCGCTCTTCCAGGTTGTAGCCGCCGGCCTTGCCGCGCCACGCGTCGCCGGCCACGTACGCGTCAATGTCCCCCGCGGTGATTGGACCGCAGCGCACCTGACTCCGGTCCACGATCAACGTGCGGTGGCCATCGATCAGGTCGACGATCGCGACCCCGGTCACGACGTCGTGTTCGCGGTCGACGATGTCTTGGATCATCACGCGGGCTGCGTCGGCGTCGGACGGTTGGCCAACCACCCGCCCGTCGACCACGCACACCGTGTCCGCGCCGAGCACCACGCCGCCGCGTCCGGGCGACTCGGCCCGAAGATCGCGGGCGACGGCTTCGGCCTTGAAGTGGGCGAGCGAAACCACCCACCAGTGGGGCGGCGTCGCCAACGGGCGCTGGAGGAATCCATCGTCCACCGATGCCGGCCGGGCGATCGCGTCGATGCCGGCCTCGGCGAGCATGCGCTGCCGGCGCGGCGAGCGACTGGCCAACCAGAGTCGTGAACCAGGAGCGGGTGACGCGTGGTTCATGATGCGTTCACTCCCGGCACGCCCGGCACGCCCGACACTTCAGACTCGTCAGACACGCCCGACACCGCGGACACGTCCGTCGGAATCGCCGAACGATCGCGAAGCTCATCGACTGCTCGCTTCACTGTTTCCACCTCGATTCGCTGCATCCAGCGATCGTCATCCCGGAGCCGACGATAGTTGACGACTCCGTCGCGCTGCGGATCCACCCCACCGAGAACGGTCAGCGGCCCATCGCCGCGCGGCCCGACCCGGTCCGGTTCCGTCGGACCAAAGAGGGCGACCGCCGGCGTTTGCAGGCCCGCGGCCATGTGCAACGGGGCCGAGTCCCCGGTGACGATCAGCGATGCGCCGGCGATCACCGCCATCATCCCTCCCACGGTCGTACGGCCCGAGAGGTCCAGATGATCCCGCCGATCCGCGGCTCCTGACTGGGCCGGAATCGCGGCCCGCACCGCGTCTTCTTCTCCGGGCGCGCCGACGAACACGCAGGCAAGCCCTCGGCCTGCGACGTGATCCGCCACCGCGGCAAAGCGGTCCGCCGGCCACTGCTTGCTCCGCCATCGGGCGGTGGGGGCGATCACCGCGTACGGCCGGTCGCCCAGGCCCGCCTCGCGCCGGACGCCTTTCCACCAGTCGGTGGCCGCCGCGGGGACGGCCAGGTCCATCGCCTCGACCGGCTCAGCTCCGGCCGCGGCCACGAGATCCAGCATCCGATCGACGGCGTGGCGTGGCTCGCGAATCGGGACCCGCCGGGTGTACATCATCCACGCGGCTTCCCGCGCTCCTGCCTCCCCGATCCGCACCCGGGCGCCGCTGGCCAGGGCGATCAGACCACTGCGACCAAGCCCCTGGGCGTCGATCACCAGATCCCACGCCCCCCCGCGGAGATCGCGCCGCCAGCGATTGATGGCCGCGGCGACGGCCGGTCGCCAAGGCTGGCGGAAGTCCCGCCGCGGAAACGCAATCACTTCGTCGACCGCCGGATGGGCGGCGATTGCGTCCTCGAAGCCCTTCTGGACGACCCAGCCGATCGTGGCGCCGGGCCATCGAGCGCGAAGACTCGCGGCGACCGGGACGGTCCGGCAAACGTCTCCGAGGGCCGACGGCCGCACGATGAGGATGCGCGCGGGGCCATCGGTGCGACTCGGCACATGAGCCGGCACCTGAGCCCTCGATTCAAGATGTTCGCCGCCGGATGACACGAACAGACACCTTACATAAAACGCGGGCGAACTGAAAAACCTGTCGCGCGAAGGTCCCATTATCCCGCGGCGCGTGAATCTGCATCAAGGTACCCCTCCTCTGCGGTCCTGCCGCTTGATTCGATCGACGAACAGCCCGGATCCGCTACTGCACGAAGGTGCGGGCGCAGGTAGGTTCCAGCGGAACCGATGCTCGTCGTCCCGCGAAGGGGATGCGGGCAGGCGGCCGTGTTGGTCGTCCTGACCGGCTGCGCCGCCTCGGGATTATGATCCGTGAGCGGCTGGAGGCCGCAGCGTGGGGTATTTAAGAAGCGTGTCGACGCCCTCTCCAAATCCTGAACGTGGTCCTGCGCCCGAAGAGGATGCGCCGCTGTCGCTCGCCGACACGGACGCCGGGCAGTCTTCCGCCGACGCGGAAGATTCGCTGAGCACCGAAGCGGCCATGACCGAAGCCGCGACGCCGGATGACACTCCCGCGACGACCGTCGGCAGCGAGACCGCCGCGACCGGGGGCTTTGAAACCCTGCTCGGCCAGGTCGTGATCCGTTCGGGTCTGGCCACGGAAGAAGAAGTCGCCCAGGCGATGGCCGAGGTGAACACCGACGCCGCGGACGACGATCGCGAGATCAGCCGCACGCTCGCCGAGATCCTGGTCTCCAAGCAATACGCCACCCGGCACCAGCTCGATCGACTTCGCAACGACTTCGAAGCCCGCCGCTCGGGCCGTTCGATCCCCGGCTTCCGCATCAAGCGAAAGCTCGGCGCCGGCGCCATGGCCACCGTCTTCCTGGCCAAGCAGATCAGCCTCGACCGACTCGTGGCCATCAAGGTCCTGCCCAAGAAGTTCACGAACAACCGCAAGTTCATCGAGCGCTTCTACAAGGAAGGCCGGGCCGCGGCCCAGTTGAACCATCCGAACATCGTGCAGGCCTACGACGTCGGCGCCGCCGGCGAGCACCACTACTTCGTCATGGAGTACGTGGACGGGCCGACGGTGTACGACCGGATCGTGGAAGCCCGCCGTTTCCCCGAGAAGGAAGCGATCGACGTCGTCCGCCAAGTGGCCAAGGCCCTTGAGCACGCCCACCAGAAGGGCTTCATCCACCGCGACGTCAAGCCCAAGAACATCATGATCACGCGCACCGGACGCGTGAAGCTGGCCGACCTCGGCCTGGCCCGGGCGCTCAGCGACAAGGATGCGGCCGAAGCCGAAGCTGGCCGCGCGTACGGCACGCCGTACTACATCAGCCCGGA
>JBGCEZ010000104.1:0-24600 GCA_045106735.1 Phycisphaerales bacterium | reverse complement strand
TCGGTCCGGTTCGAGTCCTTCGGAGGTTCCTCCGAAAGTGGGTCGAACCCGTGTGGTGCCCCGGGCCAATGGCCCGAGCGGCCGCCGGGAAGGGTGGTACTCGCGCACCGCAAGCCCTCCGGGCGGGGCCGTCGCCCCGTCACGCTCATCCATGGTCAAGGATAGCGATCATCGGCCCGGTCGCAGGCTTTGAAGCGTGGATTGCGGGCCCTCAGGGCCGATTGGTCCGGGTTGGCCACGCGTGGAGACGCCTGGAGACGCGTGGAGGCGCGTTGGGCGGCGTTGGCCGCACCGGGCGGTACGCGGGCGTGGCGGCTGGACGTGCCGGCGACTGTCCGGGCCGATGCGGCCACCCGCGTCCGGGCCGCGTCGCCGCGGGCCTTGGGTCGCACGTCCCACGTGCCGCTTCCCACGTGCCACGTGCCGCTTCCCGCTTCCCGTTCACTCGTCTCCGAGGGCAGCCAACCGGCGGGCGGTGTCTTCCGCCTGCAACGGATCAATGAGCAGGTCCAGCCGCCCGCCCATCACTTCACCAAGGTTTGCCTGGGCTCGGACGCGGTGGTCGACGACCAGATTGTCCTTGTAGCGGTAGGTGCGAATCTTCTCGGCCCGGCTGCCGGTGCCGATCATGGCCGCCCGGGCCTCAGCCCGTTCCGCGTGGGCGGCGGCCCGCGCACGCTCGAACAGCCTGGCCCGCAGGATCCGCCACGCCTCTTCGCGGTTGCGGGCCTGACTCTTGGTGTCCTGCATGCGGACCTCGATCCCCGTCGGCTCGTGGATCAGGTGGACGGCGGTGGCGACCTTGTTGACGTTCTGGCCGCCGGGGCCCTGGGCCGTCGTGATCATCTCCTTGACCTCAGCCGGATCGACGGTGATCTCGACTTCTTCCGGCTCGGCCAGGACCGCGACGGTCGCCGTCGACGTGTGCACGCGGCCCTGGGTTTCGGTGGCCGGCACGCGTTTCACTTGGTGGGTGCCGCCTTCGTACCCGAGGGCCGACCACGCACCTTCGCCGGTCACGCGGGCCACGATCGCCTTGTAGCCGCCTTGATCGCTCGGCGACGCTTCCAGCAAGGTGACGCGCCAGCGGCGGGTGGCCGCGTAGGCCTCGAACATGCTGAGCAAGTCGCCGGCCCAGAGTCCGGCTTCGTCGCCGCCCACGCCGGCCCTGATTTCCAAGATCAGGCTGCCGACGGCATCGTCGGTGGAGCGGACCAAGCGTTCTTGGGTTGCCTTGAGCAAGGCGGCGGCGCGGGGACGCAGGCTTTCCAGTTCGTCGCGGGCCATCGCCGCCATGTCCGGATCGTCGGACGCGCCGGCGGCCATCTGGCTGCACGCTTCGATTTCGTCGGCCAGGGCAACGAATTCGCGCCAAGCGTTGACGACGGGTTCGAGGGCCTTGCGGGCGGCGGCGATGCGCGTCACCTCGCGGTGGTCGGCGGTCACCTCGGGGTCGACGAGTTGTGCTTCGAACGCGGCATCTTGGGCGGCCAGGTCGGCGAGTCGGCCGGGCAGGGCGGGCGACACGTCAAA
Source organism: Phycisphaerales bacterium (assembly GCA_045106735.1). Lineage (GTDB taxonomy): Bacteria > Planctomycetota > Phycisphaerae > Phycisphaerales > SM1A02 > JBGCEZ01. Next base: position 23,067 of record JBGCEZ010000104.1, on the reverse strand, counting down.
GGCCCGGGCCAAAGCCGCGGCGGGGGATTCGGACGGGCTGTCGGGCGGAGCGTCGGACATGGCGAGTCAGGGTCCCGAATCGCGAGGCCAGCCAACGAAAACGCCGCCCGAGGTCGGACGGCGGAGTTCGATTCGCAGAGCATCGAAAGCGGGGGCCGGGAAGAGAAGGCGGCACCCGCCGGGGGATCACTTCTTCTTGGCGGGCTTCTTGAAGTAGTTGCCCTTGAACTTGTTCTGGAACTTCTCGACCCGGCCAGCGGTGTCGACGAAGCTGCTCTTGCCCGTGTAGAACGGGTGCGAGCCGGACCAGATCTCGACCGTCATTTCCGGGACAGTTGCCCCGACGGTCATGACGTGGTCACCGCGGAAGAAGACCTTGCATTCCTGATGGAACTCGGGGTGGATTTCCTTCTTCATGGCGCGGGATCCGTCGGCTGGGGGTCGAGAAAAATGGTCGGGGGCGGTCTGGCTGCGGTCTGGCTGCGGTCTGGTTGCAGGCTGGGCTGCGGGCCGGACCGAGCCGCGTAGTGTAGCCATCCGGCCGGGGGTCGCAAGGCCTGCCGGGGCCCGGGTGCGGCTCGAACAACCAATGGACGCATCGGATCGATCGATGCGAGGCTTGAACTGGCTTGACGAGCCGCGGGGAGGGGCTATTCTTCCCCGTCGGGCTACCCCCAGCCACGCTGGCAGAAACCCGAACACAACCCAATCCCCTGTAGCTCAGTCGGTAGAGCGAGCGGCTGTTAACCGCTAGGTCCTTGGTTCGAGTCCAAGTGGGGGAGCTTTCACGACCGCCGCGATTGTGCGGCGGTCGTTGTTTTTGGGTCTGGCGCGAAACCAGAAGTGGCGAGTCGGTGGCTCCCGACGACGTTCGAGTGCGGACCACCCAGCACCCAGCACCCAGCACCCAGCACCCAGCACCCGGCACGCCACACCCGACACCGCGCACGCTCGACGCCAACCGAGTCGCGCCGGCTGTCCCCATCGACGGCCGCACCGCGCACGAAAAAGCGGCGGACCGGAATGTTCCAGTCCGCCGCCTTCGGTCGACACGGTCAGTGGCTTCGTGAAGCCGTGCTCACCGATTGACCATCCCGGAAGGGCCCCATCTGAAGAGTCGAGGTCGAGGCGGTCGTCCGTTCACGTTCACGTTCACGTTCACGTACACGTTCACGGGCACTGGCGGACGAGGAAGCCGCGGGTGCCGAAGATCACGAGTTCCTCGGTCGGCGTGGACGTGGTGAAGTCGTACGGCCGCGCGAAACGACCGTTGACCGTGCCGGGGCCGGTGGGGACATCAACGCCCATCACTTCGGTCCAGACGTACGGGAGGTCCGGGTCGGAGCCGTCGAACGTCGCGCTCCACACGGAGAACCGGGCGTGCGATCGCGAGAGGATCTCGGTCGTCGGCCCGCCGTCCCAGTCGATGCTCTCAAACAGACCGATGCGCGGCCCGACCGGCATCGGTTGGTTGTTGTTGTTCGAGATGATGAGTTCTTCGCTGCGGCCGTTCATCAGCACGCTGCCCGCCTGGTACAGCGGGGCGCCCTTGGGAATCGTGACGATCTCAAGGCCGTCGAATCCGAACGCGTCGGGGCCGTCGACCAGGTTGGCGACGATGACGTCCTGGCCATGGATGATGGCGTCGGTGCCGTCGTTCTTGACGTCGTTCTCCCAGATAAGACTCGGCGTGCAGGTGGTGCCGCCGTTGGTGACCAGCAGATCGTAGTCGTTGTGCACGATGACGAGCGGCGGCGAGGCAGAACCGTCGTCGTAGACCGCGATCGCGTCGGCGTGGTTCATCGACTGGTTCGGCGAAACCGGCGTGTACGGAATCGAGGTGCGGAAGTCCCACTCGCATCCGTTGAAGACATCGATCACGCCATTGGTGAGGATGTCATCGTGCCCGTCGCCGTTGACGTCGATGGCCTTGATCTCATGGGTGCTGGAGCCAGAGAAGTCGCGGGTGTACATCGGAATCAGCGCGCCGCTGACGTAGCTGAGAATTCCGACCCGTCCACCTTGCGTTCCGGTCAAGAACACTTCGTTGGGGGTTGACGCGAAGCCCATGACATTCGACGCGGCGACGTTGTAGTTGCTGCCGCCGCTGGCCTGCGTCGAGTGGGCGGTCCAGTTCGACGCGATCGAGTTGATCGGCAACGTGGCCGAAATCTTCGGGCGCGGTTCACCGATCACGGGATCGATCGGGCCGGAGCCGGTCTCAAAGATCGCAATCAGATTGCTGTTCGGCAGTCCGTTGCGATCGCTGATGACGGCGGCGACCTCGTTGAGTCCATCGTTGTCGAAGTCCGCGATCATCGCGGTGTCCGCGGACGGTGTGGTCGTCTTGTGGATCGAACCAAGTGGATTGAAGTGGGCCCAGATGACTTCCGGCGTGGCGAGCAAGCTGCCGGTGGCATCCTTCACGCGGACGGCCATGACCAGTCGTTGTTCCGCGACGAACACGAAGTCGTCGTAGCCGTCATTGTCGACGTCGCCGATCGCGACGGTGACCGGATAGTTCGAATTCGAGGGCAGGCCGACGGGGTTGTTGGGCCCCGCGGACTTCAGGGCGCGGAAGCCGCCGGAGTTGGGATAGTTGACTTGAATGGTGCACGGGTTGTACGGCACGCCCACTTGGGCGGAGGCCGTGCCCGTCATGAGTCCGGCGGTCGCCAGACACGATCCGATTGCGATTTCTTTGAGTTGCATGATGTCTTCCCACGGAATGCTTCATGGTGGCGTTCAAGAGAACGCACTGAAGCAAGAACGTTGAGCCCGCAATACCACTCGACCATCGAACGGTCATCGCGAACACAGTGGTGGGTGTCGGGTGGCCGCGATGTGGTTGCGCGTACCTTCGAGATGTTTGAAGAATTGTTGTGCGCGACCTCGTCGCGTTGATCGTTTGTTGCGTTGGATGCGCGCGACGATCGCACCGCGCACGCCACACGAAAACGGCGGCGATCATGGGTTGATCGCCGCCGCGCGGAGTACATGCTGTATTGGTTCGAGCCGAACGTCAGGGGGCGTTGGTGCGGCGCGCGTCAACCGAGACGGTTCCATCTCGTTCGCCGTCGATGTCAAATCGTGTCAACGTCCAGCGGATCGACGGCGGCAAGGTGGTCGTTGCGTCTGGCGTCCACGTGCGTCCCGAGATGACGGGCGACGTCAGCAGCGGCGTGGTCAGATCATCGGCATCAAAGACTTCGATCTGGAACGTCGCGCCAGATCCTTGCGCGGTCCACGAGAAGGCGTCGAATGACGCGACGTCGCCGATGGGGGCGGTGAGTGTGACCTCGCCACCGAGCATGATCCCGTTCGGCACGACCGGAGGCGTTGGGTTGGGCGCGCCACCGAGACGCAGGGCGACCGACACGGTGATTGCCAGCAAGGCCGCGGCGGCGATCGGCACCCAACGGCTCGGGCGTCGCCACCACGTGGATGCCGGTCGAAGCGGGTCGCGCGTGGAGCTTCCGCCGTCGGCCGGCCGGCCTTCCAACTGGCTGGCTTCTGCCAACACATCGCGTTCGAGTTCGGCCGCCGCGGTCAGTGAGCGGCGGACCTCATCCATCGACGTGATCTGTTCTCGACACATGGGACACGCGTCCATAAGGCGCTCGATCTCTGAAGCCGACGGGGCGTCGGTCTCCGTGAACCAGCGTTCGATCAGCTCTTCGTGTTCCGGGCCGTGTTCGTTCATGACTGCTCGCCCCCTTCCTCCGCCAGCCGAGATCGGAGCCACTTCAAGCCTTTGTAGTAGTGGCCCTTGATCGTCCCGCCCGGAAGCTCGGTGTGCGTGGCAATCTGTTGGAACGTAAGGCCTCCGGAATGACGAAGTCGAACGACGTCGGCCGCCGGCGGTCCCAGTTCGGCCAGCAACGACTCAAGTCGAGCGGCCTCCGCCACCGGACCGTCCGGCGGCGCTGGAGCCCCCGGATCGGCGTCCCCAAGGGGGAGTGTCTGGCGGCGGAAGATCTTCCGACGTCGATTCATCAATTCGAGCAAACAAAATCGGTAGACCCAGGTTTCGAGCCGGGCACGCCCTTCGTATCGGTCGCGGCGATCCCACACCAGGATGAAGACATCTTGGGCGAGGTCGGCGAGGTCAGCGTCCGGCAGCGAAGGGCCGGCGCGCCGATCGAGGGCGGCAATCATGCGGGGCAGGCACTCAAGGCGCTGCGTGAGTTCGGCGGTGGCGCGGGCGTCCCCGTCCAAACAACGGCGAACCAACCGAAGGTCTTCGGCGGCTCCACCGTCCGGGGGCGGGTTGGTGACTGAGCCACTCATCGGCGCGCACAGGCTAACAGACGGGGCATTGGAGCGGGCGGCGGCGCGGGCACGTGGCCGGGGTCATCTGCGGCGTCGCATGACGGCCCACGCGATGGCCAGCAGCGCGAGCACCGTCGGCACGACTACGAGGGGCGAACGCCACGACGGGGATTCGCCGGCCACCGCCTCCGTCACCGGCACGTTGGCCAAGCCGTGGGCGTGGAGGAGCGCAAAGTAGAACGGGTCGTTAAACCTTGGTTCGGCGGCGACGGCCTTCCGGGCTGCGACCAGGGCGGCACCGGTGGTCCGTCCGCGGTCGATGTCCCGGTGCAGGTGCGTCCCGAGTTCGAGCGTGGCCGCGAGGTCGAGCGGGGCGTACGGGAGGAGCACCGTGTTCGCGCCGCCGCGAAAGGCCACGCCGCTGAGGTCGGTGGTGCCGGCGTCGCCCCAGCGCTGGGGTCCGCGGCCGGAAGCGCAGGCGGTCAGGATGGCGAGCGGCGGGAGCGGAAGATCCGCGACGTCCTCGGCCCGCAGGAGGCCGGAGTGTTTGGCGTCCGGGGCCAGGACGAGGGCCCGGGTGATGCCCTCGGCATCGAGTCGGACGCCGTGGACGAGAAACTGGATCCAGGCGGGCGTTCGTTCCAAATCGGCCTGCACCGCGCTGCGGGTCGCAGCATCTCCGAGCCGAACCGCCACGTCCGGATCCCGGCGAACCATCGCCTGGATGTGCTGCGGGGTGAGCGGAAGATCCTGCAGGCCGGGGAACCGGGCCGAAACGTCGGCCGAGGGGTCGGGCGCGGCAATCACCACGCCTTGGTTCGCGGCCGGACCGGTCGATCGGCGGGTTAGGGCGCCGCCGACCCGCAGGGAGGGCAGGTAGCGGATCTCGGTCGTCAGGCCAAGCCAATCGGCGTCCACCGGCAACGCCTCGAACGGGACGTACCCGAGGGTGTCGAGCCCGAGGATGACCAGTCCGTCGCCCCGGCCCAGGGCGGCGCGGACGTCGCCCGGCAGCAGAATCTCGGCGAGCCGCCGGCCGTGTTCGTGGAGCGCGGTGCGCCGCGCCTGCAGCCCCGCCTCGTCGGCCGGCGGGGGATCGAGCACGCGGTTGACGAATCGGGTGCGGGCTTGCTGGAGCGGGTCGCGTCCGGGCAGTCGGTGGAGCGAGACGCTCGACGGGTCCACCTGGAAGAGGTACGTCTGCACCGGCGTGACGAAGTACAGGAGCACGGTCTCATTGGCGGCGATTCCGGCGGCCGACAGGCGTTCCGCGGGCGGCGGAAGCGGAACGGCCCCGCGGCTCGGTCGGGCGGCATCCGGCAATGCGGTGCCCGCGGACGTGACGCCGGCATCGGCATCGGCATCGGCGGGGGCCACGGCCGTGAGCTGACGGGCCAGCGTTGCGGTGGCGCGGCATCGCACGAGAAAGTCCAGGCACCGAGGCGCGGCCGATGGGTCGAGGGCGAGCTCAACCTCGATGAGCGTGGCCACGAAACGGCGAACGCGACCGGACCGCAGAAAGCCCGTGCCGGAGCCGAGCAACGGACGAGCGTTCCATCGCTCGGTGAGCCGATCGAGATGGACGTGCATCCGGTCGCGGAGGGCTTCCAGCTCGGGCGTGGGCGGGGCCGTGGCCAAGGCGTAGCGGCCTTGGGCGCTCAGGAGCAGCGCGGTTTCAGCCTCGTCCACGTCGGCCCCGGACGCCTCGGCCGAGCCAAGCCATGGAGCGGCTTCTTCACCTTGCCCGTTGTTGATCAGCCAGATCGCGAGCCGGCAGCGAGCGGCGTGGTCGTCGCTCGGGCTCGCCGGGAGGGCCAGGACGGCCCGGAAGCTGGCCGAAGGGTCGCTGCCTTCCGTGCGCGATTCGGCCAGCCCGCGGCGGAGCAGCAGCGCCGCCCGCGAAGATTCGTCGTCGTCGCCAAGCTCGGCCAAGCTGGCGTTGGCGGCGTCGATCGCCGCGGCGTAGCGGTCGACGGCGAGCAGCAAGTCGAGTCGGCGGATCGATTGGCGCGTCGAACGGGACCTGCGGTCGGCTTCGTCGAGCTGGGCAATCCACCCGGTTTCGGCATCCAGGGCCTGCGTGGCGAGGTCCGGCAGTCCGAGGTCGAGGTAGGCCAGGCTGCGGACCTCCTCAATGGACGAGTGGGCTTCTGGGTCCCGGGGCGGATCCCCATCGGAGCCGGCGGCGATGGCCTCCAGAAGTCGGTCGGCTCGCCACAGCTGCTCGAGCGCCCGGGTCGGCCGGCTGAGCCGCAGCTCGCAGACCGCCGCGGTGCGGATCACCGGGATCGCCCGGGCATCGGCCGCGCCGTTCTGCGTCAGGTTGTCGGCGAGCCATTCAGACGAGGCCAAGGCGGCCACCCAATCGCCGGTCGCGAAATGGGCGCCCACCAGACGCGAGGCCGCCGCGCGGTTCGGCCGCAGTTCGAACGATCGCTGGAAGAACGCGATCGCCTGCGGTCCAGAGGCTCGGAGTCCGAAGCTGTACTCGATGCGAGACCACTGGCGGATCGCGTCGTCCGAGCCGTCGGCTTCCAGGACGGTCCGCAGGTCCTCCATGGCCGGGCGAAGCGCTTCGGCCGCGTCCGAATCGGCAGCGCGGAATCGCCGGATCAGGTCGCGGGCTGCGTCCGAGGTCCACGCGGGCTCGGGTTGCGGCTCGGGCTTGGGCGCAGCTTCGGGCTCGAGCGCAGGTCCAGACGCGGCTTCGGCGGGGGGGGCGGCCGCCGGTGGGGCCACTTGGAGGGCTGTCCCCCCGGCCACTCGCGCCGGCATCGTGCCGGCGACCAGGGCCAGAAAAAACGCACACGCGGCCGGGGCGAAGGTCGGTCCGAACCGCAGGACAGTCATGCGAAAATTCCTGTTGCTGCCGGGCAGTTGGAGGGTGGCGATCGCGTCCCCAGATTGAGATTCGATCTTCTTGACTTTTCCGCAGCCGTCAACCACGCTCGGAACACCAACGGGCAGCCGGGGTTCACACTCACTCCATCTGCACCGTTCGGGGATGAAGGAATACACCATGCGACGATTGATTGACGGGCCTCTGGCCCTCGTGGCGGCGGCCTTGGCGACGGGGGTGGCTGGCGCCGCCACGACCTCGCCCTTTGGCGACTCGTACTCGATGCCCGCGTTCGCCGGCACCGGACCCCAGATCTACGGGACGATGGTTTCGGGGCGTTTCAACGACGACCTGACCGTCGACGTGGTGATCTGCCGGCCGGGCGATCGCCCGGTGCTCGCCGTCGGCCCGGAGCGGCACGCGGCCCAGATGCGGTATCCCAACGGCTCGCAGACCAGCGATGTGACCACGATTCCGGCCGGCGGCGGGCGGAAGGATCTGGTCACCGCCGACGCCACGACCGGCCTCTTCGCCTGGCAGCGCGACACCAGCAACGGGACATTCGTCGGCCGGGGCCTCGGGACCGCGGCCTCGTGGACGAACGTGGCCCGCCTGGCCTCTGGCCGGCTGCTCGGCGGGGCGAAGTGGGACGTCGTCGGATTCCGAACCTCGCCCCAGTCCCTCGTGGTCCTTCAGGACGCGGAAGGCCCCGGCGAGCAGGAGTTCTCCTTCGCCGTTCCGCGAGCGGTCCAGGAAATCCGGCCCTTCATCCACGACGCGACCGGCACCCGCCGGCTCGCCTGCCTGACGTCGATGGGCGTCCTGGTCTACAGCCTGGATGCCACCGCCGCGACCGGCACGCTCGAGCAGTTCATTCCCGGGCCCGATGGCGGCACGCTGGCCGTGGCGGCCCGCGGCGACGCCACCTACGAGAACCTCGTCTGGATCCAGCCCGGCACGACCGACGATCAGCTCGTCGTGCTCGACAACGACGGCACGGGCCTCACCGCGCAGGCGGCCGATGACCTTGGGGATTCGGGCATCGCCACCGCGGCGGCGGATGATCTCGACGGTGACGGCTGGGGCGATCTGGTCCTCGGCCGGACCAGCTCCGCCGGCGTGCGGATCATGCTCGGGGCAAGCGGCGTCTATGACCCCAGCGACGTCACGACGAACTTTGACGCCGATTGCGGGACCGCCGACGCGTCATCGAACGGCGCCACGGCGGCGATCGTCGACGTGGATGGCGATGGCGACCTGGACATCACGTACGCGGCGGACGGTGACGGTCAGCTCTACGTGATCGAGAATCGCGACATTGATGCGGCGCTGCAGATGCCGAAGCGGACTTCGGTGGTCTACGGCTGGAGCATTTCTGAACCGTCGTACCTGCGCATGGCGTACGACCTCGGCGATGTGCACGCCCCGGCCGACGCGACGCACATCGAAGTGCTGGTGTGGCGTCAAGGGAGCACCGGAGCATGGCCGAGTACCGAACCGGATCGGTATCTCCTGGCAACCGACGCGGAGATCGATGAGATCACGATCGACTTCGACGAGACCGGTCGCGAGCTGAACGCGATGTACTTCTACTCGGTGCGGTACGTCGAGATTGATCCGGCTGGGAATCCCGGGCTTCGCCCCGATCAGTGCTTCCCGTCATCGCTCCATGCCTTTACGAGCGAAGATTCGGACGATGCCGGCGTGCTCGTGAGCTGGCTTGAGTCGCATCCCTACGCGATCGAGTCGTCCGACGTCTTCGTGGATGGTTCTGGATTTCCGCTGCCCGAAGACACCACGACCGACGTTGACGTGAAGCCGCTTCCGGACTTCGACGACGACGACGAGCCGGGCACCGGCACCGGCGGCTGAGCCGGCGTCCGTTCGGGGGCATGCGTGGGGCATGATCCCGGGGCGAAGCTTCTTGAACATGGCAGGGCGGTACCCAGTGGGTGCCGCCCTGTTCGTTGGTCGGGACATGATTGGGCGTTCGGTCAGGCGTTCGGTCAGGCGTGGGTTCCGGGTCCCGATCACCGTCGCAGCCAGCGGGAAGCTCCTCGCCGAGATCAGCGGCGCCGCAGACGCCTCCGCCCGTACCATGGAGTCGCCCGGCCCGCCCTTGCGGTGGGCCGGCGCGATCGGAGGCACCCATGAGACTGCGCACCGCATTCCTCTGGACGCTCATCGTTTCGTTGGCCCAAGCCGCCTTGCTTGGCATCGTCGTCGTCATCCTGCCGGACTTCATTCGGTCCGACGACGAGATTCTGGTGACCGCACTCCTGCTTGGCTTGCACAGCCTTCCGTCGCTCGCGTGTTCCATCGTGGTCAGTCGGCATCGCATCCGTTGGGCGATGTGGATCGGGATCGTGTGCTCTCCCGTCGCGTGGGCCCTCTGGCTTCCCCTGATCTGGGGGAATCCGGGGCGCTGGCGAGGAGGGTTCGACTGGGATGAGATCCTCCTGAAGACGGGATTCTCGCTGACGTTTCTTTCTGTTTGGGCTGCGCACCTGGGCATGCTGTCCTTGCTCCGGCTGGACCGGCCGTGGTTCCGGCGAGCGCGGGTGGCCACGTTGGGCGTGGCCGCCGTTCTCCTGGCCATCAGCATCCCAGCGATATGGTGGGAATTCGACGATGAGCTGCTCATTCGATTCGTGGCGGTGCTCGGCATCCTGGGCGGATGCGGGACCATCGTCACGCCGATCCTCGCGTTGCTCGACTCGTTTCGCCGGCGCACCGGACGTGAATCGATCGACCGAGATCTTCGGGTCAAGCTCGTGTGTCCGAGGTGCGGGGCCGACGATTCGCTCCGGGTGGGCGCGAGTCAGTGCGGCACGTGCGGCCTGCGCATCGAGGTGAACGTCGAAGAGCCGCGGTGCGCCTGTGGATACCTGTTGTTCCGACTGACCGGTGATCGGTGCCCGGAATGCGGTCGCCGGGCTCGGTGTGCGTGCGGGTGTCTGGTGGACGATCCCCGAGGCACCTGCCCGAAGTGCGGCAGCGTGCTGCCGGGCGATGCAGATTCGCGGCCGGCGTGAGTCAGGCCGAACACCGTTGCAAGCACTGCGTGGAGCCAGATCCGTGGAGACCCTCGGCCACTACATTTGCCCGGCCTGCGGCGAAATGATCGACGTGCGCGTGGATCCGAGCGGAGGTACGCACCAGGAATACGTGGAAGACTGCCCCGTGTGCTGCCGGCCGAACGTGCTGCGGGTGTCGTTCACCCGCGACGGCGAGCCCGCGATCGACGCGTCGGCGGAGTAGGCGACCGTGGCCGGCGGGGTTGGCGCCGCCGCTGTCGGTGACGGTGGTGCCGGTGGCGATCGTCGTCCACAATCGCGCCCGGCGATCGCCTATCATGGGGTGGGTCAGCACGGGTCTTGGGCGAACGTCGCCCGCCGTTCACTGTCCCGCGGCTCTCCCCGGTCATCCCGATACACGAGGCATTGACATGTCTGATCTCGATCGTCGACGCGAAGCGATGGAAGCAAAGTTCAAGGTTGACTCGGAACTCCGGTTCAAGGTGGAAATGCACCGGAACCGAGCCCTCGGGCACTGGGCGGCCGAGAAGATGGGCATGGCCGGCGACGAGGTCGACGCGTACGTCGCCACCGTGGTCAAGGCCGACTTCGAAGAGGTCGGATCGGACGACGTCGTCCGCAAGATCGTGGCCGACTTCGAGGCGAAGAACGTGGCGATCGACGCCGACCAGGTCCAGCAGGAACTCGAACGCTGCGATGACGCGGCGCGCGAAGCGTTGCTGCCCTGAGGCCCGAGCGATCTCCTGGATCTCGGCATCCTGCCTGAGCCTCGACCACTCGAAGGCCTGGGCGGTCACCGCGCGATGAACACCAGTCCCACCAGCACCAGGCCCACGCCGGTGAGTTTTCGCGCACCCAGCGGCTCCCCCAGCACCAGCCAGCCGAGCAGCACGCCGCAGGCGGGGGCGACGGTGAACGCGATGGGTTTGACCCGCGAGACTTCGCCGGCGTGCAGGGCCAGATAGAAACAGGCCATCCCGCCGAATCCGGCCGCGAGTCCAGATCCCAGGATCAGTTTCGTCCAGTCGCTGCGGCCGGCCCGGAGCCACGTTTCGGGTTCCGCGCTGCGGGCCAAGAACCACGCGGCCACGCACCAGAGCAGCGGGAGGGCGAGGGTGGAGCGAATGGCCAGGGCGGTCAGCGGACCGACCCGGCCGCCGTGCAGGACCGACTTGGTGGCGACTTCTCCGATGCCCCAGCAGAGGCCGGCGGAGACCGCGAGCAAGAGTGCTTTCATGGCCGGCGAGCGTATCGCAGCCGCGCGTGCCGCGTGCCGGGAGCCGAGAGCCGCGGTCGGCATGCCGCCGAAACCGAAACCGAAACCAACGCCGAAGCCAACGTCAACGCCAAGGCCAACGCCAACGCCGACACCGAAACGCTCGCGACCCGGTCGGCGGTCACCCGCCGAATCGGTTCTCGATCACGACTTCGTCGTAGCTGAGCTGGCCGGGCTTCGGCCAGGCTTCCTTGGTGCCCTTGCCGATGGCGATCATCGGGCCGAGGCAGTGGTCGTCCGGCAACCCGATCAATTCGGCCACCGGCTCGAAGTCGAAGCCGACCATCGGGCATGAGTCGTAGCCCGTGGCCTTCGCGGCCAGCATGATCGTCTGCATGGCCATGCCGATCGATCGCATGGCTTCGTCGCGCTGCAGTTCGGTCCGGCCTTCGTGGAACGGCCCCATCCAGTTGACCAGCAACTCGGCGACCTCGTCCGGAGCGTTGCGCCAATAGCGGGCGGGGTCCTTCTTCCAGGCGTTGACGTCGGCCGTCATCACGATCAAGACCGAAGCGTCGGTCATCTGCGCTTGGTCGTTGCCCACGGCACGGATCTTCTGGCGAAGCTCCGCATCACGCACCACGACGAATCGCCAGTGCTGGATGTTGAAGGACGTGGGAGCCTGCATCGCCGCTTCGAGGATGGTGCGAAGGTCGGCGTCGGGCATCACGTGATCCGCGTCGAACTGCTTGACGGAACGGCGGGCGCGAATGGCGTCGAGGGTATTCATGGCGTTGCCCTGATTGGGAAGTGGGGGAGTGGACCGCGAGACTGTATCCCCTGCCGCCGGCGGCCGTCGGGGCATGGTCTTGAACGCCACGCGACAGAATCAGCGACACTGTCCCGGGTGGATCTCGCCCCTTCGGTCGGGACGCGGAGTCGCAGGGTTCAATCGGTCCCGAAACGTTCCTTCAACGTGAGTCTTCGCCCATGGACAGCGATGTCGCCCATCCTTCTGGCCGCGTGCCGATCATTCGACGCACTGCGGTGGCCGGGACATCGCCCGGCACCCTGGCGGTGGATCCCGATGCGCTATCGAGCGAGATCTCGGTCATCGGATTCGGGCCGGAAGGCATGGAAGAAGCCGACCTGGCGGATGCATCGGAGATCGATGCCCATTGCGCCCGCTGGCCCGTCGTCTGGATCAACGTCAATGGCCTGGGCGATGAGTCGACCCTGCGCGACATCGCCGATCGCTTCAGTCTTCATCCGCTCGCGCTCGAAGATGTGGTGAACGTCCCCCAGCGGGCCAAGGTCGAGCCCTACGACGAACATCTCTTTGTCGTGGCCCGCATGATCGAAGCTGGCGGCGGGATCGCGACGGAACAAGTGAGCATCTTCGTCGGAGATGGATTCGTGCTCACGTTCCAAGAGCGTCCCGGCGATTCATTTGGACAGGTGCGGACGCGCATTCGAAAAGGGCTGCGGCGGATTCGAACGGCCGGTTCAGATTATCTTGCGTACGCCTTGATCGATGCACTCATCGATGGGTTCTTTCCAGCGGTGGAAGCGTACGGCGATCGACTCGAGGCACTCGAAGAAGAAGTGCTGGCCAACCCCGAGGGACAGTTCAGTGGCACGATCCACGCGATCAAACGCGACTTGCTGGTCATCCGCCGCGCCCTCAGTCCGCATCGAGAACTCCTGCATTCGTTGATTCGCGACGAGTCTGAGTTCGTTTCGGCGGATACCCATGTGTACTTGCGAGACTGCCTCGACCACACCATTCAGTTGTTGGACACACTCGAAACCTATCGCGAGATCTCGTCTGGGTTGCTTGATGTCCACCTCGCCACGGTGAGCAATCGAATGAACGAAGTGATGAAGGTGCTCACCATCTTCGCCGCGATCTTCATTCCATTGAGTTTCATCGTGGGGCTCTACGGGATGAACTTCAATCAAGACTCGCCGTGGAACATGCCCGAGTTGCAGTGGCGGTACGGGTACCCCGTGTTGGTGTGCGTGCTCGGTGGCGTGGCCGCGGGGCTGTTGTACTCCTTCCGGCGGAAACGCTGGATCTGATTCGGTGTGACAGAGTGTGGCCGGTCTGGCCGTGGCCGGCGCGGCTGGTGTGCCCGCCGAGGCCGCCGTGCCAGGCGTGGCCGACATGCCGGGCGTGGCCGGCGCGCCCGGCGTGGCTGGTGTCACGGGCGTGTCTGGCGTGGCTGGTGTGACGGGCGTGCCGCGCGTGCCGCGAGTGGGCGTTGGGCGGCGGCGTCGGTGTGCACCGTCGGGTTGGCGGAGCGCCGGGGTCGACCAAGCACGGGATGGGCGGGCTATTCTGGTCGGATCGTCGCCGGTGCATGTGCCCGCCCCTGCGCGACTCGAGCCTTCACTTCCTCCCCCACACGCCCATGAGATGCCCCCATGTCCCTCCGATTCTTGATGCCGCTGCTTGCGGTCGTCGCCCTCGCTGCGTCGCTCGCCGCCGCCGGCTGTTCTGCCGCTGATCCGGATTCCACCGCCGCATCCGAAACTGAACGCGTGCTCCGCTTCAGTGCGATCCCCGATCAGGACGCCGCGGCGCTGCAGGCGAAGTTCGATCGCTGGGCCGCCCACCTCTCGACGGAACTCGGCGTCAAGGTCGAGTACGTCCCGGCCATCGACTACCGCGCGTCCGTCGAACTGTTCCGCGGCGGCGACGTCCAGCTCGCGTGGTTCGGTGGACTGACCGGCGTGCAGGCCCGCGAAGCGGTGGCCGGAGCCCGGGCCATCGCCCAGGGCAAGGCCGACCCCGAGTACTACTCGTACTTCATCGCCCACGAATCCACCGGGCTCGAACGCGGGGATGCGTTTCCGGCGGGAATCGCCGACTTCGCGTTCACCTTCGGATCGGAGTCGTCCACGTCCGGTCGCCTCATGCCCGAGTACTTCATCCGCAACGCCACCGGCCAGGCGCCCGAGGCGTTCTTTGCCTCGGCCCCGACGTTCTCTGGTTCGCACGACAAGACGGTCGAGCTCGTCGCCTCTGGCCAGGTCCCGGTCGGTGCGGTCAATTACAAGGTCTACAACGCCCGCGTGGCCGACGGCCGGACGAGCGCTGACGAATGCCGCGTGATCTGGCGGACGCCACCGTATGCCGACTACAACTTCACCGCGCACCCCGTCCTGGATGAGTGGTTCGGTGAGGGTTTCATCGACCGCTTGCAGGCAGTCTTGATTGCGGTCGACGATCCGGAATTGCTGGCCGCGTTCCCGCGCGAAGCGATGATCCCGGCGGAAAACGCTGACTTTGATGTGATCGCCGACGTCGCCCGCGAACTCGGGTTCCTCCGGTGAATGAGCCGGGTCTCGCGTTCGACGGGGTCGGGATGACCTACGCCGACCGGGCGGTCCTGACGAACGTCAATCTGCGTCTCGATCGCGGCGAGCGCGTGGCGGTCCTCGGTCCGAGTGGGGCGGGCAAGACGACATTGCTCCGCATCGGGGCGGGCATGCTCGAACCAGCCGAGGGATCTTGCCGCGTGTTCGGTGCGCTTCGGGATGGTGGGCGATCGGCGAGTCGAACCGCGTCCGGGCCGGAGAGACGCGCGGCGGACCGATCGCGTCGTCGTCCGGCGCCCGCTGACGCCATGGCGCCAGCCCGACGCGCGGACGTGGCGTTCGTGCCGCAGGATCACGCCCTGGTGGGCAACCTCCGCGTGGTGCAGAACGTCTTGCTCGGTGGATTGTCCCGGCAGTCGGCCCTGGCGGGGTGGTGGACGATGCTCCGGCCGGGCCGGCGGTACGCCGAAGTGCACGCCATTCTGGATCGGCTGGGCATCGGGGACACGCTGTTCCAACGCACCGATCGACTGTCGGGCGGACAGCAGCAGCGGGTGGCCATCGCCCGGGCGGTCTTCCAGCGTCCGCGGATCTTGCTGCTCGACGAACCGGTGGCGTCCATTGATCCCGTGCGCGCGGCGAGCGTCTTGCAGCTCGTGACGGAGCTGGCCGAAGAACGCGACATCACGTTGTGCTTCAGCTTGCACGACGTCTCCCTCGCTCGCCGCTTCTGCCCGCGTTTGCTCGGCCTGCGGGCTGGACATGTCCAATTCGATCGGGCAGCGGGCGACGTGGCCGCAGCCGACATGGACGCGCTGTACGCGACGGATGCCGCGTAGTGGCGTCGCGCCGGGCGATCGTCGCCGCGATCATCATCGTGACCGTGCTTGGGTCACTGGCCCTCGGGCCCCCGTCCGTGCCGACGTCGGGAGCGTGGGCACTGGCCCGCGAAGTGATGGCCGCCGCGGTGCAGCCTGCGATGGTGCATCAGACCGAAGTGCCGTCGGATGCGCCGCCGCTTCTGTGGCGCGTGGCGGCAGCGGCGGGGCGGACGGTGGTCTTTGCTGCCGCCGCGCTCGGCCTGTCGCTGGTTGCCGGATTTGGCCTGGGCGTGGCGGGGTCGACGGGCCGCGCCGAACGCGAGACGCGGCTTCGTCGATGGATCGGCCGGGCCGCTCGCTTGGTGTCCGCTGGCCTGCGTTCGGTCCACGAGCTGTTGTGGGCCGCGCTGTTGCTGGCGGCGGTGGGCTCGCCGCCGTGGGTCGCCATGGTGGCCATCGCGTTGCCGTTTGCCGGGGCGTTCGGGAAGGTCTTCGGCGAGCAACTCGACGAGGTGGATGACCGGGCGGGGCGGGTCTTGCGAGCCGCCGGCGTGCCGCGTTCGCTGGCCTTCGGGATGGGCATCTTGCCCGCCGCCGCGCCGGGGCTGATCGCGTACGCGTTCTACCGATTCGAGTGTGCGGTCCGGTCGGCGGCGGTCATCGGCTTCTTTGGCGTGCCGACGCTTGGGGCGGAGATCATCACTGCCTTCAACGCGTCGCAATACGGCGAGATGTGGACGGCGGTCTACGCCGTGGTGCTCGTCTCGATCGGCGTCGAGTGGTGGAGTGCCGCGGTCCGCCGGCGGTTGGCCGCATGAGTGTTGCATCGCTCCAGCGTCGGCGGCCGCGGGACCACTTCCTGCGGATCAGCCTGCTGCTTGCGGTCGTGGCCATGGCCGCCGCGGTCGCGTGGACGGTCTTTGGTGCGGGGGGAGCCGGGGGCGGCGGGGGAAGCCGGTCGGCAAACTTCGTGCGATTCCTGGGCGAGCTGCGTCCGGGACCGATCCAAGCGGCGGAGGCCGCGGCGGCTCGCGCGGCGGCTCGCGCGGAGGCGGCGGGGGGCGAATCGGCGGCGGAGGGCGTTGGGAGTTCCCGGGGTTCCGGGGGACCCGGGGGTCTCGGAGGTGTCGGGGGACCCGGAGGTGTCGGGGGCGCCAAGGCCACCGCTGGCGGCGAGACCATGTCCGAGTGGGCCGGGCGATTGATCCGGCGCACCGTACCGGCCGCTGCGCTGACCGTCGGCATTGCGGTCGTGGCGATTGGGCTCGCCGGCTTGGCCGCGGGGCCATTGAGCGTTGCGGCTTCGCGTGCGTTCGGCAGCGGGCGGCCATTCGGCGTGCCGCGGCGCGGCGGGGCGCGGTGGACGGTCCTGCGGACCCTCGTCCGCGCCGGACTCTTGCTCGCTCGATCGGTGCCCGAGTACCTGCTGGCGTTCCTGGCCTTGGTGTTGATGGGTCCGGGGCCGTGGGCCGCGGTGATCGCGCTCGCGATCCACAACGTCGGCATTCTCGGTCGCCTCATGGCCGAGGTGATCGACGACTCGGATCCGGCCGCCGCCAGCGTGGCGCTCGCCGCCGGGGCCGGGCGATGGTCGGTGGGCGGACTGGTCGTCTGGCCAGCGATTTTCTCGCGCGGCCTGGTGTTCTTCTTCTACCGCTGGGAAACCTGCGTCCGCGAGTCGGTGGTCCTCGGCATGCTCGGCTTTGCCTCGCTCGGCCTGTGGGTGCGGGACGCCCGGGCCCGCGGCTTCTACGACGAATTGCTGGTGTACATCGTCGCCGGGGCGCTCATCGTGGTCGCCGGAGACGCGGCATCGGCCTGGGTGCGCCGACGTTTGGCCCGGGCATAGCGGCGGAGTTGCGGCGGAGTTGCGGCAGAGTTGTGGCGGAATCGCGGCGCACGGCCGCCCGCTCTGCGTTCGCCCGCGACGACTCGCCCTTACCCGTCCCAGTTGCTCAGCACCGTCAACAGATCCGTCAGGTCGACCACGTCATCGCCGGTCAGGTCGGCCGGGCAACCGGCGCACGGGCCCCACGCGGCCAGGATGAGCGTGAGATCGCTGAAATTCACCACGCCATCGCCGGAGACATCGCCGGGGATGGTGGTCGGGGTTGACGCGAAGAAGCTTGTCACGTTCGCGCTGCCGTAGGTGAACCGCGGCGTGGTGGCGGGGTACCCCTTGGGCGTGATCGGCGCGTCATCCCATGCGATCGTGCCGCCGGTGACGACGAGGGGCGTGGCGGCGATCGGTCCGCCGTAGTTCAGATAGAACAGTCCCGCGATGTTCAGCACGCCGATCTCGAAGTCGATCGGCGGCAGCCACGAAGTACTGTCGGTGGTGATCGGGCCGGCGAACGAATCGACGAGTTGCTGCTGGTTGTCGCTGTTGAGTTCGATGGCGATGGCATCGGGGTCCGCGCCGTCGGTCGGGTCGATCCAGCTCAATCCCGAGTTGGCCGGCACGTTCGTGCCGGGGAGCGGGCTGACGAATTCCGGCGCGTTGAAGAAGTCTCCATCGGCCAAGTCGGACACACTCAGGCTGAACGCCGACGTACTCGGCGACGATCCGGCCACCGACACGGTCCAGTCGCCGGGCGTGAATGCCAGCATCTCGGCGAACGACGTGAAGATGACCGTGGTTGACCAACTGCCGTCGGCATCGAGCAAGACGAGATCCGGCCCCGTGGGAACATCAACGGTGACGCCGCTCACGCCATCCACCGAGTCGACCTCGACGATCACCGTGACCGCCCACGGAACGCCAACCGTCGCTTCGTCCAATTGAAACATGCCGACGGAGACGGTGTTGACCGGCGGTGGGCCAGCCAGGGCGGTGGCCGAACCGGCGAACGCGGTCGTCAGCGCGGCCGCTACGGGCAATGATCGGGTCGAACGGCAGGACATGGCGGGCTCCGAAAAGGCGGCAAACGTGCGCGGCCGTCGAGGGTCGCGTTCTGGGCGACGGAAGTCAAGGGCAGGCCTGGGGCGAGGGCCATCGATGCCGATGGAGGTGTCCCTTTCGCGTGCGCCGCGGCCGCTCTCCACTGGCCCTACCGCACGCGCGGAAAGAAGTTGATCAGCTTTCCGTTGGTCGGATTCCGCAGCACCAGTGATCCATCTGGCTCAAATCCATAACGAAAGACGGATCGTCCGCCGCCTCGCCAATCGACCGTGAGCCGCCAACCAGATGTCGACCACTGACCACGCCGAACGCTCCCGTCGGTCACGCCGTCGGCCGACCATTCGACGTTCCCGCTGGGGCCGCGTTCGGATGTGCTCATGGCCGACTGCGCGCCGTACAACAGCGTGCCGTTGGCATTGATGGCGTAGACGAGCTGCGTGTTCACGTAGACCTCGCCCGTGGAAATCGTTTCGCCGCGGAACATGCCGACGAGCCGGGCATCACCGCCGCGGGTGGTGGTCCCGCCCGGTGCGCCCGCGGGAGCACCCATCGACGGCATCGCGATCGTGCGAAACATGCGTTCGACAACCGGGGCCCGCGCGTTCACCCGGTCGTTGAACCCCGCGAGCGAGAAGCCGGCGACGGTGCCCCCGGACAGTTTGACGAACACTTCGCACTGGATGGCTCGTCCATCCGGGCCGATGCCGTCGTAGTGGTGACGCGAACCAATCGTCATCCTTTTCGGCGTCGATGTCGCCGTGTTCGCCGTGTTCGCCGTGGTGATCGCGGTTGGCGGCCGACTCCGTCGGAGGCCGGGCAGCGTCGTCGAGATCAAGGTGTCGAGTTCGGCGGCCAGGGCGGGGGACATCGGGTCGGTGTGGCCGCGGGCGGATGCGGCCAAGCCAATGAGGACTTCCTCATTCGGCCGGGCGTCCGCCGGCGTGATGATGAGCCCCTGCGGGGTGGTCTGCAGGGTCCAGTCGGCGGGGTGGCGGAACGTCCCGCCGGCGGGGTGGCGAAACGTCTTCCAGTCCTTGGTCGCCTCAGCCAGGGCGGGATCGGTGGCCACGGCCGGCGGGGCGCCGCGCGGATGCTCGCTTTGCCGTGCCGCATCCGGATCGGCCGGATTCGTGGGACGGGCCGGACTCGTGGGATTGGCCGGGCCACGCCCGAGTGGATTGCCCGCGGCAACGGCGGACGAATCGCCGATCTGGATCGTCACCCGGCGCTCCGACCGACCCGTCCCGCGGACTTGGATCGCCACGCCGTTCTGTGTCACGTCGCCGTCCAAGTTGAGGTCGGCGACGGTGCGCGTCTCGCGCGGCAGTCCGGTGGCCACGTCCACGTTGATCCGGCCGGAGACCGTGCCTCGAAACGGCTGATTCGGGTCGACGCTGGTCAGCGTGCCGTTGAGGTCCAGTTCAGCGACGGCGCCGTCCGGCCGCATGTTCAGCCCGGCCAGGCGAAGCTCAAAGTCGACGCGCGGGCCCGGCACGTGCGGCGAGGGCGATTCGGTGCTCGTCCACGCATCGCCAACGCGAATCGGCCGACCCGGCAGCACCGCCGGATCGAAGGTGACGAGTTGGGCGATCGTGTTGCGTTCGGCGGGGGTGAGCGTGGGAATCGGCCGGTTGTCCATGGCCGCCACGTCTTGGATGCGACGGTCGTCGATGGTCACGCGGACGGAGCGACCGGCCAGGGCGAACGGGACGGTCTCGCGGGAACCATCGGCGGACGTCGCCGTCATGCCGCACGACGGATCGAAGTCGACGCGCGCTTGGGTCGCCCGGCCGCCGCTGGACGCCTCGACCATGATCCGGCCCCGCTGGATGTCGCGGCCCCGATCGTTTCGGTCGGCCGATTGCCCGCCGCCGATCATGCGCATGTCGAAGACCGTGTTGACTTCGACGTCGAAGGTCCAGCTGAGGCCAGGGGTGACGTTGAACTGCAGGTCGATCGACTCGGGGGCGGACGGAGACTGAGACGGGGTCTGCGACGGGGCCGGGGACGGGGGCTGGGACGAGGGCTGAGACGGGGGCAGTGACGGGGCCTGGGACGGAGACGGCGCGGTGGCCACTTGGGCGGCCGGTGAGCCGGGAACGCTGGCATCACTGCACGCGGTCGCCGAGCCGCCCAGGACGACGGCGAGCACCATGGCGAGCGCCGGGCGGCCCAGTGCCCCCCAGCGAGTGGTCGTCGTCGTCGGCGGTTCTGGCGAGGTCGATGCGGGCATGCGGCGGCTTCCGGGCGGGCGGGATGACGGGTCGAAGGATCGGGCGTTCTGCAGTTCTGCAGTTGTGTAGGTCTGTAGTTCTGTCGTCCAGCAGTTCTGTCGTCCAGCAGTGCAGCAGAATGCTCGTTCAGCGAACCGATTCGCAGGCAGGACACTGGGGACACGCACGACGCGGCCACGCCGTCCAGAATTCCGGCGAACCGCTTCCGCTCGAGCCTCCGGCGAGGCCGACCGGCCTCAGGGTTCGACGCGATCGGGCACGCGGTCGAACCGCCAGGATCCGAACACGGCCGCGAGCACCCGGCCATCCGGGACGTCATTTTCCCGAATGAACCGCACGGTCATCCCCGAGTCGGGCAGAAAGAACTGTGTGGCCGACTCCGGCAGGAGCCGCGTGGGCTCGTCCCACGTGGGGACGGCGTAGAGCTCGCGGCCGCGCCGGGTGATGGTGGCCGAGCCCCAGCCCTCCGCGCGGTACTCGCCGGCCAGGGCGTCCAGGGTCTCCATCGGGACCGTCGCGACTGTTCTCACCGTCGGCGAGAGCATGTCCCAGCCGTGGACCCGGTCGACGGTCAGCGCGACCTCGCGGGCCAATCGTCCGCCGCCGTCCGAGTTCGTCATGACCACCAGCCCGTTGCCGGTCGCCAGCGACAGCGTCATCCAGCACCGGAATCCTTCGTTGGCTCCGCCGTGGCTGATGCGCGTGCCGTCGTCGCTGGTCTCGAGGCCCAGTCCCCAGCCGTCCAATCCGGGCTGCAGCATGGCGTTCAGGGTCGCCGAAGCGAGCACCGGATGTTCACCGCCACGCCGGGCGTTGACGACGGAGACGAGCCAACGGGCCAGGTCGCTCGGCGTGGTCCAGAGTCCGGCGGCGGCGAGCTGCGGGTAGGTATGGGCGCCGCCGTCGACCGGGCGATCCACGTCCCAGTAGCCAGTCGCGGCGGATGCGCGGACGTCGGCCGGCAACGGTTGGGCGAAGCGGCTGGCCGACATGCCCAGCGGTTCGAGCACGGTGGTCGACGCGGCGTCGGCAAAGTCGAGTCCGGTGGCGTCCTCGATCATCTGCTGCATCACGGTGTAGCCGCCGCCGGAGTAGCTGAACTGCGATCCGGGCTTGGCCATGAGGCGCACGGCCTCGGTGTTGCCTTCACCGCGGAGGATGCCGGCGGCGCTGGGCACGTCGGCACTCGGCCCAAAGCCTGGGAATCCGTGCACGTTGAGGCCGGCCGAATGGCTCAGGAGTTGACGCAACGTGGGTGCGGGCCAGTCGGCCGACGGCGCGGCCGGGAGGGTCCAGGCGCGGAGCGCGGTCTGCACGTCGTCATCAAGAGAGAGGGTGCCGGCATCGACGTGGGCGAGGGCGACCATCGCCGCGACCGGCTTGCTGATCGACGCCGCCTGGAAGAGCGTGTTCGGCGTTGCGCGTCGCCCGGATTCGAGATCGGCCACGCCCCAGGCGTGGGTCCACGCGATCCTTCCATCTTCGATGACGACGACGCTCACCGCCGGGACGCCAAGCTCGTCCATGCGCTGCGCGAGCGCCGGCGTCTTCGATTCGACGCCGGCGATGACCAGGGCCGGTTGGATCGCTGCTTCCACCGCGGCCGTGCGGGCGTCGGGCGGGGGTGCGGCGGCCGCGGCGCGGTTGGCCATGGGCGTGGGGGCCAATGGGGCCGAGAGGGCAGCCACGAGAAGCAGGGTGGCGAACCGTGGATGCAGCATTGGGGGGCTCCGAAAAGAGGGTGCCGCCCGGGCTGTTGGTCCCGGGCGTGCACCCTCCAAGCGTCATTCTCTCGGCGGGTACGCCGAGTTTCTGGTGTCGTCCGTCCTGCGGGCGATCGGGTGGCCAGACTATTCAGTGGCCGCGTCGCGATCTGGCGCCTCGTCCACCACATCCCGCTGATCGGCGACGTGGCCCAGGGCGTCCGGCAGGTCGATGCCGGCCTGGCGGGCGAGTTCGTGGACCGGCGGCAGGGCGCCGATCATTCCGGCCAGGAAGTCCGCGGTTGCGCCGCCGGTGCCGCCGCCCGCTCCACCCTTGCCGCCGCCGCCGCTGCCGCCACGCCCGCCGTCCCAGACCGTGACCTTGTCGATCTTGAGGTTCGACACCGCCTTGACCTGCTCGGCGATCAATTCGGGCAGCTGCTCGATGATCATCATGAGACTGGTGAACTCGTGGTTGTTGTCGGTCGAGGCGATGAGCTGGCGGAAACCCTCGGCCTTGGCGGCCAACTGGGCCTGCACACCGGCGGCTTCGGCCTCCATCACGGAGCGCAGGCCATCGGCCTCACCCTTCCGCTCGCGGCGGACCTTCTCGGCCTCCGCTTCCGCGAGGGTCGCGATCCGCTGCTGCTCGATCTCGGCCGGCACCACCACGTTGGCATACTGGGTCGCCTGCTCGCGCTTGGCACGCTCGCGCTCC
>JBGCEZ010000103.1:0-23144 GCA_045106735.1 Phycisphaerales bacterium | reverse complement strand
GGAAGAGCGGGTGTCCAGCAAGGGCAACCCGATGATCGCCCTGGAACTCGAGCCCAGCGGCCACTCCGGATCGATCATCCGCGAGTACCTCGTGGCCACCGAGGCGGCGATGTTCAAGATCAAGCAGTTCTGCGAGGCCGCGGGCCTGCTGGACACCTTCAACCGCGGCCGGCTCACCGAAGCCGACTGCCGAGGGGCGAAGGTTCGGGCCCGACTGGTGATCGAAGAGGGCACCGACGGCTACCCCGACAAAAACCGAGTCGATGAGTTTCTGCGGGCTGGCGGCATTCCCACCCAGCCGGATCACGGCGGCGGCGGCGGAGGTGGCGGGGGCGGTCGAGCGACGGCCCCAGCGGCCGCGCATGCCCCGATCGACGAAGAAGATATCCCGTTCTGATAAAGACCGACGGCGCATGGCCAAATGCGACCAACTGCGCGGAAGTGTCGGAACCCACCCGAACGGACCCCGCGGATCGGTGGCAATCGACAGAAACCGTCGTTATCGTGCAACCCGGCCTGCCCTCGTGGCGGGCCATTCTGAGCTGGGGGTGTGGGAGCACTCGAGAATCGCGGGCGTCGTACGTCCAACGCCCGCGGATGAGTGGTCATTCCCTGACGCCGGGACATCCGCCTGAAAAGGACCCGGTCAGGATTTTGAAGCGGTTCGGTCGGTCAAGTTATTGATCAAGGCGACACGTGTGGGTCGCCGCCGGCTGGATGCCGCGTACGTGGACGAGGCAAAGGAGCCTATAAAGATGCGAAGCAGCACTGGCATGCTCACGTTTGCCGGTTCTTGGCTCGCCGCCGCCGCACTCGTCGGCTGCAGCAACCAGAACCGGGTCACCGACGGAATGTCGGGTTCAGATTCAGCCACCTACGCGGGTGGAAGCGACATGGCCCCCGCCACCGGCGGTGGTGATGCCATGGCCTCCGGCGACAGCGCCAGCGGCTCGGGCTACAACTGGGACGGCGCGGGCTCGAGCAGCTCGGGCTCGGCCAACCGCAACTGGCCCATGATGTCCTCCTCCGAGGACATGCAGTACGTCCGTATGGCGTACCCCACCGGCGACGCGTCCACCAGCGCCGTCGGCATCGAGAAGGGCTTCCCGACGCAGGTTCGCGCCGGCTCGCCGTTCTCGTACGAGATCATCGTCACCAACCTCACTGGCCTGACCCTCGAGTCGGTCACCGTCAACGATGCCCCCAACGCGGGTATGCGGATGCTCGGTGCTGATCCCTCGGCGGACATGTCGATGGGCGGCGCGACTTGGAACCTCGGCTCGCTCGCCCCCGGCGAGCAGCGCACCATCCGCGTTGAGGCCCAGGCCGACGCTGAAGGTGAAGTCGGTACCTGCGCCAGCGTCAGCTACAACTCGACCCTCTGCGCGACCGTCCCGGTCGTGCGTCCGGCCATCGAGCTGACCAAGAGCGGACCTGCCGAGGTCCTCGAGTGCGAGCCGATCAACTACACGATGACCGTGTCGAACACCGGTACGGCCACCGTCCGTGGTCTCGAGCTGCGTGACGACCTGCAGGACGGCCTCCGTGCCGCCGACGGTTCGAGCGTCATCAGCGCGATGATCGATCGTCTTGATCCGGGCGAGTCCCGCAACTTCGCGGCCGTCGCCGAAGCCACCCGCACGGGTAACTTCAGCAACACCGCGACCGTTTCGGGTGACGGCCTCTCGGCCGACTCGGGCACCGTCAACACCCGCGTTGTCAAGCCCATGCTCGAGATCAGCCACGAGTGCCGTGGCGAGCAGTACGCCAACCGTCCGATCTGCTACGACATCGTCGTTCGCAACATCGGCGATGGTGAAGCCCGCGACACCGTCATCACCCAGAACCTCCCGGCTGGCACCAGCTTCCGCAGCGCTTCCAACGGTGGCGCTTCGGTCGGCAACAACGTCACCTGGTCGCTCGGCACCCTGGCCCCCGGCCAGGAAGTCGTGCTCGAGTCCTGCGTGAGCCCCGCCGCGATCGGCTCTTACGAGAGCGTGATCACCGCCAACGCGTTCTGCTCGGACGCCGCGGCCAGCACCTGCAACACTGAGGTCAAGGGCATCCCCGCGATCCTCCTTGAGGTCATCGACGAGATCGACCCGGTCCAGGTTGGCGAAGAGACCATCTACGTCATCACCGTGACCAACCAGGGTACGGCCCGCGACACCAACGTTCGCATCGTGGCCACGCTCGAGGACACGCAGGAGGCCGTCTCGGCCACCGGCACGACTCGCGCCGACATCCGTGGTGCCACCATCGCCTGTGATCCCGTCCCGGTCCTGCTGCCGGGCGAGGTCGCTGAGTGGCGCATCCGCGTCCGTGGTGTGGGTGCGGGCGACGTCCGCTTCGCGGTCGACATGACCAGCGATGAGCTGACCCGCTCGGTGAACGAGACCGAGGCCACCAACGTCTACAACTGATGTTGACCTCGAGCTCGATGCACCTCGGGTGAGGCAGGCTCCGGCCTGACAATCCCGAAGCACTGAGACTGAATCAGCGGCCCCGTGAGTTTCGACTCGCGGGGCCGCTGTCGTTTTTGGGGCGCAACGCCGTCGGGGGCGTCGCGATGCTCAGCCGTCCGGGAATTCGAGTCGCGACGCCGCCGACGCGAGCGCCGCGGCCGCTTGGGCCGTTTGGTGGGACAGGGCATCCAAGCGGTCGGCCGGGGCGGTGATCGAGCCGCCGGCCGCGGCGGGGGACGTCATGCTCGCGCGAGCGCTCTCGCAGGTCTGGCGTTGTTGCTGGTGGGCGGCCGAGGGTTCGTCGAGCTCCGTCCCGATCATCTCGGTCACCGAGACGATCACGCTCATCAGTTCCGCGGTGCAGAGGGCCGCCTCGTGTCCCTCGGCCGATCGCTGGAAGGTCAGTCGGGTGCTGCTGACGGCGTCCGCACAGCGGCCGGCCAAGGTGCGTACCCCGTCGGCCACGACCGCAAAGCCGCGCCCCGCCCCGCCTCGCCGGCCCGGGCCGCTTCCACCTCTGCATTGAGGGCCAGCAGGGTGGTCTGGAACGCGAACCCATCGATCAGCGTGATGATCCGACTGACCTCGTCCGATGCGGCGGCCACGCCTTCCATCGTGCGGGGGCGTTCGGCCGAGGCCGTCTGCCCGGCCTGTCCGGTGGTGCGACCGAGGGTCACGCGGTCGCCCAGCCGCTGCCGCAGTTCGCTCGCCACATCAACGGCGGTGTCGGTTTCCACGATCGCCGTGCGGACATGATGGACGGCCTCGGCTTGCTGCGTGGTCTCGGCGGCGAGCGAGCTGGCCGCTGCTTCCAGGGCGGTCGAGCGGATGGGGAGCGAGTGTGACTGATCGAGTGCCGCGGCCATCGTTGCCTGCGGTTGGTTGGCGAAGGCGTTGAAGGCGTTGGACAGGGCCGCAACCTCGGATGGGCCATCCGCCCGCAGGCGACCGGAGACGTCGCCATTGCGATCGGCGAATCCGCGGAGTCGAGACGTCACTTGGTCGAGGGGACGCACAAGCGTGCGCCGCAAACGTCATACGGCAGAGATGCTCAGTCCGAAGGCCGCGACGAACGTTGCGGCCATGGCGACGTTCACCGTGTACAGCAGGGCGACATCGTTCCCCCGGGCGGCGGCATGGGCCCGCGCATTGACCGTGCGCCAGGCGGTCGCCCCCGCGGTGTATCGAGCGCGCCAGACCGTGTCTCATGCCGCCCCCTCCACGCGATCGGCGGTGCGGCCGAATCAATCTTCCGCTTGCTGGAGGTTCTCGCGACGCGTCAGTTCGAGCGCGTCTCGTTGTTCGGTCGTTGGATTCCCGAACGACAGGATGCGATCGGCCACCAAGGCTTGGTGCAGGTCGCGATCGGCTTCGAGCAGGTCTTCCATCGCCGGTTGGTGCACGAGAAGTTCGGCCTGGTGCCGAGCCTCAAGCGTGCGGGGCCCCGAGACGCCGGCCACGCCGGCCACCATGGCCACCACGGTCATGGTGACCAGGGCCGCGCGGGCGAGAACGCCCGCCGTCATCGGCCGCGCAAAAAGAACCGCGGGGCCGCGGGCTCTTGCAAGCTCGCGACCCCGCGGGTCATTCGAAACCCCGCCTCGCCGCCGGATCCCTTTGCGGGGCGGGCAAGGCGGAGTCATCTGGGAGCCGGTTCCGTCCGCGAGGGACGGAGCCCGCTTGGATCAATAGTCGAAGTCGTCCATGCCGCCGCCAGCGCCGGCACCGGCCTTCTTCTTCTCAGGGATCTCGGTGATCGCACAGTCGGTCGTCAGCAGCAGGCCGCTGATCGAACCGGCGTTCTGCAGGGCGATCCGCTCGACCTTGGTCGGAACGATCACGCCGTCCTTGACCAGGTCGGTGTACTCGCCGGTTAGGGCGTTGAAGCCGAAGCTCGCGTCCTTGGACTCTTCGACCTTGTTGCAGACGATCGAGCCGTCGAGGCCGCAGTTGCTGGCGATCTGCTTGATCGGGGCGGCCACCGCGCGGGAGATGATGTCCACGCCGAGCTTCTCGTCGCCGCGGGCCTTCTTGCGGGCACCCTCGAGGGCCCGGCGGGCCCGGAGGACGGCCACGCCGCCGCCAGGAAGGATGCCTTCCTCGACCGCCGCGCGGCACGCGTGGAGGGCGTCCTCAACGCGAGCCTTCTTTTCCTTCATCTCGCTCTCGGTCGCGGCGCCAACGTTGATCTGGGCCACGCCGCCGGCGAGCTTCGCCAGCCGCTCCTGCAGCTTCTCGGCGTCGTACTCGCTGGAGGTGTTGTCGATCTGGGCCTTGATCTGCTCGATGCGGCCCTTGATGTCCTTGCTCGAGCCGGCACCCTCGACGATCGTCGTGGTGTCCTTGTCGATCGAGATCTTCTTGGCCCGGCCGAGCTCGCCGACGGCGAAGGTCTCCATGTCGATGCCGAGCTCGTCCATGATCGCGGTGCCGCCGGTGAGCACGGCGATGTCCTGCAGCATTTCCTTGCGCCGGTCGCCGAAGCCCGGAGCCTTGACTGCCGCGACCTTCAGGACGCCGCGGAGCCGGTTGACCACCAGGGTGGCCAGGGCTTCGCCGTCGATGTCTTCGGCGATGATCAGCAGGCTCTTGCCGCTCTCGGCGACCTTGCCGAGCAGGGGCAGGAGGTCCTTGGCGCTGGACAGCTTCTTCTCGTGGATGAGGACGTAGCAGTCTTCCATCTCGCAGTTCATCGCCGTGGCGTCGGTGACGAAGTGCGGGCTGAGGTAGCCCTTGTCGAACTGCATGCCTTCGACGAGCTCAACCTCGGTGTCGAGGCTCTTGCCCTCTTCAACGGTGATGACGCCGTCCTTGCCGACCTTGTCCATCGCCTCGGCGATGATCGTGCCGATCTGCTGGTCCTGGTTGGCCGCGCACATGCCGACCTGGGCGATCTCCTTGGAGTCGCGGACGGGCTTGCTCATGCTGTCGAGCTCGCCGACGATCGCCTCGACCGCCATGTCGATGCCACGCTTGATTTCGTGGGCGTGGGCGCCGGCGGTGATGTTCTTGAGGCCCTCGGCGAAGACGGCCTCGGCGTACACGGTCGCGGTGGTGGTGCCATCGCCAGCGTCCTTGGAGGACTTGCTGGCGACTTCCTTCACCATCTGGGCGCCCATGTTCTCGTAGGGATCTTGGAGATCGACTTCCTTGGCCACGGTCACGCCGTCCTTGGTGACGGTCGGGGAGCCAAAGGACTTCTCAAGGATGACCACGCGACCCGAGGGGCCGAGGGTGACCTTGACGGCCTTGGCGAGCTTCTGGATTCCGCGGAGCATGCGCTCGCGGGCGTCGATGTCGTAGGCGATCTGCTTGGCAGCCATGATTCAGTTCTCTCCGAAGAGTGGGTCAGTCGTTTGGGGTGGTGGACGGGTGCGGCCTGAGCCGGCGGATTAGCCGGAGAACCGGGGTCCGATCTCGACCCACGCCACGCGGGCCGCGTCCACCATGTATTCCCGCGCCCCGTCGGTCAGCTTGACGATCCGGTCCTTCTCGACCGGGACGAGCAGTGCCTTGGTGACGACGCATGCATTGGCGTGATCGAACTCGATCCGCACGTCGCGGATGCCGTCGAGGTCGGCCAAGGCGTCTCGGAGCTGCTCGCTCGTCATGCTCACGTGGAGGAGTCCTGCGGGGGCGGGGGGAAAGCGAAAGGAAAGCGGGCCGGGTCAGACGTCGACGCGAGCCTGCCATGCGGCCGACACGTGCGACGCGTCGAGCCAGATGTAGTTCTGCTTGGTGGTGATCTTGAGCCCGTTGGAGCTCATGAGCGTTTCCACGTCGACGACGTTGCGAACCTCAATGGGATCGTCTTCGCCCATCAGGACGAGGTCGAGTTCCATCGAGGTGTTCTTCATCCCTTCCAGGATGTGCAGCAGCGGTCCGCGTTCCATGTCGTTCTCACGTAGCCGGGGGAAAGTGGGGGATCAGTCGACGACGGCGAGGATGTCGGCCTCGGTCATGATCAACATCTCTTCGCCGTCAATCTTGATTTCGGTGCCGGCGTAGCTGGTGAACAGGACGGCATCGCCCTTGGACACGGTGAACGGCATGTACTCGCCGGTGTCCTTGTTGAGCAGGCCGCTGCCGGTGGCCACGATCGTGCCCTGCTTCGGCTTGTCCTTGGCCGACTCCGGCAGGAAAATGCCGCTGTCGGTGCGATCGGTCGCCTTGTCGCGCCGAACGATGATCTTGTCTCCGAGGGGTCGAACCTTCATGGCGTGTCTCGCGCTCCGTTGAAGCATGTGCGTCGGGAAAAAGCTCGCGAGCGGCACGCTTGCCGGTTCGCGAGTGGGAAACTCAGACGGGCCAATGCCCGCGGTAATGTCGAACGAGGATGCGGCGGAGGACTTCCAGCAGCATCTCGAGGTCAATCGGTTGGTCGACGACGGCGAACGCACCCTCGCGGAGGGCGGCGTGCAGGCCGCGGACGTGTTCGCGCCGCATCGCTTGGCGCGGCCGCACGACGATCGTCGGCGGGGCCGGCTCAAGGCGGCGGAGCAATTGCAGCAGGCGTTCGCCAGCCGGGCCGGAGCGTCGGTCGCCGGATCGCAGGGGCATGGCCCAGTCGACGACGGCCACGTGCACGGGCTCGCGGCGAATCAGGTCTGCCGCTTCCTCGCCGCAGCCAGTGGCGATCGACTGGATGCCCATGGGCTCGAGCAGGTCGCCGAAGCGATCGAACTCGGCACTGCGCTCGCGGGCCAGCAGCAGACGGAGCCGCGGGGCGTTGCCGGTCGCGGACACGGACTTCGACGCGGTGTCGGGGCCGCGGTGGCCGGGCTGATGTTCAGGCTGGTGCCCGATCGGATGACCGAATGGCTGCCCACTCGGATGCCCACTCGGCTGGCCCGACTGATGGTCACGTCCGGCCGCCGCCTCATGTCCAGCTTGCTGGGCCGTGGGGCCCGCGTGTCGGCCGTACGAGCGATCGGCCGGCGATCCGCTCACGCCGGCCGTGGCGTTGGCCATGGCCGTCCGGCTCCCCGAGAGCGGGGAGCGAAACGCGGTTCGGAATCGGGCGATCGGACGCATGGAGCGGGGGAGCCAGAAAGACGGGGAACGAGAGCCAGAGCGAGCAGGACGCCCGACGGGTGGGCCGGACAAGCGGTTTCGACCGCACCTCGCGCTCTCCCGTAGGAAAGGCAAGAACCGTGCCGAACCGAGCAGATTGGAATGGGACCCGGCGGAACTGCAGTCCGGGCCGCGGCGGGCGTCCGACTGGCGCCCGACCGGCCCCCGTTCCCCGAAATCGCCTCTGTCGACGGTGCAAGCGGCCCTGCGGCCGCGGTCGCCGCTCGATTGGGGGCGCCCGGCCATCGCCGGCCGCGGCGCCGCCCGTGACAGGCTTCTGGCCCGTCGCCGCCGGCGGCTGCCACATTGGCATTCAGCCGGGGCCGGCGACGCGGCGGGCGACGGGTTGGTGACCGCGGACCTCATATACTCCCCGCCCCGCATGGCCGCCCGGCCGGCGGTTCCCGCTCCCCCCGAATCGAAGGACCGCGATCATGACCCGCATCGCCGACATCCTCGCCGGCCGCCCCGCACTGGGCGAGACCGCAACCATCCGTGGCTGGATCCGAACCCGCCGGGACTCCAAGGCCGGGTTGTCCTTCCTCAATGTCCACGACGGTTCGGCCTTCGACGGGCTGCAGGTCGTGGCCCCGGCCGATCTGCCGGGCTACGAGGAGACCGTCCTGCACCTCACGACCGGCTGCTCGGTGATCTGCACCGGCACCCTGGTCGAATCCAAGGGCAAGGGGCAGTCCGTCGAAATGCAGGCGGCCACGATCGAACTCGTCGGCGGCGTCGAAGACCCGGACA
Organism: Phycisphaerales bacterium; assembly: GCA_045106735.1. GTDB lineage: Bacteria > Planctomycetota > Phycisphaerae > Phycisphaerales > SM1A02 > JBGCEZ01. The sequence goes on along the minus strand of JBGCEZ010000103.1, from coordinate 14,856 downwards.
CCTATCCCGTGGCGGCCAAGCGTCACACCTTTGAATACCTCCGGGAAGTCGCCCACCTCCGCACTCGCACCAACACGTTCGGGGCGGTCGCCCGGGTGCGCAACACGCTCGCCCAGTCGGTGCACCGCTACTTCCACGAGAACGGGTACCTCTGGGTGCACACGCCGATCATCTCGGCCAGCGACTGCGAGGGCGCGGGCGACATGTTCCGCGTGAGCACGCTGGACATGATGAACCTGCCGCGCACGGAAGACGGGGCCATCGACTACGACCAGGACTTCTTCGGGCGAGAGTCCTTCCTGACCGTGTCGGGCCAGCTCAACGTTGAGTCGTACTGCTGCAGCCTCGGCAACGTCTACACGTTCGGGCCGACGTTCCGCGCCGAGAACTCCAACACCAGCCGGCACCTCGCCGAGTTCTGGATGATCGAGCCCGAAATTGCGTTCGCCGACTTGGCCGACGATGCGGATCTGGCCGAGGATTTCCTGAAGCACATCTTCCGCGATCTGCTCAACGAGCGCGAAGACGACATGGCCTTCTTCCAGCAGCGCATCGACCCAACGTGCATCGAACGGCTCGAAGCGTTCTGCGAGAGCTCGTTCGAACGCATGGACTACACCGACGCCATCAAGCACTTGGAAAAGGCCGTGGCCGACGGCGTGAAGTTTGAGTTCCCCGTCGAGTGGGGCATGGACATGCAGTCCGAGCACGAGCGGTGGCTGACCGAGACGCTCATCGGCCGGCCGGTCGTGGTGATGAACTATCCCAAGGACATCAAGGCGTTCTACATGCGGCTCAACGACGACGGGAAAACCGTCGCGGCGATGGACGTCTTGGCGCCGGGCATTGGCGAAATCATCGGCGGGGCCCAGCGCGAAGAACGCTTGAACGTGCTTGATTCGCGGATCGAGTCGATGGGACTCGACCCGGCCGATTACTGGTGGTACCGCGATCTTCGTAAGTACGGAACGATTCCCCACGCCGGCTTTGGGCTTGGGTTCGAACGCACGATCGCGTACGCCACCGGCATGGCCAACGTCCGCGACTTGATTCCGTTCCCGCGGGCCCGGCGCAGCGCGGACTTCTGAGTCAGTCGGCGGCGATCGATCGCGCGGCGTCGGCGAAGTCTGCGCCGCGGGCAATGTAATTCGGATACTGATCCCAGCTCGCGCAGCCGGGGCTGAGCAAGATGACGGCCGGCGGACGGGCCGCCGCGACGGCGGCTTCGACCGCGGCGCGCACGGTGCCGCGATTCGCCGCCGGATCGTCGGCGGCCTCGGCGATGGCCTGGCCGGTGGCGCCGATGGCGTGCAGCGTGGCCGCACGTGGCCCGCGGGCCAGGGCGGCAATGCCGGCGAGATCCAGGCCCTTGTCCGCTCCGCCGACGATGATGTGGAGTTCGGCGTCCGGATGCCGGTCGCGCATGGCCGCGGCGGCGAGCGCGACGCCGCCGGGCGTCGTGCACTTGGAATCGTCAACGAAGCTCAGGCCGCGGTGTTCGTGCACCGTCTGCAGCCGATGCGGCAAACTCTCGGCGTCGGCCAGGCCAGTGCGCAGGGCGACGGGGTCGGCATCCGCGAGGGCGGCGGCGATGGCCACGGCCAGGGCGGCGTTGGTGCGGTTGTGCGCGCCGGGCAGGCCGAGCGCGGCGGTTGCCGGCCACGCGGGCACGTCGGCGGATCGCAGAAACACATCGCCCGTCGCCTGAAACGCACGGATGACGTCCTTGCTCTGCCGGTAGTGGTCCATCGAGCCGTGCCAGTCCAAGTGGTTCGGCGACAGGTTCGTCCAGGCGGCGACGCGCGGGGACCAGCCCGGTTGGGCGCGTTCGTCGCCAAACCAGCCGGCGATCGACGCGCCGGGCCGCTCCGCCCCAAGCCAGAAAAGCTGGAAGCTGCTCAGTTCGAGGATGACACGGGCGTGCGGTTCCAGCGTTGCCGCCCGCGGCAGGAGTGAGCCGCCGAGGTTGCCGCCCAGGTGCACGGTGCGTCCGATCGATTCAAGGGCCCGGCCGGCGAGGGTGACGGTCGTGGACTTGCCCGTCGTGCCGGTGACCGCGGCCGTTCGTTCGCGTGGCAGTTGGCGGACGAGCAGTTCGATCTCGGTGGTGAGCGGGACGCCGGCATCCACCGCCGCGGCCAGGATGGGATTGGCCCAGGGGCGGGGAACGGCCGGGCCGACGACGACGAGGTCGGCACCGGCGAACGTCTCGGCCACGTGGCCGCCGAGCTCGAGGGTCACCGAGCCGGCGTCGACCAGATCGCGGATGCCGTCGACCGACGGTTCGAGTGAGTCGGCGGGGGCCTGGTCGCTGACGGTCACCCGCGCCCCGGCCCCGGCGAGCCAGCGAACCGCGCCCGTCCCGCCGCCGAATCGGCCCAGGCCCATGACCGCGACGCGGCGGCCGCTCAGGCGGGCGCGGATCGCGGTGGTCGCGGCAGCGGCAGGACCGGCGGCGGCGCCTGACGTGTCGGGATTGGGCATGTCGGGGCGGGTGGGCATGCGGGCCATCGGCGGTTTCGAGTCGGAGGAGGGCGGTTGGCGGGGGAGCGGATCATTGGCTTGGGTGGCCCGATCGGCCAGGCACCTATCATCCCAACTGCCATGACCGCCAACGAACCATCATCCTCGAATCATGCCCGCGGTGACGGGCCCGACACGGACCCGGGCCCGGAAGGCGGCCCTGGCGTTGAGCCGGTTCGCTCCCGGCTCGCCGTCGCCGGATTGATCTTGGCCCTCGTCCCGTGCTGCCCGCCGATCCCGCTCGCCGGGGCGATGCTCGGCATGCTGGGACTTTCGCGCATTCGCCGATCCGGCGGGCGACTCGGCGGCGCTCGCCTGGCGATCGCGGCCATGTTGATCGGCAGCGTCACACCACTGATGCAGGTTCTGCTTCTGCAGCGCATGGCCGGGTCCTGGCAAGTGCAGGAGTCCCGGGCGGTGGCGGCGAGCATCGACGGTATTTTCCGCGACGGGGCCGATGGGTGGCCGGACGCCGCGCTCAATCAATGGGTCGAGCCCGCACAACTCACCGCCGATGAAGTTCGGGCCGCGGCCCTGCGGGCCGAGGACTGGGGCCAGTACCGAGGCTGCACCGCGTTGCTCTCGGATCCACCGCAAGGCGACGGGATCATCCGGGACTGGATGATCATCGCCGAGTTCGACGGCGGAACGCGCCGCGGCGTCGTCCGCTCGGTGAAGCGCACGGTGTACGGGGCCGGTCCGATGGGCATCCTCCCGGGATTCGAGTGGCGGCTCCGGCGGCTGGTTCTGCGGGCTGATCCCGACGATCCGGCCGGCGATCTGGAGCTCGGGGCGTCGATCGAGGGCGGGTGATCCGCTCGACGGCCCGCCAGCCTGTGGTCGTGCGGGCCACGTCCGTTCGGCGGGCGAACGCCGGGCGAACGCCGGGCGACGCGCCCGGCCGCTTCTCTCGGTCCCCATCCCATCCCAGCCGATCGCATCCCATCCCATCCCATCCCAGCCGATCCCCGCCTCGACCCCGCGCCTGCCCCCGACCCCGTCCCGGCGACCCCGCTCCCGCTCCCGCCTCGACCCCGCGCCTGCCCCCGACCCCGTCCCGGCGACCCCGCTCCCGCTCCCGTCTCGAACCCCGTCGGCCGCCCGAAACGGCCTCGCCGGGGCCGCCCGTGGGGAAATGGACGGCTCGCGACCAGTTCCGCGCGGCCGGGCGGCTTCGTGGTCGCCATCTCGCCGCCGACGTACGATGGCCCCACGTCCGGGAACATCCGGTGCTTCGTCCAAGTCGGAGCCCGTTTCTGGCCGATGCCCCTTGGTCGGGCCGCGGCGTGCGCCGCCGGTCGCCGGCCAGGGCCCGTTCCCGGCCTCAGGAGACTTCCGTGAGCAGCTTTCAGACCTTCGAGGCCCCCCCAGAGCGTCGATTCGAGGAATCGGACGCCGGCCCGAAGCGCACAAGTCGTCTGGCCATCGCCTCACTGGTGTTGTCCGTCGTGGCGTGCTGTCCCATCGCCGGACTGATCGGTCCGCTGCTCGCCGTCGTCTCGATCGTGATGATCATGACGTCCCGCCGGCTCAAGGGCGTGTTCATCGCCTTGCTGGCGATCGTCATCGGACTCGCCCTGCAAGTCGGCAGCTTCGCCTTGGGTTGGAAGGTGTTCGGCGAGGCCATCGCCGTCACCTCGTCCGGCCCTGAGTTTGTCCTCGAACCGGCCGAAGCCGGCGACCACCAGAAGGTGCGCGACCGCTTCTACGGTCCGGCGTCGAACTTGACCGACGCCGAGATCGATGCGTTCGTGGCCGAGTACCGGGCTCGCTACGGCACGCCCGCGCCGTGGGTCTCCGGCGGGCAGTTGATCAACGATCCGTCGGGGGCGCCGAACGGCACGATGGCCGGCACAATCACGGGCGTGGACGGCACCGCTTACACCGTTCAGTTCCGCTATCTGTTCGCCGACGAAACGACCGGCCAGATGGTGCTGAAGTTCGACCGGTTCCGCGTCTTGGATCCGGATCGGGGCGACTTGATCTTCCCGCCACCGGCGGCGGGGGCTCCCGCCTCGTCGTCGTCGTCGGCCGCGCCGGCTGATCCGTCCGCGGGTGGCTCGTCGGAGTCCGATGCGTCGGTCGATTCGCCGTCCGACGAAGCGGCGCCCGACGAGGACGCAGCCCCCGGCGAGGACAGCTGAATCCGATGAGCGCCACGCCCACCCAGACACCTGCGCCGGCCTCCACTCCCGCCCCCGCCGCTTCCTCGGCCGGCGCGATCGATACGCGGCCGTGGAGCCTCTGGTCCATCGCGGCAATCGCGTGCGGGGTGTTGGTCGTTCCGCCGCTGTGCCTGATCGCGCCGATCCTTGGCCTGTTCGGCCTCGGGCAGGCGCGCTATCGCGGGTGCCGTGGGGCGGGACTGGCGTGGGCGGGCATCGTGCTCGGCGTGGTGGCGACCCTCGGCTGGACGATGTTCACGCTGACCTTTTCGTCGACCAGCCGGCGGATGCTGCTCAATGGCCCGGTCGAGACGATCAACCTTGGCGTCTCGGGCGACACCGCGGCGTTCCTGGACCGCTTCGTCGACGAACACCGCGACGAAACCGCGGCCCAGGCGTTCCTCGCCGAAGTGAAATCGCGCTACGGCTCGGTGATCGCCGGACAGCAATCCGAAGACCAAAGCATGCAGGGACCGCTGGATGTGGTCGAAGGTCGCAACCGGGTGCGGTTCGAACTTCGCTTTGACCGCGGCGCGGTGCCCGCCGAGGCGGTCTTCGTGCGTCACGCCGAAGGCAAGCCGGTGCCGTTCATCATGAAGTGGAGCTCGATCAGCCTGTATCCGCCGGGAGGCGGCGTACTGGCCTACCCGCCGGGCTCGCCGGAAACCTCATCGGTGGCCGGCCCGCCGCCGGGGCACGGCGGATTGCCGGCGCCGTCGTCTGGGGCGCGGTCGTCCGCGCCGGCGACTGAGGCGCCGAACGCGCCCGCCTCCGGCGCCCCGTCCACTCCGCCAACCCGGGAGCCAGGCTCGTGAGCGGCCCTCCCGTCGACCCCGCCGCCGAGCGTGCGAGCACGCCGTCGAGCGAGGCGGTGATCTGCGTGCGCGGACTGGTGAAGCGTTTCGGCTCTCAGACGGTGCTCGACGGCATGAACCTCGACGTCCATCCCGGCGAGACCATGGTGATCATGGGCGGTTCGGGCTCGGGCAAGAGTACGTTCCTCCGCTGCATGGTCGGTTCGCTTACGCCCGAAGAGGGCACGATCGAACTCTTCGGCCGCAACATTTGCGGGCTGAACGAAGACGACCTCAACGCCGTGCGCCGGCGCTTCGGCATCCTGTTCCAGTCGGGCGCGCTCTTCAATTCGATGACGATCGCCGAGAACGTGGCGCTGCCGTTGCAGGAGCACACCGATCTGCCGCAGGGCACCATCAACATCATGGTGAACCTGAAGCTCAATCAGGTCGGTCTGTACGAGCATGCGGACAAGTATCCGTCGCAGATTTCCGGCGGCATGAAGAAGCGAGCCGGACTCGCCCGCGCCCTGGCCCTCGACCCGGACATCTTGTTCTACGACGAGCCGTCGGCCGGTCTTGATCCGGTCACCAGCGCCGAAATCGATCAGCTCATCATCGACCTGACTCGCAAGATGAACGTGGCCAGCGTGGTCGTGACGCACGAGATGGATTCGGCCTTCATGATCGCCGATCGCATGGCCATGCTCGACCAAGGCCGCATGCTGATGGTCGACCGGCGCGAAGCCTACGAAGACATTCGGGATCATCCCGACGAGACGCTGGCCGAACTCGACGAGAAGGGACGCCTCATTCGGCAGTTCCTTCGCGGCGACGCCGACGGGCCGATCACCCGCCGCAAGGCGGCCACGAATTACGCCGAGGATCTCATCGCGGGCAATGTGACCGCGACGTTCTCGGATCCGTCCGTGCAGCCTACGCGCGTGCGGAAGAACTGACTTCGCCGGAGCGGTCGTCCGCTCCAGCGCTCCTCCCCGGCCCGCGAATGGGCCGCCATTCGGAGACTGCCTGAAATGGGCAACGTGTCGGATCGCCAACGGAACAACGTTCGGGCCGGAATCTTCGTGACCGCCTGCATCGTCGGTGCGATCGTGGTCACGATCTTCCTCAGTGACTCGGTGGCCGGGTTGCTGCGCAAGGAGCGCGCGTACACGTTGCTGTTCCCCGTGACCGGCGGCGTGCAGAGCCTGCAAACGGGAGCCGATGTGCGGCTCGGCGGCGTCTCCGTCGGCCAGGTCACGGGCGTCGAACTCATCCCGGTCGACGGCGACATGGCCCAGGCCGTGTGGGTCGCGGGGCGGGAGCTCGGTGCCGCGCCCGATCCTTCGTACGCGGTCGAAGTCGGGATCGAGATCGACGAACGATTCGTCTTGCGGGGCGATGCTGATCTGGGCGTTGGGGCGAGCATCATCGGCAGCGATGTGTGGATTGACATCCAGCATCTCGGCGGCGGAGCGGGGGCCCTCGAAGTGTCGACCGATGAACGCTTGGTCGTTGGCGCGGGCGACACCTTGCTCGTGACGCTGCTGGGCAAGCGGTCGGCGGATCGGTTTGAGGACATCCTCGGCAACGTCGACCGAATCACCACCGCGGTGGCCGGGGACGATGGGTCGGACTTCGACATTGATTCGGCGATGGCCGACTTCGGTCAGACGGCGGCCAACGTCCGCACGTTCAGCGAGAATCTGTCGGACGTCTCGGGTACCGCCGCCGGCGACTACCAGCGATGGCGCACGGAGATTGATGAGACCATCGTGTGGTTCCGCAACACGCGCGACACCAGCACGACGGCGGTGAACAATGCGGCGGAGCTGTTGGCCAATGCGAACGGGTGGTGGGGGCGAAATGAAACCCGCTTTACCAACATCGTCACCAATACCGACGGGGCGATGAGCGAAGTCCGCGAGTCCACGGTGCCGGAAGTCACCAGCGCGGCCAAGCGGCTCGGGCCGATGTTCACCCGCGCTGAAGACGCCCTGGCCGCGATCAGCACCGTGGTCGAAGGCGGTGGATCAGACCTTCGCGAGACGTTCGTCAACGGTCGCCTCGCGAGCCAGCAAATCACGCTCCTGACCGAGGAGCTGCGGCGGAGTCCGTGGAAGCTGCTGTACCGTCCGGAGCTGCAGGAGTACGAGAACGAACTGCTCTACGAGTCCGCCCGCGGGCTGGCCTTTGCCTCGGAAAGCCTGGAGGCGGCCGCCGCCGACGCGGCCCGAATTCTCGACGCGCGCGGCGAAGTCCTGGAAGCGGACCCGGCACTTGCCGAACAACTGAGGTCGGTCCTTGGCCGTCCGTTGGAGCAGTACCGAGACGCCGAGCAGCGATTGCTCGAGGTCTTGCAGCGGCTTCCGCGGTCGGGAGACTGATTCCCAAGCCGCCAGGCGGGGATGCGGATCGCCGTGGATTGGCGATGTGGGGTCATCACCAGGTCAGCAATTGCATGCGAGGGTGACAGAGACGGATGTCACCGCGCATCCATTGGCCTGAGAGGATCTGCGACATGGATGACGCCCACACCACCGATGGCGACCGCCGATGCGCCGGACGTGCGAGTGCGTCATGCCGAACCTCGTGTTGGCGACGCCCCGGACACATGCTGCGACGCGTGGTGCTGGCCCTTGCCGTGGCCACCGGGGGTGGTCTGGCGATTGCTGGCGCGGCACCGTCCGCACTGGCCACGCCGTCCGCACTGGCCACGATTTCCGCCCCCGTCGCATCGGCGCCGCCTGCGTCGACGACCGCCGGGGCGGACGAAGCTCCCGCGAGCAAACGCCGTTGGTACCAGCCGCCGGACCCCGTCTGGGGACTGCGTTCGCCGGAGCGCGAAGGCCTCCCGCCCGGCTCGGTGGACGAGTGGCTCGCGGCCCGCGCCGCAACGGCCAAGCTCGCCGCGGCCACCGCGAGCGCCCAAACCGCCCCCGCGCCGCCCGCTGCCCCCGCGATCATCCTGGTCCACGGACTCGACGACCCGGGCTGGGTCTTCAAGGACCTGGTCGTCGCCCTGCGCGAGCGCGGAGCCGAGCCGCTTGAGATGCTCTATCCCAACGACGGCCCGATCGCCGAGTCAGCCGATCAGCTCGCCAATTCCCTGCGAGCCCTGCACGCCGCCGGCGTCGGCGAAGTCGACATCGTCGCGCACTCGATGGGCGGCCTGGTGACCCGAGATCTGCTGACCCGCGACGAACACTACGGCGGGGTGGGCGACGCCCAGAACGGATTGCCGGACGTCGGGCGCTTCTTGATGTACGGCACGCCGAACCACGGATCGAACGCTGCCCACGTGCGCACGATCGCCGAGATCCGCGAACAACTCACCCGCGCACTGTCGGGCCGCGGGCACCTGCTCGGCGGCCTCAAGGACGGCCGCGGGGAAGCTGGCCGCGATCTCCTGCCGGGCTCGGCCTTTCTTGAGGACCTCAATGCTCGGCCGTTGCCGACGAACGTGGAGTTGACGGTGGTCATCGGTTGGGCCGGTCCGGGCACGGCCGAGGGCGCCGAAGCGGCGGCGAACGGATTGGAATCGTCGGTGGCCGACATCGGCGGGCCCGCCTGGTGGCAACGCATCGTGGTCGCCGTCGGCGGGGTTGGAGCCGGCAGCTTGCGGGCGGTGGCCAGCGCGATCGGCGATGGCGTGGTGACGCTCCGTTCGGCCAGGCTGGACGGGGTGGAGGACACGATCGTCCTCAAGGGCAACCACGCCACGATTCTCGCCCGGCTGACCCCGGTGGACGGTCGTCCGCGAGGCTTGGACCTCGCCCTGGAACGCCTCCTCGAGGACGAATGACGGGGCGGGCGGCCGTGGCCGCCGCGGGGCGGCTGATTTTCGGTCCTGGGGCCACCGGCCGCCGCCGGGAATCTCCGAATCCGCCGTTTCCACCCTCGCCCGAGCCCAAGATCGCGGTCAGAATGGTTCGACCGGAGGGCCGAGGTGATGTGCCGCCTCGTCCGCCGGGCATGTCGGGCTTGGGAAGGTGGCGGAAACGCCGGGCGGGGGCGCCCATGGATTCCGATATGTCGCGTTGCCGTGACGCGTGAACGCTCGCCGACTCCGTGGGTGGGCGTTGTCGCGTCATCGGTCCCCACCTTTCTCCCGCGGCCACGATCCCCGGGCCGCGGAGATTCCCCGTCAAACTGAGTCCCTAGAGGAACGGTTCACATGCCCAGATCCCATGTTCTCGCGGCGAGCGTCGCCGCGTCGGCCTTGGCTGCCGCCGCGGCTGCCGGCCCGCCGACGTGTCCGCCCGACCTGAGCGGCAATGGCGTCGTCGACTTCACCGACATCACGTCGCTGCTCGCCGCATTCGGTGAGTGCCCCGATGCCGGCCCGTGTCCGGCCGACTTGAACGGCGACGACGTCGTCGGATTCGAGGACCTGCTGCAGGTGCTCAGCGCCTTCGGCTTCGTCTGTCCCTCCGGCAGCCCGCTGGAGTCCGAAATCGCGGCCCGTCGCCTGCCGACCTTCCCGTTCGCGTCCTTCGATCGCACCTACGTCGATCCGGACATCGCGTCCGGCGACTTGGTGGCGGCGGTCGATCCCGGCGTGAACCCGCTGTTGCTCGACGTCGACATCGACCTCTGGATCGTCCCGAACCGCACCGCGGCCGAGTGGGCCGCCGACTCGTCCCTCGTGGACGTGCGGGGGGCGGCGCAGCCGATCATGTTCACCGGCGCTTCGCTCGCCGACACCGTCGTGTCGATCACCGGCACGATTCCGTCGGAAGATGGCACCGCGGTGGCCGCGGGCTACGACGTGGTGCTTGACGTGGACCGCAATGGCGTGCTCAGCGGCGCCGACGTGATCGACGGTCTGGGCGACGAGGCCGGCATGTGGATGATGCGCGATGGCACCGCGGGCGGCCCGTTCAACGTGGCCGCGGCGCTCTTCAACGGCGGCGGCGCCTTTGAAGGCCAGATCGTTCGCTATCCCACCGACGGCGAGGGCCCGTACCCGCTGGTGGTGATCAGCCACGGCAATGGCCACAACTACACGTGGTACGCGTACCTGCAGACGCACCTTGCGTCGTACGGCTACGTGGTGATGAGTCACCAGAACGAAACGCAGCCGGGCATTCAGACGGCCAGCACCACCACGCTCCGCAATACCGACCTGTTCCTCGGGAACCTCGGCACGATCGCCGGCGGCGTCCTGGACGGCATGGTCGATTCCAGTCGCATGACCTGGATCGGGCACAGCCGTGGCGGCGAAGGCGTCGTTCGGGCGTACGACCGCATCCGGGACAACCAGTTCAATCCCACGAACTACGACCTGGACGACATCCGCCTGATCTCCAGCATCGCGCCGACGGACTTCCTTGGCAGCAGCCAGGCCAATCCGGGCGAGGTCTGGTACCACCTGCTCTACGGGGCGGCCGACGGCGATGTCTCGGGCAACCCTGGGTGTGCCGTCTGCCAGTCGTTCAGCCTGTTCGAACGGGCCACGGCGAACCGCGCGTCCACGTACCTGCACGCGGCGGACCACAACGACTTCAATTGCTGCGGCTTCAATGACTACTGCGCCGGCGGCAATTGCCCGCCGGCCCTGGGCCGCGACGCGGTGCAGGAAGTCACCAAGGCCGTCTACCTGAACCTGCTGGCGTACGTCATCCGCGGCGAAGTCGCGGCCGAGGACGCCATGTTCCGTCAGTACGAGGACCTGCGTCCGGCATCGATCGGCGACGAAGTCGTCGTCGCCCGCGAACTCCGCGTGGATCCGGCCGATGCGGTGACCGAGAGCTTCGTGATCGATGACTTCCAGTCGCAGACGGCGACGTCGGTCAGCAGCAGCGGTGGGGCGGTGACGTTCAGCGTTGGCGATCTCACCGAAGGCCGGCTCGACGACAACAACAGCACCTTCACGTCCCAGACGTCGGACCCCATGAACGGGATGGCCCGTGGCCGGTCGAGTGACCAGACCCGCGGCATCATCTTCGAGTGGAACGGGGCGGCGACGCTTCAGTTTGACGTGGTGGACGCGGCGGAAGACTTCGCGTCCCGCGAGTGGCTCGTCTGGCGTTCGGCCCTGGCCACGCGCGACGCGCTGAACAATCCGACGGCCGACGACGCGGACTACCAGATCACGCTCATCGACGCCGACGGCACCGAGAGCTCGATCCGCTTGTCCAGTTACGGCGGCGGCGTGCAGCGGGCCTTCGCCCGCACCGGCGCCGGCGGCGGTGGCGGCGGTTGGCAGAACGAGTTCGAATCGCACCGCATCCGCGTGGCCGACTTCGCCCGCGACGGACGCACCATTGACCTGACCCGCATCGCGGCGGTTCGCTTCGACTTCGGCCCCGCGGCCGGCACGTCGTCCGGGCGCCTCGGTTTCGATGACCTCGCCGTGATCGGCGCGAAGGGAGGGACCCCGTGATGAAGCGGTCCAACCGTACGATTCTTGGAGCGGCGGCCATTGCCGCGTTCATGTGCGCGACCGTGGCCCTGACGGCCACGGCCCAGGACGCCGGCCGTGTGGTCGCCCCCGCCGGCGACGAAGCTGTGGCCCCCGAGACCGCCCCGCGCGGCATCGGCAAGCTGCTGCACGCCCAGCCGTTCACCGTGGACACGCCGTTCGCCAGCACCTGGCGGGCCGACCGCCCGGAGGTTTCCGGCGGCTGGCTGTTGGTCTTTGAGGCCGACGACGATCTGCTGCGTCCGCGGCAGACCGCGGCGCCGGTGCTCATGGCTGGCAATCAGACGGCCATTCGCATCAACGTGGGCTACGACAGCGGCCGCTTGGTCGTGCTCGTGCCGACCGACATGAAGGCCGGCACGCGTCCGGCCGTCGGCCTCGACCGGCTTCCGATCTGGTTCGGCTCCCCCGAGCTGCCGGAACGGGTCACCCCCGAGTGGATCCGCGCCGAGCGGGCCCGAGCGGTGCGGGCCGGCGTCGAAGTCCGTCCCGCGGCCGAACGGGCCGCGGCGGTGCGGGCCGGAGGCAAGGCGGTCCGGGCGGCCAATGAGCTGGCCCTGCGGCAGGCCGCGATGCGGCTCGTGAAGCGCTACTCGCCCGACGAATCCGAGCTCGCCGATTCGTGGCTCAACCTGCCGGCCCCCGCCGGAAGCTGAGTCCCGAACGCAGCCCCGAACGCAGCCCCAAACGCAGTCCCGACTGTGCCGGCCGTGGCCCCTCGAATCCGAGGCGCCGCGGCCGGTTTTTGTTTGGGTCTCGGGGCCCATTCCGCGCTGCAGTTGGGCGGGATGTCGGGCGGACGCCGACCCGCTGCCGGCTCGAACGTCGGTCGTCCCCCGATCGGACCCGATGCGTCTGATCCGCGTATCGTGCGTGGTCCGCGGCGATCGCCAATCGGGACCCCGATTCTGAGCCGACCGCCGCCCGAAGACCGACAGGAACTGAATGACTGCACCTGAATCTCGATCCACCCCGGCCGGCGTCCACGAACTCGTTCGTTCGGCCGGTGGCGACCCCACGACCCGCTCCGGCCGGATGGTCACCGAAATGGTCCAGACCTGCCTCAAGCTCGTGGACGATGGCCACGACACCGGGCAGCTCAAGCTGATTAACAGTGCCCTGAAGGAGATGCGGTACGCCTACAACGTCTTCAACGACTGGATCGGCACGCCGAAGGTGACGATCTTCGGGTCCGCCCGCACGCCCCCGGAACACGCCGACTACATCGCCGCCGTCGACTTCAGCCGGCTGATGGCCGAAAAGCACTGGATGAGCATCACCGGCGCCGGCGACGGCATCATGAAGGCCGGCCACGAGGGTCCGTCGCGCGAGAAGAGCTTCGGTCTGTCGATCCGGCTGCCGTTCGAGACCACCGCCAACACGGTGATCGAAGGCGACAGCAAGCTGATCAACTTCCGCTACTTCTTCACCCGCAAGCTGATGTTCCTCACCCACGCCGACGCGATCGCGGTGTTCCCCGGCGGCTACGGCACGCAGGACGAACTCTTCGAGTCGCTGGTGCTGATGCAGACCGGCAAGAGCAACATCGTGCCGACGGTGCTGCTCGAAGGCGAGGGCGGCGTCTACTGGGACCACTGGCATACGTACGTGGAGAAGAACCTCGGCGACACCGGTTGGATCAGCCCCGAGGACTTCCGCCTGTTCTACATCGCCAAGTCGCCGGAAGACGGCGTGCAGCACATCCTCGACTTCTACCGCGTGTACCACTCGAGCCGGTACGTGCAGGACCAACTCGTGATTCGCCTGAAGCACGAGATCAGCGACGCGGCCATCGCCACGCTGAACGAAGAGTTCGGCTCGCTCGTGCGCACGGGCGCCATCGAGCGGTCGGCCGCCCTCGACATAGAAGAAGAGCACACGGATCTGCCGCGGCTCGTCTTCCACCATTCGCGCTACCACTACGGTCGCGTGCGGTGCCTGATCGACCGCATCAACGAACTCGGCGCCGCCGGGGCGTGAGTCAACGCGGCCGAAGCTGGTGCGGCGTGGCGAGTCTGGTGATGATGCCGGTGCTCGCCGGCTGTTCGTCGTCGCCGGCCACCACCAATGCCGCCGGCGACGTCGCCGGGGTGGTCAACGAGGTCGCCGCGCGTGACATGGGATTCGGCCGCGATCGCGGCGTGTTGGTGCACGACTGGATCATCCGCGAACCGGAATCTGAGCGTCTGACCCGCGCGGTCGATGTGGCCCGGCGTCAGGCCGCGGCCGCGCGGACCGCTCCGGATCCGGTAGCCCGGGCGGCGGCGGAAGCAGCAGCCCGCGAAGCCGCGATCGACCCGCTCGATGGGCGCGCGACGGCGGAAGACGCCCTGGACTTCCCGGCGGCCGCGCCACGTGAACCGGGAGCGGTTGATGAACCGGCGGAGGAAGCCGAGCCGGCGGATCCGTTCGACGATTTCGACGACTTGGTACCCACCGGGCCGGTGGACGGGGCCGAGGTCGGGGCGATCATCGCCAGCCTCGCGGTCCAACCGCCGGCCGATGCTCGCCCCAGCGATGCGGCGGTGGAACGCCTGCGGCGCAACGGGCTTCGTTTGTACGCCGTGCCGCGTGGGCGATTCCGCGATCTGCAGCGGGCCCTCGGGGTGCCGCAGCGATCGGTCGAGACCTGGCTGGGCGAGGCCTGGGCCTGGCGCGATCTGGCCACCCGGGCCAACCGCGAACGGGCGGCGGCGGTGGCCGTCGGCGACACCGTCCAGCGCTTCGACCCTGGCGTCTTCCGCCTGCAGATGCGGGCGTGGACGATCCGCATGGAAGACGGCCCGCAGTGCCAGGTCGAACTTCGGCTGGAGCACGCCGACACCCCGCGGCGTTCGATCGACCTGCTTGGCCCAACCGTGCGGCCGCCCGGCCGACTGATCGACGAGGTCAACTTCGAGTTCGCCACCGGCGGCGACGTCTTGTGGGTGCTCGCCCCGGCGGCGGC
>JBGCEZ010000102.1:0-6129 GCA_045106735.1 Phycisphaerales bacterium | reverse complement strand
CGTCCCCGCCGACGGGGTGGATTCGTCCGTGATGGATGTGTCCGACGGGGCCATCGTCGAGTTCCTGCCCGGTGACACGATCGCAATTCGCTTCGGACTCGACAGTCCGCTCGGCCATTTGGACGGCGGGTCGGCCACGTCGACGTTGGTCATCGACCGACGCTTCTTGGTGTATTCGAATCAGCGCAGCAGTTCGATCAGCTTCGACGACGGCCTGACGTGGGCGCCGGCCCACCGAGCCTTGGATGGCGCGTTCGACTTTGGCTGGGAACGCAATGATCCCGGCGAAGAGAATGGCGCGGTGAGCGAGATTCGCCTTGAAATCAGTGCGCGGCCGCGCTGAGTTCGCGGTCGGATTTCTGCTGGCGTGCTGTACACGACGCGTCATCCAACGCATTCCAACGTCAACGGCCCCCATGTCCCGGAAGACATGGGGGCCGTTTGTTGTGACGCTGGCAACGTGTCCCCGTGAGACGTCGCCGGCATCCCCGAATACGGAACTGGAAGGTGGAACCCGGAGGAGGAAGAAGAGTGATGCGGTCGTTCGTATTCGGAAGTCTCGGTGGTGGATGCGCGCGCGGCCGCCGCTCGGCGGGCCGCGCCCGCATCCGATCCCGAGGCAAGGAGTCTGAGTTGGTGATCCGTCGCACGGCCCCGGTCGTGGCTCGCGGCGGGCCGTTCGTTGGCCTGCCGTGCCGTGCGTCGTTCACACCAATAGAAACGCCGCCGGCAAGCGGATCTTGCGGGCGGCGATCAGAAAATCTTGTTCGGCCCGCGTGGGCCAGCTTTTCGGGCCAACTTTTTGGGTTGGCTTTTCGGGCCAACTTTTCGGGCTGGCCCCTCGGCCAGTTCATTCGGGCCCAGGCGGGCCTTCTCGCAACCGGCGCGCCGGCCAGCGTTGTCCGCGGTCTGCCTTACTGATCGTGGCCCATGCTCGCGGGCATGGCGTGGCCAGCGTCGCGCAGCGTCTTCTCGCGGGCGGCGATCTCCAGGTCGGTCTGAACCATCATCGCCGCGAGTTCCTCGACCGAGGTCTTCGGCTCCCAGCCCAACTGCTTCTTGGCCTTGCCCGGATCGCCGAGCAACTGCTCAACTTCGGCGGGGCGGAAGTAACGCGGGTCGATCTCGACGAAGTCGTTGTAGTCCAGACCCACTTCGCCGAACGCCAGCTCGCAGAAGCGTCGCACGGGAATCATCGTGCCAGTGGCCACGACGTAGTCGTCCGGCGTGTCCTGTTGCAGCATCAGCCACATCGCTTCGACGTAGTCGCCGGCGAACCCCCAGTCGCGCTGGGCGTCCAGGTTGCCGAGGTACAGCTTCTCCTGCAGGCCGAGCTTGATGCGGCCGACGGCGCGAGTGATCTTGCGGGTGACGAAGGTTTCGCCGCGACGCGGGCTCTCGTGGTTGAACAGGATGCCGCAGCTGGCGTGCATGTCGTAGCTCTCGCGGTAGTTGACCGTGAGCCAGTGGGCAAAGACCTTCGCACAGGCGTACGGCGACCGCGGGTAGAACGGCGTGGTCTCGCGCTGCGGCACTTCCTGCACGAGTCCGAACATCTCGCTGGACGACGCCTGGTAGAAGCGAATCTGGTAGCCGACCTGGTCCTGGAAGTCGCGGAGCGATTCGAGCAGCCGCATCGTGCCCATGCCGACGGAGTCGACTGTGTTGATCGGCATGTCGAAGCTGACCCGCACGTGGCTTTGGGCGCCGAGGTTGTACACCTCGGTCGGCTTCACCTTGTGCAGGATCGACGTCAGGCTGCCGGCATCGCAGAGATCGCCGTAGTGCAGGAACAGCCGGGCCCCGGACTCGTGCGGGTCCTGGTACAGGTGTTCGATGCGGTCGGTATTGAAGCTCGATGATCGACGGATGATGCCGTGGACCTCGTAGCCCTTCGAGAGCAGCAGCTCCGCGAGGTAACTGCCGTCCTGGCCGGTGATGCCGGTGACGAGGGCGCGCTTGCCGGTGCTGCTCATAAGAAGTCTCGGGGGTCGGGGGTGGAAATCGGGAGCGGGAAGGGGCGGGCGGTTCCGCCGGGGGGTGCCGGAGGCCACCAAGGCCGTCGGATCGGCCGGGTCCGACGACCTTCCTGAAATCTTCATCGGCCGGCGGGGCCCACGATTCGCGTGGGACACTCGGTACGGCCGATGGAGCCAGGGCGTTCGACGGGGATTGCCGGTCGCCGGCCGTGGTCAGGCCGGTTCTCGGACCCGCCATCGGTCCAGCATGCGAACGGCGGCGGGGGGACGATCGTAGCGGCGGGGGGGGCGAGATCGGAAGGGCGATTCGGTCCTCGCCTCGGGATTCCGCCCGACCGAGTATCCGATGACGATGGTCGTCCTCCGTTCGGGGGCTCGGCCAGTACCATTCTCGATTCGCCCGGGGGGGATTCCGGTCGGCCGCCGTCTCGCGTACGGGAGGCGTCCGGGAGTGGGCCGTGCCCGAGGGTGCGGCGACGGCAAGATGACGCACGGTGCGGGGCCCGGAACGGCCGTGCAACGTCCCCACCGATCGGCTGCATCCGCGGCCGGCAGCAGGCGAAGGCAGCGAATGATGGCGATGGACTGGTCGAACAAGCGGGTTGTGGTCACCGGCGGAGCGGGCTTCCTCGGCCGTTTCGTGTGCGACCGGCTCCGCGAACGGGGGGCGAGCGAGATCCTCGTGCCGCGGCGCAAGGACTACGACCTCACCACCGAGTCAGCGGTTGAGCGGCTGTTTGCCGACATGCGGCCAGACGTCGTGCTCCATCTGGCCGCGGAAGTCGGGGGCATCGGCGCAAATCGCGAGCATCCCGGCCGCTTCTTCTACGCGAACATGGCCATGGCCCTGCACTTGATCGAACAGGCCCGTCGGTCGGATCTGGAACGCTTCGTCCAAGTGGGCACGATCTGTGCGTACCCGAACCTCACGCCGGTGCCCTTCAAGGAGTCGGACCTCTGGAACGGCTATCCGGAGGTCACCAATGCGCCGTACGGCGTGGCCAAGAAGGCGGCCATGGTGATGCTCGACGGCTACCGCCGTGAGTACGGGATGAAGAGCGCGTACGTGCTGCCGGTGAATCTCTACGGGCCGCACGACAACTTTGATCTTCATTCCTCGCACGTCATTCCGGCGCTGATCCGCAAGTGCGTGACCGCCCGGGACGCGGGGGCCGATCACATCGAGTGCTGGGGTACTGGTTCGGCGAGCCGCGAATTTCTGTACGTGGATGACGCAGCCGAGGGCATCATTCGGGCGGCCGAAGTGATGGACGAGCCGGAGCCGATCAACCTCGGCACCAACATGGAAATCACCATCAAGGATCTGGTCGAGCTCATCGCGAAGCTCACCCGGTTCGAAGGCGAGATTCGCTGGGATCCGACGAAGCCCGACGGCCAACCGCGTCGATGTCTGGATACCAGCCGTGCCGCGGATCGCCTGGACTGGCGAGCGGCGGTCGGATTTGAGGAAGGCCTGCGTCGCACCATCGAGTGGTGGGAGCAGGAAGGCGCCGCGAGCGTCATGGCGGGAGAATCGGCGTGAAGGTCTGCGTCACCGGTGGTTCAGGGTTCATTGGTTCGTACGTCTGCGAGGCCCTGCGGGCCCGGGGCGACCAGATCGCCATCCTCGACTTGATCGAGCCGCCGGCGGTGAACGTGCACGACACGTTCGTCCAGGGCGACGTGCGCGACCGGGCCGCCTGCGATGCGGCCTTTGCTGGCTGCGACATGGTCATCCACCTGGCGGCCGCGCACCACGACTTCGGCATCGAAGAGAAGACGTACTTCGACGTGAACGAAGGTGCGGCCAAGGTGATGGGCGACGCGATGGACGACGCGGGGACGAAGAACCTCGTCTTCTATTCGACCGTCGCCCTGTACGGCGAAGGCAATCCGCCGCTGACCGAAACGAGTGCGCCGCAGCCGAACTCACCGTACGGTGCGTCCAAGTTGGGCGGCGAGAAGGTCTTTGATGCGTGGACGCAGCGCGGCGACGGTCGCCGGGCGCTCGTCATTCGGCCGACGGTGACGTTCGGGCCGCGCAACTTCGCCAACGTGTACTCGCTGATCCGGCAGATCCACGGCGGAAAGTACGTGACGGTTGGCCCGGCCACCAACATCAAGAGCCTTTCGTACGTCGAGAACATCGTCGCGTGCACCTTCTTCCTGATGGGCCGCGATGACCTTCCGGCCTTTGACGTCTACAACTGGGTCGAAAAGCCGGACATGACCAGCCGCCAGATCGCCGAGACGATCCACGCGGCCATGGACAAGCAGATGAGCGGCCTGCGCATCCCGATGTGGAGCGCCCGGCTCGCCGCCTTGCCCTTCGACGCGGCGATCGCGGTGACCGGCAAGAACATCCCGATCTCCACCGCCCGCATCAAGAAGCTGTTCGAAACGCAGACCAAGTTCGAGGCGGACAAGGCGCGGGCCGCCGGATTCGAGCCCGTCATCAGCCTCGAAGAAGGGCTGACGCGAATGGTCAAGTGGTACATGGCCGGCGGCAAGGACGAGTCGGCCGATTGGCACCAGCCGCCGGCAGAAGTCGTGGCGTTCGCCCGGGCGATGGCCGGCCAGTCCTGAGCGAACCCGCGGCCCCCCGCGGCCCCCCGCGGCCGCGCGAACCCGCGAACCCGCGAACCCGCGATCCCGCGATCCCGCGAACCCGCGAGCCGGGCGATCGGCGGCACCCGCATCCGCGGTCGGCCCGGCCCGGCCGCCGCGTACGGCACCGCACCACGTCGCACCGCACCGGGAAGCCACCAATGCTCATGGACGCCGCCGAACGATCCGCGCGAATGGCCAAGCTCGCGCGATTCGAGCGGCTGCTCGATCACGGCATTCGCATCCCCGGCACGAAGATCGGCTTCGGCCTCGACTCGGCCATCGGCCTGATTCCCGGGATCGGCGACGCCGCCGGCCTCGTTATCGGCTTCCTGGTGATCCGGCAGGCCAAGAAGCTCGGGGCGCCCAAGAGCCTCCGCCACCGCATGCTGGGCACGCTCATCGCCGACCTGCTGATCGGCCTGGTCCCCGGCGTGGGCGACGTGGCCGATGTGTTTTTCCAGGCGAACGCCCGGAACGTGGGCCTGCTCCGGCGGCATCTCGAGTCGGCCACCGAGAAAGTGTGAACCGCCGGACGCCGTCATGCGACCATGGTCACGGGTGATCCATGGCCAGACGGCTCGAACACATCCAGGATGAGTTGCTCGTGCTCCGGGCCCAGGACGGAGACGCCGATGCCTTGGGCGAGTTGATCGCCCGCTGGCGGGGGCCGCTGCGTGCCCACGCTTGGCATCTGGTGCGCGACCGCGCCGGCGTCGACGACATCGCCCAGGAAGCGTGGATGGCCATCGTCAAGGGCCTGCGTGGCCTGCGCGATCCCGCCCACTTTGGCGCCTGGTCGCACCGGATCGTCGGCCACAAGTGTGCGGACTGGATTCGGGGGCGACGTCGATGGCGCACGGTCCTCGCCCGCACGCAAGCGGAGGCCGTGGGGGCCGACGCCGGTGGGCCAGTCGATCCCGCCCAGAGCGCCACGGGCGATGAGGAAGGCGCGGGCGCCGGCCCGGGCGATCCGCGCATGCACGCCGCCCTCGACCAGCTCTCGGCCGAGGCCCGTTCCCTGCTGTCGCTGCACCACGTGAGCGAACTGAACGTGAACCAAATCGCCGCCGCCCTCGACATTCCAGTGGGGACGGTCAAGTCCCGCCTCCACCACGCGAGACGCGATCTCCGGGACGCCTACGAAAGGACGAAGTCATGAGCGAGTTCGAAGACAAGATGAAGGAAGCCCTCCGGGCCGAATCAAACGACGTCTGGAGCGAGGTCGAAGAGCAAGGACTCTTTGAGCAAGCCATGGGCGTGATGCGGGGCCGACAGCGATTCATCTCGGTGATGGCCTGGATCTACAGCTTTGCGTTCTTCGGGCTGCTGATCTTCTGCGCGGTGCGCTTCTTTGCCGCCGACGACACGAAGGAGATGCTCGCCTGGCTCGGCGGATTCCTCACGTGCAACCTCATCGTGGCGATGCTGAAGCTCTGGTTCTGGATGCAGATGGACAAGAACGCGATCGTGCGAGAGGTCAAGCGGCTGGAACTGCAAGTCGCCACGCTCGCCGGCATCATCAAGTCGTCGAGCGACGCGA
>JBGCEZ010000101.1:0-51593 GCA_045106735.1 Phycisphaerales bacterium | reverse complement strand
GAAGTCTGGGACGCACTCGTCGCCGAGGGCTCGTTGAAGTCCGCCGGCCAGGGGTTCTACATGCTGGCCAAGGGCAGCTGAACCGCCGGGGTCGGTTGCGGTCGCTCGGGGGGACCGCTCACGCAGGAGTTCGGCCGGGGGCCGAGCGGGCCGATCCGGCTCGATCTGGGACGATCCGGGACTATCCGGGACGACCGGGTTCGATCCGGCACGACCGGGGACGACCGGGTGCGACCGGGGGCGACCGGGTGCGATCCGGCACGAACGCCCCGTCGCCGGATTCGGTTGAACCTGATCCGTTTGGCCTCAGGCGAGCGAACGAATCGCCTCGTCGCGGGTGCCGCCGATGGCGATGAGCGACTCAACCTTCATCACCGTGATCAGGCGCTCAAGTTCTTCGCCCAGTCCGGCCCCGACGCAGCCGACGCCGGCTCGCTTGGCCTGCTTGGCCACGTCGATGCACGCGGCCAGCCCGCCAGAATTCATGAAGTTGACCGCCGTGAGATCTAGGACGACGCCGCGGAGCCGAATCCCGATCGATTCCATCGCTTCGGTTCCTTCTCGCGCCGCGACGGACCCCAACCGAGCATCAAGGTCGGGCGACAGGACCTCGACGACCAGGACGTCCCGGATGCGGTGGATGGTGATGTTGGCGGCCGGATCCTGTTCGTTCATGCGAGGACGATAGCACGGTGGCGGGGTAAGCTCTCCCCCCATGTCGACCACGATCATCGTCAACGCCCGCCTCGTCACCCTCGCCGGCCCGGACGGTCCGCGGCGCGGAGCCGACCTTCGCGACCTGGGGGTCATCGAGCGCGGCTGGATCCGGATCGACGGCGAGACCATCACCGCACTCGGGCCCGGCGAGTACGAACCGACCGAGGACGACGCGGACCTGACCGGCGAACTGATCGATGCTTCGGGCAGCGTGATCATGCCCGCGTGGGTGGACTGCCACACACACGCCTGCTGGGCCGGCCGGCGTTTCGATGAGTTCGAGGCCCAGTTGGCCGGGGCGAGCTACTTGGACATTCTGCAGGCCGGTGGCGGGATCATGTCCACGGTCCGCTCCGTCCGCGATGCGCCCGAAGACGTGCTGCTCGAAGATCTGGGCCGGCGACTCGGTCGGATGCACGCCCTCGGGACGGGCACCGTCGAAGTCAAGAGCGGCTACGGCCTGCAAACCGAGGCCGAATTGCGGATGCTTCGCGTGATCCACGAGGCGGCGCAGGTCGCCCCACAGCTGATCGTCGGCACGTTCTTGGGGGCCCACGCCAAGGATCCCGGCAACCGTGACTTCGTCGACGAAACGGTGACGGAGACGTTGCCGGCGGTGATCAGCGAGTTTCCGGGTATCACCGTGGACGCGTATTGCGAGCAAGGTGCGTGGTCGCTCGAAGAGTGCCGCCGGTTGTTCGAAGCGGCGGCCGACGCGGGCTGCCCGATTCGCGTGCACGCGGATCAATTCAATCCGCTGGGCATGACGCGCCTGGCGATCGAGATGGGCGCGGTGAGTGTGGATCACCTCGAAGCGTCGACCCCAGAAGAACTCACCATGCTGGCCGAGAGCAGTTCATTCGGCGTCATGCTCCCCGCGTCGGGCTTTCACCTCGATGACCGCTACGGACCGGGCCGAGCGTTCATTGACGCCGGCGGCGCGCTGGCGATCGCGACCAACTACAACCCGGGATCGGCCCCGAGTCCGTCGATGCCGTTCACCATCGCCCTCGCCTGCCGCAAGCTCAAGCTGACGCCGGCCGAGGCGATTACCTGTGCGACATGGAACGGCGCGTGTGTGCTCGGGCTTCAGAACCGCGTCGGATCGTTGGAGCCGGGCAAGCGCGCGGATCTTCAGATGCTCGACGCGGAGGATGAACGCGAGGTCGCGGTGGAGTTCGCGAACCCCGGGCCGCTGATGGTGATGCTCGGCGGACGCTTGGTGCACCTGCGGGGCATCGTGGAGTCGTCGGAAGATGCCGGGGATCACGACCACGATCACGATCAGGATCACGACGTCGACATGGACCCGTGATCTGCGGTCTCAGGGGGCGCGCTGGGTGGGCTCGGAAATCTGACCACCGGCCACCATCGATGGTGAACGTCGACCTCGACGTTCGATGCTCGCCACGTCCACGTGCAACAACGCCCCCGCGATGGCGCGGGTGGGCGTCAGCGCGGGGGCGAGCGTTTCTTCGCGGCGCCGGCATGTGTGCCGGAACGCATGAGCATTCCTTTGCTGGCGCGTCGTGGGCCCCGGGCGTCAGTCGCTGGAGCGCTTGTCGTTCACGATCCGGGCGAACGCGTTGTGCCCGTGGATCGATTCGTAGTTCTCGCTCGAGATCGAGTACCACGTGACCCGTTCATCGTGATCGAGCGCGGTGGCCAGATCGCGGACGATGTCTTCGACGAACTTGGGATTCTTGTACGCCTCTTCGGTGACGAACTTCTCGTCGGGCCGCTTGAGGACCGAGTACACCTCGCAGCTGGCCGACGATTCGAGGATCTCCGCAACGTCCTCGATCAACATCGAGCCCTCGAACTTGATCGCCGCTTCGATGCGGCACCGCTGATTGTGGGCGCCGAACTCGCTGATCTCCTTCGAGCACGGACAGAGGCTGGTGGCCGCCGCCGCAACGTGGAGCGTCAGTTCATCGTGGTTGGCGTGGCTCTCGGCTTCGATGCGCACGTCATACTCAACCAGGCCCGCCTTCTGGGTGACCGGCGCGAGCTTGTTGATGAAGTACGGGAACGCCAGGGTCAGGAACGCGTCGTCGGCATTGAGTCGATCGCGCATCTCGCGGCAAAGTTCCAGAGCCCGGGCCGGATCCACGTGGGAGGCGTACTCCGAGAGCACCTCCAGGAACCGGCTCATGTGGGTGCCCTTCCGATCGGCGGGCAGCGAGACCAGCATGTCGGCGGTCGCCACCGTGGGCATCATGCCGCCGGCGGCGGTGGACACTTGGATCGGGTAGCGGACGTTGCTGACGCCCACCTTGTTGATCGCGATGCGGCGATGATCGACTTCGCCCTGCACGTCGGGGAGAGCGCGCTGCGAGGTTCCCAGCGTGCCTGGGTTGGGTGAGCTGATCGACACACGTGTCCTTTCGGTCGGCGGAGGGCCGGCAGATTCGGGGAGGGGTGGCGGTCGCCCTCTCTGGACGCATCCACCCGCTTTCGGAGCACCATGGTAGGCGGGAGATCCCCGCGATCAAATCCCTGACGTATGTCGGAGGCTGGGGCTTTCCCAGGGCCGATTTTCGGTGTTTGTCGAACTGGTCGACCGAGGGATCGACGCGCCGGTTGAGGCGTGAGGCGACGAAGTGATCCTCGAGGCCGCGGCGCGGGCGGCCGCCCCTCGGTGGGACCCGGGGGTGCCGTCCCGATCGCTCTGATCGCTCTGATCGCTCTGCGTGCCACGTTGGCCCCGGCCGACTCGCGGCGCCCATCCGCTCTCGGAGGACTCAACCCGCGGGCGGTCCCAGCCGGCCGCGCATCCAGCCCTGCAAGTCGGCCATGCACTCTGGCCCGATGCCATGACCCATCTCGTACTCGCCCCACGTCAGTTCGGCGGGCGTCTCTGCGTACCAATCGCGGATGGCCCGGCCGGAGGAAATCGGAATCACCTCATCGAGGCTTCCGTGGGTCACGAGGATCGGGAACCCTTCCAAGTCGTCGGTATCGGTCTTGGCTTCGAAGAGTGACTCGATCATCCGGCCGCTGCAGGCCATGGCTCCAGTGATCGGCACCGAGCGAGCGAGCACCATGGCGTGCGCCATCATCGCCCCTTGGCTGAACCCAAGGACGTGGAGCTGGGCGGGATCGTGGGCGTATGTCTCGGCGGCTTCGGTCACGAAGCTGCTCGCCGCTTCCACCGCTTCACTCGCTTCGTCGCGATCGAAATCGATGCCCGACGGCGTCATGAAGAGATTGAACCAAGCCCGGCCGCCCGGGGCGCCGTGAATCGACAGGTCCACCGGAGCCTGGGCCGACACGACGCGCAGCCGTGGATCAAGTGCGTGCCCGAGCGCGAGAAGGTCGTCCATGTTCGCCCCGTAGCCGTGTAGCAGGATGACCATCGGCGGTCGTTCAGTTGGCACCAGGGGGTCAAGATGTCGATGGTCGAGGCGCATGGGACGTGGTTCCGAGTCAAACGAAAAACGGGCCCGACTCCCCGTTGGAAGCCGGGCCCGTCGTGGGTTCTTCAGCGTGCACTCCAGTCGGCCGGAGTGCAATCCGGATCAGGCGTCAGCGGTGGCCGGAGCTTCGGCCGGAGCGTCCGCAGGGGCGGCAGCGGGCGCCGCCTTCTCGACGAGGTTGCCTTCGTCATCGATCTCCATCTCTTCACGCTCTTCAAGCGGCTGGTCGGGCTCGACCGTGATGGAAATCTCGACCCGCAGGTCCTTCTCGAACTGGATCGGCGTGGAGTACTCGCCGACGCGGCGGATGGCGTTGGCCAGACGCACCGAACGGGTGTCGACGTCGTAGCCAGCCTCACGCAGGGCGTCGGAGATGTCACGCTGGGTGACCGATCCGTACAGGATGCCGCGGTCGTTGCAGGAGCGAACGAGCGTGACAGTGATGCCTTCGAGGCGGGCGAGCAGGGATTCGCGGGCCGAACGGACGCGCAGCTGCTCGGCCGCAGCGGCGGCACGCTCTTCCTTCAGCGATTCAATCTTCTCGGCCGAGGGGAACTCGGCGAGCTGCATCGGGAGCAGGTAGTTGCGGGCGTAGCCGGCCTTGACGCGAACGACGTCGCCGACGATGCCGAGGTTCTCGACCGATTCGAGCAGGAGCAGTTCAACTGAACGCTTCATGCCGCTGTCCTTCCGTATGCCGGGTCGACGTCCGCCAAATGCGGGCGACCGGGCCAGGAGAGTTAGGAGCGATTCCGGATCTCCGCCTCAACGAGGCGGCCGTCATGGCCCCAGCGAAAGACGGTCCACGTCGGACCGCCGAGCCCCGCAGTGTAGCGGAAACGGCGGTCCGACGGGACCCCTCGAGCGGGCGGGCGAGCCCGCCACGCGAAGAGATGCATCGGCCCGAAGCCGGGAGCTGGCGAACCCTGGGTCAATGGCCCAGAGCGCGCCGAATACGCCCCCCCGGCCGGGCATCAGAACGGGATGTCGTCGCCGGTGACGCCACCGGAACCGGCGGCCACGGGCTCGGATCGCTGGCCGCCACCTTGGCCTCCGCCCCCGCCGTTGCCGCCGACGAACTCGAAGTTCTCGACGCTGACCAGGACCTTGGATCGCTTCTGCCCGGTCTGCTTGTCTTCCCAGCTGTCCTGCTTGAGCCGGCCTTCGATGAAGATCGGCGAGCCCTTGGACGTGTACTGGGCGAGGGCGTTGACCCGGCGGCCCCACATCTCGCAGTCGATGAACGTCACTTCTTCCCGCTTCTCGCGGGCCTCGCCGACGTAGTAGACCCGGTTGATCGCAAGGCTGAAGGTGCCGACCTCCTGGCCTCCCGGGGTCGAGCGAACCTCGACGTCTCGGGTCAAGCGACCCATCAACATGACCTTGTTCAGATTGCCCATTTGGCGACTCCGACTGTGGGGCCCGGCGTCCAGCGGCGGCCAGGGATCAATCCCTGCTCTGGCTGGCCCAACCTGGCCGTCCCCCGAAACACGGATCCGCTGACGGCGGGCACGCTGCCCGCGAACCTGTCAGGGTTCCGTTCGGAGAACACGATACCACCGGATTCTCCTCGATCGGGCGGAGGCAGCGGGATTTCGTCCGCGCCACTGACAGGCAGTGGTCAGTGCGTCCACTCGATTGCCGACGGATCGCCGTCGGCCGAGTGGCCGAGTGGCCGACTGTCCGGCCGGCCAACCGAGCCGCCGCCCGCCGTCCCAACGACCACGCGCTCCACTCACTGGCCCGCCCGTCATCCAATCGCTGCCCCCCGGGCATTGCCCCCGCCCCCGCCCACGCCCCCGCCCCCGCCCACGCTCACGCTCACGTCCACGCCCCGCCCACGCCCCGCTCCGATCCGGCCCCCAGCCGGCTCCCCGGCCGCTCCGCGTTCCAGCGCACGACAAAGCGGAGTGAATCCTTTCAGGACCCACTCCGCTTCATCAGCAATCGCATGGCGGTCACCGTTGACGGATCACCCGTCGCCGATGACCGGCTGGAGTCAGCCCGCGTCGCCGGCCGGCGCGGCGGCCGCGGCTTCGGCTTCCGGCTTCTCCGCCGGCTTGTCCGCGTCCGCGTTGGCATCGCCATCGGCGTTGGCTTCGGCTTCCGCCGCTTCCTTGGCCGCGGCGGCTTCCTTGTCTTCGATGCGCTCGACGCGCGAACCTTCGCGGCGGCCGGTGCGCTCGCCCTTGTCGCCGCGGTTCTTGATCTCTTCCTCGAGCTTCTCGGCGCCGTCGGCGGCGGCGATGATGTCCGCGGGGATCAGATCCGACTGCAGGACCATGTGGCGCAGGAGCTGCTCCGACAGGTTGCAGTCACGGTCGAGCCCGACGAGACGGTCGGTCTGGGCCTTGAAGTAGGTCAGGAAGTAGACGCCACGCTTGTTGCCCTTGATCTCGTAGGCAAGCCGACGCTCGTCGAACTTGGCGAACGAGACGATCTCGGCGCCAGCGCGAGCGAGCAGGTCCTTGACGTGCTGGGCCGCCTCCTGCAGATTGCCGGCGGCGGACTGGGGGAAGAGGAACATCCCCTCGTACATGTGGGTGTTTTCGGACATGGAAAGAATCCTTCGTAGGCCGTGAGCACTGTGCCACGGCTGACCCCGGGGTGGACCCGGTGGTCGATGGGGTCAGGGTGGAACGGCTCAGGCCGTCTGCTTGCGATTGAAACGGTTCATGGCGACCGAGAGTCCCTCGGTCACCCAGCACGCAGCCGCGTCGGTGCACTCGTCCAGCGCGGGCTCCATGGCCTCGCGTTGGTCGGGGCGAAAGCGGCCAAGCACGTAGTCCTTCTGCGGAATCTCACCGGGACGATCAATCCCAATGCGAAGCCGCGCGAAGGCGTCGGTGCCGATGCGACGCTGGATGTCGGACAGGCCGTTGTGTCCGCCGGCACTGCCAGAGCCCCGGAGCCGAAAGCTCCCGCAGGGCAAGGCAATGTCGTCGACCACCACGAGCACGTCCTCCGCCGGATCGAGCTTGTAGAAGTTGACCGCCTCGGACACCGAAGTGCCGGAGCGGTTCATGAACGTCGTCGGCTGCATGAGCAGGACCTTCTCGGGGCCGATGATCGTTTCGATCAGCACCGAGTGAAAACGAGACCGCGCCGATTCGCCGGGGGCGTGCCGTCGCGCAAGGCGACCAAGCACGTCGAATCCGACGTTGTGACGGGTGGCCTCGTAGGCGGGTCCGGGATTGCCCAGTCCGACGACGAGCTTCATCAGGACTGATCCTTGTCCGCGATGACGTCGGGGCTGGATCCGTCGCCGGCGGCGTCGGCTTCTTCGCCCTCGGCTTCCTCGGCCACGATGCTCACCGAGACGATGGCGATGCCCGCGTCTTCGTGGAGCTGCACGCCGGCCGGGAGCGCGATCTCGCCCGCGGTCAGGACCGTGCCTTCCATCGACGTCAGATCCACGCGGATCTCGTCGGGAATGTTGGCCACGGTGCAGGTGATCGGGAGCTCGACGGCTTCGTGGTTGACCACGGCGCCGGCCTGGTTGGCCGAAGCGGGTTCGCCGATGAACTTCAGCGTGACGTTGACGTTCACTTCTTCGTTCAGGTTGACCCGAGCGAAGTCCAGGTGCACGACGTTGTCGCCCAGGTAGCCGAACTGCAGATCCTTGACCAGGACCGTCTCGCTGCCGCGCGGAGACTTCAGTTCAAACACGCGGTTGCCGTGGTGCAGGTGGGCCAGCATCGACTTGGAGTCGACGCTGATCGAGACCGGGGCTTCCTTGTGTCCGTAGACCGTCGCCGGAAGGCGGCCAGCCTTCCGAAGCCGTTGGGCGAATCGGGTGCCGGTGCGCTCCCGAACTTCGCAGGAGATGACGGGGGTTTCGCTGCTCATGTGTGGACCTCTATGGAACTCTTGACGAACTGCACGAAGGCGGCGTCAGCCGACTCAGCGCTTCAAACCGCCGGCCGAGTGGAACAAGGCCGAGATGGATTGATCATGGTGGATGCGGTGCACGGCTTCGCCGAGCAGGACCGCAGTGGAAAGAACCTCGAGACGTTCCCGGATCGGATCCAGGCGTTCGTCTTCGGGGATGGTGTCGGTGATGACGATGCGGCGGAACGGGGCGTCCGCGAGCCGCTGCTTGGCCAGGCCGACGAAGACCGCATGGGTGGCGGCGGCAAAGACGTCGGTCGCGCCGTATTCGCGGACGAGTCGGGCGGCCTCGCAGATCGTGCCGGCGGTCGAGATCATGTCGTCGACCATGAGCACCGGGCGGCCCTCGACCGAGCCGATCAGGCTCTTGGAGGCGACGGTGCTTCCGGACTCGCGGCGCTTGTCGATGATGGCCAGATCCGCGCCGAGCAAGTCGGCGTACATGTTGGCGACCTTGACGTTGCCGACGTCGGGCGACACGAGCACCAGGTCGCCGAGTTCATCGCGAATCTTGCGGAAGTACTCGACGAAGACGGGCGCGGCGCTCAAGTGGTCGACGGGAATGTCGAAGAAACCTTGGATCTGGGCCGCGTGCAAATCCATGCAGAGCACGCGATCGGCGCCGGCGGCGGTGATCAGGTTCGCCACGAGCTTGGCCGTGATCGGGACGCGGCCGGCGTCCTTGCGATCCTGGCGGGCGTAGCCGAAGTACGGAATCACCGCGGTGATGCGCTTGGCCGAGGCCCGGCGGAGGCAGTCGATGTAGATCAACAGCTCCATCAAGTTGGTGTTGACCGGCGCGCTGGTTGGCTGCACGACAAAGCAGTCGCGTCCGCGCACGTCCTCGTCGAGCTTGACGATCAATTCACCGTCGGGGAACGGTTCGGTCGTCGCCCGGGCCGGGGGAATCTCGAGATGTTCGCACATGAGGTCGGCCATCGACCGGCCGGCCCGCCCCGCAAAGATCTTGATGTGGTCGCGATCGGCCGCGCTCATGCATCGGCTCCCAGGCGTTGCCGCATGATGCCGTCCACCACCGCGAGTTGTTCGAGGGTGTTGATCGACAAGACGTCCTGTGGTGGCACGGCGTCGACGACCTCGACCGCGTGGCCGGCGGCGGTCAGCATGGCCGGCAGTTCGGTCACGTAGTACTCGCCGGTGACCGAGTCAGGCTCGAGCACATCGAGTTGGGCGAACATGCGGTGGGCGTCGAAGCACGCGTAGCTCGGGTAGATCTCGCAGATGGCCAGCTGTTCCGGCGAGCAGTTCTTGTGTTCGACGATCGCGCCGAACCCGCCGGAGTCGCTGCGGACCACGCGGCCGTACCCGGTGGGATCGTCCACGACGCTGGTGGCGAGGGTCGCGGACGCAACCGAGTCGCCGCCGCGGTGCCGGGTGAGCATGGCCTCGATGGTGTCGGGGCGGAGCAGCGGCCCGTCGCCGGCGAGTACGAGCACATCGCCGTCAAAGTCGGCCATGGCCTCGCGGCACACCAGCACTGCGTGGCCGGTGCCGAGCTGCTCGCCTTGCGTCACGTACGTGATGTCGGCGTCATCTCCGGCCACGGCCTCGCGGACCGTTTCTTGCCGGTGGCCGACGACGAGGATGATGCGCTCCGCGCCGGCCGCCCGGACGGCGTCGATGACCCAGCGGATCATCGGCCGATCGGCAACCGGATGGACGACCTTCGGCAGATCACTCTGCATTCGGGTGCCCTTGCCAGCGGCGAGGAGAATCGCGGCGAGCGGCCGGGTGGCCGCGTCGGTGGAAGATGCGTCAGGCATAATGAGAAAGCTGGCCCGCCAAGACTCGAACTTGGAACGACTGGACCAAAACCAGCTGTGTTACCAATTACACCACGGGCCAGTGGCTTTCTGGGGCAGGTGACGGTCTCGCCGCACGAATGCGGGAGTGACACCAGCCCGGGAGGGACCCGTGCGGGGCAAATCAACCAATGGCTCCGGACCATCCGAAACCCGCAGAATGCTGCGGGTCCGGAAGACGGAGGCCTTGGTGGCCCACGCATTCCCTCGCCGCGGCGAATCGTTCCGTCAGCGGGAGCACGCATCAGCCGCGATCGCGTGCCCCATGCGGCGCTTTCCGAGAACCCCCTGGGGGGCCGATTCGGACATCACCGCGGCCGTTCTTCTGGAACGATGGGCAGAGTGTATCGGGTCCGTCGGAGGCGTCAAACCGTCGGCGGCGTTCCTCGGGACTTCCGCGGAGATCCGTCGGGGTTCCTGAGGGAGTCGCCGTGGATGTTCGCGACCCGAGCCCGGCCTTCTGGGCCTCGGCGGCGGATCCGGCGGGCGGCCGCGCTGGGCGATTCTCGTCCCGTTCGCCACCGCCAGCCCGCCTGGCCGGATCTGCTTCCCAAGCCAGGTGAGCGCGAAGCATCGCCCGCCGGGGAGAAGAGCAGAAACCGGCGGGCGATGTGAGGAGGACGTATTCGGATGGGGGCCGCTGACGCCGGCCCACCTGTCAGGCGGGAGAACCTGACAGGTGGCCGGCTTGTCGGCGATCAACCGCGAACGGAGCTGCCGCGGTTGATCCCTCGTCCCGGGCCACGGCGGCTGCTTCCGCAACGGCTTTGGCGTGGGACAGTTCCAAGTAGCGGGCGACGTAGTCGAGAATGCTTGAAGCAGTGGGAATCTCGGGGTTCGCCGTCGGACCTTGGGGGTCGAAACTCATGCCCCGGAAGCGTGCGCACGCATCCGGAACGCTGAGCCCGTACTGGAGCGAAAGGCTGAATGCCCGGCAGAAGCCTTGGACCAGGCCGGAGAGCGTCGAGCCCTCCTTGGCGATCTTGATGAAGACCTCCCCCGCCGTGCCGTCGTCGAACAAGCCGATCGTGAGGTAGCCCTCGTGGCCGGCGATCGAGAACTTGTGCGTCACGGAGTGTCGGGTCGGGGAGAGGATGCGCCTGCGATCGGATGCCATGGTCGACGGGGCTCCAAGGGGTCGTTGTGGTGAAGGCGTCGGGTCGGGTCGTCGAGTCGGGTCGTCGGGTCGGATCGTCGCAGTAAGTCGCCGGATCGGGTCGTCGCGTCGGATCAAGTCGTCGTCGGGTGCGGGGTTCGCGGTCGAGGTCGAGGTCGAGGTCCGGGGTGGCGACGGACGCCGGCAGGACGCTCAGCGAGTTGAACGTCCGAGCGAAGGTGGCCGCGGCCCGCGATCGGGCCGACGGCCTCCGCTCCGGAGAGGGTATCGGACGCCGGATGATCACCCCTCCACAATATCTTGGGGTCACTGGGGACAATCCCACCAGATCCGGGACGATCCCGAGGCATGCGCCGGCGGGGCTGGGCGGCAGCGCGCGGATGACCGCCCGCGGGTCGGTGCCCGTTTGCTCGCGCATCTCGCTGCAATTGCTGGGTTTGCCGCCCGAGGCTCAGCCGAGCAGCCGCTCGGCCATTCCGACCAGGGCGAAAGCCAGGCAGGCCACGCCGGCGGTCCGCGGGGCCCATCCGCGGTCCGGGAGCAGCACCGCCGCCGCGGCCAGCCCCAGGGCGGCGGCTTCCGCCAGGGTGGAGCCGAACCCGCCGGCCACGATCGACGAGGGGGCGTCCCCGGCCATGGCGCCGCGCACGGCGGCGGGCATCCGCACCAGGGTGAGCGTGCCGATGCCGCCCAGAACGCCGACCACGCCGCACCAGGCCGCAGCTCGGCGACCGACCCCGGCCGGCAGCGTCGCGGCCGCGGCGGTCAGGATGGCCACCTGTCCAAAGATGAGCCCGGCGGCCAGGCGGCCGATCAGTCCGTCGGAGCCGGCGATGGCCACGCGGGCGGCCACGCCCTGGGCCAATCCGAGTCCCACGGCCAGGAGCAAGGCGCTGCCGGCGGCGGACTCGGCCGGCGCCATCCGGTCCTCCGGCGGCCGGGTCGTCGTCGGCCCGACCATCCAGAACAGCACCGCGAGCATGGCGAAGGCCAGTTGTCCGAGCATCATCGGCAGGTGTCGCTCGAGCCCGACGACGAACAGCACCAACGTCGCCCCGGCCAGCGCCGCGGCCGAGATCAAGAGTCCAGGCCGGCTTTCGCCGGAGGTGGACGGCGTCGCACGATCTGCAGAATGCGTCACGACGCCGACCAAGAGCGCGATGCCGATGCCGGCCAGCGCCGCGTGCACCGGCGAGAGTCCAGCGAAAGCCGGTGACGCGGGGCCACGATCGATGACGATCGCCCCGCCAGTCAAGCCAAGGGCCGCCGCCCGTTCGGCCGCGATGCCGGTGCCGACGCCCGACCACGAGACGATCGCTGGGAGCGCGATCGCGACGGCCAGCCATGTGGCCGCAAGCGGACCGGCGATGCTGGATGCGACGGCCGGCGCGTTGGCCAGTTGCCGCAGGCGCGGCAGGACCATCGCCAGGTGCACCCACACAACGCCGACGGCGCCCGCCGCGGTGAAGGCCAATCCGAGTTCGGCCCTCATGCCGGCTTGGCTCCGGGCTTGGGCTTGGGCTTGGACCGTGACGAGGGGCGGGATGTGGTCTTCGGGTTCGGGTTCGAACTGGACGACGACGTGGCCTTGGCCGACGCCGTGGACGTGACCGCGTCCGCCGGTCGCAGGCGTTCGCGGAGGATGCGCAGCAATGAACGCGGCTCCAAGTACGTCTCCGGCGGCCGGTAGTACAGCGTGGCCAAGCCGTTCTCGGGTGAACCGATCAATCGCTTGGATCCCTTGGCTCGCTCAAGGCCGGACTCGAGGTCCTTCGGCCGCGCGGTGCGGAAGATCACGTCGGGCGGTTGCCGTTTGATCGAACGGATGCCGAGCCCGGCGGCGTGGATGCGCAGCTCCGCCAACTCGAACAGCACGCGCGTGCGTTTGGGCAAGTCGCCGTACGCACTGCGGAGGGCTTCCTCCACCGCGCCGAGCTCTTCGATCGTCGCCGCCCGGCTGACCCGCCGGTACGCGTCGAGCCGGCGAGCCTCGGCCGGAATCCAGCCGCGGGGAATCGATCCGTTGACGCCCATCTCGAGCGTGGTGTCGAGGCCTTGCGGGCGCCGTTCGCCCCGCATCTCTTGCACCGCCTGGTCCAACAACTGGCAGTACATTTCGTAGCCGACGGCGGCGATGTGTCCCGACTGTTCGTTGCCGAGGAGGTTGCCCGCCCCGCGCAATTCGAGGTCTTTGAGGGCGATGCGAAACCCGCTGCCCAGCATGCTGAAACTCTCGAGCGCCCGCAGCCGCTTCAGCGCGATCTCGCTGATCGGCTTGTCGCGCGGCAGCAACAGATAGCAATACGCGCGATGGCGTGACCGGCCGACCCGCCCCCGGAGCTGGTGCAGCTCGCTGAGGCCATACATGTTGGCGTCGTCGATGATCATCGTGTTGGCCCGGGCGATGTCGATGCCCGACTCGATGATCGTGGTCGAAACCAGAACGTCGGCTTCGCCGCGCATGAACGTCAGCATCACGCGCTCGAGCTGCTTCGGCGGCATCTGGCCGTGGCCGATGATGACCCGGGTCCCCGGCGGACTCATGCGCCGGACGTCGTCGGCCACCGATTCAATGTCGTGCACGCGGTTGTGCACGTAGAAGACCTGCCCTTCGCGGGCGAGTTCACGGGCGATGGCGGACGAGACCCGTTCGGCGTCGAACGGAATCACTTCGGTGACGATGGCCCGGCGGTCCAGCGGCGCCGTCTGCAGGCTGCTGATGTCGCGAAGCCCGAGCAGGGCCATGTGGAGCGTGCGCGGAATGGGCGTTGCGCTCAGGGTCAGGACATCGGCGGTGGTGCGGAACGCCAGGAGCCGCTGCTTGTGCTCCACGCCAAAGCGCTGTTCCTCATCGATCACCACCAGGCCGAGGTCGGCGAAGTGAACATCCTTCGAGAGCAGGCGGTGCGTGCCGACGATCACGTCCACCCGGCCGGCGGCCAGCTCCTTGAGCACCGCCTTCACTTCCGCCGTCGTCTTGAAGCGGCTGAGGGCTTCGACGCGGAACGGATAGTCGCGGAAACGCGAGCGGAACGTGCGTTCGTGCTGTTCGGCGAGCACCGTCGTGGGGACGAGAACTGCCGCCTGCCGCCCCGACTCGACCGCCTTGAACGCCGCGCGAATGGCCACTTCCGTCTTGCCGAATCCGACGTCGCCGCAGATCAGCCGGTCCATTGGCTGTTCGTGCTGCATGTCCCGCTTGACCGCGGCGATCGCGGCCAGCTGGTCTTCGGTCTCGGGGTACGGGAACTCGGCCTCGAATTCGTGCTGCCACGCGGTGTCGGCGGGAAACCGAATGCCCGGCAAGGCGGATCGTGCGGCCTGGAGCCGGATCATCTCGGCGGCCAATTCGCGCACCGCGTCGGAGACCTTCTCCTTCTGATTCTTCCACCGCTTGCCGCCAAACGTCGACAGCTCGGGGGTCCCCGAGAACCCGCCGATGTACTTCTGCACCAGTTCGATCTTGGCCGCCGGAACGTGCAGCACCGAACCGCGCGCGTACTCGAGCGTCAAGAATTCCTCGGCGTCCGGTCCTTCTTCGAGGGTGGTGAGTCCCTTGAAAACGGCGATGCCGTGGTCGCGGTGCACGACATGGTCGCCAGGCTTGACGTCGACAAACGCGTCAAGGACGCGCCCGCCGGCTGTCTTGGTGGCCATACGGCGCACGCCGAACCGGTGCATCAGTTCGTGGTACGGCACGATGGCCAGCGGCGTTTCCGCCCCGGCCCACAGAAAGCCGCGGTGCACGTACCGCGTTTCGATCTCGATCGAACCGGCGGCCGACGCGACGGCATGCGGGGCATGCTCGGCCACCAGCTCGCGGACGCGGGTCGATTCGCCGTCGTTCTGGCCGGCGATGATGACGCGGTGCGGGACGGGGCCGGCGGCCAA
Source organism: Phycisphaerales bacterium (assembly GCA_045106735.1). Classification (GTDB taxonomy): domain Bacteria; phylum Planctomycetota; class Phycisphaerae; order Phycisphaerales; family SM1A02; genus JBGCEZ01. The sequence continues at coordinate 36,735 of JBGCEZ010000101.1, read as the reverse complement.
CTCCCCCACCTCCAGCACCGCGGCTTGGGCTTGATCGTCGAACTGCGGCAACGCGCGAATCGGCAGATCGATCTGCGGTTCGATCAACGGGGCAGAAAACTGGCCGATGTCGATCGTGGCGCTGAGTCGCCGGCCGATGGCGGCGAACACGTCGTGCACCGGCACCAGGCCCTGGCCGTCGGCCACGCGTTCGAGGTACCCACGCCCCTGCTCGTTGAGCTCCAGCACTTCGCCCAGGACCGCAACCGACGACTCGGGCAGCCACTCGATCGGCAGCACCGCGTCGTCGCCCGACTCGAGCCCCCCGGCCACGCGGTGCACGATCTCCAGACGATCCAGCCGCCGGTCGGATCCCATCGTCTCGATGTCGACGGCAAAGATGCGTTCGACGTCATCGCCAAAGCAATCGATCCGGGCGGGCTCACCACTCGGCGGAAACAGGTCCACGATGTCGCCGCGCACGGCGAAGTCGCCCGGTTGATCGATGGTCTGGACCCGCCGCCATCCGCCCTCGACCAGCCAATCGGCGAGTTCATTCGCGTCGAGCTGGCCGCCGGGTTCGATCACGCGAAGGCGCTGGTCGAGGCCGCCCGGAGGCGGAGCCAACTGCATCAGGGCGGCGATCGGAGAGACGATGACCTGCGGCGCGTTGTCCGGCGACTGCAGGCGTGAAAGCAAGCCGAGGCGTTCGCCGAGCAACTCCATGTCCACGCCGCCGGTGGGCGTCAGTTCCAGCGCGGGCAGACGGGCGACGTCGCAGCCGAGATCCGCGAGCGTGTCGGCGGCGTGTTCGGCCTCATCCACGTGGGCGGTGACCAGCAACACCGATCGTTCGCTGGCCGCGGCGATGGCGGCGGCGACGATGGAGGTCGACGATCCCGCCGCCCCGCGGGCGCTGCCGTCCTTGCCGGCGGCGATCCGCGCGGCGATCGCGGCCACGGGTTCGGCGCGCACCATCTCTTCGAACCACACCGGCCGGGGCCGGCGGAGGGAGGCAGAAGACACATCAGCGGCGGCAACGGTGGCCATCGGTCCGACCAGCCTAGCGCCATGGCCAGGATCGGGCGCGCCAGATCACGGGGACGTCGGCAGGATCGGCCAAAGGAATCCGTCGGCCGACGTTCAGAACCTGCGGTCAGCGCAGAAACAGCCGGATCGCGGCCAGGCGTCCCGGACCGATTCCGGGGACCGAGCACAGGTCCTGGGGATCATCCGAGGCGGGCAAGACGCCGGACTCGCGGGCGTTGATGATGCGTCCAGCCAGCACCTGGCCGACGCCGGGCAACGCCTCCAGCTCTTGGCGTCCGGCGAGCCGGAGATCCAGCCGCAGATCGATCGACTTCGGCTCGGGCCGTCGCGGCGCGGCCAAGATCCCGATCGCCGCATGCCCGACCAATGCCGCGGCGACCAGAAGCAGTCCGGCGGCCGCGCGCCGATCCCCCGCCGCCGAGGCACGCGAATCGCGGGTCGGCAGCGGCGGTTCCGCGCAGATGAACGTGTCCAGTGATTCCATTGGCGTCCTCCCCCAAGGACTGCGGCGTGCTGAAATGCCGCGGCGGGCGGCCGGCGATCGGGCCGGTCAGCTACTCGTTCGCTTCGGCCGGGCTTCCCGCGCTCACGCCCGGACCATCGCCACCCTCGAGCGAAGCATCGGATCCGAGCGGCTTGCGCAGCCGGCGACGCATGCCCACCAGCTTGCGGAGTCCGTCCTTGGGCTTGCCGGCACCGTCGAGCAGCCCAGCCCCGAGCACATCCGCCCCCGGGTGGTCGTACACATCGGTCCAGAAAATGCTCTCGACCTGCGGCTTGCTCAGGGCCAGGCTGAACACCCGGCTGATCCAGCGTTCCTGGATCCGGCTCGACCACGGGCCGTGCCACCAGCCGCGATCCGGAGCGTCCGGGGCAATGCCGCTGGGGACGCCGAGGCCAGAGACGAGCAGTGGCAGATCGAGCAGGTGCATGCGGTCGAGCACGTTCGAAATCTGCATCAGGTCGCGGGCGTACTCGCCGTGCGGGCCCGGGCCGAAGACGAGCTGAATACCGAGGGCGTCGAGCTGGACGCCTTCTTGCCGCAGGTGCGTGACGAACGGCAGCGGCGCGATCGAGTCGCGGTTGCGGCCGACGTAATCGCCGAACGGGTGGCGGATCTCGATCATCGTCCGCGCCCCCCGCCGGTACTGCCGGACCAGAAGTCGGGCGGTCCGGACGAGGTCGAGCATCTGCGGCGCGGTGAAGCGGAAGTTGTCGTTGACGTTGATGCCGGAGGCGAGATTCCACATGGCGACCGCGCCGGCGTAGCGCTGGATCACCTTCTCCATGAAGTCGTAGGCGAAATCGCGGCAGGTCTCGAAGTCGTGCTGCCAGGTTTGCATCCACACCGGCAACGCGGGACCCGAAAAGTCCACGAGCGGTCCGGCCACGACCGGCTTCCCCGTCTTCTTGGCCCACGCCATCCAGCGGTCCAGCGGCGCCCAATTCAGCTTGCCTTCTTCCGGCTCGATCTCGGCCCAGCGAATGGGCAGGACGGCCAGGTCGAAGTGAGAGCCGATGAAGTCTTGCAGTGCATCGCCGCTGCGCTGCGGCCAGACCTTCGCGCCCAAGGTCGCGCTGGACGCCGCGCGGGTTCCGAATCGGCGCTGCAGCAGAATCTTGGCGTGTTCGAGGCTGAGGCGTTCGTTGGCTTCGATGCCAAGTTGCAGGGCGGTATTGGCGTCGGCTTCTGCTTCCGCGCCCGCCCCGCTGACCATCGCCCGGGTGAACGCGGCCCGCGCGCGTTCCCAGGTCTCCAGGGCCGTCGTCGCCTTGGCCGCGTCGAACATCTGCCACTCTTCGCTCTTGGCCAGGAAACTCTTCACCTGGTACCGGGCGAGCTCGACGGTGAGCGAGTACGGCTCTTCCCGGGCGGGCAGCAGGCAGGTCTGCAGCATCAAGCGCCCGGCGGTGCCGGCCGAGAACGGCAAGGAGAGGGCCGCGGCCCCTTCGCCCGCGCGGCGGCATTCGATGACGTTTGGTGGCGCGGTGCGCACGTCTCCCCGGATCCCGGTGCCGTCGGGCCCCAAGACATGGGCCGCGGCGAGCGTGGCCTGGGTAATCGTGTCGGCCGGACCATGGACGGCGAATCGGATCATGCGGCAGATCGGCTCGGGCGGACGCGCGGTGAACCCCATCTCAGGATCACCGGTGGGTCGCAGACTGGCCGGGCCGTCGGGCGCGGCGGACGGGAAGGATATCGAAGGCGGCGGCTGGTCACCGCGGCCCCTCGCATTCTCCGGATGGCGTGCCGGAGGGCGAACGATCCCCATGCCGCGTCGAGTCGCGGTCCTGGGGTCCCCATGGCCGGTTCGCAGGGACGGCACCATCGGATCCCGTACAGTGTACTGATGGCTTCGACTCCCCCCCCGGCAACCGACGGAACCGCACTCCTGGAGACGGATCTTCCGCTTCCCGGCCTTCGGCGCGGCAAAGTCCGTGATGTCTACGACTTGCCCGCCGCCGACGATCGCCCGCCGGCGGTCCTGATCGTCGCGACCGACCGCATCAGTGCCTTCGATGTCGTGATGCCAACGCCGGTGCCCGGCAAGGGCCGCCTTTTGACGGCGGTCGCCAGCCGCTGGTTCCGCTGGCTCGAATCGCAGTCGATCATTTCGCACCACCTGCTTTCGACCGATCCGGCCGACGTGCCCGGCCTGACCGCCGAACAGGCCCGGAGCCTCGAAGGTCGGATCATGATCGGCCGGGCCTGCCGTGTGGTGCCGGTCGAATGCGTCGTCCGAGGCTACCTGGCTGGCAGCGGATGGAACGATTATGAGGCAACGGGCACCGTCTGCGGGGTGCCGATCGCTCCCGGGATGCTTCGGGCGGGGCAGCTTCCCGAGCCGATCTTCACGCCCGCGACCAAGGCGGTCGAAGGCCACGATGAGAACATCGATTTCACCGCCGCCAGCGCGGTGACCGGCGCCGACGTGATGGAGCGGCTGCGCGATGCGTCGATCGAAATTTATCGCCGGGCCGCGGCGCACGCGTCCGCATCGGGCATGCTGCTGGCCGACACCAAGTTCGAGTTCGGCCACGCCTTGGACGACGACGGCAACCCGACCGACGAATTGATCATCATCGACGAGATGCTCACGCAGGACTCAAGCCGTTACTGGCCGGCCGACACCTGGCGAGCCGGCGAAGAGCCGGCCAGCTTTGACAAGCAATTCGTGCGGAATCACTTGCTCGAGTTGGTTGCCGCCGGTCGTTGGGACAAGACCCCGCCGGGGCCACCCTTGCCATCGGATGTGGTGGCCGGGACGCTGGACCGGTACCGCGAAGCGGCCGAGCGGCTGTTCCCGGGCGTGACCGAAGGCGTGTAAACGCTCGCGCGAAGCGTTACTCGGATCCGCTTCCGACGGCGGCTTCGGCCGCCAGCAGCTCGGCGTATCCGGTCGAGATGAGTTCGCCGCTGCAGACGTCGAACGCCTCGCGATGTTCGGCCACGCGGTGGTGGCAGGCGCCGGCGTCGCAGTCGACCGAGACCATGGCCGTCACCTCAAGAAATCGGCCGAGGCCTTCGACGTCGTCAAGCGACACGCCGACGTTGCCCATCATCCAGATCTCCCGCGTCTTGTTCACGGTGATCCACGGCTTGAGGCCAATGGTGCCCCATCGGGTGCGGGCTTGCTGGTCGGTCAGGATCGTGAACGTGCTGAGGCGCGGGCGCAGGCGATCGACGCGGTGGTAGAAGATCCATTCCGTCGGCTCGTCCACCGCTTCCCGCTTGAGCAGTCGACCGTCCGGGAGCCGAAAGTGGGTGTCGACCTGCTTGACGGTGATGATCGGCAGCGCCCGGTGGGATCGCAGCACGCCTCGTGCGAGCTGGATGTCCCGCAGCTCCGCCTTGTACTCAATGTTCTGCATCACGTCCCCACACGGCCTTCGAACCCGGCGATCCGGTCCCTCGCTCCGGTCAAAGATCGAACCGGAGCCGGGCGAGCTTGAGGGCGGATGGAAGGATCGCGCTGGCCGGGCCGGTCCACGTGCGGTGGCGCCGGTCCGTCGCGGGGATCTGGGAGGGTCGTGGGGAGTGGGCGAGCCAGCGGTGGATGGCCGCGGGCGACGAGGCCTGACGTCGCGGGGCGACGAGGCCTGACGTCACGGGCGACGAGACCTGACGTCGCGGGGCGCGTGGCCCGGCGGTCGGGGGCATGGCCCCGGCTGCTCAGTCGCCAGCGATTGGCATCTCGATGTCGATGGCGGCCTGGGTGGCCGACTCGAGCGAAGATCCGGTAAGTGGCATGCGGCCGGCGGCGAGCCGGGCGAGCTGCAGTTCGACGGCCAGGCGCGAGTCGAGCCGCATCACCGATTCCGACGACGCGGTCGATTCCGGCGTCCCGGGCACGATCCGGTAGAGCTGCCAGCCTCGGTCGGGGGTGCGTCGATCGAATCCGGCGAACCAGATGCCGCGCGGGCTTCCTTCGCTGGCGGCCGTGCCCAGTCCGACGATCGAAGAAGCCACCGGTCCGGCGACGTCTGTCCAGGCGACGTCATCCCCGCCGACTTCGGCCGATCGTCCGTCGTCGCCGCGCACGACCAAGGTCCAGCGAACGCCCAAGGGGTCGAGTTCCGGGACCCGGCGTCCGCCGACGGCCAATCGCCAGTACCACGAGCTCCCGTCGGCCCGGACCGCGTCGTACTCGGCCGTCTCGGCGCGGGGCAGCAGCGTGCCGCCGAGGGCCCACGCCAACAGGGCCGCCATGGCCACAAAGATGGCGAGGCGAAAGACGAGGCTCCGAATACCGAGGGCGACTTGTCCCATGGGCGGAGATTCTAGGGACTCGCGGCCGGGCCCGCGCGGTCGGCTGGCTCGTACGTCAGCAGCGAAAGCGAACTTGGGCGATTCGTGGCATCATGCGCGGGCGGTTCGATGCCCGGACCGCCCAGAGAAAGGACTCGACGCCATGACCGAATCGAAGATCGCTGCCGTCTCCGCTGATCAGCCCACGCGCCGCCTTGGCGCCGCGCTGGTGCTCGCCGCGGCGTTCGGCCTTGCTGGCGGAGCCATCGGCCTGACCGGATGCGAAACGATCAAGGGCGTGGGCGAGGACGTCACCAACGCCGGCGAGGCACTGGACGACGCGGTCACCGGCGACGACGGCTGATCGCGGACGGGGTGGTCGTTCGAGCAGCCGCGGCTCAACACGGCCGCTTGGTCGAGGGCCGCTCAGTTGAGGGGCATTCGGTCGAGGGCCGCTCAGTTGAAAGCCACTCAGTCGAAGGCCACTCAACCGCGGGCCACTCGGTCGTCGGCTACTCGGTCGTCGGCCACTCGGTCGAGGGTCACTCAGTCGAGGGTCACTCAACCGCGGGCTCTTCAGCCGAGGGCCGCGACCACCTCGGACTCATCCCAGATCTCAACGCCGAGTGATTCGGCCTTGGCCCGCTTGGACCCGGCTTTTTCGCCGGCGACAAGAAGGTCCGTCTTGGACGAGACCGATCCGCTGACTTTCGCGCCGAGCGATTCGAGTCGCTCGGTGAGCTGCGGCCGGGTAAAGGCGTCGAACGTGCCGGTGATGACGAGGCGCTTCCCGGCAAACGGGCTGTCGCCAACCGGCACGTCATCGGTCGCCGCATCGGCTGCGGCCCCCGCCCGGGGGTCGTGGCTCGCGAGGTCGACGCCCGCCGACTGCAATCGCCGGATCATTTCGCCCCCAGCCTCGCTGTGCAGGGCGTCGTGCAGGAGCCGGGCGGTGATCGGTCCGAAGTCGGGGAGGGCCTCGAGTTCGTCCTGCGTGGCGGCCAGCACGTCTTCAATTCGCACGTAGTGACGGGCGATGGTGCGGGATGCCGATCGACCGATCTGCGGAATGCCCAGTCCGCCAAGCACGCGGGCCATCCCCCGGCCGCGGGCAACATCGATCGCGGCGACCAGATTCTCGGCGCTCTTCTCGCCCATCCGAGGCAGCTCGACAACCTGCTCGGCGGTGAGGGCAAAGATGTCAGCCAGGTGCGAGACGAGTCCGGCGTCAACCATCGCATCGACGAGCTTCTCGCCGAAGCCATCGACATCGAGTTGGTCGCGTCCGACGAACCACTTCAGCCGTTCGCGGAACTGCGCGGGGCAGTCAGGATTCACGCAGTACAGCTTCGGTCCGATGGGTTCCACGATGGATTCGCAGTCCGGACAGGCTGTCGGTCCGAGGATCACCGTTTCGTCGCCCGTTCGCTCGGACTCGATGGGCCGGACCACCTGAGGAATGATCTCCCCTGCCTTTTCGATGACCACGCGGTCGCCGATCCGGATGTCCTTGCGCTGAATCTCTTCGATGTTGTGCAGCGTGGCGTGCTGGACCGTCGTTCCCGCCACGTGCACGGGTTCCATCGTTGCGCGCGGGGTGAGCGTTCCGCCCTTGCCAACTTGCCAGTCCACGTGCAGAAGCCGCGTGGTCGCTTGCTCGGCCGGGTACTTGAAGGCGATGCACCATCGCGGAGCTTTGCCGGTCGAGCCCAGCCGGTCCTGCAGGGCGAAGTTGTCGAGCCGGATCACCATGCCGTCGACGCCGTAGCCAAGCTCTGGCCGCAGTTCCCCGAACGCATGGATCGCGGCGATCGCTTCGTCGATGGTCTCGACCTGCACCATGCGATCGCCGCCGGGCAGGCCGTGGGCGCGAAGGCGGGCGACGAACGCGGTGTATCCGCCGACGTCCTCCATCGGCGAGACTTCGCCGCGGCCGTGGGCGGCGAACGCGAGGTTGCGGGATCCGGCGACCGACGGATCGAGGCTCTTGAGGGTGCCGGCGGTGGCATTGCGGGCATTGGCCAGCAAGGCTTCGTCGCGTTCGGCCCGCTCGGCGTTGATGCGCTCGAACTCCGCATTGGGCATGTGGATCTCACCGCGGACTTCCAGCACCGACGGGATCTCGGGGCCGCCGTCTTCGGGGCCGCGGAGGGCGAGCGGAATCGCCCGGATCGCCCGGACTTGCGCGGTGACGTCGTCGCCGCGCGTCCCGTCGCCGCGGGTGACGGCGCGTACGAGCTGTCCCTGTTCGTAGCGCAGGCTGATCGCCACGCCGTCGACCTTGGGATCGAGCGTGAGCGTGAGGTCGGGCGGTGCGTCGGCGTCGGCGGCCGCGGCGAAGAGGCCGGCGGGTGCGTCGTCGGCGGTGGACCGAGTGGATGGAGCGGGTGGAGCGGACGCCGTGGACGTGGTGGACGACGTGGACGAGACGGATGGGTCGGACGCGCTGGGCGGGCTGGACGCGCTGGACGCGCTGGGCAAACCGGACGCGCCAGACGCACCAGACTCGCCGGACTCATCGTCTCCCGCGGAGTCGTTGGTCGGTTCGCTCGCGGGGGCGAGGCCGAGTCCGCGGATCGCTCGGTCGTACCACGCCCGGACGTCGTCGGGATCGTAGGAATTGTCGATCGACTGCATCGGCCGGGTGTGGGCCACGGCCGAGAAGGCGTCGACCGGTTCGCCGCCGACGCGGCGCGTCGGGCTGTTGGGGTCGTCCAGTTCGGGGTGATCGGCTTCCAGAGCCGCGAGTTCGCCCAGAAGTTGGTCGTAGTCGCGGTCGCTCATCAGCGGATCGGCATCGACGTGGTAGGCGACGTCGGCGGCGTGAAGCTGGCGGCGGAGGGCGAGGATGCGGGCGGCGGGATCGCTGGACGGCACGGTCAATCGACCTCCACGGAAGGCAAGCGACCGGCGGCTTGCATCAGCAGCCGGGCGATCGTGTCGGGGGTACGGGCGTCAAAGTCGGGGACGTTGAAGCCGGCGGCCTGGGCCCGTTCAGCGCACGGCTCCAGACCGAGGATCAACTCAGGCAGTGAACGAGTCAGGCCGGACTCGGCCAAGTTGGGCGCGGTCGGACGACCCGGCCGGCGTGCATGAAAGGCATGGCAGGCGGTGCAACGGCCAACGTCGAGGGCGTGGATCAGCGCGTCGATCGGCCACGTTGGCTGCGGCGGTGGCCACGCGCCGTCGGCAAGGTCGGGTGCGGCCTGGGCCACGACGGGGTATCCGGCCGACGGAATCGGTCGATGGACACCCGTGGCCTGCGGCGTGCGTTCGGCGCGGAAGGCCATGGCGCGGTCGCTTGATCGCTTGACCGTCCAGGTGATCCGTTCCCGCCCCGGGGTCATCCAGACGGGATCCGATCGCCGGGCCAGACGCGGTGAACTTCCGGCGGCGTCGGCGTGCAGGCCGGTGCCATTGCGTTCGATGGTGAGGCCGGTGCCGGTGATCGTCGCGCCGATGCGGCCCATCGGATCACCGTGCGGCCGAAAGGTGACTTCTACGGCGGCGTGGAACGGGCCCGGAGGAACGCGTGGGTCGGGCGATTGTCCCGCTTCGAAGGCGAATGCGGCGGAAGGGAGCGTGCGCTCGAGCAGCATCGACGTCGGCTGAAAATTCTCGGGTCCCCGGCGCCGGGTCAGACGAATGTCGCGTGCGACGGCTTCCCAGTCGGGGACCGCGATGCGCATCTTCGTTCCGAGCGGCGTCGTCTCCGGCAGCGGCCGTTTCGTCCGCGGCGGGTCGCCTGACGCGCGGCGCATGTTTTCGGCCACCGTCCCGGGAAACTCGTCGAAGAACTGCGGGTCCTCCATCGCCAGGCGGATTCCGATGGTCGCCAAGATGCCGGTGACCACGAACGCAACGACGATGAACAGGACCACGCGAACGGAGATGCCGCGCCGCCGAGCCATCAGGCCCCCCCGCCGACGAGGGCGAGGATGCGGTCAATCAATTCGCGGCCGGCCAGGAGCGCGGCGACGATCACGCCGGCGCCGAGCAGGAGCAGCAACGCGATCCGCACCATGCGCCGGCGACCCGGGCGGGCCGCGGCCCGGCCCGCAGACGCCAAGACCGACTCGGGGACGCGGGCTCCGGCCATCGCTTGGCGAACGCGCTCGATGAGCGCTGCGTTGGCGTGGTGCGGCGTGGGCGGCGGCGTTCCCGGGGGCGGGTCCGCGGACGAACCGGGCGAACCGGATGCCGTCGCCACCCCCGCCGAACCAGCTGGCCCATCGACTTCCGATGGATGGGCACCGCCGGCGATCGCGGCCTGCGCGTCGCCCCGCCGCAGATGCCGCCGCACTGCACTTCGCGAGCAGTCCATGGCGATGGCCGCCTCGCGGAGGGACTGGCCGAAGACCCGGACGAAGATCCAGGCTTCGCGGGGTTGGTCGCGCAGGCCGGCGATCGTGGCCAGGGCTTCGGCGACGCCGCGGCCCGGGCCGGCGTCAGCCGACGTTCCGGCGGATCGCGGGCGCGGCATGTCGAGTCGTTGCCGGGCCGCCAGGACGGTCAGCCGGTCGGTCCGATCCGGCGGCGTTCCGCCGCGGCGCGGGGTCGAACGACGCCGGGTCATCGACGCCTCGGCCACGTCTTCGGCCACCTGCGCGGCGGCATCGGCCCGGCCGGTCAGCAGCAAAGCCAATCGGTAGGTCCGGCGGTCGCGAGCCTCGGCGGATGGGGTGCCCATGATCCCAGGATCCTACGCCCAAGCCGCGGTGTTTGACGCGGTACCGGATGGCCATTGCCCGGCCATCGTGGTTTGGCCGTTGCCGCCGTCGTCGCCATCGCCCCGCCGCGGGACTGGGGATCGTCCGAGCATGCTTCGGCAGGAATGCTGGCGTCCGGGCGGGCGAAGGACTGGACGCGCGTGGGCTTGGCGAAGAGCATGGTCCGGACCCTGACCCGGAGCCCCCATTGATGCCGAATCGACCCGACACGCCCCGCCGCCCCGTTCGCCGGCGACCGGTGATCTGCCGCGTTGCGGCCGTGATGTTGCTCGGCGTGGTCACGGTCGCCGGGATGCAGTCGGCGGCATTCGCCCGTCCGTTGGCGTCACCGGTGGACCCTCAGGTGCGGTCGGCACCGGCGGCGCTGAATCTGCTGCCAGATTTTCAACGCGAGATCGAGCGATTGATCGAAGCTGCAACCTTGGGGTCGGCGGTCGTCGGCGTCAGCATTGTGGATTCGTCGACCGGCCGGACCCTCACCGACATTCGCGCGGATGAACCGCGGATTCCGGCGAGCAACATGAAGCTTCTGACGTCGGGGACGGCGTTGCACGTGATGGGGCCGGAGTTTCGGTACCGGACGCGCTTGCTGCACGATGGCGATCGGCTGGTGGTGCTCGGAGACGGTGATCCCTGCTTTGGCGATCCGGTCTTGCTCGACGAAACGCGCATCGGCCAGGATGTCGGCATCGATGCGGAGGATCTCCTGTCGGCCTGGGTTGATGCGGTCAAGCAGCGCGGCATCGAACGCATCGAAACCCTGGTGGTCGACGACCGCATCTTCGATCGCGACATGGTGCATCCCGGCTGGCCGCGCGATCAGTTGCACCGGCACTACTGCGCGGGCGTTGCCGGCGTGAACTTTCACGCGAACGTGCTCCACTACTTTCCGTTTCCCAATCCCGGGGGTCGGGCCCAAGCGGGGCCGAGCGTGCCCGAGGCCAATTGGATCACCGTCAGCAGCCAAGCATCGTCCGATCGCGATGGGGCAAATCAGGCGTACATCATCCGGGCGCCCGGGCCCGACTCGCTTCGGTTGATGGGCAATGTGCGGTCGCGTTTCGGCGTGCCGATTCCGATCACCGTCGAAGATCCATCGCTGTTCTTCGCCCGCCTGCTCTTGGAGCGGCTCCGAACCGCCGGGGTGGAGGTCGGCGAGGCTCGGCTGGCCACGACGATGGACCGCGCGGCCACGGGTGACCTGGTCGGCCCGATCATCGCCACCCGCATGGAAACGGTGCTCGAACGCTGCAACACCGATAGTTTCAACCTTGCGGCCGAGTCCTTGCTGAAGCGTTCGGCCGCGGCCCGGGGCCAGGTTCCCGGCAGCTTCGCCGGCGGCGCCGCCGTGATCCGGAGTGTGATCGCCGAACGGCTGGGCGATACGTCGGTCCAGGCCCGCATCGTCATCAGCGATGGCAGCGGATTGTCGCGAAGCAACGCGGTCCCTCCGTCACTGCTCACGGCGTGGTTGCGATCGTTCGATACGGACGAAGAGCTTGGTCCGATCTTCCGTGCGTCGCTCGCAACGCCCGGGAACTCCGGCACCCTCGCCCGGCGACTCCCCCGCTTGCCGTCCGGCATCACGCTCCGGGCGAAGACCGGCTTCATCAACAACGTGAGCTGTCTCAGCGGCTACGTCGAAGGCCCCACGGGAACGCTGTGCTTCTCGGTCATGGTCAACGACTTCAAGCGCACCGCAGGCCCGGCGAAGTCGCTGCAGGACGGGATCGTCAAGCTGATGGCCGAGGGGTTGGCCGACGCGGCGCGGCGCAGTGTGACGGAAGCCGCCGGGCGGTGAGCGGGCTTGTGAAGGATTGCTTCGGCTGACTAGTCTCGTTGGTGCGGGCTCGGCGGAAGTGCAGCGCATCCCCGCGACTGATTCCGGGAGCCGGCGGGGCTTTGTGATCGGTTTGAATCGCTCGCTCCCGAGTCGCCACCGGGCGGATTGGCCAGCGCCGCGGCCGCGGATGCCAGCGGCCCGCACGTGGCAATCGCTTCCAGTACATCCTGGGCGTTTCGAACCAGGGTTGCCCCTTCGCGGATCAGCCGATGGCTGCCGTTCACGCGCGGATCATCCGCCGGCCCCGGCATGACAAGGACCTCTCGTCCGAGGTCTGAGGCGTACCGCGCCGTGATCAATGAACCGCTTCGTGGACCCGCTTCCACCACCACGACGGCCAGGCTCAGCCCGGCGATGACCCGGTTGCGGCGGGGAAACCGCCACGGCCGGGGCGGCGCGAAGGTCGGCCACTCGCTGATGATCGCGTGCCCCGCCGTCCGCACCGCATCGAACAGCGGGATGTTCGACGTCGGGCTCGGCCGACCGATGCCTGAACCGAGCACGATGCTGGTCGTGCCGCCAGCGTCGAGCGCCGCCTGGTGGGCGGCCGCGTCGATCCCCAGAGCACCGCCCGAGACGACCAGGCAATTGGCGTTGGCCACGGCGCGGGCGACGTCCGAAGCAAAGGCGAGCCCGGCTTCGCTCGGTTGACGCGATCCAACGATGGCCACGGCCGGCTGGGCTGGTGGGTGCGAGCCGGCGATCCAGAGTTCCGTCGGCGGATCGCTGTCGAGCCGCAGCATCCACGGCCAGTCGGCGTCTTCCGCGGCGATGATGCGGCTGCCGGTGCGCCGGCAGTGTTCGAGTTCGGCCGCGACATTCGCGCGGGCGAGCGACGCGAGGCACCGATCGAGGGCCGCGCCGGCCAAGCCGGCTTGGGCGAAGCGGCGTCGCCATGCTTCTGCCGTCCGCGGGACGGACCGGCCAGGAGCGAGCACATCGCGGACCAGGCGCGGCGGCACACCCTCGGCAAGTCGGCAGCGAACTCGGGCTTGGCCGATGGCCGAAGCGACGAGCGATCCAGAGAGAGCATCGTGGGTCATGCGGGCGAGCGTAGGCCGGCCGGCGGTGGATTCTGGGTGTCGCAGCCGATTCGCGAGGGCGCGGCGGATGGGCCGCGGCGGATGAGCGCTCGCTTGAGATCGGCGAGACCGCCGAGCTTTTGGAAGCGGCGGCATCCGCGGGAGCCGGCTCGATTCCGTGGTCGTCAGGCGACGAAGGGATCTGGGGCGGCTTCAGTCGGCTTCGTGTGGAGGCGAGTCGTCAGCGCGGACGGGACGCTTCGTCTGCTTCTTCTTCGTCGGGCTCGGAGCCTTCGTCATCGGCCTCGTCCGCGTCGGGGGCGTCGTCGATCACGTTGCCGTCTTCGTCGACGTACTCGTAGACGTATTCGTACCCGTCGCCTTCGTCGGATTCTTCATCGTTCTCGCCGTCGTCGTCGGATTCTGACTCGTCCACTTCGACGTATTCGTATTCGTAGCCGTCATCGCCTTCGGATTCGGCTTCTTCCTCTTCGTCGCCGTCGTCGTCCTCGTCGGACTCTTCTTCGTCGACATCCACGTATTCGTCCTCGTCGTCTTCCTCGTTGCCGTCTTCTTCCTCTTCGTCGCCGTCTTCGTCGGACTCTTCTTCGTCGACATCGAAATACTCGTACTCGTCTTCTTCCTCGTCGCCGTCTTCTTCTTCCTCTTCGTCGCCGTCGTCGTCGGATACTTCTTCCTCGACATCCACGTATTCGTACTCGTCGTCTTCCTCGTTGCCGTCTTCTTCCTCTTCTTCTTCGTCGTCGTCGTCGTCGGACTCTTCTTCGTCGACATCGACGTATTCGTACTCGTCGTCTTCTTCCTCGTCGCTGTTTTCTTCCTCTTCGTCGCCGTCGTCGTCGGATTCTTCTTCGTCGACATCGACGTATTCGTACTCGTCGTCTTCTTCCTCGTCGCTGTCTTCTTCCTCTTCGTCGCCGTCGTCGTCGGACTCTTCTTCGTCGGCATCGACATACTCGTACTCGTCGTCTTCCTCGTCGTCGTCTTCTTCGTCTTCGTCTTCGTCTTCTTCGTCTTCGTCGCCGTCGTCGTCGGATTCTTCTTCGTCGGCATCGACGTACTCGTACTCGTCTTCTTCCTCGTTGCCGTCTTCTTCCTCTTCGTCGCCGTCGTCGTCGTCGCTGGACGGATCTTCAACGACATCGGCGTACTCGTGGTTGTCGCCATCTTCGATGTCGGCATCTTCCTCAGGCTCGTCGCTGGCGATATCGGCGCCCTCCTCGGCCTCGGAATGCCCGGCGGTGGCGACCGTTTCCTCTTCGTCGACATCGACATCGACATCGATATCGGCGTGGCTTGGCTCGGTGCGATCGTCGGCCGCTTCGCTGTCGGCGCCCGGGAACGCGTCGATGACTTCGCTGTGCTCCGGACGGTCAGCTTCGCCGGCGCGCGACGCACGCTCAATGTCGTCGTTGGGTGCAGTTGGGGGGGCGATGGCTTGGATCCTGGTCGCCTCACTCGCCGAGGGTGGTTTCGCAACGAGTTCGACGAGCGGGGCAATCATCGCCGGGGCATCGATTTCGGGACGGCTTGAGTGCTTGGAGACGGACGTGATCGCCGCGGTGCTGGCTGGGGTGTCCGAGGCGTTCAGTGCGTTCTTCGCCTCCACCGCCTCCACCGCCTCCACCGCCTCCACCGCCTCTACCGCCTCCGCCGTGTCGGCGGTGGCTCGGCGGCGACTGCGACGACGTGCCGGAGTGGGCGATGTGGCCGCGACCGCGGGCAAGAGGAAGGCAGGATCGGCCGGCGTGTCCGCCGTCGTCTCGGGGGCCGGATTCGCACGCGACGCAAGCTCCAACTCGACGGGACGGGCGTGCGGCAGTGACCGCGGCGACGTCGTCGCGTGGTCGTTGGTGGCTGACGTGTCATTGGCCAGATCTGCCGTGGACACGGGAGCGGCCGCCGCGGCCCGGGCAGTGCCGCGGCGTTCGTGCAGTGGCCGCGGCCGCCGGCGGGTGGAGCGGCGCGCACGTGACGGCGCCGAAACCGGCCCGAGCATCAGGCCGAGGAAGATGAGCATGACGCTGCCGGCGGCGACCCACAACCGGGCCGGGCCGTCGACCAGGCGGGCGAGACGCGTCGATCCGCGACCATCGGCCGTGCGTTGATCGGGCGGTGGCGGGGTCGCGGCGGCGGACTCGATGCGCTCGACCAACGGTCGATCGTCGACTTGCGACAGCACGGGAATGCGCCCGGCGGGCGCGCGGCGGAGCATCACAATGCCGAGGCCGGTGATCGCGTCGGGATCCTCGGCCGCGACGTCGGACAGGACGCGACGGTGGGCAGCAGATCGTTGTTGGAGCGACTCGAGTTGATGCTCGAGAACCGCGGCTTGGTCGCCGAGGGCATCGGCGTCCCGCTGGACGGGGATCAGGAGCCAGCTCACCAGCATGGCCAGTCCGGCCAGCAACAGCATCCACGGGCCCAGGCCGTCGAGGGGGCCTGTCGACCGGGCGGACGCTGCGGATGGCGGTCGGTCTGAAGGTCGGTCCGAACGTCGGTTTGGCGAGTCGCTCGATGGCCCCGGCTCCCCGCGCCCGGATGCACTGGAGGATGCATGGCCCGCGGCGGCGGCTCCCCCCTGCCTCTGGCCGACTCCGTCACCGTGCGCGGGACCGCGATCGGGGGCCGGGTCATGGGCGGTTGATGGAGAAGGCGGCAACGTCATGCGGGGATTATCGGCGGAATCGGACCGCCCGGGGCAAGTTCTCGGGGGTTCCAAGAATCGCGAGCCGTGCGGTGGCCCCGGGTGGCCCGCGGCGGGATGCAGTCAGCGGCGAGGTGCATGGCGGCGCGGGTCGGAGGCCCGGTCGTCGCGGTCGCCATCGGCCGCGATCGGCCCGGTTTTCGGACCCCGCCGGGCATCTCCCGGACGGGTGCCCCCGGTGGGCTGTGCCGGTCATGCGGGCCGCTTCGCCGTCGATCGTGGCAATCCCGGGGCGTACGGATCATCGGAGTCGCGTGGCGGCCGATGTGGATCAGACTCCAACCATGAGCGATGACATCAACGCCAACTCGAATGCCGATCCGAACGAGCCCATCTGGGAGGCACCGCCGCAGGAACGGGAAATGCCCGCTCCGTTGGCGATTCCCCTGCCGGAAGAGTCGGCCGACAACCGACGGGCTGGCCGCTTTCCGGTCGAACGGGTCTCCTGCGACCTCGGCACGGTGTGCGACATCTCTTCTTCCGGGCTTCGATTGGATCGCCGAACGCGCCTTCCCGCCGGAAAGCCCGTGGTCGTGGTCTTGAGCGACGGCGACACGGCCATCCGAATCCCCGCCGAAATCCGGCGAGAGGTGAAGCACGGGCTTTTCAAGTGGGAGTACGGCCTCCAGTTCGTGAACGTCTCGCCTGAGATCAAGCGAGCCCTGGCCGCCATCGCCTTCAGCTGCCGCGAGCGGCGGGTGATCTGATCCCCCTGAGGCCGGGCCCCATTGAGGTGGCCCGTCGCCTGGAATCCGACAACGCTGCCCGTTGGCTTGACTTCCCGGACGGACGCCGCTACGCTTCTCGACCTGATTGCGGGGTAGAGCAGTCTGGTAGCTCGTCGGGCTCATAACCCGGAGGTCGTTGGTTCGAATCCAGCCCCCGCTATTACCCGGCCGAAGGCAAACGCCGCCGGCCCCACGGTTCACGAACGACGCCGCCGAGACTTCTCGGCGGCGTTGTCGCTTTTGGAGCGGGCGTGGCGGGGTTTGTTGCCGGTGCGGGATCGCCTCGCCTCGGCGGCGCACCGCCATCGTCTCAGATCTCGATCTCCTCGAAAGTCTCGTTGGCTGTGGGGCATCCCGGGAACGCGCGGTCGCTGAGTCATCGCGCATGAGTCACCCCGGACGCAGCCCGCGTGGGGTTGTTCTCAGAAGCCCCGCCGAAGGAGCTGCCCGAGCACCGCCCCCTGCCCCCTGCCCCCTGCCCCCGTCCCCGCTGCCGCTGCCCCCCGTCGCCGACCACCGGGCGTACGGCCGCTTGGACGCGGGCCCCGCCCGGGGCGCCGTGCCGGTCGTGCTTCCGGGCACCGCGGACGAGCGGCCTCCGGCGGAAGAATTCCCGAAACGGGTGACGCACCCGCCAAACGGTTTCCGTTGGACTCCTGGGCCAACCCCGAGATTTCAACCGGAGACCAACACCATGCAACGCACGATCGCCGCGGCGGCCATATCCACGACAGCAATACTCTGCGGCCCCGCCGCTGCTCAGTCAGCACCACGTCTCGCGACAGACAGCGTGATCCAGACGGTCAAAATGCTGCCGGCGAGCGACGCGGCCGGACCGGAGGGAGAAGCAGCCGGCGCGGTCGTCTACAAGGCGACCGATCTGCTGGGAAGCCTGATCTCCAACCCGAATCCCGACACCGTCTGGGGAGATCTGGTCGAAACCACCGACGTCGGTCGCCTGACGTCGGTGGGGCTCTGGTTCGGCAATCTCTCTGACACTCCGATCACGTTTCAGAAGATCGAGTTTCGCCTCTTTGACGCCGTGGGCTGGGTCTTCCCGGGCTACCCCGAGACGGAGCTCGGGTCTTTTGTCGTGGACATTTCCGAGGGCATCGGGGCCGGGCAGTTCAAGTTCCTGTCGCTCAACAATCTCGAATTCCTGAACATCGAGTTGACCACCACCACGATCCTGGCGACCTACAAGCTCCTCGAACAGGCGGGGCCATCCTCGCGAACCGTCGCACTCGTCGATCCTCCGACGATCGGTACGAGTACGCCCGGCATTTTCGCCCATACGGCAAGCGATCCACCGGGTCTCTACAGCTATCCCGGATTCGAAACACTCGATGCCGGCTGGGAGATCGCGGTGTGTCCGGCGCCATCGGCCAACGTGGACTCGATCTCATTCGTGGGAGACAACGCGCTCGAGCTTGGTGAGGCAGGCGTCGTCGAGGTCATCGTCGACAACACCAATGGATGCGATCCGTTCGAGTTCCGCCCACTCACCAACTGCGAGTTTGGCGCCCAGCCGGTGCTCACGGTGCCCGCCGGCGAGAGCCTCGCGTTCGACTTCGTCGTCGACCGACCAGGCATCGGCCCCGGCATCCACACGTGCACTCTGAACATCACCGAAACGGGCGATGCGAGTCTCGCGCACGTCATCGAGATTCCCGTTACCTACGAGATCTTGGGGCCGATCACACCCGCGCCGCTCAACGGCCAGCTCCACGTCAGCATTCGCGCGAGCGCCACGAACCCGAGCGGCTGGGGCACCATCACCAACGGCGCCGTCGACATCATCGGTGAAACGGTGAACTTCTACGACGGCATCACCATCACCGGAGACGGCGATGTCTTTGCGGTCTGCTGCGGTGAGATCTACCAGCTCGACGCCGATACCGGGGCACCCATTCAGTTCACCAGCGCCAGCGGGACGTTCCTGGAGGATTTTGCCTGGTCACCGATCGACGGGTTCCTCTACGGTCTGGGCACCGACGGCGTGCTCCGTGTCTTCGACGACCCAACCGAGACCACGATCGAGCTCGGCGAGCCGCCCATGACGGCGATGGCCATTGACGCCGACGGCGTGTTCTGGGGCACCGACGCGGTGGGTCAGTCGCTCTATCGCCTCAACCTCGAAGGCCAGCCGCACGAGTTCGTCGGCTTCTTTGGGGCCGCCCAGCCGATCAGGAAGCTCGCCTTCGCTCCCGATGGCATCCTCTGGGGCGTCTACGGTGACCTCGGACCCAACACGCTGGCGGCGATCGACACCCAGACCGGCGCCGCAGCGCTCATTACGCCGGGCCTGCCGCCGATTGCCAGCTTGACCTTCAGTCCGAACCCCGCCCCCCTGGTGACGCCGGGCACCATCTCGCTGGTGGGCGACGACGCACTGGAGCTTGGCGAAGTCGGCGTCGTCCAGGTGCTGGTGGACAACACCAGCTTCAATGAGCCCTTCGAGTTCCGTCCGATCACCGATTGCGTCCCCGGCGGGCAGCCGCTCCTCACGGTGCCGGCGGGTTCAACGCTCGCGTTTGACTTCACGCTTGACCCTTCCGCCTACGGAATCGGCCCGGGCATCCACACCTGTACACTGAGCGTCACCGAGGCGGTGCCGGCGAGCGAAGCACGCATCATCGAAGTTCCTGTCACGTACGAGATCAAGGGGCCGATCACGGCCGCCCCCGATGACGGCACGCTCTACGCGAGCTTCCGTCCGAGCCCGATCAACGGAACCGGGTGGGGCACCGTTGACGTGATCGACGGCACCGCCAACATTCTCGGTGATACTTCGAGCTTCTACGATGGCGTGGCCATCACGGCCGATGGGGACGTCTACGCCGCCTGCTGCGGCGAGCTCTCGCGGCTCGACACCGACACCGGAGCGCCGATTCGCATCAGCAGTGCCAGCGGGACGTTTCTTGAGGATCTCGCCTGGTCTCCGGCCGACGGACTGCTCTACGGTCCGGGAGCCGACGGGCAGCTCTACCAGTTCGACCCCGTCACCGAGGTCATCAACACGTTCCCGCTCGCCGGGCCAGCCATGACCACCGTGGCCATCGATGCCGACGGAGTCCTCTGGGGTACCGACGCCGCGGGCACATCGCTGTACCGCCTCAATGCCGATGGTCAACCGCACGAGTTGATCGGTCCCTTCGGACTTGCCGAGCCCATCAGCGATCTCACGGCCAATCGGAACGGCCAGATCTGGGGCGTCTACGGAGGCAATGGTGAGAACACACTGGTCACGATCGACTCCGACACCGGTGCCGCAACCATCATCGTCACCGGGCTCCCGAGGGTGGCCAGCTTCGCGTTCGCTCCGGTCGCGTGCCCGGTGGACCTCGACGGCGACGGAGCCGTTGGCCTGACGGATCTTCTCGCTGTACTCGCAACCTGGGGCCCGTGCCCATCGGCCTGCCCGGCGGATCTCAATGGAAATGGCTCTGTTGAGCTCGGCGATTTGCTCGCGGTGTTGGCGGCTTGGGGGAGCTGCAGCTGACGGCAATCCGGCGCAAGAACGACAGCCCCCGGCGCCGGACGCGTCGGGGGCTGTTCTGTTTCACGCTGCGGCGACTATTGCCTCGGCGATGTCCATGGATGAGCTTCTGCCATCGATCAGGCGATTCTGAATACGAAGTTCTGGCTCAGGCCACGAGGCTCCAGACTTTCGTAAGCACGTACACCCCACGACGTCGGACCGGAGCACCGTCTCAAAGGACTCACGTTCCGCCGCTGTTCCCCTTCGGACCGATGGGCTTCTGCCCTCTCCTGCGTACCCCCGGCTGCTTCTGGTCCCCAGCCCCCGAGCGAGCCTTGCCGACCGGCTTCCCGGCTCCTGCCTTGCGGGTGTCTCGCCGCATCGGGAGCGACTCGAACTGTTGATCGGTCAGGATGTCCCGGAGTCGGCGTTCGACTTGATCATCCACGGCCGCGAACTCGTTGAACCGCATGCCGAACCAACGTTCGAGGCCGAAGGCGTCTCCTTTTGCGTTCTCCTTCCCGTCGCCCTGGCCTTCACGGTCGCCGAATTCGGCTTCAGTCTGCGCGCGAGCAACATCGGTTTCGTGTTGCACGCGCAATGCAACCGCTTCGACCCGCAGTTGCCGCAGCGTGGAATTGAGTTCAATCTTTAGATCGCTCAATGCGTCCCGCGCCGCAGCATCAAGGCCGGCGATGGCTGCCGCCGTCGCCACCGCACGCTCGGACCACCGCGCCTGCATTTCGGTCGGGAAGCCCCGCCGTAGGGCCGCGTTGCGGTACTGGCGGATGAACTCGGAAATGGCGGCGGCCTCGGCCTCGGGCTCGGCCACGGTCACCGGCTCGGGTTCGACGGACGCCGACGTCCTGAGCGAGTCGAGCAATGCATCGCGGACGGCCACCGACATGTCAAACTCTCGGCGGACGGCCGCAGCAAACGGGCGAGTGGCCGCCTTCATGCTTCCGGCGTCCTTGTCGACCGTGGCCCCACCGCCCTCGCGCAGAAGCCGATCGTGCGCCGCGTTGAACGCAAGGCCAGCGATCTCTCGGTCGATGGTCGCGGTGGCTCGCTGGTCCAGCAGTGTGGCGATCGTCGGCAGTCCGTCCTCCAACTGCTTCGCCGGTGACGTGGAGGGCGGGCCGCCGGTCGCAACAGGATCCGCTTTGCCGCCGGCCTCGGCCTCGGCCTCGGCTTCGGACAAAGCCGCCCACAGGTTCATTGTCTCGCCGCTCAATCGACCGCGCGGCAGCAGATGGGAAACCTGAATCCGGGCAATGGTGCGATCGAGCATCGCGTTCGACGCGCCGCGTTGCCGGTCGGTCGTGATCGCTTCGATTGATTCGAGCAGCACCGTGCGCAGGGCGGCTCGCTCGGCCCGGAGCACCGTGGCCAGTCGGACAAGATCCTGAGCCGTGACTTCCGTCTGCTGCCGATCGGCGCGCTCGGCCTCAACCCGTTGACGAAGTGCCGCGATTCGCTCGTCCATCGTTCGCGTCGCTTCAATCATGCGCCGCGAGAAAGCATCGGCCTTGAGCCGTGCTTGGGCGGATTGGACGTCGGGCGTGGAGTCGCTTGGAACCTCGTCCTTGGCGTTCGCTTCGTTCCATGCTTCGAGTGCTCGCTCCATGTTCGCCACGGCCTCGTCGGCCTGCGCGATGTCGATGCGATCAAAGACCGAAACGATCCACTGATCGGTGGTGGAGCGTTGGTAACGGGTCAATGCCTCGCGAAGTGGCGTGGCGGCGATGTCCAGAGCTTGCCGGTAGTCGTCGATCAACACGTCGGCGATGGTCGTCTGATCGCGATCCAGATTGAGCACGTTCCGCAAGATCGAAATGTCCCGTCGCAGGAACTCCGGCTGGAACAGCATCCGAATCTGCCGGGGCGACGGCGGCGACAAAGTGATCTCGCGCTTGGAAGGTTGTCCGTCGGCGGCGCCAGCGTCGGCACCTTGAATGCCTTCTTGCTTTCCGCGGGCCAGTCGCTCGGCCATGATGAAGTAGAGCTTGGTCGCATCTTCTTCAGACATCGCCCCGCTGACGACGGCCGCCTTCAACGTACTGCCCAGTTCTTCAAGTTCTTCAAGCTCGTCGCGAGCTTCTTGCGATGCGATGGTCATCTCGCTCTCGCCAGGCACGGCGGAAACCGGCGATGCGGGTGTCGCGAGCGTTGCCGCCACGGCGGCCAGGAGGATGTGGCGCGTCTTCATTGGGCGATTCCGGTCCGAGGGGGTCGCGGCGACCCGATCTTCTGCACAGCTTGGCGGTGTGGCGTTGCAGCTTCATCGAGTCGGTCTGTTCGGTGCGTGTCGGACTTGATTGCCGTCCGAGGCGGAACCGCCGAGCATCCACCGTCGGCCCGTGTGGCGGCCGTGTTTCGGTCGCTGCCGATGGCGAAGCCGCGCTTCCACGCGTGACTGCCCACGCACTATTCGAGTGGACGCACCCAGATTGACCGAAACTCGATCGGTTCACCGTGATCCTGGAGTTCGAGCGGCAGTGCATCGGCGTGCGGGGCGTAGGGTCGCTGCGTGCGGTGCGAGGCCGGGCCGATCAGCTCGACCGCGTCGTGGACGAGGACGCCATTGAAGTGGACCGTCATCCGAGCTGGCTGCTCGACGCTGCCGTCCGCGGCGAAGCGCGGGCGGCGGAAGACGATGTCGTAGGCCTGCCATTCCCCCATGGGACGGGCGGCGTTCACCGCCGGCGGAAACTGGCCGTAGATCGCCCCGCCCATGCCGTCGGCGTAGGTTTCGTTCTCCCGCGACTGGAGTACCTGCAGTTCGTACGTGGACATGAGGAACACGCCCGAGTTGCCGCGATTCTGACCGGTGCGATGGCCTTGGTCGGCGGGACAGCGCCATTCCACCCGCATTTGCACATCGCCGTGCTGGATTGCGGTCCGGAGCGGACCGGTGCCCGCGGCGATGCGCATGACCGGCACGCCGGCCCCGCCGCCATCGGGAATGAACGTCCAGCGAGGTTCATCGGATCCGCTTCGCCAGGCTGATTGCCACGCGAGCTGGTCCATGCCTGGTCCGAGCAGCATGATGGCGTCTGACGGTGCCGCCGATGGACGAGGGGCCGCCGGTCCGGGATCCACGAGCGGCGGCAAGGGCCGATTCGGGTCATGCATCGGCCACGGCGCGTCGGTCGCGGGCGCGAGGCTGCCGATTGCGAGCACGGCGGCGACGAGTAATGGACTAAGCATGGATGAGAGCGTGATCGATCCGCCGATGCAACGCAAGTGAATGTGGTGGAGGCGGCGGTGCGTCGTCGACGGGTTCATGGCCCGCGCACCGCTTTCTCGCGGGCGTTGGCTGTTCGGAGATCGGTTGCCGCGGGCGTCGGATCGCGGTGCGGGGATCGACTTCGGGGATCGATCTCCACGATCACTGCGAGATTCTCTTGACCGGCCATCGGTTGGAAGAGCGGCGGCCGGAGGATCAAGCTTTGGTGCGGGTGTGCCGCCATGTGCCGCCCTGTATCGCCGTATGCCGCCGTATGCCGCCGTATGCCGCCGTGCGTCGCCATGCATTGCCGTGCATCGCCGTGCGTCGCCGTGAATTGCCACCGATTGCCACCGATTGCCGCCGCGACAACGCCCCAGGGTAGCCAGGCCGCCGATTCCCACTCGATCGCTGACTCCGGTACAATGCTGGTCCGTGAGACCCGTGGCCGACCGATTCGGCCGCCGGGTGACGCCAGCCGGTCGAGATTGAGTTCCTTCGAATTCTGTCACACCGGCTGAGCCAGGATCGGGCCGTGATGTACCACTGGCCCGTCGTTTCGCTCCGGCGGAACGCATGGTCTTGGCCGGCCCAGATTTGACGCGCAGCGGCATCTCTGCCACCTGCGCCCGCGTCAGGGTGCATGAAATGCGCCTCCGCGTTTCCGCGGCGGCCTTCCTCGGCCATGAATTCATCATGGCCACGATTCGGTGCGTACTGTTGACCTGACTGCCGCGGATGGACCTCCCCCATCGGCCCGGTCGAGCTTGAGAGGATTTGATGGAATCGCTGTGCGAGAAGACCGAGCAGGCCTTAGAGCGGACGATGCAGATCGCTGCTGCCTTGCTGGAAGCCGAAGCGCGCGAAGGCGTCGTGCCCCATCGAACGCCAGAAGAGATGTTCGAACATCTCGACCTCGAGGTCCACGAGGATGGCATGCCCTCCGAGATGGTCTTCGACCAGCTTGAGCGCATCGTGTTGGCCACCCCGCGCACCGGGACCGATCGCTTCTACAACCAGCTCTTCGCCGGCCGGGATCCGGTCGCCAGTGCGGCCGAGATGCTGACGGTCATGCTGAATTCGTCGATGTACACGTACAAGGTCGCCGGGCCGCACGTGCTCATCGAGGAAGAGCTCACGCAGCAGATGTGCCAGTTGGTCGGCTACGAAGATGGCGAGGGCATTTTTACGCCCGGCGGCAGCCTGTCGAACTTCGTTGGCATGATGATCGCCCGCAATGAAGCGCGTCCGGGGATCCCCGACCTTGGGATGACCGGCCCGCCGATGGTCGTCTACAGCTCGAACCTGGGCCACTACTCGGTGATGAAGGACGTGGCCATGCTGGGCCTCGGCCGCAAGAGCGTGCGGAAGGTCGACACCGACAGCCGCGGCCGGATGTGTCCGTCGGCCCTCCGCCGGCGCATCGAAGAAGATCTCGCCGCGGGGCACCAGCCCTTCATGATCAACGCCACCGCCGGGACCACGGTCCTTGGCGCGTTCGACCCGTTGGACACGATCGGCGCGATCGCCAAGGAATTCGGACTGTGGCTGCACGTGGACGCGGCGTTCGGTGGGTCCGCCCTTGTCTCGGAGCAGTACCGCGAGAACCTGGTCGGCAGTGAACTGACCGATTCGTTCACGTGGGATGCCCACAAGTTGATGGGCGTTCCCCTGAGTTGCTCGGTGATCCTGGTGAAGCAGCGTGGCTTGCTCGAGAAGCACTGCTCGGAAGACGCCAAGTACTTGTTCCAGTCCGACGACGAAGGTGAGTACGACCACGGCACGCGTTCGATTCAGTGCGGTCGCCGGAACGACTCGCTGAAGCTCTGGGCCAGTTGGAAGCATCTGGGCCATACGGGCTTCGCGCAGCGGATCGACCACCTCTACGAAATGGCCCAGTACGCGGCCGAGCGCGTGGCCGCGCATCCCGACATGGTGCTCTCCAAGGAGCCCGAGTCGGTCAACGTGTGCTTTGAAGTCGTCGGCAAGCCCAGCGATCAGATCTGCGAATACCTGCGGCGGGCGCAGCAGGCCGTTGTCGGATTCGCCATCGTCGATGGACGCCGGGTCATCCGGGCGGCCTTCCCGAACGCGGACTTGACCACCGAAGCGATCGATCGGCTGATCGATGACATTGCGGATGCCGCGCAGCACGTGCCGGATGGCTGCAACGCGGTGTAATGTCCGCGGCGGGTCGTGCCTCGATCGGCGCGTTCGTTCCGGCCGTGGCCGTGGCCCCGTCGGTTGGCTCAGTGTCCCTGCCTCAGCCAGAATGCCCCCGCCTCAGGGCTCCTCTGTCCCCGCCCCCGCCCCCGCCCCCGCCCCCGCCTCAGCCCGTCCGCAAGATGCGTTCCATCTTCCGGCCCTTGGCCAGTTCGTCCACGAGCTTGTCGAGGTATCGCCCCTTGCGCGTGAGCGGCGTTTCGATGTCTTCGATGCGATAGCCGCAGATGACGCCGGTGATCAGGTGCGCGTTGGGGTGAAGCGTGGCCTGGGCGAAGAACTCCTTGAACGTCACCTCGTCGTCGATGAGGTTCTGCAACTGGGCGTCATCGAATCCGGTGAGCCAGGTGATGACCTCGTGCAGCTCCGCGCGGGTCCGGCCCTTCTTTTCGACCTTGGCCACGTAGTGGGGATAGATCGACGAAAAAGTGAGTTCCGCCACGCGCTTGTCGTGCTCGGGGGTGGTGGTTGGCATGGGGTGGTCTCCGGCGAATGGTTCCCTGGGTGCGTGCCGCGCTCGCGGCATGATATCGATCGACCTTCGTCGGCCCGTCCGGCTCAGTCGGACACGAACCCGTCCCACCGTCGCATGTAGTCGACGAACGCCGGCCCCAGAGCCCGTTCGCTCAATTCCGCCCCCGTCACCGGCGGGCGCTTCGGCGATTCGCCGCGGTCGACGACGCGTTGGGGCCAGTCGGGGTTGACGATGGCCGCCCGGCCGAGGGCGACGGCATCGGCCCCGTGGTCGAGCTGGGCCTCGGCATCGTCCACCGTCCAGATTGCCCCCGCCGTGATGATCGGCACCTCGGCCGGCAACGCATCCCGAAACAGGCGGGCGGCGTGCACTTCGGGCCGCTTGCTGGTGTTCTTGTCTGCGTCCCAGAGCGAGATGTGCATGAAGTCCGCGCCGTCTTCGCACAGCCACGCGGCGACCTGCAGGGATTCGTCGAGGTCGATGCCGGGCATGCTCGGCGACGATTCGGGCGAGAGCCGCACGCCAACGATGAAGTCGTCGCCCACCGTCGCCCGGCAAGCCTGCATGGTTCGCCGGATGAAGCGTGCCCGGTGCTCGATCGACCCGCCCCAGTCATCGGCGCGCTGGTTCCAAACAGAGCTCAGGAACTGGCAGAGCAGGTAGCCGTGGGCGCCGTGCAGTTCCACTCCGTCGGCCCCCGCTGCTTCGAGCCGGCGGGCGGATGCCGCGAACGCGGCGATCGTGCGTTCGATGTCGTCCTCGGTTGCGGCGCGGACCTCGGGCTTGCCTTCGCCCGTTCCCTCCGGCGACGCGCTGCACGACCACGGCATGGGCCGGTCGTCGCCACGCAAGGCCCGCATCCCGCCGTGGAAGGCCTGGCCGATGAGCAAGGCGCCGTGATCCTGCACCCCACCGGCCAATCGTTGCCAGCCGGGGGCGTGCTGGTCGCCGAACATCGCGAGCTCGCCGTCCCAGCCTTGCCCCTCGGGGGTCACGTGGGATGCGCAGGACTCAACGGTGCCGAACCCGCCCGCCGCCCGTGCGACCATGAAGCCGTACTCGTCGTCCGAGAGCGTGCCGTCGTCGTGGCTGGCCTTGTTGGTCATGGGTGCGACCCACAGGCGATTCGCGGCGGTGCGGCCGTTGCGGAAGCTCATCGGGGTCAGCAGGCGGTTCGTCATGGGGGCGGGGTTCCGGTGGGGCTGGCGGAGGCGTCCGGTGCTGGACGGAGCGGCAAGCCGCCCGCGGCGCCGCGACGATGCCATTGCCGGCAGACTCGAGACCTCACGATAGTCCGCTTGGCGGGGCGTTGAAGCCAGCGAGTGCGCCGAGGCCATTTTCCGTGATGCGTCCACTGTGACTCGCTCGCCCGCCCCGCTCCTCTACGGCCGCGTCTCCGCCAAAGCGCGGGCGACTTCTTTGGCGAACGGCCATTCGGCGCCGCCGATACCAATCGCCCTTGTATTCAATGCCTCAAGAGCACGGACCGCGCCGTCAACATCCCCCGCTTCGCGCGTGGCGATCGCCAGACCCAACTCACTTCGGATGACCGACGGTGAGTCGGCGCCGAACACCCTCGCCGCGATCTCGCTCGTCGCCTCGAGCACGGTTCGCGCCTCGTCCACGCGTCCCCATCGGGCCAGGGCGTGGCCGCGATGAATCCGGTAGATCACGGTTTGGATCGCCTCGGGGCCGATGATCCGCGTCAATCCCTCGACCGCCTCGCCCAGAAAGCGATCCGCCTCCTCGTAGCGTCGGCCGCTGAGGTAGAAGACGCCGACATTGCCGACGGACGTGAGCGTGCGCGTGTGATCGTCACCGTGCAGTCGACGGTGCCCGGCCAGCGCTTCGAGGTACAGCGGTTCGGCTTCGTCGAGTCGGCCGGCAGACCGCAGCGCTCCGGCAAGGTTCATCATCGAGGAAAGGGTGCCCGAGTGATCGGGACCCAGAACCCGTTTGCGTCCGTCCAGGGTGTCGCGGAAGACCTGCTCGGCTTCGTCCATCCGTCCGACCGCCCGCAGGATGAACCCGAGATTGTTGAGCAGGAGCAGCGTGCCGGGATCATCGGGGCCTTCGAGTCGCAAGTGTCCTTCGTACGCCTCCCGGTAGAGCGGGAGCGCTTCGTCGAGGCGTTCGAGGCCGCGCAGCACCACACCGTGGACGGAGACCGCGTTGAGCGTCTCGGTCGAGTCGCCGATGACCCGCCGGTGCAGGTCGGCCGCTCTCCGGGCCAGTGGTTCGGCCTCCGAATAGCGGCTCTGATCCAGCAGCAGCAGCACGCGGCGATACAGCGCGTCGATCGTGTCCCGTGCCTCCGGGCCCTGTTCGCGCTCGTGGATGGCCAGGGCTTCCAGTTGCGGCCCTTCGGCGAGATCGAGCATGCCCAGATCGCGGGCCGAGTCGGAGATCGACTGCAGCAGGCGAGCCCGAACCAGCGGGCGATCGGCAAACTCCGAATTTGCTGCATCGAGTGCCCGCTCGAGCAGGTCCTCGCGGAGGGTGCGCAGCGCGACATTCGTGAAGTTGACGGCGTCGAGGGCTGGCAGCGCTTGGTCACCCAGATGCTCTGGCAGCTCCGACACGACGGACGCGCGAATCCGCGTCCCCACCGCCGCTGCATCCAGACCCGCGATCTGCGCGGTCTGGAATCCGACGACGAGTTCCAGATCGGCGGCCCGGGCTTCCGCTTCCCTGGCGGCCGCGTCGGCCCGATTGCCTTCTTCGATCGCCGTCGTGGCCGCCGCCGCTTCCCGGTTGCCGGCGTCGATCGCGCGGAGCAAGCCCCACGTCGTCCCCACCACGCCGGCTCCGAGCACGGCCACGATGGCCGCCATGCCGACCACCAGCCCACGGTTCCGGCGAACGAACGTGCGCGCGCGATAGATCCGGCTCGGCGGCGCTGCGCTCACCGGCTCTCCCGTCCGGTGCCGCAGGATGTCCGCGGCCAGTTCGCCAGCGGATTGGTACCGCCGGTCGCGCTCCTTGGCCAGCGCCTTCATCACGATCCAGTCGAGCTCGCCGCGCGGGGTGGGCACGCCGCCGCTTCGATCCGGCGTGGGACCGCCGTTGGATCGGGTCCCCCGCGGACCGGCAACTTCCGTCCGGCGGGTACTCGGCGGCGGCGGCTCGACTTCCCGAATGATGCGCTGGATCTCGCCCCAGGCTGCCGACCGCAGCGCGCCGGCATCGTGCGGGGTCGTCCCGGTCAGCAGTTCGTACAGCAGCACGCCGAGGGCGTACACGTCGGTGCGGGTGTCGACGTCGGGCAGCCCGTCGGCCTGCTCGGGACTCATGTACTCCGGGGTCCCGATCATCTGCCGATGCTCGGTGAAGTACGTCTGTTCGGTGAGCCGCGCGTCGGTTGCTTTGGCGATGCCGAAGTCGATCACGCGGGCGAATGGCCGGCCATCCCGCGTTTCCACCAGGACGTTGCCGGGTTTGATGTCGCGGTGGATGACGCCCTTCTGGTGGGCGTGCTCGACCGCCCGGCAGACTTGGCCGATGAGTTCGAGGCGCGCGTCCAGTGGAAGGTCCTGCTCGCGGCAGTAGGCCGTGATCGGCTGGCCGCCGCAGAGCTCCATCACGAAGTACGGTCGCCCCTGGCCGGTGGCCCCTGCGTCCAGCACGGTGGCAATGTGCGGATGGTCCATCAGGGCGAGCGCTTGCCGCTCGGCTTCGAAACGGGCGATGACCTGCCGCGTGTCCATGCCGAGTTTGATGACCTTGAGCGCGACCCGCCGATGCACCGGCTCGGTCTGCTCGGCCAGAAAGACGACGCCGAATCCGCCTTCGCCCAGCGATTCCAGAAGCCGGTACGGCCCGATCTGGCCGCCGTCGGGCAACCCCGGTTCATCGGCCCCCGTCATCACATCCGCGGCTTGGACGACCGGGGACCGCTGCCCTTCCGCGTTCGGCCCGAGGGCGCCGCCATCCAAGGCACCGGCCACCGCCCCGTCCTCGTCCAGGAGCGACTGAACGTTCCTCCGAAGTGCGGAGTCGGTTCCGCAGGCGGCATCCAGGAACGCCGCGCGGTCGGCGACGGGAAGCTGAACCGCGTGCCGGAAGAGATCGTCGATGCGTTGGAACTCTTCGCGATTCACGGCCCCGTCTCCTCGGTGGACGGAGGCCGCTGCCGCCTGGCGGCCGACTCGCGAGCGCTGGTGGCCCGCTCGGCATCGCTGGCGGCCGGCGAACGTCGGATGGGCTGGGGGGCGATCATGCCAGGCTCCAAAGGGGGCGAGGTCATGCGAATGACCGTCGCCCGCAAGTTTAGAGAGCTGGGTGCCACTTCCCGGCGTCGATTCGCGCGCGGCAGGCCCTGCGTGGACGCCGGTTCACGCTTCGTCGCCATTCTCGGACGTCCGGCCCGAACGTTGTCGGGCCGCCGTCGGACGCTTCGCCGGCGAATGACGGCTCCGTGGGCCGCATTGCCTCCCCGGGTGAACGCAACGCCGGCGGAACAGCGGCCGGCGTTTGCCAACGGCGGTGTGGTTGGAGCGGATGGCGCGTTCGGCGGTGGCAGGTGGCGGCCGGTCGAGGTCGAGGTCGAGGCTGCTCTGCGTGCTCGGCTCGTTCATTCAGCCCATTCATTTGGCCCATTCATTCGGCCCATGCACTCGACCCGTCAATTCAACCGTTCAGTCACTCGTTCGACTCCGCCGAACCAACCGAGCGCATCGCCGGCGGGTTCGCGTCGGCTTCGATCGCTCGAATCATGTCGGCGATTCCCAGCTCCTTGATCCGGTCAGGCTTCCAGCCTTTCTTGGCCAAGGCTGCCTCAAGGGACTGCAGCTTCGGGATCTGCGACGCGGCGGATCCGCCGTACGGACGCAGGGCCGCGATGCAGCGCTCGACCCGATTGCCCATGCCCCAACGGTCGGGATCGATCAGGTCGATGCACCACGGAAGCGCTTCTTCGACGCGGTGCCGGGCCAACAACTCCAGACCACTCAACCGAATTTCGTCGGCGAACATGATGCCGCTCGGAGCCGGTTCACGGACCGCTTGCAGAATCGCCGGCAGCAGCGGTTCGAGTTCTTCGAAGCTGAGGTTCTCGTACACCGAGCCGATGCTTCCCCGGGCGCGGCCGTCTTCATTCCGCAGGCCTGCCTCGACCGCGGCTTGGAGCAGGTCGCGATCCACACCGTCGAGCGAACGTCCCAGCATGCCGCCGCGACGATTGAACAGGGTGAAGCAGAGGTAGCGCTGCTCCATGCCCCGGGGATCGCGCTCGATGTCCGATTCGGCGAGCATCTCGAGCATGTCCGGGAGCGCGGCAACGGCGGGCCGGCCGATGGCCCCCAATGCTTCGGCCGCCTTCACGCGCAGCCACAGATCGTCGGCCTGCAGCGTCTGGCGCAGGGCGGGCACCGCCTCGGCCGCCTTCGGTCCAAGATGGATGATCGCCTGGGCCGCGCCGAGCCGGGCGTACAGATCGTCGCCGGTCAACATGCGGACCAGGGTGGACGTCGGCGCGTCGCCGCGGCGGGCAAACTCGAGCGCCGCGCGTTCGCGGGCGACCGGGGACCAACTCTGCAGGCCGGCCATCAATTCCGGGCGGGATCGATCGGCATACGACGTCAGCTTCAGCCGCGGACTCCAGCCACGGCCGAGGTCGATCAGCTCGGTCGCCTCGCGGGCGTCGACCTGCGGAACCCGCCGCGGCCCGCGACCGGTCAGGGCGAGGGTGCGGCGCGGCTGGGCGTACGCGAGCAGGTAGGCGCCGGTGCTGTCCCACTCGTGGTAGCTGTCGGGCCGAACCGCGGGTGGCCCCTGGTGCTGGAAGGTGCCATCCCAACGCCGGGCAAGGTCGTACGACCAGCCGAACTCCTCCATCCACGCTCCGGTTGCCTCAGGGCCCGACAACGCCACGCCGGGCATCGCCCACAGCATGTTGAAGAAGTTGCCGGTGTGGCCCTCGTCGCGCTCCGGCCCGTGGGAGGCCACGCTCATGCGCGAGAAATACGTCGCCGCATCAACGTCACCCAACAGATCGAACATGACCGCGGCGATGCCGTTCTTCCCGTTGTCATCGTGGGTGTCAATCCACGGATGGTGGTCGCCATACGGAATGCTGCCCTTGCCGACGTAGAAGCGAACCAGTCGGGCTGATCGCTCGATCGCGGTGTCCAGTGCGGGGTTCTCGACGCCGGCTTCGCGCGCCAGGATGAGCGAAACGGCCAGCGGCAAACTCGGGGCGTTCATCATGCCATAGCCGGCCAGGCGGCCATTCGGTTGGACGAACCGGTGCCCCCACGATCCGACTGGGCTCTGGCCGTTGACGATCTCCATCGTGATCCGTTCGAGCTGCGGCATGTACTGCCGGTCGCCCGTGACCAGCACGTACTCGGCCAACAGCATGTTCACCGGGCCGTACCACCAGGAGTGCAGATCGCGGCGCTGCAGGTCGGAGTAGCCCGACGCCCATTCCACCTGGTGACGAATCAGCGGCAGATACTCCGGCCGATTGCTGGCCAGGAGCGCGAGGGCGTTCAGGCAGCGTTCGATCGGGTTGCCGTCGTCCGGAGCCGCCGCCATGCGCTCGGCCAGGGCGACGCAACCGTCGTCGAAAATCCGCTTGGACTTGGGGCATCCGAACGGTGCGGTGTCGGCGTAGGCTCCGATCGCCGGAAGCGGCAGGCGCACGCGCGACGTCCGGCCGTCGCGCCATCGCTGCAGGGCGAGCCGACCGTTGCCGGCTTCGGCCAGACCGATGGCCCGCCCGAGCTCGGTTCGCGGATCCTCACGGAACCGCTGGCGGCCCACGCCAAGGATGACGTCGCCGGGTTGCAGGATGCCGTCGGCCGGTGAGCCGGGGTCCACCGTCGTCACCAAGATCTGGCGCGCCTCGCTGGTCTCCATCTTGTTGGCGTACATCCAGCCGCGGGCGCCCGTGGGTCCAAGGTTCCAGTCGTGGGTTGCGTTCTCGGGAACGGTTTCGCCGCGGGTGAAGTCTGGATTGGCGATGGAAGCGGCCGGAGCGTGCGATGTGGTACTGGCCGTGATCGCGGCCTCGGCTGGGGCTGGGGCTGGGATCGACGTCGCGGACGCACGCGCGGATCGTGCCGATGGCATCGCGGACAGTCCGGCCACGAGCGCGAGCGCGACCACTCCAGTGGGCAATCCGAACCCTCGGAACATCATTCCTACAGTGCCTCTGAACTGGGTCACGGGCGGATCCTCTCGGTGGGGGTCGGAACGTGGTCTTCGTCGGTGACCGTGAGCATGGCATCCGCGAAGGCGGCCCCGATCCGGGACATGATGCGCGCGGACCCGAGGTAGTGGAACGCCGCATTGGACGTGCTGGTTCGCAAGAGTACGCGTTCGCGTTCGGAGAATGTCTCGCGGTCGAGTTGGTCGAGGGCCGCCTCCCCTTCTGACCGTTCCATCGTCCCATCCTTCATGGCCTGCCGAATCGTGTCGACGCGCTCTTGGATTCCGCCCGCCCGCTCCTGCAACGCCGAGACCTCCATGTCCCAGCACGTTTCGGTCAGCACCGCGACCACGCGGCCGGCGAACTCGGGCATGTCCGCCGGCGCGGCCATGGCGTGGCGGAAGTTCCGGTGCACCGGCGCGTACCGCCGTTGGGATGCCGGATACTGCTCGATCGGGCCGCCGACGCCCATGACGCCAATGACGAACGGCAATTCCGGGCAGTCCAGATCGCGCCGCACATCGCGGATCAACGCGGCGAGGAGGTCGCGGTACCGGTCGTAGCCGCCCGGCGATGCGCGGTCGGGGTAGGCGTTGCGGTCGACCATGTCATTCCAGCCTTGGAACCAGACGAAGCCAGAAAGCTCGTAGCCCACGTCCGGGTCGTACCCGGGGACCACGTTTGGGATGTCGTCGAGCACGGATCTGATGTGGTCCACCATCAAGCGGTACGACGGTCCGGCGTCACGCGGGATGTCGCCCGCACCTTTCGGAGCTTCCGGTGCGTCCGGGTCAATCTCGCTTCCCGCGTCGTCCGCCCCGTCCGTACCACGCGCCCCGTCCGCACCCGCCCCGTCCGCACCCGCCCCGCCATCGCGAGCCGCGCTCGGCGGGCGAAAGTCGGTGTGCAGGCTCTTGCCGCCCCAGGCGGTCTTGATGAGCAACACCGGTTCGTCGAAGTGGTCGCCCACTGCGATCCCGAACGAGAGTTCGGGGCCAATCTTCGGCCCGCCGCGGCTGGCTCCGAAGCCGACGGTCAACGGTCCGGACTGGACGGTGTCGGCCGAACCAATCGATGAGATCCAGACGTCGTCGCGGACGCGCGGGGTCCCGTCGGCCTGGCGCATCCGATCGAGCCACGCGGACGTCGCCGGATCAAGGGCCATGGCGTCCATGGTTCGGGCGTGGGCGTGGCCCTGCATGTTCGATTGCCCGGCCAGGACGAAGACCCGAAGCGGTTTGGTGGCGGTGTCAGTCGCGGCGCCAGTCGAGGTGCCAGTCGAGCTGCCAGTCGGGGCGGCTGCATCGGGGCCACCCTCGACGGCCGATGCCGCGCCGGCGATCCACCCGCCCGCCAGGCTGATGGCCACGGCGATGACCAGCCCGCACCCTCGTACGCGCCTCGCAACGTTGGAGAAGGCCCCGCCCAGCGTCCGGCCGCGACATCCGATCGCAAGGATCGCACCCGTTGGGGCCCAGGGAACCGGCGACGTGCGTCGTTGCATGGGTGTGTCCTTGCGCTCGGAACGGGGTCATGGCGATTGGCGAACGGCGTACGCCGGCTCCGCGTGGCTACCGCCGCGTTTCCGACAACGCCCACGCGTACTCCCGGGCGATGGGCGGATCGCCGGGCTTGCCGAGATCTTGCCAGGCCTGGTGCGCCCAATACGGTTCGCGAAGCAACTGTCGGCCCATGAGCACGATGTCGGCCTTGCCATCGCGGATGATGCCGTCGGCCTGCTTGGCGTCGGTGATCATGCCGACCGCCCCCGTCGGGATCTCGGCTTCTCGCCGGATTTGCTCGGCAAACCGCACTTGGTAGCCCGGACCCACCGGAATCGACGCCCGCCGCGTCGCCCCGCCGGTCGAACAGTCGATCAGGTCGACGCCTTCGCGCTTGAGCAGGCGCGATGCTTCCACCGAGTCCTCGATCGTCCAGCCACCGTCGACCCAATCGGTGCACGAGAGTCGCACCAAGAGGGCGAGTTCGTCCGGCATGGCGGCTCGCACCGCGCGGGCGGTGTCGATGAGAAAGCTCACCCGGTGATCGAACGGGCCGCCGTATCCGTCGGACCGCTTGTTCATCAGCGGACTGAGGAAACTGTGGCCGAGGTATCCGTGGGCGAAGTGCAGTTCGACCACTTCGAAGCCGGCCTTCACCGCCCGGGCGGCGGCGGCGGCGAACGACTGGGTGATCGACTGGATCTCGGCGATGGTCAATTCGTGCGGCACCGGGCCGCCCCGGCCGTAGCGCGTGGCCGTCGGTCCGACGGGCATCCAGCCGCCTTCGTTTTCGGGGACGTACCCGTTGGAGTCGGGATGCCATGGCCGATGCCGGGAAGCCTTGACGCCGGCGTGGGCGAGCTGAATCCCGGCCACGGAGCCGCGCTGCTTGATGAAGTCCGTCACCCGGCGCAGGGCCGGAATGTGTTCGTCCTTCCAAATGCCGAGGCAGTTCGGGGTGATGCGTCCCTCGGGCACCACGCCGGTCGCTTCGGCGATGAGCAGGCCCACGCCGCCGACTGCCCGGGCGCCGTGGTGGGTGACGTGCCAATCCGAGGCGAATCCGTCTTCGCTGAGGTACTGGCACATGGGCGACATGGCGATGCGATTGCGCAGCCGGACGCCGCGCAGTTCAAGCGGTTCAAAGAGGGTGCTCATGCCGACGATCGTAGTGGGTTCCGCGGCTGATCTGACTCCAAGCTTCCAAGGTGGCGCGGGTTGGTCATCGATCGTCGCGGCGACGCTTCCGGCCTCGGGCTCCCGGCCAAATCGTTCATCCCGAGTGGGCGTCGGCGTCACCTGGGAGAATCCCGACTTCAGCCGTCTCGATCGGGGGCGTCGTCCGGTTCTTCATTCGATGTGGCCGAACCGATTGCTGGCCACGGCCCATCCTTGGTGATGTTGATGACCCGGTCGCCCTCCAGTCGGAAGAGGCCGCCGGAACAGCCGAACCAAATGCGCCCTTCGCGGTCTTCCAAAAACTCTTGGACGTGGGCGCCGGGATTCGGCCCGTGGCACTCGCCGAGTTTCTTGCCACTGCCACACGGACAGGGCAGCTCGTTGGTCGAGAGTCCCTCATCCGATCCGAACGAGGTGAACGAGCGGCCATCCCATCGCGACGCCCCGGCGCCGAGCGTGCTGAACCACATTCGCCCCGCCCGATCCTCGAGGATCTCGAAGATGCGATCGTTGTTGAGGCCATCGGCCATCGTCAGGGTCCGCCATCGACCCGATTCGAGCACGCTCACGCCCCCGCCATCCGTCCCGACCCACATGCGGCCGGCCCGATCGCTTCGCAGGCTGCGCACCATGTTGCTTCCGAGCCCGTCGGCCTGGGAGAAC
>JBGCEZ010000100.1:0-9835 GCA_045106735.1 Phycisphaerales bacterium | reverse complement strand
GTCCCTACGGCAACCGCGACGATCGCGGCGGCAACGGCGGCGGCGGTGGCGGCTACCGCGGCCAGTCCGGCGGCAGTCGGCCCTACGGCAACCGCGACGATCGCGGCGGCAACAGCAGCGGCGGTGGCGGCGGATATCGCGGCCAGTCCGGCGGCAGCCGTCCCTACGGCAACCGCGACGATCGCGGCGGCGGCAGCGACGGCGGTGGCTATCGCGGCAAGCCCGGCGGGAGTCGTCCGTACGGCAACCGTGACGATCGAGGCGGCAACGGCGGCGGCGGATATCGCGGCAAGCCCAGCGGCAATCGTCCCTACGGCAACCGCGACGATCGCGGCGGTAGCGGCGGTGGTGGTGGTGGCGGCGGATATCGCGGCCAGTCCGGCGGCAATCGTCCCTATGGCAACCGCGACGATCGCGGCAGCAATGGCGGCGGCGGTGGTGGTGGCGGCGGATATCGCGGCCAGTCCGGCGGCAATCGTCCCTACGGGAACCGCGACGATCGCGGCGGTAGCAGTGGCGGATATCGCGGCAAGCCCAGTGGCGGCGGCGGGTTCCGTGGCAAGCCCGGTGGCGGCGGACCGCACCGCCCGAGCGGCGGTCGCCCGAACGGCAACGCTCATCCGCGGCGATCGGATGCCGACGCCCGCTGATCAACTGGCGACCACGGCTGCATGATCGCAGCCGGCGAAAGCCAAGTGGAAACGCGACGCAACTCGAGATCGTGCCTTTTTACACGATCTCGGGGAAGTACTTGAGCGATCACTCGCCCTCGACTAAGCTCTGAACTTCAAGTTGCCCCCGGAAGGCCCCGGTCTGCTCGCTTGCGAGCGGCCGGGGCTATTTTTTCGCCCCGATCGTGCATCTGCATCGCCGGCTGATCCATGCACCGAGTCGTGCCTGCGCGGCCGGTGGAACCGTTCGCACCACGGATGCCCCGCACCGGGACGGCTGGGTACGGGGGCCCCGCCCTCACGCAGCACCTCCCACCGCGGATGCCCCGCGACCCAAAGCCCCTTCCGAACCGCCTATCCCTGCCTCTCGACCATCGATCGCGGACCGAATGCGGGCCAGGTCGGCCCGAACGTCGTCCGAGTGTCGAACCACCGCCGCTCACGTTCCTCAATTCGACACCCATTTCGACGCCGATACCTGCGCGATCATTGGCGCGCGCAGATGCGCGCACACTCTCTCTGCAGTTCGCGCGATTCTGCCCTCGAAAGCGCGATCCACCCCCGATATTTTCAGGTCGGTGGAGGCTGCATCCGGGGGCAGCTTCCGCCATTTCCATTGCAGCCGGGTCGCAGAGCCACGCATCGACGACCGCGTAACGACGCGTTCTGTGGTGCTCCTGGCGCAGCGCGTTGGTACCGTTGCCTCATGCCTAAAGAGTTGGAAATGAAGCCCGTGCGACATGAGTCGACCCCAGACCCTGGGCCCGGGGTGCCCAAGCCGTCTGGCACGACTCGCCGTGTCCACATCAATTCAGCGCGACACGATTTCTACGATCGCTTGCGCGACGAATTCGAGTCGGTGTACCAGAAGCACCATCCGACTCGCACACGAACCCGCAACCTCAGCATCGAGCACGTCGGCGGTCTGATGACCACGATGATGGCGATTGCGATCAGCATCTCAAGAGACGACCCCAAGGCCGCGATGGTGCTGGCTCGCGCTGGCCTGGGGGCGAACGAAGAACCGGAAGGCACCGATGAAGACATCGAGACGCTGATGGATGTCTTCGTGTCGTATATCGAAGAGCAAGTGCAATTGTCCATGCCCAAGGGGGAGGCACATTGATGTCGAAGCAACGTCCATCGTTTGCCGATTTGCGAGCTCGGATCTCCGACGATCCCGGTGAGTTCATCGCTGGAGTGCGCGGCGCACGTGATTCCGAACCACGCACGGACGCACAGCCCGCCACGACCGCTCCACCGATCCGAACCGCAATAGGCCGGCGCCGCCGCGGGACGCAGCTCATGCTCGGAGATGCCAACTTTGGTGCTCATGCTCCGAAGGAGGCGTCGACTGGAACCGCCTGGCTCTCGCGCCAACACCCCTTCGCATTCAGCTTGCTCGTCGCGATTCCTGTCGCGTTCGTGCTGGCGTGGACGGGCGCGATGCAACTGTCCAATCTCGAACGCAATCAGAAATTCGCGGCCGAGTTCGAGCTGAGTGAAATCAAGGAACTGCACCGCCTCGTCTCGGCCAACGCCGCCATGCTGGAACGAGATGTCAGCGAGCTTTCGGCCAGCGCCGGAATCTCCGAGGCGCAAGTCGCGAACTTCAAGCAAGCGAACGATCGGCTGCTGGTCGAGATCAACAACCTCCGGGCCACGCGACAGCGGGACCAAGCGGTCGACGCCGACATCTGGAACGATCTCACGATCATGGCCGACCGTCCAGTGTCGATCGACATCATGGGCTACCTCTACTACTTGGCCGCGCTCGAGCAGGCGAGAGGCTTCGAAAACGAGGAACTCGTCGATGAACTCGCGACCATGATCCGAGCGCAGTTGGATCGGATTCGTGAGGCTGGACTCTCGGCGGAGTTTGTGGAACCCGAGACCATCGACCTTGATGGCGACGGCCTCGCCGATATGGATTTCTCGACCGAGCCGCCGGCGGAATCGCCGCCCGGCGAGCTCCCCTGAAACCACGACCACCCAGCCAACTTCTAACTTTCCTTTCGCCGTCTTAGGGGAGACAAATTCGTGCCGAGCCTTTCTGAACTGAAAAAGAAGATCAAGAAGAAGAAGCAGGAGATCGTCGCCGCCGTCGCGACGAACTACCCGCCGCAAATGTCCGGCCAAACGTCGACCGACTTCCGTGCCGACACCGCCACGATGGCCTCAGACTGCGACGACATTTTGCTCGACGCGTATTTCAGCGGCATCACGCCGGTCATCCTGAATCAGACGATCGGCACCGAATTGATCGACTGGTTCGGCGCCTTGGCCGATGACGCCGACGCGATCTTGGATCTTCCGAGCCCGACGACGGCCCAGAAGCAAACCGCCGCGGATTCGTACGCGACGATGTCGCACATTGCCGGCGACCTGAATACCGCGTACTCGACGTAACGCTCGCGGCTGAGGTCGAGGTCGCGCCCGCGATGGAAACGACGCCAACGACGCCAACGACGACCTCAGCCAACCCACGAACGACACGAGGCCCGAGCCGCAAGCGGTTCGGGCCTCGTTCATTGTTTGGATCACCGGCTGCCGGCGCGGTCGCCGATCGCCCGTTGCTTTACCACTCGGGGCCACCGGTGTAGCGGCCGTAGATGTCGGCCATCGCCTGCACCATCTCGCCAAGCGTGGCCCCGGCCTCTGCCGCATCGATCAGCGTCGGCATGGAGTTCTCGCCGGCCCGGCAGGCCGCGCGAATCGCGTCCAAGCTGCGGTTGACCGTCTCGTCGTTGCGCTTCGCCTTGAACGCGGTGAGCTGGTCGCACTGATCGACTTCGACTTGGTGGTCGATTTGCAGGACTTCGACCTGCTGCTCGCCGCTGCCTTCGTGGTACGCGTTGACGCCGACGATGATGCGGTCGCCCGCCTCCATCTCTTGGCCAAAGCGGTAACTCGCCTCGGCGATCTGCCGACGGAAGTACCCGTTGTGGATGCCCGAGACCACGCCGCCCATGTCATCGATCTCGCCAATGATCGCGTTGGCGTCCGACTCCATCTGATCGGTCAGTGCTTCGACGAACCACGAACCGCCGAGCGGATCAACGGTGCGGTGCACGCCCGTCTCGTGGGCCAGAATCTGCTGCGTTCGCAAGGCCACGCGGACCGCGGTCTCCGTCGGCAGGCCGAGCGTCTCGTCCATGGAGTCGGTGTGCAAGGACTGGCAACCGCCGAGTACACCGGCCATCGCCTGGTAGGCAACGCGGACGATGTTGTTCAGCGGCTGCTGTTCGGTCAGAGAGCACCCGGCGGTCTGCACGTGGGTGCGCATCCACCAGGCCCGCTCGTTCGTGGCGCCGAAGCGTTCCTTCATCGCCGTCGCCCAGATGCGACGGGCGGCGCGGAGCTTGCAGATCTCCTCGAAGAACTCATTGTGGGCGTTGAAGAAGAACGAGAGCCGCGGGCCGAACGCGTTCACATCCAAGCCGCGCTTCATGCAGGCTTCCACGTACTCCATGCCGTCGCGGAGGGTGAAGGCGAGCTCTTGCGTCGCGCTGGAGCCGGCCTCGCGGATGTGGTAGCCACTGATCGACACGCTGTTCCAACGCGGCACGTGCTGCGTTTGGAATTCGATCGTGTCGGTCACCAGCTTCACGCTCGGCTCCGGCGGGTAGATGAACTCGTTCTGGGAATGGAACTCTTTCAGGATGTCATTCTGCAGCGTGCCGCCGAGTTTGCCCCAGTCGAATCCGCGGCGCCGGGCCATGGCCAGGTACATCGCCCAAATGACGGCGGCCGGGCCGTTGATCGTCTGGCTGACGGTCACGTCCTCGAGCGGAATGTCGACGTAGAGCCGCTCCATGTCTTCGATCGTGTCGATGGCGACCCCGCAGCGACCAACCTCGCCGGCGGACAACGGATCGTCCGAGTCGCGGCCCATGAGCGTGGGCAGGTCAAAGGCGGTCGACAGGCCGGTGTTGGCCTTGGTGCCCTTGGCGTTCTCGAGCAGGTACTTGAACCGGCGGTTCGTGTCGTCGGCCGAACCGAAGCCGGCAAACTGCCGCATGGTCCACAGCCGCTGGCGGTACATCGTCTCGTGCACGCCGCGGGTGAACGGGTATTGGCCGGGCGTGCCGATGCGCTCGTGCGTCTGGGCGGGATTCGCCGCGTCGACGGTGTCGACGGCATCGGGACCGTATCGCTCGGCGACCTCGTAGCCGCTGATGGTGACGGTCTCGGGGTCGATGGCCGGGGTCGCCGGGGCGGGCGAGCCGGTACGGGCAGCGTCGTTGATCGTACTCATGCCCAGATGGTATCGCCCCCGGCCCGATCTCAGCCGGCCGGCCGCCGAAGGTCTGGCCGCTTCTGTCGGAGGGTGGTGGCTTCGCCGCGGTTCGGCGGCGGCTGAGTCGCGGCCAAACGGCCGAAAAACAGCCGGCAGAGAGCCGCCATCGAGCTGGAAATCGGTTGGCCACCGCCACTTGGCCCCGATCCATGGCCGAGCGGGGCGACGGTCAAGAGAACTTCAGGATGTGGATCCACTGATGGATCGGGAGGACGCAAACGTGCCCTGGGCATCCAGATACGCAGACCTCGGCGTCCGGGCGGCTGGGCCGGGGCGACGGCGAAGGCGACGGCGGGACGGGCGCCACGCACGCTGAGGCCCGGGCGCGGAATCCCGGAACCCACCTCGAACCGCGATTCGGATGGCGCCAACCCGCCCCAGCGACCGCAGGAGAACCGCGATCGCGTGAGCGGGTCAGCGGGTCAGCGGGTCAGCTTCACTTCAGCCGCGAACGTGCCATCGGCCTGCTGCTCCCACTCGACCTGCACGGTGCCGCGGGCCAATCCGCGCACGCGAATCCGCGGCGGGGCGACCGGTCCATCGGCCGCGGGGCGGCTCGACCGGGGCGTGGTGATGCGGCCGGGATCGAGATCAATGCGAGCTCGGCGGCCGGTCCGAGTGTCCTCCGGAAGGACAAAGACGTCCGGCCCGGTGATTGCAAGCCGCTGCGGCTCGCCCCACCGGACAGATTCCCAGACGAAATTGCGGCCCGACAGTTCGGCGGCCGCCTCATCCAAATGCTTGGGCGAGATGCCCTCGGCCGAAAGCATGGCCAAACCGTCGATCAGGGCTTCGACGCGGGGCATGGCCACGGTGATGGGGTCCGGGATGGCCCGCTCGATCCACCGTCGCCACTGGGACTGCAGGGCGGCGGCGTCGGCCGTGGCGAAGGTCGCTTGGAGGGCGTCGGCTGGCAACGAACCCGCGTTCACGGCCCGCAGGAATGCCCGAAGGCCGCGGCGCATTCCGCCCCCATCGTCTCCGGCGGCGAATTGGAGCATGCTCCAAATGGCCAGCGTGCCGTCGGCCCGCTCTTCCGCCGTCAGCCCCGACCAGCCCTCGTCATCCAACGAGAGCAGGCCAAAGAGGTTCGGCGTGCGATCGCGGGCGATGACCTGAGCGGGAATCAGCGTCTCGGCTCGGGCCCGGCCGAACATCGGCCGGTCACCGACAAACGTCGTGTCGGCCAGGAAAAGCTCCAGCCCCGCATCGAGCGCGGGCGGCAGATCCGCCTGGAACCAGCGTTCGAGCCACTGCGCCCCGGCGATCGGCAGCACGCGGGCGGCCCCGGCCGCCACGTCCTCGTCGGCGGGAACCACGGCGGCCAACGTCTGCTGGCTGCCGACGTCAAAGCGGACGACATCGTCGCCGCTGAGCTCTTGGCCGTAGGTCGTCTGCAGGACGCGGCGGAAGTCCGCGTCGTCGGTGAAAAAGAGCACTTGCCGCGTGGGCAGAATTCGGGGCGGCAAGGCGCTTGCGCCGGTCAATTCGTCGAGCGCGGTTTCCGTGGCCGCGAGAGCGCGAAGCCACAAAATCGACGCCTCAGGCGAAAGATCGGCGGTCACAGAGCGTCCCGCGGCTTCACCGCTGCGGCTCCGGGACTCCCAGGTATCAGGGGTCGCAGGAGCGGCGGGAGCCTGGGCTGGCGCAGCCTGGGTGGGCGCGGCCGGCGAAGCCGCGAGCAGCGTTTCGGCGGTGAAGCCGTGGGCGGCAGCGGTCAGGCCAATGACGATGACCGGAGCGACGAGCGTCACCAGCGAACGCGGGCGACGGCCGAGGATCGAAGCATGCATCGGGTGGGGTCCTCGTGACGGGGACTTTGGGCGTGGTCAGACAGATGACTGTCATACACCCATTGCGGCCCGGGCGGGGTTCGGTTGCGGCGGGATGCGTGGAACCTGCCGGAGACCGGTGGACTGAACCGCCGGCTCACGACGCCTCGACGCCGTCTCAATGCCGCCGCAACGACGCCTCGACGTCGCCTCAACGTCGCCTCGATGTCGCCTCGACGACGTTCTGAGCGACTGCGATGGCTGCGATCGCCGAGATGGCCGCGGCGGCCGCCGATGACGATGCCCAACCACCGGCGGTTG
This sequence comes from Phycisphaerales bacterium, assembly GCA_045106735.1. Classification (GTDB taxonomy): domain Bacteria; phylum Planctomycetota; class Phycisphaerae; order Phycisphaerales; family SM1A02; genus JBGCEZ01. The sequence goes on along the minus strand of JBGCEZ010000100.1, from coordinate 2,771 downwards.
GAGCCGGCCCTCAAAGATCGAGGGGAAGCGCTGGAGAGCCCAGGACCGGCAGTCGGCGCCGGGCGATGCGCAGGCAGGCAGGCACCCAAAGGCGGGCACCGAAACGCCGGCACTCAAAGAAAGACGGCCTGAACGGGAGATCCGAACAGGCCGCTGAGGGGGGGGAAGGCAAGTTGTTCCGGTGGGCGAACCCATCCCGGTTGGGCCTGACGTTGTGGTCGGTGGGAACCGTTCGCAACGCCCTGCCAATGACATTTTCGGTCGTGACCCATCCCATCCTCCCGCCTTTCTGCGAGTTTCTTTCCGCCGGATCGGCCCGTCGGGTTGACGAATTGGCCGGCCCCGGATATCGCCAAAAACGGCCAAACCGCTAAGGTCTTGTCACACAAGGATATCTAGGGGCTCTGCGGTGACCGATTTCGCCGCGCCTTGGTCCACCCTCACGTAAACCCGTACTGCTGGTGCGTTTCGGTCCGTTCGGCCGCACCACCGCCATTCGCGCACCCCACTTCGACGGATTGCGCACGGCCGCACGAAAACGGCCATCGCCGCGACCAGAATGCTGCCTGGATGAGTCCGGCACGTTGGCGGCAGCTTCCGTCTCGCTCGCCGGTTGAGCCCCCCTATCGTCCTCCGTCCCGGCAATCGGCCGAGTTTTCGAACGTCCCCTCGCTCCCCCGCCCAAACCCCGGTGAGGCCCCGCCCGTCCATGCCGTCCCGCTCCGCCACCAGCATCGACGACCTGCTCCAAGTCGGCGCCCGCCGCCAGCGTGTCGCCCGAGCAATCGATATTGCGGCGCGGACCGCCCGCGTGAGCCTGATCGCCACCGGGGCTGGCATCATTTTGACTCGCGGGTTGGGCGTGGAACTGCCGTGGACCGCCCTCCTGGCGGCCGGGTTCGCCCCGGTGGTCGTTGGCGCGATCATTGGATTCCGGCGTCCCGTCGACCTGGTGAGCACCGGCCAAGCGATCGACTCGGCCTTCGGTCTCGGGGATCAAGTCGGTTCGGCCGCCGCGCTGCAGCTCGGCCGGGCCCATGCCCCCGACCCCGGATTCGCTGGCCTGGTTCAGCGACAGGTGCAAGCAGTGACCGGACGGGTGGATCCGCGGGCCGCGATCCCGATCGATGTCCCCGCCTCGGCCGCCCACGCCGCCGCCGCCGCCGTGCTCGGCGTCGCGGCGTGGTTTCTGATGCCAACCACTCCTCAGACCACTTCGCCGGTGGACGAGCAACGCGCGGCCGCGATCGAGGCGGAAGCCGATGCCGCCGACGAAGTGGCCGACACGCTCCGCGATGCAGCCGAAGCGCTCCGCCCCGCTGATGAGCCGCCCGAAGGCGCGAGCGCCGACGACAGCGCAACGGGCGACGATGACGGGAGCGCTGATCCCGCTGCCGGTTCTTCCGACGATCCGCTGGCCGACCGCACCGCCGAACTGCTCGAGGACTTGGCCGAGCAGATTGAAGCCGACCCGTCCGAGGCGTCAGCCAATGCTGCCCGCAACGCCGCGATCGATGAGCTCACCGGCGTCGCCGACGAACTCGAAGCGGCGGCCGAGCAAGACGATGCGGCGCTGGACGACCTGCTTGATCGCCTCGGCGACTTGGACACCGCTTCGGCCGATCAACGAATTTCCGACGTGGCCGAACGGCTGCAGCGAGGCGATTTGGCCGGCGCGGCCGATGCGTTGGACGCACTGAACGACGCACTTCCGAGTGTCGATGCCGCAGAACGGGAGCGCCTCGCGCGCGAGCTTGAGGGCCTGGCCGACCGACTGGAGTCTGCGACGCGCGAGCAGGCCGAAGCGGCCCGGCGCGACCGGGCGGAGCGAGCACGCCGACTCGAGGAAGCCATGCGGTCTTTGGGAGCGGAGCCGCCGGAAACTGACAACGCCGGTTCCCCCGGTGAAGCGGGCCCCGTTGGTGATCCGCGTGATCCGCGTGATCCGGATGATCCGGGTGACGCCGGCGATGCGGACGGTGCGCGAGAGACAGGACGAGCGGGCGATGACGCGTCGGATGCGTCGGCCGCAGACGCAGGGTCTGATCCAGGTTCCGAGGCCGCGTCGAACCCGAGTGCGCCGGACGGGCGGACGGAGGCGACTTCAGGTTCGAGTGCGAACGCGCCGACAGAGACGCCATCGGCCGATGATCCGATGCGCAGCGAGCCGGAAAAGGCCGACGACGAGCCTGCCACGCCGACGGTGCCGACGGTGCCCGATCCGAATGACGTGCGCGAGTCGCTGCGTGAGGCCGGCGCGGATCCGGACGTCGCCGATCGGATTGCTGAAGAAGCCGAATCGATTCGCCAGGACGCCGAACGCGAGCAGCAAGTTCAGGACGATCTCAACCGCGTCCGCGAAGCGCTCGAATCTTCGGCCGATCAAGCCCGTGATCAGAACCCTTCCGGTGAACAGCCGGGATCGCAGCCGCAGTCCGGTGAGCAGCCAGGTTCGCAGCCGCAGTCCGGCGAACAGCCAGGTTCGCAGCCACAGTCCGGTGAACAGCCCGGATCGCAGCCACAGTCCGGCGAACAGCCGGGATCGCAGCCGCAGTCCGGTGAGCAGCCTGGTTCACAGCCACAGTCCGGTGAACAGCCAGGATCACAGCCGCAGTCTGGTGAACAGCCAGGATCACAGCCGCAGTCCGGTGAGCAGCCTGGTTCACAGCCACAGTCCGGTGAGCAGCCTGGTTCACAGCCACAGTCCGGGGAGCAGCCGGGATCGCAGCCACAGGCGGGCGGACAGCGGGGATCGAGGACAGATCGGCGGC
>JBGCEZ010000010.1:0-48044 GCA_045106735.1 Phycisphaerales bacterium | reverse complement strand
AGAACTCGCCCGGGTCGTCGAAGCAGCTGTAGCCACTGTCGCCGCCTTCAACGGAGTTGAGGACGATGGTGTCCTTGGGGGCGTAGAAGACCGGGTCGTAGAACTTGCCGGAGACGTACTGGTTGAACTGGCGGCAGTTGGCGAGCCGGAAGCTGCCGAAGTAGCCGTTCACTTCAAAGTTGGTGCCTTCAAAGACGATCGGCTCGCAGAGACGAGCGTTCGCGATGTTGGCGTGCGTGCGGTAGTAGAACAGCACGTAGTCGCCGTTGCCGTTGACGTAGCCCCAGCCGAGGTTCGGCCCGGGGTGACCACCGGCTTCGCCGCCACCGTTCGAGGCGGTGTACGCGCCGAAGGCGGCGCCAGCGTTGGTGCCGTAGCTGGCGATGTTGTCGTTGACGAGGGTGAATTGCCGGTCGCCCCACTCCGCCGCGTAGGAACCGTGGGCGGTGCCCAGGTTGCGGAGGTTGGAGAGGCTGGCGGTTTGCTTGGCTTGGTCGCGGGCCTTACCGATCGCCGGCAGCAGAATGCCGATGAGCAGGGCGATGATCGAAACCACCACCAGCAGCTCGATGATCGTGAAGCCGCGAGTCTTTCGTGCATGCGTCATGTACGAGTTCCCGTCTGTCTCGTTCGTCCCTGAGGGGTCGGTTCGGACGATCGACCATCGCGCGGTCCCGACGGACGGGACGGCAACGGCAGGGTTCATCCTCGGGCGGGGACGAGACGAGTTTGGTGATGGCGTCCGACCTGCCCACGGTCGATGCCAGATGAAGAAATGACCCAGGAATGTCCCTGAGCGGACGAACCCGGTTGACTGAATGATAGCGGCAGCCAACCGGCATCCAAGTGGCGAATCGGGCGGATTCACCTGCACCTTGGGGTCGCACCCGTCAATTCGGCCTCTGGCGGCCCTTTCGGGGCCGGTTTGGAGAGACCGGACTACGAACAGAATGCGAACAAAGTTTGGTGAATCTGCGAGGCTCGCGACTCGGCGCGTCCCTCCGGGCGGGTGATTCGCCGAATGGGACATGCCGTCTTCATCATCTTGCGGGTTCTGGGGCCAGGATCTCCGTGGCCGAGCGGGCGTCGTTCGGCCGGAAAATCGCCCGCCCCGCGAACCGGCGACGGGAGTGCCGGTCCGCGAGACGGACGGAGGGAGTGAGAACGGGAGTTCGCGTTCGCGGGTCAACCGCGATCGATCACTCGGAGATGATGTCTCGGCCGAGGATGCCGTCGCTCGTCAGCACGTGGAAGCTCGTGCGTGCCCCGAGGTCGTAGCGCACATCACTCAGGTAGCCGGCGTCCTGGAACGGGGTGTCGCGTGACCACAGGCCGGCGAATCCGTTGACCTGGGCGCGGATGCGGCCGTCGGCCCGCATGGCCTTGCGAACGCCAACGCTGCCGACGTGCCCGTCGTAGAAGAGCGTCATCGGGGACGACTCCCACGCCGCGTTGAAGTAGTACGGCTCGCAACCGCCGTACGTGCCGCCGATGATCGCCGGGTTGCACTCGGCGCGACGGTTCTGCCGCCAGTGGTGCTCAAGCATGTGGGTCTTGAGCGCGGGATAGCGGGCCTGGCCGTACGCGGGGGAACGGAAGCCGCCCGCGAGCGACCACGGGTTCTTGAAGCCACCGGTGTCGGTCCCGCCGCCGAGGCGCCGCATCTTCATCACCGCAGGATTGAACATGGCTGCGGGGCTGAGGATGTAGCTCGACCACGTGGGGGCGTCGCCGAAGCCGGCGAGCGGGGGACGGTCGCAGAACTCGCCCGGGTCGTCGAAGCAGCTGTAGCCGCTGTCGCCGCCTTCAACCGAGTTGATGACAATGGTGTCCTTGGGGGCGTAGAAGACCGGGTCATAGAACTTCCCGGAGACATACTGATTGAACTGCCGGCAGTTGATCAGCCGGAAGCTCCCGAACTGTGCGGTGCCGAAGTCGTTGGCAAACGCGATCGGTTCACACAGCGTGGCGTTGGCCAGGTTGTCGTGGGTGCGGTAGTAAAACAGCACGTAGTCGCCGTTGCCGTTTCGGTATCCCCAGCCGAGGTTCGGCCCCGGATGTCCGCCGGCTTCGCCGCCGCCGTTCGAGCTGTTGTACGCGGTGAACGCGGCTTGCGAGTTCGGGCCGTAGCTGGCGATGTTGTCGTTGATCAACGTGAACTGTCGATCGCCCCACTCCGCCGCGTACGAGCCGTGGGCCGTCGCCATATTGCGGAGATTGGCCAGGCTTGCCGTTTGCTTGGCTTGGTCTCGGGCCTTGCCGATCGCCGGCAGCAGAATGCCGATGAGCAAGGCGATGATCGAGATCACCACCAAGAGCTCGATGATGGTGAAGGCGGGCCGGCCGGTCCGGCGCGCAGGATGTCCTTGGTGCAACATGGGTGCACTCCTCAACTCGAGGAGGATCCATCCACCGGCGGCGGCATCACCGCTCCGTTCGCCCGTTCATACGAAGTCAGGTGATCCACCGAAGGGGGGGATCACTCGTTGGTGTGGGCCGACGAAAGAAATGCCCGGAACGCCGGGCCCACGAGATGGGACGAACGCCGACGTGGCGTTCGCTCACCCTTTCATACGCCAATCCGGCCTCAGCTCTGGAGTCGACCGCCAAAATTCGCCGGACTCGGGGGCGCATGGTCTGAGTTCGCCAGCGCAATCCCGCGGGCCGCGGCGGAATCGCGTCAGCTCGAAATCTCGATGATCTCGAACCGCTTGTCGCCACGGCGCGTGCTGACGCGAATCGTCTCGCCGACCCGGGTCTTGATCAACGCTTCGCCCAGCGGTGAGGAGGGGGTCACCTCGATCACGCCATCGCCCGAAACGCCCCGAGTCTCGCCGACCAGTCGGTACTGCTCGGTCCGGTCGTTGGCCAGGTTCTTCAGTGTGACCGTGGCACCGAGGAAGACGAGGTCATCGGGCAAGCCGGCGGAATCGGTGACGATCGCGGTCTTGAGCTTCTCTTCGATCTCGCGGATCTTCGCTTCATTGAGACCCTGGTCTTCCCGCGCCGCGTGGTACTCGGCGTTTTCCTTCAGGTCGCCCAGCTCACGAGCCAGCTCGATCCGCTGCGAAATCATCTTGCGGTTGCCGGTCCGCTGATTGAGCTCGGCTTCGAGGTGTTCCCTGTCTTCACGCGTGATGTACTGCATGGCACCTTCCTGGCTCGTCGATCGTGGCGGGGGCGGCGGGCGAAGCGGACGGAATCGGCCGACGCCCGAGAGCGGTTGGGAACGGCCGCTGAACGTGGCCGCTGGGTTCGCCGGGCGGCGATCGTCGGAACGGTCCCGACGCGTGGCCGTTTGGCTCGCGAATCCATCCGGTGGGCGGCCGATCCATCGGAACGCCGGCCGGTTGGTCTGTGGCCGAAACGCCGTCGCAACGCCCAGAACACAGTTCGGGAACGCCGCGCGACTCGAATCGGACCGGGGCATCGACCGACGCCGGGGCGTTTGGGTCGCGTGGGCGGTGGCGGCCAAGGCAAGCCCCCGCGCACGGAAGAAGTCCCTCGACGGGCTCCACCGCCCCAGCATATCGGGCCTGATCACATCGCGGGGGGGCGATCGGCGGTGGCCGTCGCCCGGCCAGCGGCTCCATGGCCGGCCGCCAGGTCCGGGCGGTCACCGAATGAAACCCGGAGGACGACGAATTGGTCGCGGATCGGCGGCACCCAGCGGAGGGCCCGCATCCACTTCCACCGCGCCCCGCCTTCGCCGACCATTGGCCGGACCTCTGTCACCCGCGCCCGTGGGTCCCAACGGTCCAGATCAGCCCGGCCCCGCCAGCCCCACGCGAAGCGCACGCCCGTCGCGGGGAGGGTGTCATGCAGTGCCGGAACTCGGATCATGAGCCGGCCGATGACGTCGAAGATCCCTTCGGTGCCCGGGAGTTGATCGGCAATCGACGACCACATGCGGCGGACGTCGGCCTCGGGCAAGAACATGAGGACGCCCTCGGCGATCAAGAGCCTCGGCCGATCGCCGAACGCCCGGGCCCGTTCCATCCACTCGGGGCCGGCCGCATCGCCGGCGAACAGCGTCTCGTGTGGCAATGGCGGCATGAGACGTCGGCGGACGGCCAGCACGTCGGGCCGATCCACCATCAGCCAGTCGACGCGGGAGCGATCGCTCGAGCCGGCGGCCTCGCGCGGACGGCCATCGAGCCCGCAGCCAAGGTCGACGATCAAGCCTCCCGGATGGTCCGCGACGAAGGCATCCACCGCCCGGTCGAGGCATCGACCCCGGACCGCGACCCCGATCTGAGATTTCCAGCCGCCGCGGTATCGGTCGAAATCGTGGTCAATTCGGCCCAGCAGCCGTTCCGCTGACCGGTCGACGCGAATCGCGTCCGGCCGCCGAGATTCCGCCGCCCGGGCCCAAAGCGTGATCAAGAGCGTCCGCCCAATCGGCGACAGATCCACATCTCGGACCGGCCCTGGCGTTTCCTGGGGGGCGTGGGCGTCGTCCGGCGAACCGGCGGACGATTGGGGGCTCGTGTCAGTCGATTGCGGCGATTCGGGACCTACCATGTCCGCATGATCCTCTACCGAATGTTTCACGCGGCGAGTGACGTTTTTCCGCTGGCCGCGCTCGGGGTGTACGTCCTGCTCTTCGTGGTGACGTTCATCGGCGTGTTTCTGTTCCCGCCGCTGGGTCTGGTGATCTTCTTCATGTCCCTCGCGTCGGTCCCATTCGTCTGGGTGATCTCCCGAGGACTGATTGCCGCCGAGAGTTCGATGGCCCTCCGGGCGATGGCCGCCGGGAAGTGCCCCGAGTGTGCCAAGCGCATGCAGGTGGTTCGTGATCCGGCTCGGACGTGGCGTTGCGAATTCTGCGAGACGCGATTTCTGACCGACGGCCGAGTGCTCTCGGACAACATGATCCTCTCGCCCGAAGAACTGGGCAGCGTCGAAGCGGGCGAGGCGGTGACCTGATGGCCGCCCGTGGCCCGTGCCCGTCCGAGGGGCTGCGGGCCGGTCCTGAGCGTCGGTCGCGAACGCCGGTCCTGAGCGCCGGTCGCGAACGCCGGGCTCGATCGGGTGGGCCAAACCCTCGGCCGAAGTTCGTCACCCCACGCAAATCGGACCTCCGGGGGCACGATTCCGGCCCGGGGCGCCGGTGCAATGCCACCGGACAACCCAGTGTGAAGCGGCGCGTTGACCAACCGCCGTCGGCTGCCTGCTCGGAGGGTGCTTGAGGCCGATGGCCGGTGTATCGTCGTTGGGTCCGCGCCCGACCCCAGCGAGAGAACCGCCCGCATGTCCCAGATCAACACCGACGAATCCGGCCGCCTCGGACGGTCGTTCATTTCCGGGACCAACGTCGCCGCGGTGGCCGCCGCCATTGTGATGGCGATGGTGCCCGCCGTCCTGGCGATTCTTGGCGATGGGGCGGTCGCGTCGGCGACGCCGCAAGTGTCGCTCGCCGCGGCGGGCGATCGGCCGCTTTCGCCCGATCGCGACCTGGGGCTCGGCGGCAAGGTCAATCCCGACCTCGAGGCATGCTGCCTGCCGGACGGATTCTGCGTGATCGTGCCCGTCGGCATCGAAGTCTGCGTGGAGGTGCTTGAGGGCGTTCCGCAGGGAGCTGGCACCATCTGCCAGTTCGCTGGCTGCAGCGCCTCCTGTTGTTTCCCCGAAACGGGAGACTGCCTGGAAGACATTGGGTTCGGCGATTGCGAAGACATGGGCGGGCTCTTCGGCGGCTTCGGGTCCGACTGTGAGCCGAATCCGTGCGGCGATCTCACCGGGGCGTGCTGCCTGCCAGACGGCACCTGCGTGCCGGATGTGTCGGAAAATCTGTGCCAACTCACGTTCGCCGGCCGATTTCTGGGCCCCGATTCCGTGTGCGAGGACGGCACTTGCTGCGGCGGTGATGTGACGGCCGACGGCGTGACGAATTTCGACGACCTGGTGCAAGTCCTTTCGGCCTGGGGGGCATGCCCGCCGATCGTCGACTGCCCGATTGATCTGGATGACGACGGGATCGTGGGCTTCACCGACATCACGTTCGTGCTTTCGTTCTTCGGCTGCCGTTGAGATCCGGGGACTCGGGGGCTCCGGGGCGATATCCTGCGCGGCTCGCCCCTCGCCGGCATGACCCTCTCGGGGCCGGCGGGGCATTCCCCATCCGATCACGATTCGATCGCCCCCGAGACTTCCCGCATGAGCACTCCCGGCCCCTCGCCGGCCGCGACCCCCGTCGCCGCCGCCCACGATGACGAATCCGGCGCCGTTTTGGTCACCGGCGCCGCCGGCGAAGTCGGACACGGCTTGCTCCGCGCCCTCGCCGAAGCGGGGCGATCCGTCGTCGCCGTCGATCGCCGAGAACTCGAGCCCGACGAACGTGCGGCGTGCCGCGCGGCCGTTGTCGCCGACGTCACCGACGCTCCGGCCATGGAGCAGCTTGTTCGCGAGCACGAAGTCGGCGAAGTCATGCACCTGGCCGCGATGCTTTCGAGCAGTGGGGAACGCGATCCGGAGCGAGCCCACGCGGTCAACGTCGGCGGAACGCTGCAGCTGCTGCGCATCGCGGCCGAACAGGGCCAGCGGAGCGGGAGGCCGGTCAAGTTCATCTTGCCGAGCACCATCGCGGTCTACGGCGTTCCCAGTGTTGCCGCCAAAGATGCGGCCGGGGCGGTCACCGAAGATCAGTTCCTTGAGCCCATCACGATGTACGGGTGCAACAAGCTGGCCTGCGAGCAACTTGGCCGGTACTACCAGCGTCACTACCGGCAGCTCGACGATCCGCCAGGCGCGGGCAACATCGATTTTCGGGCCGTGCGCTATCCGGGATTGATCAGTCCCGACACGCTGCCGAGCGGCGGGACCAGCGACTACGCCCCCGAGATGATCCACGCCGCCGTCGCCGGACGGCCGTACGCCTGCTTCGTCGACCGGGACGCCCGCATCCCGTTCATGACGATGCGCGAGGCGATCGACGCCACATTGGATCTGGCTGCCGCCCCGGCGGAACGCTTGTCGCGCATCACGTACAACATCGGTTCCTTTGCGCCCACCGCCGAGGAACTCGCCGCCGCCCTGACCGAGCTCGGCGTCGCAGCCGACGTGACGTTTCAGCGTGACGCGCTTCGCGCTCCGATCGTCGACTCATGGCCGGCTGATGTTGACTGTTCGGCCGCGGCCCGAGACTTTGGGTTCGCGCCGAGGCACGACTTGATGTCCGCCCTCCGCGACGAGTTGATCCCGGGGATCCGCGCGGCCCAGTCGAGCTGAATGATTCGGCCTGTTCCAGCTTGTTCCAGCCTGTTCCAGCCTGTCCCAGCCTGTTCCAGCCTGTCCCGACCGGATCAGGCCCTGATCCGGCCCCAGGCTCGTCCCGGCCAGCATCGATCCGGCCCGTCCCGGTCCGCACTGGCCGAGCCCAGCTCGCCCCGGCCCGTCCCGGCCCGCCTCGAATTCGTCCGTCCGTCCGCCGGCCGCGCCCGGCTCCGCTTCGAACCATCCACCACGAGCGTTCCGCGCTGCCCTGGAGTCCGCCATGTCCACCACCGCCCATCCCGGTCTCGAACACTTCAACGCCCGCGCGGGTGAGACGATCACCGGTTTGGATGCGAGCGGACAGCTCAAGCGCCTGCAGATGATCGAAGGACCCATGGGTCCGTCCATCAAGCTTCGGGGCTACGGCGACGTTGCGTGCTTCTGCTCCAACAATTACCTCGGCCTGGCGAACCACCCGGAGGTCGTGGAGGCAGGAATCCAGGGGCTGCGCGACTACGGCGCGGGCACCGCGTCGGTGCGGTTCATCTGCGGCACGTTCACGCCGCACGAACGGCTCGAGCGACGGATCGCCGAGTTCTTGGGCGTGGAAGCGGCGTACACCTTTGTCAGTTGTTGGAACGCGACCGAGGCGATCTTCCCGACGCTGTGCCAGGACGGCGACGTGATCATCAGCGATGAACTGAACCACGCCTGCATCATTGACTCGATGCGGCTGGCTTGCGCGATCCACAAGGGCGTCAAGAAAACCGTCTACGCGCACTCGGACATGGAGTCGCTCCGGGCGGCCCTCGGCCGCGCTCGCGAAGCCCACGGCGGGAACGGTGTGAGCTGGGTCATCACCGACGGCGTCTTTTCGATGGAAGGTGACATCGCTGACCTGAAGGCGATTCGCGATGTCTGCAACGAGTTCGGCGCGGTGCTCTGCGTCGATGACTCGCACGCCACGGGCGTGATGGGCGAAACGGGCCGCGGCACGCACGAGTTCGCTGGACTCGCGGGCAGCGACATCGACTTCTTCACCGGGACGCTCGGCAAAGCGCTCGGCGGGGCGGCGGGCGGCTACATCGCCGGCAGCCGCGAAGGCGTGGAGATGATCGTCCAGCGCGCCCGGCCGACGCTGTTTTCCAACGCCTTGCCGGCGACCGTCGCGTGCAGCGCCGACAAGGCGATCGAAGTCCTGATGCGGGAGCCCGAACGCGTCGAGCGACTGCGGTCGAACGTGGCCTACGCCCGGGCCGGGATCCGCGAGGTGGGCTTCGAGGTGCTCGAGTCGCCGACGGCGATCTGTCCGATCATCGTCGGCGACACGGCCAAGGCCATCGCCATGAGCAACCGGTTGCTTGAGCTCGGCGTGTTCGTGATCGGATTCGGCTACCCGGTGGTGCCTGAGGGCACCGCTCGACTCCGGGTGCAGATCTCGGCCGCCCACGAGCCGGAACACCTGGATCGTCTGATCGACGGCCTGCGGGTGCTTCGGAGTGAAACAGACGACTGAGCGCCGGAGTGATCGGGTGATGGATGATCGCGTATCGCGTATCGCTGATCGCTGATCGGCGATACGCGACCGGATGATCGGATGATCGGATGATCGCTTGGTTGCGTGGCGTCACGCCGGTGTGATCGCGTGATCTCCGGATGAACCCGTTGGTCTGCCTCCGGCGACGCTGCCGTGCACGGCATGGCACTGCACTGCACCGCACGCAACTGCACCGCGCGGCACAGCATTGCACTGCGCAGCACGTGCCGCTACCGGCACGCCGCCACGAATGCGGCGGCACGCTCCGGATCCACCGGACGCCGCCAATCGCCGCCGGCCTTGATCGACGAACCGACGATCAGTCCGTGGGTGCCGGCGGCGAGCAGGCCTGGGGCACTGGCCGCGGTCACGCCAGACCCCACCAGGATGGGGGGTGCGGCGGCCGGGCGATCCCCGGGGGCGGCGCTTGCGCCTGCCTCGCCCGCGTGGTCGGCGGCGGCGGCGATGGCATCGGCCAACTCGCCGGGGTCCGCCGGCCGCGCGGTCGACGGCCCGGTCACGATCATTCCATCGGCGCCGGCGAACACGGCGGCGTGGATCGCTTCGGCCATGTCGATGTCGGCGGTGATCGCGTGGGCGCTGTGCTTCTTCCGGACGTCGGCCAGGATCCCGATGGGATCCGCGCCGATGGCGCGGCGATAGCGGAGCAGGGGGCCGGCGTCGGCTTCCTCGAGCAATCCTTCGTCGGCCACCGCGGCGAAGGTGAATCCCTCGGCGCGAATGAACTGGGCTCCGGCCGCGTGGGCGACGGCCATGGCCGCGTCGTTGGCCCCGGCAAGAATCTGCACGCCGAGCGAGACATCCACCGCCGAACGGACCGCGCCGACGATGCAGGTCATCGCCGCGGTGATCTCCGGGCCCACGGTGCGTCGCAGGTACGGAACATCGTGCATGTTCTCGATGATGATCCCGTCAAAGCCTGCGGTGGCCAGGTCGGTCGCCTCGCGGGCGGCGGCGGCGGCCAGATCGCGGACCGCCCGGCGCGAACGCGGGGTTCCCGGCAGTGCGCCCGCGTGCACCATGCCGATGAGCCGGGGGCAGGCAAAGTCAGGGCCGGCGGCGAATTCGTTGGACGCGCTCACGAACCGAGCCCCGCCGCGCGCCGCGTCGATCGCCGCGATTTCGCGATCGCGGGCTTGGGCGAACGGGTCGCGAGGTGACGCTTCCACCACGCGAGGATTTCGCCCAGGCGATGCTCCCGGAGGTCCGGCGGGCCGCTGCGCGACATGCCGTGGCTGGTGGAGCGGGGGTAGCGAACGAAGCGGGTTTCAACGCCGAGCATGCACAGGGCGGTGTGCAGTTGCTCCGACTGCTCGACGTTGCAACGAAGGTCACCTTCGGAGTGGATGATCAGCGTCGGCGTCGTGCAGTTGCCGATGAACTGCATGGGGCTCTGATCCCAGCGCGGCTGGATGTCGTCCCAGAAATTGCCGGGGAAGTAGTCGTTCGGCGCGTCGAAGATGTCGCTCGTGCCGCCCATGCTGAGGAGGTTCGAGACGCAGCGGTCGGTGATGGCCGCGCGGAAATCGTCGCAGTGGCCGATCGTCCAGTTGGTCATGTACCCGCCGTAGCTGCCGCCCATCACGCCAAGGCGTTTGGCGTCCATGTGCGGATCGTCTTGCATGAAGCGCGTGACGGCCTGGATGTCGGCCCAGTCGGCGGTGCCCCAGGCCCCGCGGATGGCCGCGCAGTGGTCCTGGCCGTAGCCCTTGCTGCCGCGTGGGTTGGAGAACACGACGGTGTATCCCGCGGCGGCCAGGCACTGAAATTCGTGCATGTAGCCGACGCCGTACTGACCGTGCGGCCCGCCGTGGATCTCCAGGATCGCCGGGCGACGGCGGGGTTTCGCGCCGCGTCGTGTGTCGGCCGCCGGCCGCATCACCCAAAGTTGCGAGCGGGCACCGTCTTCGGCCGTGACCCAGGCTTCGGCGATCGGGGCGAGTTCGCGGGTGGCGACGTACGCGGCGTTGAAGTCGGTGCGCGGGGTCACCGTCATGGATGCTCGCGACGAACGGCCACCGACCTCGGCCACGGCCAACTCCGGCGGGTGGACGGCATCGGAGTGGACGACGGCGATCGATCGGCCGTCGGGCGAGGGCGTGCCCATGGCCAGCACCATCGGGCCGCTCGTGTGCAGCGTGATCCCGCCGCGTCCGCTGGCCGCGACCGTTCCGATCTGCTGGGTGCCTTCGGTGCCGATTTGCAGGAAGAGTCGCTTGCTGTCCGGCGTCCAGTGGTACGTGGGAGCGAACGACGCGTCGGCCGTGTCGCCCACGATCGCAGCCATCAGGCAGTGGTCGTCGCTGGCGGTGACCGACGTGGCCGTCATCGTGTTCGATCGCCGGCTCGGAACCGCGGCAACCCACAGCTCGAGGTTGTCCGGCGAGTACAGCCCATCGCGGCTTGCCCGGCCGGCCCACGCGAGCTGCGTGCCGTCGGGACTGAAGCGAATGGCGGTCTTGGGGCCATCCGGCGGTCCCTTCATCGTCCGTGCTCGCCCCGTCGCCAGGTCGATCAGCACGATGCGGCTTCGCCATGGCTTGCGCAGGGCATCCCGGTCGACGTTCGTGGTCAGGGCGACGGTGCGCCCGTCGGGCGAAACATCGAAGCTGAAGTCGCCCATCGTGTCGCGCGACCAGAGCGTCGTCGTCGTCTTGGATTCCGGGTCGAGTTCCATCAACTGATAACGGTCGGCTTCAAAGACCCCGTCGCCGTCGAGCCGGTAGTAGGGATCTTCGACGATGACCGGCGGCGTGCTCTCGCCGGTCCGAGTGCGTTCCTTCGCCGCCGCCCGCGTACGGTGGGCGGCGCGCGGGCGAAATGCCATGAGCACGCGCGAACCATCCGGCGTCCATCGCAGTTCGCCGATCGTGCCTTCGGGCAACTCGGAAATCGCCCGCGATTCGCCGCCGCCGGCCGGCAGCAGGTGCACCTGCGACGGAGCTTCCTCGTCGCCGCGAACGAACGCGAGGCCGCCGCCGGGTCGCCAGCGCGGCGTGCTGTCCATGCGTCCCTGGGTGAGGGGGCGAGCCGGATCGTCGCCGGTCACGCACCAGATGCTGGCGTCGACGCGATGTCGCTCGCCGACGTGCCGGTGGACGAACGCGATCGAATCGCCGTCGGGTGCGTGGCGCGGGTCGGCGACGACGATGATCGATCGCAGATCCTGCGGCGTCACCGGACGTCGGCCTGAACCTGAACCTGAACCTGAACCTGAACCGGTACGCGAGCGGGAGCGGGAGCGGGAAACGCTGGGCATGGCGGGCCTCGGGAAGCAGATGGACGAGGGGCGGCGAACGAGCGCAGTCTATCGATGAATGCGGGGCCGATTGCCGGCCGCACGGTCGGCGCCGGCGACGTTTGCCCGCCAGTGTGCACGCTCGCCGGTGCGGTCAGGGTCTCGGTACGATGCCGGACGTGCCTGCCACTCCACCCACCACCGATCGCGAACTCCTGGCCCGTTTGATGGCCTTCGAGCCGGTCACCGGTCGCCCGAACCGGGCGATCGCCGAGTTTGTCGCCGACCGTCTGGCGGGGCCTGGCGTCCGAGTGCATCTGGAGCCGGCCCACGCCGAAGATTGCTGGAACGTGCTTGCGGTGGCTGGGCCTTCCGCGCCGGCACCCGCCGCGGAGCCCACGGGACCGAACGACGATGCCGCGGACGGCATCATGCTTTGCGGGCACTTGGACGTCGTTCCGCCCGGCGACGGGTGGTCGACGCCGCCGTTCGTGCTCCACGAGGACGATGGCCATTGGTACGGGCGGGGCACGTGCGACATGCTCGGATTCGTGGCGGTGGCCATGAACCGTTTCGCGGCAGCGGCGTCCGGGCAACCCACGTGCCCCATCGGTCTGCTGCTGACGGCCGACGAAGAACGCGGATCGCTCGGAGCTGCGGCATTCGCGGACCGGCGCGAAGCAGGTTCGATTGACGAACCTGGCGCCGGCCAATCCGATGGAATCCGACGTCCGCCCGAACCTCTGATCCGGCCAGTCCTGATCGGCGAGCCGACGAGCCTGCGGCCGGTTCGGATGCACAAAGGACACCTCAAGCTCCGGATGCACCTTCGCGGTCGTTCGGCCCATTCCGGCACGCCCGAACTCGGAGCGAGCGCGATCGAAGCCGCTGGCCGGGTGCTGGTCGCCTTGGCGGAGTTGCGGCAGACGCTGGCCACCGAACGAACCGAGGTCTCCGAGGCGTTCACGACGGCCCGCTCCCCGGTGCTGAACGTCGGCCGGATCGACGGCGGTGAAGCGATCAACGTCGTCCCGGATCGCTGCACGATCGAACTCGGGATCCGCGTCATGCCCGGGCAAGATGCCCCGGCGATGGCGGCGCGGGTGCAAGAGCGGGCCGAAGCCGCGGCGACGGCCGGCGCGGAAGGCCCGTCGATCGCGGTGACCTGGGAGGCACTGGGCGACAATCCGCCGCTGCTGACCGGGGCGAAGGCGACGGTGCTGCGTCGACTCGAATCACACCTCGGGCCAGGCCCGGATCTCGGCGTGTCCTTCGCCAGCGACGGCGGCCATCTCGCACGGCTTGGACTCGAGTCCGTGCTGTGTGGCCCCGGCGACATGGCGGTGGCCCACCGGCCGAACGAACACGTCGCCGTCGACCAGATCGTCCGCTGCGGTATGTTGCTCGAAGCGCTCTTGGCCGGGGCATGAGCCTTGGTGGGGGCGGTGGGGGCGTTCGCGACAAGCCGCCCGATCGGCCGGATCCCGCCGTCGACGCTGTCCTTCGGCTGTCGCGCCGCGGTCGGATCCCGGCGGCCGACCCGTTCTCTTCCGTCCCCGCAGTCTCAGTCTCCGTGGAGCGTTCTCGCTGATGTCCACCGACACCGTCATCCATCCTGAACTGCTCTGGAACGGCCGCGACTTCGTTGCGTCGGAGTCCGTGCACATCGACTCGGCTGGGTTGATCTCCGCCGTTGCGTTGGCGGCCAGCGGCGAGCCATCTCCGCTCGCGGGTCCGGGAACGGAGGGGACGGATCGGGCCACTCCTCCCGGCCACGATGACCGTCCGCGCCTCGCCCTCATGCCAGGGTTCGTGTCGGCCCACAGCCATGCGTTTCAGCGTGGCCTGCGCGGGCGGGGCGAACGATTTTCGGCCGGATCCGGGAGCTTCTGGACATGGCGCACCGCCATGTACGACTTGGTGGGGGCGATGACCGTCGACCAGGCGTACATGCTCTCGCGGATGGCCTTCGAAGAGATGCTGGACGCTGGCATCACCACGGTGGGCGAGTTTCACTACCTCCACCACGCTTCCGACGACCGGGACTGGAAGCTCGATGACGCTGTCCTCCGGGCTGCGGCGGATGCGGGCATTCGGTGCGTCCTGCTTCAGACCGCATACTTCACCGGCGGGATCGGTGCGCCGCTCGAGGGCGGGCAACGGCGGTTTGACGGCGTCGACGTCGACCAGTTTCTGCGTCAGCTCGATGCCGTGGGTGGCCGGCTCGGTCCACGGCAACATCCGGGCTTGGCCGCACACTCGATTCGGGCCGTCGCGATCGCGGACGTCGCTCGATTGTGGGACGCGGCGCGGGAACGTGGGCTGGTGATGCACATGCACTTGGAGGAGCAGCCAGCGGAAATCGCCGCGTGCCAGACAGCCCATGGCGCCACGCCGCTGGGCGTGGTCACGCGTGCCCTCGGCGACCTGAGCGGCGTCGTTGCCGTTCACGCGACCCACTCCACACCGGAAGACCTGGCGGCATTCGGCGCGGCCGGCGGCAGCGTGTGCTTGTGTCCGCTCACCGAGGCAAATCTGGGCGACGGCCTGGCCGATGTCGCGGCCATGCGGGCCGCGGGGATTGCCGTGAGCTTGGGCAGCGACTCGAACGCTCGCATCTCGATGCTCGAGGAAATGCGCTGGATGGAGTACGGCCAGCGGCTCCGGCGGGAAGCCCGAGGCGTGGTCCGCGATGCCGACGGGTACATGGCTCCGGAACTCATCGATGCCGGCACGCGGCAAGGGGCTGCGGCGCTCGGTCTGAACGCCGGCCGAATCGAGCCGGGCCAACTCGCCGACTTGGTCGCCATCGACTTGGACCATCCGTCGCTGTTCGGGGCCACGGCGGACACGTTGCCCGAGGCGCTGCTCACGGGCGCTGCCGATGGCGCAGTCGCCGGCACGTGGGTGGCCGGCGAATGGCGAGCTCGGCGCGCCTGAGCGGTGAATGCTGCGCGTCGCGGCGGGAAGCCAGCGCGCACCCGTCGCGCGCCGAACTCTCCATCGGTGGGGCGAGCCGGAATCGGCGACGCCGAAGCGCTTGGCCTGCGCGGTCTCATGGCGAATTCGAGGCTCGGAAGCGCAGCCTTCGCGCGGCCGGGCCGCTTCGCCACCAGATCCAGAATGAGATGACGCGACTCATTGGCAAGTGGTGAAGTCTCCGCCGGTTCGCTCCGATCTGCGGTACGACGGGCTCGCCCTGCGTTCGCGCGGACCGTCTCCCGTACGCGTTTTTGCCCATCGGAGCGTCGAATTCTTGATCCGCCGGTCCCCCATCATGCGGTTCGCTGGCCGGCGAACGATCGCGTGCATCACCGCGGCGGTCGGTTTCTGCGCGGCGACGGCGGGGGGACAAGAGCTTTCAGATGGCGTCACCGGGGACGAGAATCCGTTCGCCGAATTCGACTTCGCCTCGCTGCTCGATGTCCGCGTGGTCACGGTGCGAACGGTGTCCGGCAGCGAGGGAAGTCTGTTCGAGACGCCGGCCGCGGTCACGGTCCTGGAGTCGCGAGACCTGGAACGGTCGATCTCGGTCTACCTGCCTGACGTCCTGCGGCTCGTCCCAGGATTGCAGGTGCAACGGCAAACGGCGAATCAGTGGGGCATCAGTGCCCGCGGATTCGCCACGACCTACGCGGACAAGATGCAGGTGCTCCTCGACGGCCGGACGCTTTACGATCCAGCGTTCTCGGGGACGATCTGGGAGCTGATGGATCGCCCGATCGACGAGATCGACCGCATCGAGGCGATTCGCGGGCCGGGAGCAGTCCTTTGGGGCGAGAACGCCGTGAACGGCGTCATCAACTTCGAGTCCAAGTCAGCCTTCGACACCCTTGGCGTTCGGACGAGTCTCGCCGGGGGAACATCACCGGACGCCCGGGCTGAGGTTCGCTACGGGTTCCGTATCGGCGACGACGCCGCGGCCCGGGTCTGGGGCATGGGCACCGAAGACGGCGGCAACCGACCGGCCAGCGGGCCTCGGACGGACGATTGGGCCAGCAATGCCGTGGGCTTCCGTTTCGACCGGGAACTCAGCAACGACCGGACGTTCGAATTGCAGGGCGACTACACCATCAACCGCCGGGTGGGCGAACAGTTCGTGCTCGTTGATCCGACGGCGATGTTCGCGAATCGAACCATCATCGAAGATGGCTGGCAGCAGGCGATGAACATTCGTGCCCGGCTCGAGTACAACTCGCCGGGCGACGATTGGTACATCCAAGCAGCCCTGGATCGCACGGATTTCCGGCGAGCCACGTTGCGATACCAACGTCATTCGGCTTCGTTCGACGCCCGTCGCTTCCGTGCCGTCTCGGACCGTGTCAACGTCGGCCTTGGCGCGACCGGCTCCGTTCTGAACTACGACCTCGAAGCGACTACGGATTTTGCCTACCGGAACGGGGCGGCAACGGACATCCTCGTCAACACGTTCGCCCAAATCGAATGGTCGTGGGTGCCGGAGACCCTCAACCTCCTGGCCGGCGTGAAGGCCTCGTACAACGACTACACCGGACTCGAACTGCAGCCGAACGTGCGCATGACGTGGACGCCGGACGCCGATACGACGGTCTGGGCAAGCATGTCTCGGTCGGTGAGTACGCCGACCAGCCGCTACGACAGCCTGCGAATCGTGGCTGGATACGCCGATCTTGGCATTCTCGGCGGGGGACCCCCGACCAACGTGCTGGTGCCGCTGACGTTGCAAGGATCGCCGGACGTCGAAGCGGAAGAGTTGATCGGATTCGAGCTCGGATGGCGGTTCCGACCGATCGATGGAGTCGAGATCGATGTCGCGACCTACTTCAACCAGTACGACCGACTGATTCAACTCGGTCTGCTGGCCAACGACGGAGTCGTCACCAACGACGCCGAGGGCGAGACTTACGGGGCCGAGATCGGCATCCGATGGCGCGTTCACGACACCTGGGATCTCCAGGCGGACGCGATCTTCAACAATGAGTCGCTGGATGAAGTTCCCGGCGGCGGCGTGAACGCCGATGGCGCCGCGCCGCAGCAGCGATACGTGCTTCGATCGAACGTGCAATTGAACGAGGATCTGCGGTGGGACACGATCTTCGATTGGGAAGACGATCTGCCAAGCGGCGGTTCGACGGGCGGCTTTGGGCTCGATCTTGGGTTGACGTGGACGCCGACGCCGGGAACCGAAGTGTTCTTGTACGGGCGAGATCTTCTGGATCGCCGTGGAGCGGAGACGTTCGCGAACGCGATCGTCTCGAATCCTTCTGAGTTCGAGCGGTCGGTCTTCGCCGGCGTCCGGGTCGAATTCTGATGCCCCGCACGGTTCGACAACTTCTGCTGGGCATGATGGCGATCGTGGCCATCGGCCTGTTCAGCACGCCGACGCCGGGGGCAACCGGCGATGTCGACCGCACGGTGGTCTTGAACGTTCGTTCTGCCTGCGTCCTGAACTTCGCCCGTTTCGCGACGTGGCCCGCCGGGCGGTTCGAGGACGCGTCTTCGCCACTCGTCATCGGCATCATCGGACCGAGTGCCGCGACGGGGGTGTTGGAAGCGACCCTGGCCGGGCGCACCGCTTCTGGACATCCGCTGGAGCTTCGCGTGATTCAGCTGTCCGCCCAAGAGGCGGCCGGGCGAGGTCCACTCGGGGCCGCATCGGCCGAGCAAGTGGCCGCATGCCACCTGCTCTACGTGCCTGGACCGCACGGCGAAAGCACGCGAGTCCTTTGGCCCGTGGCCCGCGACAACGACGTCCTGCTGGTGGTGGACGACCAATCGCGTCTCAGCCAAGGCGGCATGAT
This sequence comes from Phycisphaerales bacterium, assembly GCA_045106735.1. Classification (GTDB taxonomy): domain Bacteria; phylum Planctomycetota; class Phycisphaerae; order Phycisphaerales; family SM1A02; genus JBGCEZ01. The sequence continues at coordinate 30,253 of JBGCEZ010000010.1, read as the reverse complement.
CGCCATGCCGGTCGTGGGTTCGAACGTGCGGCCCGTCGTCAACCAGGCGACGGTGCGAGCTTCAAGGATCCAGCTCAGCAGCCGACTGCTGCAACTCTCCGAACGAGTCCGCCGGGAGCCGCGCCCATGATGCCGCTCCGCCACCTTGGATTCCGTGGACGATCGCTGCTCGTGATCCTCGGGACATGCTCGATCGTGCTGGTCACGATGACGTTCGCACTCGCTTGGCAACAGCGTTCCGCGCTGCGGTCCGCCTTCCTGAGCCGTGGCATGACCGAAGCCCGGATCATTGCTTCCAATACGACCGCGGCGCTGAGTTTCGACGATGCGGACACCGCCCGTGAAGTGCTCAGCGCTCTGAACGCCGATCCCGCGATCGTCGAGGCGAAGCTGATGGCGGCCGATGAAACGATCTTCGCTCGGTGGGCGCCGGATTCCGTCGTGGCGGCCAAGCCGGTGCCGTCGCTGCCGCCGGCCCAGCGGGCCCACCTGATTGACGGACACCGCTTGGTCATTTCTGAGCCGGTGGTGCTGGACGACGAACAGATCGGCCGGTTGGTCGTGGTCTTCAGTCTTGATTCGATCGGGGCCGAGACGCGCGGCCAAGCCATCGTCTCGGGAATCGTCTTGGTGGCCGCGCTGGGCATTGCGACCTTGATTGGTCTGCGGATGCAGCGACTGCTGTCGGGTCCGATTGCTCGCTTGGTCGGGACGACCGAACGCATTACCACCTCGGGCGACTACACGATCCGCGCGGACCATTCCGTCATTCCGGAAGTGGACACCCTCTCGGGTTCACTCAATCGAATGTTGGAAGAGATTGAGTCCCGGGGTCAGGCGCTGGCGGAGGCGAACGAACACCTGGAAGACCGGGTGCGACGTCGGACCGAAGATCTCAGTGAAGCGCTGCACCAAACGGAGTCCGAGATCCGCGTGCGGCAGCAGGTCGAACAAGAACTGCGGACCTCTCAGCAGCGGGCGGAGTCGGCAAACCAGGCCAAGAGTGAGTTTCTGGCCAACATGAGTCATGAGATTCGGACGCCAATGACCGCGATTCTGGGGTATGCCGACATCCTCGGGGAAGACGGCGGCGATGGGGCCGTGCAACGCGATGCCGTCGACACGATCCGTCGCAACGGTCAGCATCTGATCACGATCATCAACGACATCCTCGACATCTCGAAGATCGAAGCCGGCCGCATGGAAGTTGAGTCCATCGCCACGCCGCTGTCCCCGATCATCGAGGAGGTTGCCGACCTCATGCGGGTCCGGGCCGAGGGCAAGGGCATCGAGTTGAACGTGGTCTACGAGGGACCAATTCCGCGCTCGATTCGAAGCGATCCCACGCGCATCCGCCAGATCGTGACCAATCTCGCGGGCAACGCGATCAAGTTCACCGAGACCGGCAGTGTGACACTGGCCGTGAGCTACGACAAGAACCACGAAGCGCCGGTGCGGATCGACGTCCGGGACACCGGAATCGGGATTGCCGACGACGTCGTCAACAACCTGTTCGCCGCATTCGCTCAGGCCGATCCGTCAACCACACGAGAGTACGGCGGCACCGGACTCGGACTGGTGATCTCGCGGCGGCTGGCCGAGTTGCTCGGCGGATCCATCGACGTTGCATCCACGGTCGGCGTGGGCAGTACGTTCACGGTTCGGTTGGATCCCGGCCCGCGCGGATCGATCGAATTGGTGAAGCCAACGTCGGGCGCAGCCGGTCGGGCTGAACCGACGGCCAGGGCGACCACGCCCGATGAACTCTCCGGGATTCGGGTCTTGGTGGTGGAGGATGGTCCGGACAACCAGCGACTCATCCGCTTCCATCTGAGTCGGGCTGGGGCCGAAGTCGAGATTCGGGAGAACGGGCTCCTGGGCGTCGAGACCCTTCTGGGTACCGAAGGCGACCCGCCGCAGACGTTCGACGTTGTTCTGATGGACATGCAAATGCCGGTCATGGGCGGCTACGAAGCCACCGAGCGGCTCCGCGAGGCCGGTTGGAACGGGCCGATCGTCGCGCTGACGGCCCACGCGATGCAGGGTGACCGGGAAAAGTGCCTGGCCGCCGGGTGCGACGACTACCTGACCAAGCCGATCAATCGCGACACGTTGTTGCAGCTCGTCGCTCGTTGGTCCGGCCGGTCCAACGCCGCCGCCTGAGGCCCGCGGTATCCTGGGACGGCCATGCCAGCGCCCGTTCCTCCTCCCCAGTCAACCCGTTCGAGGCTCGCTTCTGGCGACGCCAGGCCGGACGAGACCATCGTCTGGCGCGGCGACCGGATCCACGTGGCCACGGTCCCGGCCGATCGGGCCGGCGGATCCCCGCGCGACATCGTGCGGCATCCCGGCGGTTCGGTGATCTTGCCGCTGATGTCCGACGACCAAATCGTGATGATCCGCAATCGGCGGGTGGCGGTCGACGACGTGCTCTGGGAATTGCCCGCCGGGACGCGTGGGCCCGGTGAGGATCCGGCGGCCGTCGCCGCCCGCGAACTCGAGGAAGAAACCGGGTACCGGGCCGCCCGGATCGAGCCCTTCGGCTGGTTTTTTACGACCCCAGGCTTCACCGACGAGCGGCTCGACGCGTACATCGCTCGGGACCTCACGCACGTCGGGCAGCACTTGGATCCGGGCGAATCGATCGACGTCCACGTGTGTTCGGCCACGTCGGTCGTTGAGATGATCGACGACGGCCGCATCCGCGACGCCAAAACCATTGCCGTCGTCCTCCGATGGATGGCGGCGCGGTGAGTCGCGGGCCGCGCTGGGCCCCAACGTTCGTGCCGATCGACGATCCGGCCCGCTGGTCGTGGCCGATCGGCCGGATGGCCGGCGTCGCGTGGCGGGTGCACGCGGCGATGGGCCTGTGGGCCGGGGTCGTCCTGCTCCGGGTGTTGGTGGGCCCGCTGCGAGGAGACCCCGCAGCGGTCGCCGGGCCGGTCATCGTGCTGGAATTCGCGGCGTTGCTCGTGGCGGTCATCGTGCACGAGGCCGCTCGCGTCTGGGCGACCCGGCGCGCGGGACCGCCGCCGTTGTCGATCGCGCTGTGGCCACTCGGCGGATTGGGCCAGCTGCCGGTCGGTGCGTCGCCGCGGAGTCGCCGCAACGAGGCCCTCGGCGGACTTGTCGCTTTGGCCATCATGGTCATCCTGGCGGGATTGATCCTCACGCCGGTGGCGGGGGGCGGCATCCGGTTGGCCTTTGGGCCGCTGGGGGGCCCGGTCCGCCCGGATCACCTGCCGGCGGCGGATGCGAGCGGTTCGGCGTGGGCGGCGTGGATGGCATGGATCATCGCGGCCCAACGGGTGTGGGTCACCGTCTTGCTCCTGCATCTGCTGCCAATGCGTCCGTTCGACGGAGGTCGATGGCTCGCGGCGATCGTTTCTTCCCGACGCGGAACCGCGTCCGGCGATCGAATTGCGGCCCAGGTCGGCCTGGCCGTCGCCGGCCTGACGTTGCTCGGTGGGGTCTTGCTTTCGGCGTGGCTGGTGGTGTTGGGGGCGGCGGTCGGCGGGGCGCACGCCGTGCGCCGATTCGCCGCGATCGACGCCGAAGCGCAGGATGGCCTGCCGCTGGCCGGGACCGAGCTCGCCCGGGCGATCGGGCCGCGATCGAACGATGATGGGCTCGGGCTCGACATGGCCGGGGCAGCCGACGACGACGACGACGCCAGCGACGCCAACGACGACGACGCCAACGACGCCGACGACGACACACCAGCCCTCGCCGGCGGGCTGGATCTCCACCCGGACTTCATCGACGAAGCATTCGCCCGCGACCAGGTCGCCGAGGATGGCTTCGGAGAGGACGACTTCGAAGACGATTTCAGGCCCGGCGGTACCGATGGAACCGAGACTGCAGACACCGGGGCAAGCCCCTCGGGTGGCGACGGCGGCGATGCGGCGTCGGATCGCGGTCGACCCCCCGGTTCCGGCCCCGGTTCCGGCCCCGGATCCGGCCCCGGATCCGACCCCGGATCTGGCTCGGGATCCGACGCTGGTTCCGGCCCCGGATCCGACCCTCGGCCGGGCCAAAGCCCAGAGCTCGATCCAGACCACAGCCCGGACCACAGCCCAGAGCTCGACCCAGACCACAGCCCAGACCACAGCCCAGAACCCGGTCCCGAGCCCACCCTCGACGAGATCCTGGGACGGATTGCCGATGTCGGCATGGCCGGTCTGACCGAGGAGGAACGGGCGATCTTGAACCGCGAGACGGAACTTCGTCGCCGCGGCGGATGACCCAGATGCCAACCGCAGTCGTACGATTGGGTCGAGATCCGTCGGCCGGATCGCCGAAGAAGGAGTGCCGGTTCGCTCGATGCGGCTGGCCCCGAACATGACCCAAGCGCCACCGGGCGTGGTGCTGGCGGCCCGCCGGACTGATTCAGGCGTCGCCCCGACCCCCTCAGCGGATGAACGACCCACCATGGGCATCGCCGATCGCGACTACCAGCAGAGTTCCGGTTCGAACCTCTTCGATGCCGGGTCGGGCACGCCGTCCTGGCGTCAGTGGCGCATGTGGTCGGTGACGACGTGGCTCATTGTGATTTGCACGGCGGTGTTCGTTGTGGACTCCTTTCTGCCGCGCGTCGAGGTCGGGATGGCGCGCCGCGCACTCGACGGGGTGCCGGCCAACGTCAATCTTGGTCGCGCAACCCCGGGTGAAACCGCGGTCGTTTCCGCCTTCCCCGGTTCGCCGGCGCGGGCGCAACGTCCACTCATGCTCGAGATCGACGGCACGCCGACGGTCGTCGGCTACCAGCTGGTCCGGACGATGCCGCCCCTCGAAGCGCTGTTGCACTTCTCGACCCAGCGCGGATTTTTCCACCTGGAACTCTGGCGCCTGCTCGGCTTCCAGTTCTTGCACAGCCACGGGATGCTCGCCCACCTGTTGATGAACATGGTTGGGCTGTTTTTCTTTGGCCCGATCGTTGAGCAGCATCTCGGCGGCAAGCGCTTTCTCGCGTTCTACTTGCTGTGCGGTATCTGCGGCGGACTGCTGTTTACGCTGCTCAACGTCGCTGCCCACGCGCTCTTCCGCGTCGGCGTCGAGAACACCGGCATTCCATTCCTGCTTTTTCTCGACTCGACCACACCGTTGATCGGGGCGTCGGCCGGCGTCTTTGGCGTGATGATCGGCGGCGCTCGGCTTGCCCCGCGCACGACCGTCAACTTCATGTTCCTGATCCCCATGCCACTCGGCGTCTTGGCCTGGGGCATGGTGATCACCGAGGTCGTCTTGCTCGCCACCGGGGCCAGCGGGAACGACGGCGGGCACGCGGCCCACTTGGGCGGGGCGTTCGCCGGCTGGTACTTCATTCGCAACGATCACCACCTGAGGGACTTCTTTGACGTCCTCGGGCGCTTCGATCCCACGAGTCGCCACTACCGCAAGGAAAAGTCGGGCCGGCGCGAGGGGGCCGGGAACTTCGGGTTCGGAGAAACCGCGGCCGTTCCGGCGGGACGGGCCGCGCGGCCCAAGCTCATCGGCCGCATCAACGCGGATCCCTCGCCGGAAGCGGTGGACGCGATCTTGGTGAAGGTCAAGGCCAACGGCATCCACAGCTTGACGGCCAAGGAACAGAAGATCCTGGAACGCGACCGGCAGGCGAAACTCCGCGATTCGCCCTAAGGCGGCGCGGCTGCCCCGGTCTCCGGGCCCCGGGCCCGTACCATGCCGCCCGCCATGGCGATCACCTTCGATATCTCGCACCGCGACGCGTCCAGCCGGGCCCGGGTCGGCCGCATCACGACGCCCCACGGGGTCTTCGACACGCCGGCCTTCATGCCGGTCGGGACGCGGGCCACGATCAAGGGCCTCACGCCGGCCCAGATCCGGGGCACCGGCAGCCAGTGCATCCTCAACAATGCGTACCACTTGATGCTCCGGCCAGGCGACGAACGCGTCGCCCGGCAGGGGGGCAGCCACGTCTTCATGCGCTGGGACGGCCCGCTGCTCACGGACTCCGGCGGCTACCAGGCCTATTCGATGGCCGACATCAACGCGGTCGACGAGGACGGGGTCACCTTCAAGTCGATCGTTGATGGCCGGGCCATCCGCCTCTCTCCCGAGCGGGCGATCGAGGTCCAGAACAACCTCGGGGCCGACATCATCATGGCCTTCGACGACTGCCCGCCGAGCGTCGATCCGTCCCAGATGAACGAGAGCCGCAAGCGGATCATGGCCCAGCGGGGCGGCGCCTGGCGGCGGGGGTACGACCACCAGGCCCGGCTGGCCGAGGCCAATGCCCGGACCGTCCGCTGGCTCGAGCGCTGCGTGGAAGCCCACGCCCGGCCCCACGAGCAGGCCTTGTTTGGGATCGTCCAGGGCGGGACCGACGAGGCGATGCGGACGGCCTCGGCCGCGGCGATCACCGCCATCGACCTGCCCGGATACGCGATCGGCGGCGTGGCGGTGGGCGAGGGGACCGGCGACATTCGGCGGGTGGTCGACTTCACCGCGCCGCTCCTGCCCGAGTCCAAGCCGCGGTACCTGATGGGCGTGGGCTACGAACATGACATTCTTTCGGCCGTGCTGGCCGGAGTCGACATGTTCGACTGCGTCCTGCCCTCGCGGAACGGCCGGAACGGCCACGCGTTCACCCGGGCCGGGACCATCAACCTCAAGAATGCCGTCCACACCGACGATCCGGCCCCGATCGAGGCTGGCTGCGACTGCGAAGTCTGCGACGGCGGATTCGGGCGGGCCTACCTGAGGCATCTCCTGAAGGCCGGCGAAATGCTCGGATCGACCCTCGTGACCATCCACAACATCCGGCACTTCCAGCGCCTGCTGCTGGACATCCGGGAGGCGATCCGCGATCATGCTTGGCCCACTTTCGCGGCCGCCTGGCCGGGTCTGGCTGGACTCGCCCCCGGACGCTGAACGCTTCCGACGCGAGTCCCCACGGGTCCCGATCCTTCGGATCGTGATCGGTGGGTCGGCCCATGACCCGGGACCGGGCCACGGGGTGCGGGCCGGGATCGGGGCGTCACCCGAATCCGGTGTCCCCCCTCCGCCGCCTGCGGCCGGCCCGGAGGTTGCCTCCTCGGTCGCCGACTGCCCGCGGAAGAGCCCGAATCATGCTGCAGCCCACCGATCCCGCGGCGACCGCGCCGCGGTCGATGATGCCCAAGTCCCTGATGACCCTCAGCGCCCTGGCCGCTGGCTTCGTCTGCTCCGTCGTCGCGGCCGCGCCTGGCGTGCTGCCGCCCGTCGACAGCGGCGGGGCACCGGCTCCGCCGGCCGGTACGACGGAGGCTGCCAACAAGGCTGCCCCCAGCCTCTTCGGCGGCGGCATGTTCCCCTTCATCCTGTTCGGCTTCCTTGGCCTGCTCTTGGTCACCACGATTCTTGGGCCGCGCAAAGAGAAGAAGCGTCGCGAAGCGATGATGACCGCCCTCAAGCGGCACGATCGCGTGCAGACGATCGGCGGCGTGGTCGGCTCGATTGTCGATCTGAAGCCCGACTCGATCGTCCTGAAGGTCGACGAGTCTTCGAACACCCGCATCACGTTCGCCCGGTCCGCCGTGCAACAGGTGCTGAGTTCGCGCGAGACCTCGGCCAACGAACCTGAACTGGCCAATTCGGCCAGCTGATCCCGTCCATTGCCGGGGCGGGCCATCTGGTCCGTCCGGTTTCGGTTCGCCCTCCCGCGAACCACGATTCGAACCCCGCCCCGCGGAACTGCGAGTCCCATGCAGAACCTGATCTGGAAGTTCGTCCTCATCGCCGTCGTCCTGGCGGTTTGCGGCACGACCGTCGCGTTTCGCAAGCCCAGTCTGGGCCGCGACCTTCGTGGTGGCGTGAGTCTGATCTACGCGGTCGACATTCCCGAGAACGCCACGCAGTCGCCCGAGGAGATCCTCACGCAGACGATCACCAGTCTGCAGGACCGCGTGAACCCGCAGGGCGTCATCGACATCCAGATGGAGCCGCTCGGCCGCGATCGCATCCAGATCACGATGCCGCTGCCGACGCCGGAGATCCAGGCCCTCAAGCAAAAGGCCGAAGACGCCATCCGCGCCTTGATGCGCGACAGCGAGATCGACCGCTTCAGTCTGCGTTCATCGTTGGCCGAAGGCCTGGCGGTCGACCGATTCGGCGGGACGTCCGGGGGCACCCGGCAGACGCTGATCCGAGACCTGCAAGCCGCGTGGAACGAGCAAGCCGCCGCCCGAGCCGCGTTCGACGCCCTGGACGATGGTGCCGGCGAAGACGCCCAGCTCCGGGCCGGACAAGACGTGGCCCTGGCCGAGTTGGCCTACGACGACGCCGAACGCGGGGCCCTCGAACTGAGCCTCGATGAAGCCCGGCTTCGCCGCATGCTTGCCCTCCCGAATGCGCCCGAGCCGGAGAAGGATTCGGTCACCGGCCGCAACAAGGTCGACGACAAGGGCGAGGTGGTCATGGGCCCCAGCCGCCGCGAAGTCGCGCTGGCCGCCCTCAAGAACGATTTTCCGGATCTGGCTGATCGCCTCGACGGCGTGGTCGGCGAGTGGGAGACCTACCAGTCCCAGGTCACCGGCTTCGATGACCCCGAAGACCTCAAACGCCTGCTCAAGGGCGCGGGCGTGCTCGAGTTCCGCATTGCCGTTGACCCCGCCGACCCGGCTGGCGTCGACATCGACGCGATGCGTCAGCAGCTCGAAGACATCGGCCCGGCCAACGCCCTCAGCGGCACCGCTCGCTGGTTCCCGATCAACCGCATCGATCAGTGGTACGACACCCCGGCGGAATTCACGCAACTCACCAACGGCGGCGCTCCGTCGTTCTTTGCCGGCCGGCGGCTCGTTGGCGCGGAATACGACGGGCAGTACTACTTGCTCCTGTCGACGACGGTGCAAAAGAGCATCGACCGCGAGGGCGGGCAGGAGTGGTCGCTTTCGGGCGCGAGCCGCAGCCAGGACAGCCTCGGCCGCCCGGCCGTCGCGTTCACGTTGGACGGAGCCGGCGCCCGGCTCATGGGCCGCCTCACCACGCGAAACCTCGGCAGCCCGATGGCCATCGTGCTCGACGGCGAGGTCTATTCGGCCCCGACGGTGCAGGGCCAGATCACTTCGAACGGCCAAATCACCGGACAGTTCAGTGACGCCGACATTTCGTACCTGATTCGCGTGCTCGCCGCCGGTTCGCTCGCGGCCAAGCTGGGCGCGGAACCGATCTCGGTGAGCGTCCTCGGTCCGTCGATCGGTGCCGACAACCTCAGCCGCGGCCGTGAAGCATTCATCATCTCGATCATCGTGGTCGCGGTGTTCATGCTCATCTACTACCTGCTGGCCGGCGTGGTCGCGGTCATCGCCCTGGCCGCCAACGGCACGGTGATCTTCGGTGCGCTGATGCTCATCGACGGCACGTTCACGTTGCCCGGCCTCGCCGGCATCGTGCTCACCGTCGGCATGGCGGTGGACGCGAACGTGCTCATCTACGAACGCATCCGAGAGGAGATGTTCGCCGGCGAACTTGATCTCCGCGGTTGCATTCGCCAGGGCTACGGCAAGGCATTGAGCACGATTCTCGACGCCAACATCACCAACCTCATTGTGTGCGTGGTGCTGTTCCAGACTGCCACCACCGAAGTCAAGGGCTTTGCCCTGACGCTGACGCTCGGCATCTGCGCCACGCTCTTCACCGCGCTCTTCATGACGCGGCAGATCTTCCTGGTCTTCACCGAGATCCTGAAGATCAAGAACCTGCCGATGCTTCCGGTCGTCTTCCCCTCGATCCACCGGGCCCTCGAGCCGAACATCGACTGGATTGGCAAGCGGAAGTTCTTCTGGGTGCTCAGCGTCATCGGCGTGACCACGTCGCTCGTGCTCGTGAGCAGCCGTGGCGTGGACATGCTCGACACCGAGTTCCGCGGCGGCGTGTCGCTCAAGATTGCGACCGTCCCGATGGACGAGGATCGCGACGGCGTGCCGGATACCGATGCCCTCGGTCAGGTCCAGCGCGTGCTGATTCCCCATACGGGCGACGGCGGCGTGGAGGCGACGATCCGCGGCATCGGCGACGGCGTCAGCGGCGACGCGGAAGACCGCGAGTCCAAGATTCGCCGCCAGTTCGGCAAGGCCCAGGTGCTCACCGTTGGCCGGACCGAATCGGCCGACGACGGCACGGTCCGCGCCGGCGAGTTCCAGATCAAGATTGCTGCCCCCGAGGGCATGGAAGACGACGACACGATCACCGACTTCGTGGTCGGCGAGATTGTCCGGGCCATGGGCGACCGAATCGACGTGAACCCGATCGTGACCTTCACGGGCGCGGGGGAGAACGACTCCACGCAGTACGCGACGGCGATCACCACCGAAGACCTCAGCGATGCGGTCCGGGTGGACGTGAACGAACGCGTGCCGGCCTTTGTCGGCGGTGTGGCGATCGTGCTGGAAGACCTTTCCCCGCCGGTTCCCGCGGCGGAGATTCTGCGGCGCATCGAACGGATGCGCGAGCAGCCCGACCAGCGAGACACCGCCGGTCGCCGTACGCAGATTGTCCCGGTCGAGGTGGTGGATCCGGAGAACCCGCTCGCCGGCGTTCGCTCGGCCGTCGTGCTCGTGCACGATCCTGCGGTCAGCTACGTCCGGGCCGACATCGCCCCGGAAGTCTGGCGTTCGAGCTTGGCCGATCGCGAGTGGCGTCTGGTGGGCCTGGCCCTCGAGCAGCCGGAAAGCCTCGACGAAGTCAACAGTTACTCATCGGCCGTGGCCCAAACACTGAAGGCCAACGCCACGGTGGCGGTCATCCTGTCGCTGATCGGCATCCTGGTCTACATCTGGGTGCGATTCGGTTCGCTCCGGTATTCGTTGGCCGCGATCACCGCCCTCGTCCACGACGTCATCCTGTCGCTGGGCCTGCTGGCCCTGTCGACGATCGTCGGCGTGACCGCGTTCGGGGCGACGCTGCTGATCGAGCCGTTCCGCATCGACCTGGGCGTGGTGGCCGCGCTCCTGACGATCATCGGCTACTCGCTCAATGACACGATCGTCATCCTCGACCGCGTGCGCGAGAACCGTGGCAAGATGCCCTTGGCCTCGGCCGAGACGATCAACCGCTCGATCAACCAGACGGTCAGCCGAACCTTGCTGACGTCGTTCACCACGCTTGTCGCGGTGGCGATCATGTACGCCGAGGGCGGATCGGGCATTCGCCCGTTCACCTTCTGCCTGCTCGCCGGCCTGCTCGTCGGAACGTACAGCTCGGTCGGCATCGCCGCCCCGATGGTGTACGCCGGCAAGGAAGCCACCGAGAAGGCCGCCCGGCTCTCGGCCGGTCGCAAGGCCAAGGCCATCGGCTCGGACGACGACGCGGCGGGGGCCTGACCCGCCGGGCGGAGGAGGCGGGGCAGAAGGGTCTGGCTCCCCGCCGGCACTCGTGCGAGGGTGGTCGGCTGGCCGGGCCGCTGGCGACGCCGGCGGCGGGAAACGTGGACCCCGGGGATCGCCGGCAGCGGGGACTGCCGGCCGCGAGCCGCGGGCCGCGGGGCGTCCCGGCGGGGCCGCGGCGGCGCCCGCAGCGGCCGTTCGGCGCAGACGCTGCGCTGGGGCGTCCCCGATTGCGGGTATTCCGCGGCGGCCAGGGGTTGGCGGACCGGTCTGGGTGGGGCACAATAGAGACGGTCCTTCCGCTTCCGGGCGGGATGGATCGAACGGCTGCACGGATGCAGCCGTGGACGCATGTCGTCGGTTCTCAGCACACGGAGGTGCGCGATGTCGGTGATCACCCGAATCGTTCTGGCCCTGGTCGTTCTTCTGATCGGGGTGATGGCCCTCTACTACGGGTACCTGCTCCCAGCGGATGGCGGCAGCGTGATGACTGCCGGCGGTTCCACGCCAGGTGCGACCGAGGGCCAATCCGATGAAATGCCAACGCTCAGGCCAGCGTCATCGCCAGACCAGGCGACCGCGGCCCGGCGGGCATCCGTTGACCAGCCGCCTTCCTTGCGTTCGAGCGCCTCGGGGTTGACGCCGCCGGCCCGTCCGGAGCGTCGTGCCCTCGGATCGCCGTCTTCTTCGCCATCGTCGGCGACCGCGAATCCCTCCGAACGCCGCGCGCTGAGCGCCGGCACCGGCTCGGGTTCCGATCTGCGCGGTCCGGCCGCGGCCGCCCGGCGCTCGCTCGCGTCGGCGTCGCAACCAGAAATCGAGATGGGCGGAACGCGTCACGGTGACGCGGCCGCCTCGCCCGACGTGCCGGAGAAGAGCGGGGATTCCAATCGCGGAGCCGGATTCCGAGCGGCGGTCCGGGAACAGTTGGGGCAGCGAACAGCCGGCGCCGCCGCCACGCCCGAACGCACGATGCGTTCGCGGCTCGGTACGCCTGCTTCGGCGTCGCGTTCGACGGTGACCGGTCGGGACGGCAGTGCCGGAACGGCGAGCGCGCCGAACGCTCCCGCCACCGCGTCCGGCGCCGCGGCCCCGTCATCTTCGTCGTCGGCTTCGCCCGCGTCGCGTTCGACCACGCGGCCGGCCAACCGAACCGCGAACCAAACGACCAATCAAGCCGCCGCCGCGCGACCCGCCGGCGGGCAACCTGCCGCCGCCCGCGCCGCCGCTGACCCGAGCGGCACGTGGACCATTCGGTCCGGCGACACGCTCAGCGGCATTGCCGCCGACTGGTTCGGGGCCGGGCACCACTGGCGACTGATCGCCGCGGCGAACCCGGACCTCAATCCGTCGAACCTCGTCATCGGACAAGTCGTCACGCTCCCGCCCAAGTCCGCCGCCCGGCCTGCGGCCAAGCCGCTGGATGACTCCATCACGCGGGTCAATCGCGCGACGCTGAAGGCGGGGGAGCGGGTCCACGTGGTTGGTTCTGGTGACACGCTCACGTCGATCGCCCTGCGCTACTACGACGACGCCAATGCCTGGGAGGCGATCGCCGAAGCCAATCGGCGGCTGCTCGGCGACAATGCCGACCGGTTGGACGTCGGTATGGAGCTGCGGATTCCGCGCCAGCCCTGACGCTGATCGGCGCATTTGCCCCATGATTGAGTGAACGCGGCCGCGCAACAGCGCGGCCGCGTTGTTTGGTGCGCGAAATTCAGGGGCGGGCCGGGCAGTGCGCGGGCGAACCACGTGGACGCTTGTGCCAGAGCATCGGGCGGTCCGGTTCACGCTGAACCGGACGAACTCGCGGTCCGCCCCACGAGTTCATGTGCGCCCACTTTCAGGCGGACGCTTCACGGAGTGCATTCCATGCATGCTTCGACCACCCAGCGGTGGCGCCGCGATCGCTGCGCCTTGACGTCCCGTTCCCATCGCCTCGGCCGCCGCGGTCTTGCCGCCGCCGTCACCCTGGCCGCCGGCCTCGCCGCGCCGGCCATGGCCGGAAACTGCCCGGCCGACTTCGCGGGCGCCGGGGGCCCCGATGGTGAAGTTGGATTCAGCGACCTCACCTTCATGCTCGCCGCGTGGGGCACCGCCGGCAGTGCGGCCGACCTGGACGGCAGCGGACTCGTGGACTTCGGCGACTTGACCGCGCTCTTGGCCGCGTGGGGTCCGTGTCCTGGCGATCCCGATCCGGTCATCAAGGGGGTCTTCCCCGAGAAGGCCCGTCCGGGTGAGGTCATCACCGTCGTCGGCGAGAACTTCGGCTTCAATCCCGACAACCTGTGCATGGCCGCCGGCGACGTGGGCTTCCGCGTGCTGGCCGCCCACGGCGATCGACTGGAGGCACTGGTCCTGCCGTTCCCCGAGGACGCCCAGCCCGGGCCCATCGGTATCGCGGTGGGCGAGGGCGTTCGCGACTTCCCGGTCGAAATCGGTGATCCCGACTTCGGCGGCGTCGAAGAGCCGGTCTGGTGCTGGGGCCAAGCCCCCGACGGCCCGATGGTCATCGGCGGCTTCAACTTCGTGCCGGTGCCCGGGCAGTTCCCCGGCGACGAAACGGTGCCGAGCGTGCTCGTTGACGGCGGCTTGGAGTTCGACCTGTCGGACATCAGCTGGGAACCGGGCGACAAGCTCCGCATCGTTGCCCGTTTGTGGTGCGACGAACGCCACATCGACTGCGTCCTGCCGACGTTCCGGATCTACGAAAACAGCCCGACGCCGGAGTCGTGCGCGATCTCCATCTGCTTGCTGATCATGGAGGCGTACCAGCAGCTGGGCGTGGATCTTGACTGCACGCTGCTGCCTGGCCCCATCGTGCGAATGGCCTACCCCGACTGCGAAGTCCAGGAAGGCATTTCGCTGACCAGCCAGATCGTGCGGACCCGCTGCCCGTTCGGCGAAGACCCGGACATGCAGTTGCAGCAGATGGAGCCGCCGTTCCTGGTCGAGGGCGAGATCGTCACGATCATGGGCCAGGGCTTTGATACGCCGCTGGACCTGTGTGCGGTCATGATCGGTGGCCCGTCGATCGAACCGCTGACCGTCATCGGCAACCGGCTCATCGCCCGCGTTGGACCGATCGCTCCGGGCATGGAGCCGGGGCCGGTCATGGTCGCCCGTGGCCGCGGCACCGTGGTGCAGCCCGATCAGTTCTTCATCCCCGGGATCACCATCGGCTCGGCCGCCGACGGGTTCCAGGGCTTGATCGGCGCCCCCAATGATGCGGTGTTGCAGGGTCCGTTCGATCTGGGCGGTCCCAACCGCTCGGCCGCCGGCTTCCAGTTCGACCCCGCTTCGGGCACGCTCGTCGCCTGCTTGGAAACCGACTGGAATCCGGGTGACACGATTCGGGCCGACGTGCACTTCAACGTCACGCTTCCCGATGGCAGTGGCCGGCACTACGACTGCTTCGCCGACGACGTGGTGATTCCCACCACCGTCGACCCGGACACGAATGCGTGTGCACAACTGATCTGCCAGGTCATCACGCAGACGTTCGCCAACCAGTCGCCGCCGGTGGACATCGACTGCAATGTGGACGGCAACAAGGTCATCATCACGGTGCCGCCGAGCACCGGCACGCTGACCAGTGGCGGTGGGACCGCCCTCCGCGTCGACGGCTGATGCAGCGACATCGGGCCTGACGACCGGGCCTGGCGACTGGGTTCGGCTACTTGGCCTGCCCGTTGGGTTCGGCCACCGGGCCTGACGACTGGGTTCGGCCACTTGGCCTGCCCGTTGGGTTTGGCCACCGGGCCCGACGACTCGGTTCGGCTACTGGGTCTGAACAGTGGGTCTGAACATCGGGCCTGAAGACCGGGTCTGAGCACTGGCTTTGGCCACCGGGCCCTGGGTCTCCACGCGGGCTCACGGCTGACCGCGCCCCGTCCGCTTCATGCGGGCGGGGCGTTGTTCGTTGGGGGCGGAAAGCGGCGTCGTGCGCGCCGCCTACGCTCGCGCCGACGTCGCCAACCGGATGTTCTCGGCCAAGTGGTCCAGGTTCAGGCCGCCGATGACCAGACTGGACGCCGCCGGATGGGCCGCGGCGAAGGGAATCGCCTCGGCCGGTGGCAAGTGCCCCGAGGCCAGCGCCTTCTTGATCAGGACGCCGACGCCCGCTTCGGCTGCTTCGTCCATTACCGCCGCGTGCGAGTCGTCGCCCGCGTGGTACGTGACCATGACGACGTCGGCCCAGGCCAGGGCCGCCCGGGTGCCGGCCGCGTGCTTGCCGGAGAAGCCGACGAATCGGGCCAGCCCCGCCGACTGCAGGTCAAGCATCGTCTCGGCCACGCGGCCGGCCATTGCTTCTTCGTCGATGCCGTCGGAATGCACGAGCAGGATGTCGACGGCGTCGGTGCGCAGCCGCCGCAAGCTGGTGGCGACCGAGCGGCGGATGGACGCGTCGTCAAAGGCATACGTTGAGTGGCCGGACGCGAACTGTTCACCGACCTTGGTCGACAGCACGAATTCGTGCCGGCGGCCGGCGAGGGCGTTTCCGATGCGCTCTTCGGCCACGCCGTACGACGGGGCGACATCGATCAGGTTCACGCCCAGGTCAAGCACGCGGTGCAGCAGGCGGGCCGCGGCGTCTTCGTCGGGCAGGGCGTACCCGGTGGGGTACTTGATGCCCTCGGCCCGGCCAATCTTGAATGCGCCGTAGCCAACGACGCCTACTTCGAGGCCGGTGCGGCCGAGTGGTCGTTGATCCACGTCGCCTCCTCGTCCCAGGGGGCGGCGGCGACCGGCGGACGGGGCCACCGGGCGAGCAGGGTTCGGCGGGCGGCGCCGTCGGGATCGGCGGCGGGGGGGGCGGGAAAGCGGGCGATGAGTTCGTCGACCAGGCGGGGCACCAGGGCAAGTTTCGTCGGCCACGCGGTGATGACCGGGCCATCCTCGAGGAACACCGCGTCGCCCGGGCGTTGGCCCCGGCCGCCGGCGGCTTCGGCCCGGTCCACGCGGTACGTGCCAAACTCGACGCGGCTGAGATCAAAGCCGGGAAGCACCGCGGCGAGTTCGTCGCGGGCCCGTTCGATCTGGACCGATGGTTCCAGGCCGACGCCGTCCTCGGCCACCTGGCCGCCGAGCTGCCAGATCACCCGGTTCGCGTGGTCGGTGGTGCTGGTGATCGTGATGCGGGTCTTCATGCCGTCAACGCAGTGGCCGTTGAGGACCGGCAGGTCGCCGCGGGCCACCACCATGTGCAACGGTCGCCGCTGCATCGCGTCCGTCGTCAGATTGAACAACGCGCGCAGGGCCGCGTTGCCGCCCCCCGCACACAGCACGACCCGGCCCGGGGCCAGATCCAGCGGCTCACCGTTCGATGGGTTCAGCAGCCGGACGAGGGGGGTGCCCGACGCCGTCTGGTCGATCTCGATGCCGCCGCGGGCGTCCACCGCGAGAATCGCGTCGCTGTACTGGGCGAACAGGTCGGCGATGAAACTGGCCGGTTCGATCACCTGTTCGTCGAGCCGGGCCACCGTGCCCGGGCAGTCTTTCAAGCACGCCGGGCGTTCGTGGTCCTCGACCGTGCGGGCCGTCACGGCCAAACCGCGCAGCGCCCCGAGCATGGCCATCCGCGATCGAAGCTGATTCGTCTGCCAGAGCCAGCACGAACTGGAGCGCAGCCGCGTGTGCCGAAGGTCGGGCGATGTCTCGCCGGCCAGGCTCCCGCGCCAGCGGCCGGGCATGTCCCGAATCGCTCGCGCGCTGGCCGTGAGCATGCCCCGCAGCGAGTACTTCAGTCCGCCGTGGATGATGCCCTGCGACGCCACCGTCTGACCGGACCCCAGGTCGCCGGCCTCGAGCAGGACGGCCCGATCGCCGCGTCGCCGCAGCGCATCGAGCAGCCAGAGGCCGGTCGCGCCGCCGCCGAAGATCACCGCGTCGAGTTCGAGTGGCGTTTCTCGGTGCATGGACCGTCGATCCTCCGGCCCGGAAGCGTGTGCGTCAAGACGGTTTGGCGGCCTGAGTCTCCCGAACCGAGTTCGGGTGGTCACCACGGTGGGATTCAGCCCGCGCGGTATCGTGACCGGCATGGCTGATTCCGACCCCGCCGCGGCTGCGAACCCCTCCGATGCCGACCTCCCCGGAGATCCCGTCGACACGCCCTGGGAGATGGAAGGGGCCGGCGGGGAGCTGATCCTGGGGCTGACCACGCAGACGGCGGCTTCTGGCTCTGGCTTTGGCTCTGGCTTGGGCACAGGCTTGGGTTCTGGCTTGGCTGCGGCTTCGAGCGACGCTTCCGCTGCCGGTCGCCTGGCCGCACGAACGTTCATCATTGCCCACGGCTTCAAGGGCTTCATGGGCTACGGCATGTTTCCGGCCATGGCCCACTGGCTCGCCCGGCAAGGGGCCATCGTCCACCGGTTCAACTTCTCTCGCTCCGGCATGACCCGCGATGACCACACGTTCGCGCGGCCCGACTTGTTCGCCGGCGACACCTGGAATCACCAGGTCGACGATCTGGCCACGGTGGCCGCGGCGGTCCGCGATGGGCGTCTGGCCGGCGGCGACCGCGACCTGCACGTGGTCGGGCACTCGCGGGGCGGCATCGCCGTCCTGCTGGCCGCCGGCCGCGGGGTCCTGGGCTGGCCCGCGGGGCTCACGTCGATCGCCGCTCCGTCGAGTTGCCGGCGACTGCAGCCCGCGACGGCCGAGGCCATGCGGACGCAGGGCTTCATCGAGGTGGAGAGCAGCCGCACGGGGCAGACCCTCCGGATCGACGGAACGTGGCTCACCGAGCAAGACGCTGATTCGGCGGCCCACGATCTGCTGGGGCTCGCCGCGGCCATCGACCGGCCCGTCCTTCTGATCCACGGGGCGGCCGACGACACCGTCCCGGTGGCCGACGTGGACGCCATCGGCTCGGCCCTTGGCGGTCCGGTGCGGACGCTGAAGATTCCCGGAGCGAACCACGTGCTCGACTGCGTGCACCCGATGGACCCGTCGGGCCCGCGACCCGGCGCGTTGGAGTCGGCCTTGGAGGCGATCGCCGACTTTGCCGGCGGGTAAGGCGAGGCGGAAACGCAACCGGCACGGCTGGCCGGCAAACGGTGGAAACAATTCTGCCGTCACCGGCGGTTGGGTGGGCACTGATCCAGTTCACGCGTCATCATGACGCGCGGGGCCGCGGCGGTCGCGGCCCGAATCATTCGTCGGGAGCTCCCCATGCTTGATCTCTCCGGTCGCCAACGCCGTCTGTTTGACTACGGCAGCTGCGCGGGCTGAGCCGGCAAGCTGTCGGCCAGCACCATCGCACAGGTTGTGCGATCACTTCCCCGTTCGGATTCTCCGAACGTGCTCGTCGGGGCGGAACACTTCGCGGACGCCGGCGTCTATCGCGTGCGCCCTGATCTCGCCCTCGTTCAGACGACGGACTTCTTCTCGCCCATCGTGGACGATCCCGCCGACTTCGGCCGGGTGGCCGCGGCCAATGCGTTGAGCGACGTGTACGCCATGGGCGGCGCCCCGGCGACCGCCATGAACCTCGTCCTCTTTCCCGATCAGGAACTGCCGCTCGAGGTTCTGGAAGCCATCCTCCACGGTGCGGCGGTCACGATCCAGGCGGCCGGGGCGTCCATCGTCGGCGGTCACTCGGTGCGCTCGGCCGAGATTGTCTTCGGCCTGGCCCTGACCGGTCTGGTGGATCCCGCGCGCATGCTGACCAATGCCGCGGCCCAGCCCGGGCAGGCGATCGTGCTCACCAAGGGTCTGGGTTCCGGCATTGCCGCCACCGCGAATCGCGCGGAACGCTGCCCGGAGCCGGTGATGGCCGCGGCCCTGAACACCATGATGGCCCTCAACGACGTCGCCGCCGCCGGCGCGGTGGAACTCGGCGCGACCGCCGCGACCGACATCACCGGATTCGGACTCGCGGTGCACGCCAGCGAGGTCGCGCGGGCGAGCAATGTGCGGCTGCACCTGCACGCCGCGGCGCTGCCGCGCATTCCCGGCATCGATGCACTGGCCACGCCGGAACAGCGTTCGCGGGCGAGCGGCACGAACCGCGGCGCGTCCGAGGGCTTGGTCCATCTGGACGATGACGTTGGCGCGGTCAGCCAGGAGTTGATCTTTGATCCGCAGACGTCCGGCGGGTTGCTCGTCTGCTTGCCGGACGATGCCGCGGAGACCCTGGTCACGCGTTGCCGCGACGCCGGCCACGAGGCGGCGGTGGTGGGCGACGTCCAGGCGGCTGGCGATGGCGGTCCCAGCGTGACGATCGCGGCGGGCCGTTGAACGCACCGGTCACCATCGGTACGGCCGGGCACATCGACCACGGCAAGACCGCCCTGGTCCGGGCCTTGAGCGGCGTCGACACCGATCGCTTGCCGGAAGAACGCGCCCGCGGCATCACGATTGACCTTGGGTTCGCCCACGTCGCCGGGGGGGCGGACGCGGCATCGGGCACGCATGCCCCGATGGGCATCGTCGACGTGCCCGGCCACGAGCGTTTCGTCCGCACCATGCTCGCCGGCGCGGCGGGCATCGACGTCGCCCTGATCGTGGTGGCGGCCGACGATTCGGTCATGCCGCAGACCCGCGAACACGTGGCGATCCTTGAGTTGCTCGGCGTGCCCGAGGCCGTCGTCGCCTTGACCAAGTGTGACCGGGCGGACCCCGATTGGCGGCAGTTGGTGGCCGCCGAAGTGCGCGAGCTGCTCGAAGACACGCCGTTCGCGGCGGCCGAGGTCATCGAGACGTCGGCGGTTGAAGGAACCGGCATCGACGAACTGCGTGTGGCCCTGGCCGCCGCCGCCGCTCGCTGTCCGCGCCGTGAAGCGGGGGACCCGGTGCGTCTGCCCATCGACCGCGTCTTCACGCGGGCGGGGCGCGGCACGGTCGTCACCGGCACCCTGTGGTCCGGGCAGATCGCCGCCGGCGATGCGCTCATCGTTGCCCCGTCGAACGCGCCGGTGCGGGTTCGCGAGATTCAATCGCACGGCCAGTCACTCGAGGTTGCCGGTCCGGGCCGGCGGGTGGCCGTCGCCCTCGGCGGCATCCACCACGAGGAGGTCGGGCGTGGCGACGAGTTGGTCGCACCGGGTGCCGTCGCGGCCGGGCCGCTGATGGCCGCGTGGATTCGCGTGCTGCCTTCGGCCCCGCGGAACCTGAAGCACCGGGCCCGGGTCCGTCTGCACGCCGGCACCCGCGAAGCGATGGCCCGCGTGCGACTGCTGGAAACGTCCGAACTGGAACCCGGAGCGTCCGGTCTCGCCTTGATCGCCGCCGACGGGCCGTTTCCCGTGTGTGGAGATCAACCGCTCGTGCTGCGGACCGAGTCGCCGGTGACCACGCTTGGTGGTGGCCGGGTGTTGCTGCCAGCCTGCCGGCCGGTGAAACGCCGCGATGCGGCCACGCTCGCCGCCCTCCGCACCGCGGCGACGTCCGATGACGCGCTGGCGAAACTCGGTGCTCGCCTGGCTGCACGGGCCAGCGGCACCGTTGACGCGGCCGGTCTTTGGCGGGAAGCCGGGATCGGAGCCGCCGACGCGGACGATCGTTTGGCCGCCCTCGTTGCCGGCGGCTTGCTCATCGCCGGTCCGGACGGATCGCGGCGCCATCCTGCTTCGCTCGATCGCATGGCCGAACGCGTGGCGCGGGCGGCCCGCCGGCACCACGCACGGCATCCGTTGGAAGCCGGCATCGAACGCGATGCCCTGGCCGAGACGCTCGAGCGCTGGGCCCGCACGTGGGGGCCGGGCGACCTGGACGCGGCGATCGCCCACGGGCTGTCCACCCGGCGGCTCGTGGACGCGGGCGGCGGTCGGCTGGCCGCGGCGGACTTTCGCCCGGCGATCGACGACCGGCAGCGGGCGATTCTGGACACGATGGTCGCGGCGATTGCCGGCGGCGGGCTGACCCCGCCCTCGCCGGCCGAGGCGGCGTCGGCGGTTCCGGGCAGTACGCCGGCCGACGCGGAGGCGATGGCCAAGGTCGCGGTGGCCGCTGGCCGCTTGGTGCACGTGGGGGCGGGGATCCACCTGGCCCCGGACGTCGAAGCGGCCATGCGGCGGTCCATCGCCGAGGCGGTGGTGGCCGGGGCGTCGCTGAGCATGTCCGAGCTGCGACAGCGGCTGGAGACCACCCGCAAGTTCGCGGTACCCTTCGGGGCCCACCTCGACCGTTTGGGCATCACCCGGCGAGTCGGCGACGAACGGGTGGCCGGACGGCACGCGGCGGCCGAGTGTTCCGATGCGGGCGCGTCGCCGGCGAGCGGATCGACGACCGACTGACTCGCGGCCGAATGTGTGGCCGAACGCGCGGCCAACGTCTCCCGGCGGAACCGCTCCCCGGAACAATCATGTCGAGGCCCTGTTTGACGGATCAGCACACAGGTCGGATCCGCCCATTCCGCCGCTCGCGTCGCCGTCGACCGTCGGCGTCTCCGGCGAAAACTCCGTCGATTCGACTTCTTGCCGGGAGCGATCGCGACGCATCCGGCCGACTCCCGATCGACCAGACACGGCCAAGGAACGCTCGCTGCCATGCATGACCAGACGTCGTCCAATCCTGCGATCACCCAGCCCCGAGACTTGCCGGCGGTGCACGTCGTCGCCGAGGCAATGGGCGATGCGGCGACCGCGCCGGAGCGTGCCGCCGCCGCCCGCGTGGCCATCGATGCGGCGCGGGCTCAATTGTTGGCCGGGCCGGATGCCATGACCAGCGTCGAGGCCATCGTGGCCGGCGCTCGCGGGGCGTTGGCCGCGGCGGAGCCGGCGGGCCTGCCGCGCGTCCTCAATGGCACCGGCATCCTGCTGCACACCGGACTCGGGCGCGCCCGCATGGCCGCGGCGGCGGTCGATGCGGTGGCGGTGGCCGCGGCCGAGGCCGTGCCCGTCGAGTTGGACATGGCGAGCGGTGCCCGCGGGCAGCGCGACGCGGCGGTGCGCGAACGCCTCGTCGCCCTGACCGGCGCGGAAGCGGCGACCACGGTGAACAATTGCGCCGCCGCCTTGCTGTTGGCCCTGGCCGCGATCGCCCGCGGCGGCCGGGTCGTGGTCTCGCGCGGCGAGCTCGTCGAGATCGGCGGCAGCTTCCGACTGCCCGAGGTGATCGAAGCCGGCGGGGCCCGGTTGCACGAAGTCGGGACCACGAACCGGACGCGGGCGAGCGACTACGAGCGAGCGATTGCGACGGCGGAGACTTCTTCGGCCGGGACATCGGCCGGGACGTCGGCCGGAACGTCGGCCGGAACGTCGGACGAATCGGCCGATGGTGTCCGCGCGATTCTGAAAGTGCATCCGTCGAACTTCCGCGTCGAGGGCTTTACCGCCGAAGCCAGCGTGGCCGAATTGTCGGCCATCGCCCGCGCCCGCGGCATTCCGTTCATCCACGACGCCGGCAGCGGGCGCCTCGGGGAAGAAGCGATGCCCGGACTGCGCGACGACGAACCTTCGGTCGTGCGTTCCGTCCGTGACGGGGCCGACCTGGTGCTGTTCAGCGGCGACAAGATTCTTGGCGGTCCGCAGGCGGGCTTGATCGTTGGCCGGGCGGACCTCGTCGCCCGCATCGATCGGCACCCGATGAAGCGGGCGATGCGCTGCGACAAGCTTCGACTGGCCGGCTTGCTGGCGACGCTCGACGTGCACGCGGCCGGTCCGGCGGCGGCGGCCGAACGGTTGCCCGCGTGGTCGGCGGCGTGGACGACGGTGGACGCATTGCGCGAACGCGCCGAGCGCATGGCCACCGCCCTCAGCGGGCGCGGGCCGGCGGGAACGAGTATTCGGGTCGTTGCGTGCACGAGTCATCTTGGCGGCGGCAGCGCGCCGGGGACGGCGATTCCGAGCGCGGGCCTGGCCGTCGGCGGGCATCCTGATGTCGACGCGCTGGCCGCGGCGCTGCGAAGCCCGTCGTCGTCGTCAGCCAGCGGAAGCGGGGCGGCGAGTGGGGGGGCGCCCGCCACGCCGCTGGTGGCCCGGATCGAGCGCGGCGAACTCGTGGTCGACTTGCGGGCGATCGAACCGGCGGCGGATGCATCGCTTCGGGCCGCCCTGGCCGCAGGACTCGACGGGACGGGATGAGTCGGCGGCTCGGCCACGCCGCCTGACCAGTTGACGCGGCGGCCCTCGGGCGAGCAACCGCGCGTTCCTGATTCTGGCCATCGGGCGAGCGCCGGGCGCGGACGTGGTAGACTGCGATCCAGAAGCGGCCGCCACCGGGCCGTTTCCGCCTTTCGGGGAGTGTCAGCACGCCTGGTGGCGGCCGCGGGCTTCAAACCCGTCGTGGGCTGCGGATACCGTGGTCCAGGTGGGTTCGATTCCCATCCACTCCCGTTTTTCGATCCCCTCACCGCGCTCCGAGTCGATCCTTCTTCGATTCGGGATCCGCGCGAATCATCCCGCTCGTTCGGTGGTTCAACCCGGGCTGGAGGCAGGGGTGCGGACCCCGGCGTCTGGTACCGACGCCAGGAGGCCCGCCATGCAGCTCTCGACGATTCTTCGTTGTCCGCCCCGGACATCGGCGGTGACCAGCATGCTGTTCGGCGCGATGCTCGCGGCGGCCCCCGCGTGGGCCGGGCCGACGGCTGCCTTGGCCAGTGGCCAGGCGACCGGCCAATCGACCGGCCAATCGAACGGCCAGCCCACTGATCAGGTGACCGACCAAGCCGCCGACCAGGCCTCGGCCGCCGTCGCCGAAACCACGCCGCTCATCGCCGCGCCGCAAATCCAGGTCGGGCAGCCGTTCCCCGAGCTCGTCTTCCCGACCCTCGACGGTCGGCCCATGAGTCTGGCGTCCCTGCGGGGACACCGGACGATGCTGCACGTCTTCGCGAGTTGGTGAGCGGGTTGCCGCCGCCGCGTGCCAGGTTGGCACGCCCGAACCGAGGCCCACGTGGCCGCTGGCAATCTCCGCATCGCGGGGATCATCCAAGAACAACATCCCGATCGCGCGGCCCTGTTCATGCAGTGGAAGCAGATGGACTGGCCCATCATGGTCGACGCGTCGGGCCGGCTCGGCGTCAAGGTCGTGCCGATCCACGTCCTCATCGACGAAGATGGCATCGTCCAGGCAATCAATCCCCGGCCGGATGCCGTCGACGCGTTCGTGGCCGAGGGCGTCGCTCGCCGCACGGAGATCGCCACCGCGACCAAGCCGTCGCCCGTCGTCGCCCCGGATCTTGCCGCTTTGAGCGCGGCAGTCCGCGCGGCAGCTCGCGATGCGGACGCCCCCGGGGCCGAAGCCTTGGCCCTCGCTGAAGCCGCCGTTGACTGGGGAACCGCCGCCGATTTGGACGGGGCCATCGCGGCGCTCCAGACGCTCGTGGCCGAGCGCGGAGACGCCGAGCCCGGGCTGCACTTCCGGCTGGGAACGCTGCTGCGCCGCCGCTACGAATCATCGGCGTCGCGTCCCGAGGATTTCCTGGACGCGGTCGAGGCCTGGGGAGCCGCCCTCGCCGGCGATCCGAACCAGTACATCTGGCGCCGGCGCGTCCAACAGTACGGGCCGCGGCTCGACAAGCCGTATCCCTTCTACGACTGGATCGACGCGGCGCGGACGGAGATCCGCGAACGCGGCGAAACGCCGCACGCACTGCCCAACGAGCCGCGGGGGGCCGAACGGGCCGCGCCCGCGCGAAGCTTCTCCGCCGATGCTGGCGCGATGCCGCCATCCGCCGCGGACGTCCAGGCCGACACCGAGGGCTTTGTCGACGTCCACGTGGTCGTCGTCCCGAACACCCGTCGTCCCGGGACCGCCCGCGTCCACGTCGTGCTGGAACCCGCGGCCGCCCTGCAGGCCAAGTGGAACAACGAAGTCGATCCGGTGGAGCTGCGTCTGATGCCTGGCGCCGAGCTGCCGGATGATCTTGGGCTCGACGCCCGCACGATCATGGGCCAGATGCCCGAGCCGCTGACGGCCGAATCCACCGAACGCCGCACGCTCGAGTTTGAGGTCCGCCTGGACGGTGAGCGGACGGTCGCGCGGATTCCGGCCACGCTGCTGTACTACGTGTGCGAGGGCGATGGCGGCACCTGCGTCTACCGCCGCCAGGACATCATGATTGACGTCGCGCGAGCCAGCGTCGGCTGAGGACGTCGCTTCGTGCGGCGTCGTTGCTTCGAACCTTCGGCTCGGCGATTGCGGTGTACGTTCGACTCGAGTGCTTGCCCCGCAGGCTTGCCCGCACGGTCACCCTGCATTCCATTTTTCGATTTCCGCGGCGGTTTTCCCGCCGCGCCCCGGAGCCCCCATCCATGAACCCATCTGACCCAGCGAGCGGATCGACCGCTCGCGTGACCGGCCCGCCCGTGCGGCGCCATCCCCGCGTGGCCGCCGCCGTGATGCTCGCGGCCGCGGCCGGCGCCGGCACCGCGATGGCTGGCAGCGCGCCGGCATCGGCCGAGCCGAGTCAATCGGCCACGGCGCCAGCCGGCGCCGCCGGCCAATCGGCCACGCCGGCCACCGACGCGCCCTTCAGCATCAGCGCAACGATGCCCGCGACCATTGCCGGCGAAACCACGCTATCGATGAAGCTCTCGATCGACATCGGCGAGGGCTGGAGCACCGGCGCGGATCGGCGTCGTCCCGGCGTCATGGTCCAGTTCGACGTGCCCGAATCGGTCACCCTGGCCGGCCGCGTGATTGAATCGCCGCGCGAACTCGCTCGCAACGAGTTCCTGGAGGAGCCGTTCGAGCGAGCGATCCCGGAATCCGGGGCGTCGATCGACTTCACGCTCAACCGCACGCCCGCTCCCGGCGAGACCCTCGGCGTCAACGTCGTTGCCTATCTGCAGGGCCCGGAGTCCGAGGGGCGACGGTTCGTGCGCCGGCGCATCGATCTGCCGCTGACCGCGGGGGCCACGGCCACCGCGGACACGCCGGCCACCGCGTCCACCTGGGGTCGCAACGGCACGCTGGCCATCGGCCAGAAGGCCCCGGCCATGGTGCTCTCCAAGGCCGACGGTTCATCGGTGGACCTGGCGGAAATGCTTGGTGAGCGTCCGATCGTCATCACGACCTACCGTGCGTTCTGGTGACCGTTCTGCGCGACGCAGCTGGTTCAGCTGCAATCGATGCAGAGTGATTTCGCCGCCCGCGGCATCCACGTGGCCGCCGTGAGTCAAGAGGACACCGATCTGGCCAAGTCCGGTCAGATCGCGTCCAAGATCAGTGGCGACCTGTGGTTCGACCTGCTCGCCGACCTCAATCGCGAGCGTTCGGGCAAGTACGACCGCACGACCTCGTACCTGATCGATGCCAAGGGCATCGTTCGCCAGGTGTATCCGCAGATGGTGCGCCGGCGCGTCGACTGGCACAGCGTGCTGGCCGACGTCGACCGGCTCGACATCGGCAAGACCGCCGCGCCCTGACCGGCGAGGCGGACGCGGGTTCATGTCGCGGATTGAAGCCGGTGGTGGCGACGCGCACGCGTTCGACGATCTGTGAACGCCCGGCAGACATGCAGGCGGCGAGGATGGCGGTTCAGCCTCCTCGCCGCTTTTTCGTTGGGCGGTCGATGCGGGCCTGAGCCCGTTCCGCCGGCGGGCGAGAGAACGTCGCCTTCTCGCGATGCCATTGCTCGCGGTCGATCGTCATCCAGGGCTCGGCGTCGACGCCAAGGCCGTCGGCGATGCGGTTGATGCAATTGAAGTAGCCGATGACTTGGACGATGACGGTGATCGCCTCGTCATCGAAGCCATGTTCGCGCAGGACGGCCAGATCGGTGGCGCCGCACGCCCCCGGAGTGAGCGTCAACTTCACCGCGTAGTCGCAGAGGGCCAGGTCCGCGGCCGACAGTTCGGCGGTGCGGTAGTCCCAGACAATGCGTTCGGCGGCGGCGGGATCGGAGGACTCCAGACCGAAGTCCCGGGCGTGGGAAAGTGTTCAGTAGTAGCAGTCGTTGACGTTGCTGACGACGGCGGCCAGCAGTTCGCGTTGGGCCGGCGGCAACGCGTTGGGCGTCTTCATGACCGACAGGTAGAACGCCATCGAGCCTTCGAGGCTCGCGACATCCCGGCTCATCACCCGAATGATCCCCGCGACGACTCCGTCGGCCCGGTCTCGGGCTGCCGCGTAGATGCGGGCGAGGCGTCCCGTCGCGTCGGCGTCGCCGACTTGTTCGATGTGGGCCATGGGAACCTTCTGCGGGGGCGGGGGGATCGGCGGGGTGGTCGGCCAGAATGTGGGCCAGTTTGTCGGCCAAGCTGTCGGCCAAGCTGTCGGCCAGTTCGTCGGCCAAGCTGTCGGCTCGGTGTGGGCCAGTTCGTCGGCCACGTCCATGGCCATTTCCTCGGCCCGAATCCGACGCGGGCCGGGCTGCTCGCCAACCGAAGGCGCACTCAGTTCTGCGGGCGTTGCCCGGCGATGAGCCCGGCCAGGGCGCCGGGGACCCGGCCGCCCAGCGCCTCTGCCTGGGTGAGATGCTTGGCCGCGGCCGAGGTGTCACCGGCGTACCAGTTCCAGACGGCCAGGCGGGCGTGGGCATCGCCGTCACCGGGGGCCAAGGCGAGGGCGCGGGTCATGTCTTCAATTGCCGGGTGCCATTCGCTCTCGCCCGCGTGCAGCATGGCCAGCCCGCGGTGGGCGTCGAACTGATCGAGCGGATCGGTGGCCATGTCGAGCGCGGTGCTGAACGCGCCGGTGGCGAGCGCGCCACGTCCGCGGTGGCTCAGCGATTCACCCAACTCAATCCAGAGACGCGGGGCATCAGGACGAGCGCGGACCGCGCGGACCGCTGCGGCAACGGCGGGAGTGCGTTGGTTGGCGCGTTCGAGCTGGCGGCGTTCCTCGCGGGCTTGGGTGGCAAGATCCGTCCCCCCGACGAGGGGCTGCGTGACGGTGAACCGGCCGTCGGCCAAGCGGATGCCGGCGATCGCCGCTTCCCAGGCTTCGCGCCGGGCGCGATCCCGCGGGCTTTCGGGGCTCGTTGCGTCGACGGTCGGCGCCGCGGCCGACGATTCAGCGGTTGCGGGCGCGGGGCCCGTTGCAACGAGACTTGCCGAAGTTGGGGCCGGGGCCGAGGCCGAGGCCGCGGTCGCCGCCGGCGCTGCCGCCGCGAGAGCCATCGACTCGTTCGACGTCTCGGATGCACAGCCGGCGGCCATCAACAGCGTGGCGGTCACGCTCGCCGCGGCGAGACGGAGGCAAGCATGATGGGGAGCGTGGGCGACGCGGGCAGCGGCAAGGCGAATCATGCGGAACTCCAAGTGACGTCGGCGGTGGCGGTGACGAATGGCGGGGCAGGGCGGGACGCGAGAGACAAGAACACAACACGACGAACATTCGTTCGCGGTCCCGGCGAACGGGCTCGATGCGACCGGCGGTTCGGGGCGACCCGCGGCGACCCGCGGCAACCCACGGCGCGATCCGGTCGCGGTCCGAAGCGATCCGGCGCGGTCGCACGGAGGCGTTCCCATCGTAGTGATGGACGGCCGAAGGGCCACGGTGAAATCGGCGGGTTGACGCGGAGTTGCGGGATCGGGGGAACGATCGCCGATCCGTTCGAGAAAGTGTTGGGTCCGTTCCACATCCGGCGATATGCTCGGGCACCTGAGCTCGGCCGTCCGCGATCCCGCTTTTCGTGGTCGGCGCTCATGGTGAACCCCAGTCGCGGAGATGCCGATGTCGCCAGCCGTTCCCGTTCGTGCGTTTGTCTTGGCCTCGCTCTGCAGCGCGACCGCCGCCGCCCAAACGCCCGTCGTCGGACCGCAGCAGCGCATTGACGCCGGCGGAACCGCCGCGGCCCACGAAACCACGGGATCCGCGAGCCCGGTGAATCCGATGGAGATCATCGCCGGCTGGAATGACTGGCGATTCAGCCCCACCATCGCGAACGAAGTCATCAGCACCGGTTTCTCGTTGAGTATCGACGGCGGCGCGACGTGGTCTGACTTTGTGCTGCGTCCGCCGGTGGCGAACCAGTCGGGCGTCGAGGGTGACCCGATGACCGCTTGGGATCCGCGGACCGGCGACCTGTACGCCGGCGGGATCTCGTTCTCGGCCGGGGCGAACAGTGGTCTGTACGTCGCCCGCAAGACGCCGGGCGCCGCCACCTTCCAGCCGTCGGTCATGGCCCGCGTTGCGTCAGGGACCGACAAGCCCTGGATGGTTGTCGGGCAGCGACCAAACTTCACCAATACCTCCCGCGTGTACATCGCCTACAACGAGGGCGTCGTGTTCAGCGATGACTTCGGCGCCACGTGGACGAATCCAACGCCGACCGTTTCCGGCATCGGATTCCTGCCGCGCATCGGGCCCAACGGTTCGCTCTACATCGCGTACTGGGACTTCAACGACGGCGTTCGCGTGCTGCGTTCGTTCGACGGCGGACAAACGTTCGATGATCAGCTCGCCGCGGTTCGCATGGATGTGTGGGGCACGCAGAGTGCCTCGCGCACGCCCGGCACCTTCCGCGTGCCGCCGATCAACGTGATGGCCATCGGTCCGAACGGGGCGATCAACGTCGTCTACATGGACACGACCCAGGTCATCGGCGGCGAATCGGATGTTGACCTCTACCTGGTCCGCTCGATCGACCAGGGATTGACGTGGTCCACCCCGACGATCATTGCCGACGACCCCGCCGGAGCGCCGCTGGGCGACCAGATTTTCCCGTGGATCGAGGCCGACGCCAACGGCGGGCTCCACGTCGTGTTCCTGGACACCGTCAACGATGTGCGCCCCGATGGCGGCACCGCTGGCATCTACGATGCGTACTACGCGTTCTCCGCCGACGACGGGGCGACGTGGTCGCGCGAGCGATTGAGCCCGACGTCGTTCAACACCGACAACGACGGTCTCGCCCGGTTCAACCAGTTCTTCGGCGACTACCTCGGCATGGCGAACGCCGGAAACAAGATGTATCCGATCTATCCCGACTCAGCGTCGGGCGATCCGGACATCTTCACCAATGAGATTTCGCTGGCCGTCGCCGGCGACGTCAACGGTGACGGCGTCGTCAGCTTTGCCGACATCGTGTTGCTGCT
>JBGCEZ010000001.1:0-8674 GCA_045106735.1 Phycisphaerales bacterium | reverse complement strand
TGCCCATCGCCCGCATCGTGGTGCTGGGCGATCGTGCGGTGGCGGGGGCCGCGGTCACCGAACTTTCGGGCAGCCTCGGCGTGCCCGGCCGTGTTGCTCGATTGCCCGATTCGATCGCGACGCGGCGGCCGGAGATTTCTGCCGCAGCCGCAGCCGCGGCGGCCCCGGCGGCGGGCGACGTCGAGGACAGTTCGTCCAGTTCGGGCGCCAGCGCCGACGAAACCATCGAAGCGGCCGGGCTCTGGCCGCTCGTCGGGCTCGCCTTGCCCGCGGGGCCAGCGGGCGGGCTCGATTTCCTCAGTCCGCGCCGGGCCCCCGATCATCGGCGGATTGCCAGTCGGCGCGTTGCGCTGGTCGCCTTGCTCTTGATCATCGTCGGCGGGGGCATCTGGACGATGGGGCGGCAGGAGCTCACGCGCCTTCGGGCCGAGCACGCCAGCATCCGGGCCAAGTCGTCGGAGCTCGCCGAGCCATACAACCGTCTGCAGCGCGAGATCGCCCGGCGGTCCCATCTGCGACGCTGGGAATCCGTCGATCCGGCCTGGATCGAACAGTTCGCCCGATTGGAAGAAGCGCTGCCCGCTCCGGGCGATGCGGTGCTCGATGGGCTGTCGGCCAACCTCGATTTCCGCGGCGTCGAGTACGACCGCAAGGAACGCACGTGGTCGGTCCCGCTCGAGATCCGGCTGGTGGTGGACGGGGCCGCCCGCGACTTGCCGTCGGCCGGCCAGGTCCGCGGTTCGTACGTGCGCGACGATGCCTTCCGCGTGTTCAGCACCGGCAGCGACGGTCAATCGGGCCGGCGACTGCCGGTCGGCTTTGCGTATCGCGTGGCCACCCGCGAACTCATGCCGCCATCGGTGGCCTCCGAAATCGAAACGACCATCGCGGCGATCGAGGCAGAAGCCGAAGCCGCCGACGCCGCGGCCGCCGCCGCCTTGGCTGAAGCGCCGGCCCGCGAGTCTGGGCCACAAGGCGAACCAACGTCCCGCGCGGGGTCCAGCGACGACGACAACGCGGCCGCGACCGCCGTTGCCGACGCCGGCCGTGCGGCCGACGATGGCCAATCCGGCGGTTCGCCCTCCGATCCGGCCGCCAATTCGCCGGCCAACTCGGCGATCGCACCCGGCGACACGCCAGCCGGCGCTCCCGCCGCCGCCACCGACGGCCCGGCCGTTCCCGCGCAGCGGAGCGGCGGTTGATGGCCCGCGGCCGCGATGCATCTTCGTCCGCCGCTTCCGTCCCCGGCCGTGGCCGCACGCTCGTCGGCATCGGCGTCGCGGTGGTGGCCGGCGGGGCCATCGTCTTTGCCGCCGGCCGCATCCTGCTCCGGAACATGTACTTCGACGAGGCGGCCGAACTTCGGCAGGCGATCGACGATGAGTCGGATCGACTCAGCTCCCGGCGCCGGAGCCTGCGGGCCGCCGACGACGTGCGCGATGAGGTCTCGGCGTTCGTCGGCCGTTCGCTCGGGCCCACCACCGAGGTCGTCGACCACGCGATCCGCCGCGAATTGTTGGCCATCGCCGCGGAGGTCGGACTGCAAGGCGCCAGCGCGTCGACCAGCGGCGGAAAGGGCCGGGCGATCGAGTCGCCGCAGAAGCGAGCGTTCCCCAAGTCCGGCATCTGGCGGGAGATGCGCAATGAGCCCGACCTCGTGGAGTACGAGGCGGGCGTGGGCGGCGTGACCGACTTTGCCGGAGCGATTGACCTGCTCGACCGACTGGCCGACGCGCCGTGGCCCAAACGCATCGACGCGGTGCGGCTGACCCCCAGCCGCGACTCGGAACGGGTGGAGGTGCGCGTCGCCCTCACCACCGCGTTCGTGCCCGGCCGCGATCCGGCCGCCGTCGCCCCCGAGATCCTGGCCGCGATCGCTCCCGCCTCGGACGATCCCGAGCGCTTGGCCGTGGTGCGGGTGCGCGATCGGCTCAAGCGCCGGCTCATCGAACGCGATCCGTTCCAGTTGCCCAAGCCCGAGATCGTGGTCGTGGCCGATCCGGTGCCCGAGGTCGTGGAGCCGGACCCGCCGGCACCGGTCGATCCCGGCCCGCCGCCGTTCCCCTGGAGCGCGTGGACACTGACTGGCGTGGCCGAAGGCCCGGGCGGCCCCGAGGCCTGGTTGCGCCACGGCCCCGACGGCCGTTCGGTCGTGCTGACCACCGGCGCGACCTTTGAAACCGTCACCCTGGCCGACGTCCTGACCGACCGGGTCGTCTTTGACCACGCCGGCGACCAGACCGAGGTCGTCATCGGCGGTTCGCTCGAGCCGCTGGCCGGCCAACCGCGCCGTCGCCGAGGTCGCGGCGGCCGTGGCCGGCGCCAGTCCAACCCAACTGGCGGATCGTGACAAATGCGTAAACGAGCACGTGTTACACTCCGTCATCGTCTTTCGACGAACCTTCAGCGAGCCGATCATCGCGTGAGCAGGACGCTCCGCTCGGTGCTCGGCCAAGGAGCGCAGGATGCGTGAAGAGACCGCGCGATGGGCCGCCACTTCGGCCCTCTTCGCCGCTCTCGGGTCCACGTGGACGCCGGTGCTTGGTTCACCTGCAGCCCGGGCCTTCTCCGCCGCCGATCCGGCGGCCTCGCCCCATGCCTTCCCCATGTTCGCGGCCCCCATCGACGGCGCCATCATTGCGCGCACGCCGAATCAGGATGGCGCGGCGAACGCGGACGCCAGCGATGATGCCAACGCCAACGCCAACGCCAACGCGAGCGCCAGCGCCGACGACCCCGCCAACGGCATTCGCTTCAGCTTCAAGCAGGCCCCCTTCGACCAGGTCCTCGACTTCTTCTCCCGCAGCTTCGGCAAGCCCGTGGTGCGGGAAGCCGGGGTGCCCGACGGCTCGCTCGACTACCTCTCGCCCAAGTCGTACTCGCGCGAAGACGCCCTGCGAATCCTCAACACGATCCTTCGCTCGCGCGGGGTCGTGTTGCAGGAGACCGAGGAATTCCTGTACCTCCGCGGCCTTGAGAACATCGGCCGTTCGGACATTCCGACCTTCGTCGGCAAGATTCCCGATGACGTGCCGGACGGTTCGGTCGTCACCGTGGTGCGGCCGCTGAACATTGCCGTGGCCACGAGCATGGCCGAGCGCATGTCGGAAATGATCGCGTCCTACGGCTCGGTCGCGGCCATGCCGCAGCAGAACGCGCTGCTCATCACCGAGACCGCCGCACAGGTGCGCCGGCTCACCGCCATCCTGGACGAACTCGACGCCGAAGATCCCGAGGGCGCGATCGAGATCATCCCGGTTCGGAACGTGTCGGTCACCGACCTGATGGAGCCCATCCAGGGGCTGCTGTCGCAGAAGGTCGTGAAGTTCATGGTGAATCAGAAGGGCAAGCAGGTCCGGGTCGAGGAGAACGAACTCCCGGGCCTGACGATCGCTCCCGATGAACGCACCAACTCGCTCGTGGCCAAGGGCATCCAGAGCCGCATCGACAAGTTGAAGGAAGTCGTCGGCCTGCTCGATACGAGCGGGTCGCAGGCCGGCCGCGCGATGCGGACCTTCGACCTGGCGCGGCTCGAACCCAAGCAAGCCAAGTCGGCGATCGAAGCCCTGTTCGCCACCCGCGACGCCAAGCTCCGGCCCACGATCATCGTGTCGCAGGAAGATGGGCGGATCACCGTGGCCGGCCGCGAGCGCGACCTGCTCGAAGCCGAACGCGCCCTGGCCCAGCTCGACGGCGGCGCGAGTGCCGCATCGGCCGACGCGGACCGCCGCATGGAAGTCGTGCCGCTCGACCGAGCGCAGCCTGAGGCCATGCTCACCGCCCTCAAGGGCCTGCTGAGCACGCGGCAAGAACGCAGCGTCCGCTTGCTCGCCGGTCCCGATGGCCGCTCGATCGTGGTCAGTGGCAGCGCCGCCGACGTGGCCGACGTGGTCGCGCTCGTGCCGGACTTGGATGCCCGCACCGGCCGCGACCGCACGGTGCGCATTCTCGCCGCGCCGGTCGGCGCCGATCCGGCCATGGCCATCGCTCGCGCGGAAGCCCTCTACGCCCGCACCGGCGAGGCGGAGAGTGAACCGGTCGACGTCGAATTCGACGACGCCGCCGGTTCGATCACGCTCATCGGGACGACGCGCGGCGTCGAACGATTCAGCGCGCTGCTGGGCGACGTGGCCGGCGTTCGCGCCGCGGCCCGCGAGACCCGTTCGTTCACGCTTGTTTCGGCCCGGCCTGACGAAGTCGCCCGCACCCTGCGGGCCATCGCCCCGCGCCTGGCCGCGGCCGAAGGCGTGACCACGACGATCGACGTGACGCCGGTCGATTCGCTCGACCTGTTGCAGGTGACGGCCGCGCCGGACGCCATGCCGATCATCGCCGGCCTTCTGACGACCTTGGATCGTCCGGGCCCGGGCGACATCGAACTGTCGGTCGTGCCGATGACCGCGGTGGCCGACGTCGACGCACTGCTCGCTCGCACCGCCGACATCTTCGGCCGGCTCGCCGCCACCCGCGGACTTGAGGCCGCCGACGCTCCGGACGTCGAGCACGACACGGCCAGCCGAAACCTCATCGTCAGCGGTTCGACCGATGCCGTCGCCCTGTGGACGCGCTCGCTGACGGAAGCGCGCCGCCTCGTGCCGGCGGCGACCGAGGGCCGCTTCTTTGACGTGCGGCAACGCACCGCGGCGGACATCATCGCCCCGCTCAATGAACTGCTCGCCCTGCGGGAAGGCGACGCGATCGCCGAACCTGAGATCCAGGCGATGGGCCGCACCAATCAGCTCTACGTCCGGGCCGAGCCCGCGCAGCTCGCGGTGATCGAGGGGCTCATCCGCCGCCTCGACACGCTTGAGCCGACGGACCTGCCGCCGCTGCGGCTGCTGCAGGTTCGGGCCGCCGACGTGGAAGGCGTCGCCCGCGTCCTCCGCAACCGGTACGACCGCCGTCCGCCGGAGCTGCGGCGCGACGAGCCCGTCACGATCGAAGCCGACGGGGCGACCAACACGCTCGTCGTCAGCGCCCACGAGAACGTCTTTGATGACATTCGCGTGTTCGTTGACGCGCTCAATGCGACCGCCGAAGGCGGGGCCGACCGCGAAACAATGATCTTCCCGCTGCGGCGGGCCCGGGCCGTGGATCTGGCCACCGCCCTGGAGCGTTTGTACCCCGAGCCGCCGGTCCCGCGTGACAATCGCGGTCGTCCACTCCCGCAGCTGCAGCAGCCGCGCGAGGTCTCGGTCACCGCCGACCCCGCCACCAACACGCTGATCGTGGAAGCCCCGGCCGAACGCCGCGCGAGCTTCGAAGCCCTGGTCGAACGCCTGGACCGCGTGGAACTGCCGCCGCGGGCCGAACTGCGGACCTACCGCGTCGAGCGCGGCGATCCGCTGCTCGTCAGCCGCACCCTCGAGCAACTCGCCCGCCGCGGCGTCCTCAGCGCTCCGGCCGAAGACGGCGGCAAGCCGGTTGACGTGATCGTGCAGGTCGAGCCCCGCTCGCGCACGCTCATCATCGCTGGGGATGCCGTCACCTTCGAAGAAACCGAAGCCCTGCTTCGCGACCTGGAAGCGGTGGCGATTCCCCGCCGCCTGCGCGTCTTTGAGATTCCCGGGGCCGACCTCGACGAGGTCGCCGCCCGGGCCCAGCGGCTGTACACCGAGCAAGCCGAAGGTGTCGTGGCCGCGGGCGATGTAAGCGTGGAAGTCGACCGGGACGCGGGGGCGCTCTTGGTCGTGGCCGACGACGAGGCGATGGTCCGATTCGCCGGCATCCTCGATCAACTGCGGCGCACGATCGGCAGTCCGCCGGACGTGCGATTGATCCCGCTGAACTTTGCCGCCGCGGCCGACGTCGCCGGATTCCTGCAGGAATTGGCCGCCGACCACCGCGGCCTGACCGGCGAGACCGGCGCGCCGCCGACCTTCGAGTCCGTTGACCGCACCAACAGTCTGCTCGTGGCCGCAACGCCGGAGCAGCACTCGATCATTCGCGAACTCGTGCGCAGCATGGACCGGCCGGAAGCCGCCGACATGCCGCCGCTGCGGATCCTGCGATTGCGGGCGGCCGAGGCGGGCAACCTGGCCCAGGCCCTGACCCGTCAGTACGACGGCCGCTCGAGTGAAGAGCGCCGCGACAAGCCCGTGCGCATCACCGCCGACGCCGCCACGAACGCCCTCGTGGTCGCCGCCCACCCTGACCTGCTGGCGGAAATCGAGACGATCGTCGGCGAACTCAACGATGCCGACCGCTACGACGCGGAAGGCCGCGAGATTCGCATCTTCCCGCTGCGGGTGGCCCGGGCCGAAGAACTCGCCCGCACGCTGGACGAGATGTTCCCCGCGCCGCCGGCGCCGCTGGACCGCCGCGGGCGCCCGATTCCCGGCGTCGCCCCGATCCGCGAGATCGTGGTGCGGGCCGACATCCAGACGAACTCGATCATTGTCGACGCTCCCGCCGCCCGCATGGTCGGGTTCGAGGGCTTGGTCGAACAACTCGACCGTCAGGAGCCGAACGGCGAGACCGCGATCCGCACGTACGACTTGGTGCACGCCGACGTCTCCGGCGTGGCCGAGACGCTGCGGCGACTGGCCGCCGATGGCGCACTGTTGCCCGAAGGCCGCGACCGTCGGTCTGGCATTTCCATCGACGCCGAGCCGCGCACCCGCAAGCTGGTGGTGAGCGGACCGCTCGAGAGCTTCAAGCGCATCGAAGAACTGCTGGCCGAACTCGATGTGGCCGTCACCGGTCCGTCAACCACGCTGCAGTTCTTTGCCCTGGAGCACGCCCGAGCCGACGCGGTGGCCTCGATGCTCCGCGAAATCCTGCTGGTCCGGCTCCGCGAAGAGCTGCCGGCGTCGGCCGGCGAGCCGGAACGCCTGATCGATGTGAGTGCGGACCGCGCGACGAACACGCTGATTCTCTCGGCCCCCGAGGCCCTGGTGCCCATCGCCGAACAGTTGATCCAGCGGCTGGATTCGCCCGCCGCCCGCATCGGTGACCGCACCATCCGCGTGCGGCCGTTGACGTTTGCCGACGCCGGCGAGGTGAGCCAATCGCTCGGCGGCGTGCTGGGCACCATGACGAGTCCGTCCACCGGCTTGCCGCTGGACGTTGAGATCGTGCCCGCCGGCCAGTCGAATGCGGTGATCCTCGTCGGCATCCCGACCGACCTGGAAATGGTCGAGGAGATGATCCGGCCGCTCGATGACCGGCCGAGTCGTGACGCGATCGACGCCCGCACCTTTGCCCTGCAGTACGCCGAGGCCGGCGAGATCGCGGACATGGTGCGCACGCTGCTGGTGGACCAGTCCCAGCAGGACCCGCGATTCGTCCTGGAGCAGCTGCGTCGCAGCCGCGGCAACTTCCGTCCGCCCACGCCGATTCGCGTGGAAGCCGACACCCGGACGAACGCCTTGATCGTGTCGGGCCCGCAGCGCAGCGTGGCCCTGGCCGAACAGCTCATTGGCGAATTGGATCGCGACCGCGGGGTGGCCGCGTCGACCCGCGTCTACACCCCGCGCCGCGCCCGGCCGGCCGCCCTGGCCACCAGCGTGCGGCGCCTGGCCGAACTCCAAGGGATGGCCGGCCGCGACCTGCGGATCGAAGCCGAGCCGGAAACCGGCAGCGTGGTGGTCGCCGGGCCGGACGCATCGGTCGACGCGCTCATGGCCATGCTGGCCGAGCGCGATGCCGCGGCGATCGTCGCCCCGCCCATGCAACTGACCGTGGTGCCGCTCGGATCCGCCGACCCCGCGGTGATCGCGTCCACCGTGCAGCCGATCCTGCGTGACCGCGGCCGCTGGCCCCAGAGTTTGCTGGCCGCATCCGAAGCGGGCATCGACGTCGCCGAGCCGACGGTCACCGCCGACCCGACGGGCGGCCGCGTCCTGGTGAGCGCCCCCGACGAACTCGCGGCCATGGCCCGCGAACTGATCGCCCAGCTCGACGTGGGCGGCGGCCGTGCGGCGATGGACGTGCGCGTCTTCAGTCTTGGCGAGGCCGACGCGACCGGCGTGGCCGACGCACTGCAAGCGGCCCTGACGGCCGAGGCGGCGAGTCGCCCGG
Source organism: Phycisphaerales bacterium (assembly GCA_045106735.1). Classification (GTDB taxonomy): domain Bacteria; phylum Planctomycetota; class Phycisphaerae; order Phycisphaerales; family SM1A02; genus JBGCEZ01. Next base: position 652 of record JBGCEZ010000001.1, on the reverse strand, counting down.
CCGGCCCCGCGCCCACCGTCTCGGCCGAGCCGTCCAGCAACAGCGTGATCGTCACCGCGACGGCCGAGCAGCTCGACCGCGTCGAGCAGTTGGTCGCCGGCATGGACGAGGCCGGCGGCCCGGATCGCCAGCGGGTGCGGACGGTGAAACTGGTGCACGCCCGGGCCGAGTCCATCGCCCCGATCGTCGAACGCCTGCTCGGCAAGGACGAAGAAGAAGACGATCCCTTCGGCCGAAACTGGTTCCGGCGTCAGCAGTTCAACGATGCCGACGACGACCAGCCGGAGATTCGCATCGCCGCCGACCGCCGGCTCAATGCCGTCGTGATTTCCGCCGCCCCGGGCCTGCTGGCCACGGCCGAAGAAATGGTGCGGCAACTCGACGTGCCGGCAGAGTCCCGCGGGCCCGCCGCCCGGCCGGTGCAGGTGCTGCCGCTGCGGGCCGCCGACGCGGCTTCGGTGGCCGAAACGCTCGCCGCGGTGTTCGGCGGGGGTGACGACGATCTTGACGCGGCGAGTGCACCGGTGATCCGCGTGGACGCCGAGAGCAATTCGCTCGTGGTGCGGGCCGACGCGGCCCAGTTCGAAATGATCCGCCGCACCGTCGCGTCCATTGACGGGGCGAGCTTCGGCGCGGCCCGCCAATTGCGGGT